>NZ_AP024814.1:0-600000 GCF_019703305.1 Helicobacter sp. NHP19-003 | reverse complement strand
TGTACCGATTGAAAAAGCCGATGTCCACATCGCTATCCCCAAAGACAGCGTGTTTGTGAGCCGTGAGATTCCCCCCACGGCTTCGGTGATGCTTAAAATCAAGCCCAACATGCGCTTGTTGCCTAAACAGATTCTAGGCATTAAAAATTTAATCGCCGCCTCTGTGCCCAAGCTCACGGTGGAAAATGTCAAGTTGGTCAATGAAAATGGCGAACCTTTGGGTGAAGACGATGAACTAGACACCACGAGAGAACTCGCCCAAGCCCAGCTGCACTACAAACAAAACTTTGAAAACATCCTAGAAAATAAAATCGCCAATATTTTAGCCCCCATTGTGGGCGGGCACGATAAGGTCGTGGCTAAGGTGAGTGCGGAATTTGACTTTAGCCAAAAGAAAAGCACTAAAGAAACCTTTGACCCCAACAATGTCGTGCGCAGCGAGCAAACGATGGAGGAAAAAAAGGAGGGCTTGCCTAAAAAGCAAGTGGGCGGGGTGCCCGGGGTGGTGAGCAATATCGGGCCCGTGCAAGGCTTGAATGGCGCAGAAAGAGAGAAATACGAGAAATCCACAAACACCACAAACTACGAAGTGGGCAAAACCGTGAGCGAGATCAAGGGAGAATTTGGGGTTCTAACCCGCCTAAATGCCGCTGTAGTGGTGGATGGTAAATACCAAAAAGTGGATAAAAATGGCAGAGAGAGTATTGAATATGTTGCCCTAAGCACCGATGAAATGGAAAAGATCGACGCTTTAGTCAAACAAGCGATCGGCTACAACAAAGCTAGAGGCGATGCGGTGACGGTCAGCAATTTTGAGTTTAATGGCAAATCTGCCAAATATGTGCCCATGAGTGCATATGAGAAGGTTGTGGCCACTACAGAGAAAATACTAGGACCCTTCTCATCCTTGCTCAAATACCTCATTGTGGGATTGGTGTTGTTTGTCTTTTACAAAAAGGTCATCACGCCCTTCAGCCAACGCATGCTTGAGATTCACCCGGATGAGGAAGAAAAGGTACAATCTCTCTTTGCTATGGATGAAGAGGATGATGAAGAGATTGACCGTTTTGGAGAAATACGCAAAAAAGTGGAGGATCAATTGGGGCTTAGCGCGAGCTTTAATGAAGAGGATGTCAAGTATGATATTATGCTTGAAAGGGTGAGCAACTCCCTTAAAGAGAAACCCGAGGAGATTGCGTCTTTGTTTAAACTTTTGATTAAGGATGAGGTCGCAATCACCAACACCAAAGGCAACTAATGGCTAAACTAACCCCTAGACAGAAAACGCAACTAGATGAATTCACCATGTCTGAAAAGATCGCTATTTTGTTGATTCAAGTGGGCGAGGAGGCGACAGCGGGGATTTTACGCCATTTGGATGTGGATTCGATCACCGAGATCAGCAAGCAAATCGTGCAGCTCAATGGCACAGACAAGGCCATCGGGGCGGCGGTTCTAGAAGAGTTTTTTGCCATTTTGCAATCCAACCAGTACATTAATAGTGGCGGTTTAGAGTACGCCAGAGAGATTTTAATCAAGGCTCTAGGTCCCGAGCAAGCCAAGATCATTTTGGAGAAACTGAGTCGCAGTTTGCAAACCCAGAAAAACTTTTCTTACTTGGGGCGCATCAAACCCCAGCAACTTGCCGACTTCATCATCAACGAACACCCCCAAACCATCGCCCTGATTTTAGCGCACATGGAATCGGCCAATGCTGCCGAAACTTTGAGCTTTTTCCCCGATGACATGAAAGCTGAGGTGAGCATTAGAATGGCAAGTTTAGGCGACATTTCGCCCCAAGTGGTGAAACGGGTTTCTACGGTCTTAGAGAATAAATTAGAGGCCCTCACTAGCTATAAAGTCGAAGTGGGTGGTACGCGCGCGGTGGCCGAAATCTTTAACCGCTTAGGCCAAAAAGCGGCCAAAACCACTTTGGCACGCATCGAAAACATCGATGCCAAACTAGCTAATGACATTAAAGAGATGATGTTCACCTTTGAAGACATCAGCACCCTTGACAATTTCGCCATCCGTGAAATCCTTAAAATTGCGGATAAAAAAGACCTCACTTTGGCGCTCAAGACTTCCACAGAAGAGCTAAAAACGAAGTTTTTAAGCAACATGAGTAGCCGTGCGAGCGACCAATTCATTGAGGAAATGGCCTATTTGGGCGCGGTGAAAATCAAAGATGTGGAGTCCGCACAGCGCAAAATCATCGAGATTGTCCAATCGCTCGCCGAAAAAGGTGTGATCCAAATGGGCGGAGAGGAAGATATCGTTGAATAACTTTAGCGATGAGAATTTAATCCCCAAAGAGGACCTTGACAAGCACACAATCAAGCGCTACACCTTTAAATCTTTCGCTGAAATCGCCGCTGAAGAGCCCGAGGAGAAAAAGCCCAAAAAAGAGCAGCCCGAGCCCCCCCAAGAGGACGCACATCTCGAGCGCTCCATCCAGCTAGAAAACGATCTCATTGAGTGCCTACTCAAAAAAACCGATGAACTCTCAGGCCAGCTTGCCAAACTCCAAATGCAGTTTGAAAAGAGCCAAGAGGAAAACCAAAATCTCTTACAACAAACCAGAGAGGACAATTATAAAATAGGCTTTAAGGAGGGCGAGCAAAAGGCCAAAGAGGACTTAAGCGCAAGCATTGACGAAGAAAAGACTCACCTCCTGCAATCGCTCACTGCTATTGACCAAAAAATGCAACAATCCCAAAGCCACCTAGAAGCCCTAGAAAAGGAACTCAGCGCCATCGCCGTAGAGATCGCCAAAGAGGTGATCGTTAAAGAAGTGGAGGAAAAGAGCCAAGAGGTCGCACTGGCCTTAGCCAAAGAGCTCTTAAAGAACATCATGGACGCGACCGACATTTGTGTGAAGGTCAACACTTTAGACTACCCCTATCTCTCCCAAAATCTTAAAGACCTACCCAAAATCAAGCTAGAACCCAGCGATGCGATCGCCAAGGGCGGGGTTTTGATCACCAGCTCACAGGGCAACATCGATGGTAATTTAATGACACGCTATAAGAATTTGAAAGAGAGCGTGTTAGACAATTTAAAGGCATAAATACAAAGCATGGACCTAGAAGTTTATCAGCGAGATTTGCCCCATTTAGAGCAAGTGTGCGCCCAGCTTAGAGGGCGGATTTTAGAAGTGGTGAGCGCACACGGAGGGCACTTAAGTTCCTCACTCGGGGCGATTGAACTCATTGTGGGTTTGCACAGCGTGTTTGACAAGGATAAACACACCTTCATCTTTGACACCAGCCACCAAGCTTATGCCCATAAACTCTTAACGGGACGCTTTGAAGCCTTTGATACCTTGCGCCAAATGGACGGGCTTAGCGGGTTTGTGCGTCCCAGTGAGTCGCCCTATGATTACTTCATCGCCGGACACAGCTCCACGGCTTTATCTGTAGGGGTGGGTGTGGCTAAGGCTTACGCTTTAAAGGGCAAGAGTGAAGTACCCGTTGCAATGATTGGTGATGGCAGTCTTAGCGCAGGGCTAGCCTATGAGGCCCTAGATGAATTAGGCGATCGCAAATACCCCCTGGTGATCTTGCTCAATGACAATGAGATGAGCATCGCCAAACCCATAGGCGCGATCAGCAACGCTTTATCGCAACTCATGGCACGCCCCCTTTACCAATCCTTTAGGGACAAAATCAAGAGCGTTTTAAAGTCTATGCCCGAGGGGGTGAATTATCTAGCCAACCGCTTTGAAGAGTCCTTAAAGCTCATCACCCCGGGGATTTTCTTTGAAGAGCTGGGCATCAGCTATATGGGGCCCATTGACGGGCACGATTTAGAGGCGATCACCCAAGCCTTAAAATTGGCCAAAGACACCAAAACCCCCCTAATCATCCATGCCCAAACCACGAAGGGCAAGGGCTATAAGATGGCAGAGGGGAAGTATGAAAAATGGCATGGCGTGGGGCCCTTTGATTTAAAAACGGGGCAAAGCCTTAAAAGTGCGCCCAAAATTGCTAACCCCACACAAATATACTCAAAGACCCTTTTTGAGCTAGCAAGCCTTGATGATAAAATCGTGGGGGTTACGGCGGCTATGCCCGGGGGCACAGGGCTTGGCAAACTCATAGACAGCTACCCTGAGAGGTTTTGGGATGTCGGCATTGCTGAGCAACACGCCGTAACTTCTATGGCAGCTTTAGCCAAAGAGGGCTTTAAACCCTTTGTGAGCATTTACTCCACCTTTTTACAAAGGGCGTTTGATCAGATCGTGCACGATGTAGGGATCATGTCTTTACCCGTAAAATTTGCCATCGATCGTGCCGGAATTGTGGGTGAAGATGGCGAAACCCACCAAGGCCTGCTAGACATTGCCTATTTGCGCCCTATCCCTAACATGACCCTACTAGCCCCAAGGGACAACGCCACTTTGCAACAGGCGATACACTTTGCTAAAGAACACACAGCAGGGCCATGTGCTTTCCGCTACCCACGGGGAGCGTTTTTGCTAGAAGAGGGGGTCTTTGAATCCAAGCCCTATGTGTGGGGGCAGTGCGCGTTTCTAAAGCCAGAAGGGGATATTTTATTTGTGGGCTATGGCAATGGGGTGGGGCGGGCGTATGAAACCTTAAAACTCGTAGAGGCTCAGGGGCTCAAAGTGGCTTTGCTCGATTTATGTTTTTTAAAGCCCCTAGATGGCGCATTGAAGGAGATTTTGCCTAGATACTCTAAAATCTATGTCTTTAGCGATTCGTATTTGATGGGAGGTGTGGGGAGCGCGTTGTTAGAGTTTGTAGGCGGGTTGTATGTGGAAAGTTTTGAAATCGCCGACTTGTACCCCACACATGGCAACATTGCCCTCGTGGAGCGATCTTTACAGATCGATCCCGCTAGTTTAGCTAAGAGAGTATTGGGCGTGGTGTGATTTGGAGTTTGATCAAGCATCCCTCTTTTAAAAGGCGATATCAAGTTCAACAGTACCGATATTGTGGCTTAAGGGTTGCTCCTCAAATCCCTTGCTCAAGTTGGTGGCAATGAAGGACAGACGAAATCCTCGATAAAGCAGAGCAAACCCACCCTCTACAGCATAGAGTGCATCGGGTAGATGGGTGATCCCTCTAGTTTGAGGGCTATTGCCCTGGATAAAAATATCGATAGGTTGGTAACTCCCGCTAGCCCCTATGAAAAAGTAAAAAGAAAAGCGGTTGCTAAAAGGTTGCCCTCCGCTAAAAAGAGATCCAATTTTATTCGGTCCAAAATCTGTGTCTAGGTTATACCCAAATCTAAGAAGCGAACCGAGGCGTACATGGGTGATGGCATTGCCCAGGGCAATGTCCACAGCGGGCAGAATATCCATGCTAAAAAAACGCGTTTTGAGGATATAGACTTGATACAGCCACTGGTAATTGAATTGGAAGATGAATTCATCGCGCAATTGGTTATGCCAACCTTGAAAGGTTTTATCACCCCATAGCCCATGCAACCAATTTTGGGTTTGTCCGGCCATCGAATTGGGCCCCACTGTGCCTAGAGAAATCAAGATTCTCTCGAGGGCATGCGGGGCGCGTTGGAAGAGGGCAAGACTAGCTCTTAACCAACCCGCATAGAGGTGATCGCCCACAACGATCGCTTCGCTAGTATGGCTATTTAAGTGTGGCGTGTACATGGTCTGAGTCATGCTCACATTAAAACGAGTCATTTTAGGGGAGTGGATCATCAAGGTTAAATAACGACTCCAGGCCATCCAAGAGTGTGCATAAGCCGCACCCCAAAAATTATATTCTTTACTCGTGTAGCTGATACGATTTCCTGCGCTGTAGTAGCGATCGGCCGGATAAACATAGGCATCGTTTTCAGAGAGCAGGTTAATGTATTGTTTTTTATAGGGAACTAAAGGTGTGGGGACATCTAGCAAAGAGGGATATAAAGGGCTTGCAGCGGCTTGAAGGCAACAGAGGAGCAAAAATCCAAAAACATAAAACATAAAAACCACACAAAATCAAACAGCCCCCGCGCTCTAACACAGAGGAATAAAAACATAAAACCAAAAAAACAACCCTCCCTTTCAAAACTCTAGCGTTTTAGGCTATTGACCGTCTGCAACATGTTATCTGCGGTTTGGATCGTCTTAGAGTTGGCCTCATATGCCCTTTGGGCGGTGATCAAGTCGGTCATCTCCTCAACCAAGCGCACATTGCTCAACTCCAAGAAGCCTTGACGCAATTGCCCATAACCATCTCCATTAGGATTGCCCACAATCGCCGGGCCGCTGGCGGAGGTTACGGCGAGTAAATTATCGCCTAAGGCGTGCAAGCCGGCGGGGTTGATAAAATTAGCTAAAGTGATCTGCCCGATCACATTAGAAGTGCTGGCATTGCCCTGAGTTACGCTCACTGTGCCATCTACGCCAATGCTAATTTGGGTGGTGTCTTGGGGGAAAGTGATTTGGGGAATGAGAGGGTAGCCCTCAGTCGTCACCATATTGCCCTGATCGTCAATTTTAAAGTTGCCCGCGCGGGTATAGGCTGTCGAGCCATCAGGCATTTGGATCTGAAAAAAGCCCTTGCCCGTGATGGCTAAGTCTAAATTATTTTCAGTCTCTTTAGGGCTGCCTTGAGAAAACATCTTGGTCACGCTAGAAGTGCGTACCCCCAGCCCCACTTCGATCCCATTGGGCGATTTTGTGGTATCCGAGGTGGAAGTGCCGGCGTATTGCAAAGCTTGGTAAAAAAGGTCGTTGAAGTCCGCTCTTTGGCGTTTAAAGCCCACGGTGTTGACATTGGCAATGTTGTTAGAAGTGGTGTCAATGTGGGTTTGTTGGCCTAACATTCCGGTAGTGGCGCTATAAAGAGATCGCAACATGGATAGCCTTTGCTGATGAAATTTAGGCCCCATTATAGCCTAAATATCCTAATCCCCTCCAAAATTCTAAAAAGTGTAGCTCAAATACGCTGTAACAGAGCGCCCGGGGCCGGGTTGTAAGCCTGCAGGGCTAGAGCCAATCCCCGTGAAGAAATACTTCATGTTAAAGATATTGTTGACCTGTAAACTCCCCACAATTTTATGCCGTCCGCTCTCCCAAAAGACTTGGCTCACTTGGATATTCCACACCCAATACCAAGGCAACATCCCCTCATGTTGGGTCATACACCAGGCTGCACATTGATAACCGCTGTTTAACACACTCTCAAAGTTAGCGCCACCGCTGTAGTACTGCGTGCCATAATAGCCCCCTGCCGCGCTGTTGCTAATGCCACTATAAGCCCGGCTATAAAAGTAGCTAGACAAACCAAAGGTGGTTTTGCGGTAAGTGTAGCGCGCATCCAAGATGAACTGATAAGGGCTCACAAAGGGGAAGTGCTTGTTATAGCTTGTCCCGGGCAACACATCGCCATTTAAGTCTGTTAAAGGTCCATGGCTTGTAACGCGCGTGTCAATGTAGTTAAAGGCAGCATGCAGTTGCAAGCCCTTAATGGGGCGGTAATACATTTCCAGCTCCACACCTTGTGAGTAGCCATTGACGGGGCGCACATTGCCCTTCATAGGCCCGCTGGTGTAAATAGAATATTGCCCTGTGGCAAAATCGCGAGCCCAAATGCGGAAATAGTCGGCGTTAAAACTAAAGTTGCTTTTATAGGTATAGCGCGCGCCTGCCTCTACCTCATCAAAGTGCTGGGTAAAGTACTCTGCTCCACCATAGCTCAAGACATCTAATTGGGGCGGCACATAGGAGCGTTGGTAGTTAAAGTAGGTGAGCAGTGTGTGATCGCCCTGCACCGGGATAAAACCAATATTGGTCGAGGGCATCCAGTTGTTCATGTGGGCAATTTTTTTCAAGACAGCTTGCGGAATGGTGGCCCAATTAGCTGCATTTTCATTTTGATACTGCACCAAAGCATAGCGTAGACCAGGCACCACAAAAAAGCGCCCATTCCAAGTCTCGATGCGATCGCTCAAATACACGGCGGTGTAATTGTTGCGCCAATCGTTCCAGTTTTTGTATAGCCCATGCTTGATGTGGGGTTCCCAGCCGCTCATGACATTGGCTCCGTCACACAAAAAGCCCGCCCCCTCTCCGCTTTTTATAGTTGGACAATCATTGGTGTTCATGTATTGGCGTTGCAAAAAGGTGGTGGTCATGAAACGCAAACCAGTGATGAAAGTCTGCTTAACCTTACCAGTGTTGACAACTAAATTGACCTTGGGTTCAAAGGCGTTGTTGATGGAACGCACAGGGTTTTCCACCTCTCCCCAGCCATTGTAGTTTGTGGCATAGTAGGGCACGGCTAGGTTATAGCCACTAAGTCCCTGGGCTGCACAGCTTGCTGCGCTGTAACAAGTGACCATGTTCGCGCTGTTGTAGCTAGAGCTCACCTGAAAATCCCTAGTCATGAACTGCCCATAGTAGGTGAAACTAAATGTCCCGCCCACTCTTTCTAAGTCGCCAAAGCGGTTTTCATACACAATGCCAAAGCGCTGGGAACGCCCCCCTTTGGAGTTGTAAGGGCGTCCGTTCATGAAGCGGTTTTCTTGGTACTGCTCTGCGCTTAGGCTCCCGGGCTGGGCAATCTTAAAATCATAGTACTGGTAGTAGGCTTTGATGCCGTTGTTCTCGTTGATGTCATAGACTCCATCCAGCCAATAGTTTTGGATATTGGTGGGGCTATTGTCCCTAAAGCCCTGCCCATCTACCCAGTTAGCCTGCGCCTGTACGCCAAAGTGCTTGTTGATCATCCCCCCACTCCTCACATAGGTATTGTAAAGAATGTCATTGCCCAAAGAGCTGAGGAAAGAGGGATTGCCGGTTTTGCCAGGAGGGGCAGCAAAGCCAGCATTCCTCGCCTTAGCCCAAAAAGTGGTTCTCTCAGCCACTTGACTCTCCCAATGCTTGGGGATGGGCTTGGTGATAATGTTCACGATCCCGCCATAGGTGTTGGGGCCATACTGCACACTCCCCCCGCCCTTGATCACATCGATGCGATCGATGGATTGGAAGGTAACGGGGAAGATGTCTAGCTCGATGTGTGAGTAAGGCGCCATATAGACGGGAATCCCATTCACCAACATTAAAGTGGCATCGCTGTGCCCTGAGCCTCCGGCCCCAAAGCCACGGATTTGGATGCTAGGCATCGCCCCCACGCCAGTGGTGTTTCTCACCTGCATGCCCGGGACATTTTGCAAGGCCTCCTCAATGCTTTGGTTGGCACTCTGGGTGAGTTGTTTGTTAGAGATCACCGTGCGGCTACCGGTGTATTTTTTCACTTCTTCATCTTGCCAACTTTTAGGAGCCGTGATTCCGCTGTAGCCTAGATTGACATGCCCTGAGTAATCGGTTTTACCTCTTTGTCCGGCTGTAGAGACCTTGCCTAGGGTGTAGGTTTTGTCCTTAGCCATTAAAGCCGCTTGGCACGCCAAAGAGGCTATTAAAGCCGATAGTAATCTTTTATGCATGATGCAAAAACTCCTTGCTCTAAATTTCATAAGGCTGAACATAAATTACACAGAATTTGAAGGCTCTTAGTTCAACTGTGGGCAGAACTAGTAATAAAAATTAAACTTTTTTAATAAAACGGGCGCATTATAGTCTAATAAACTTAAGATTTTCTAAAAAATTGAGTTCAATTAACTTCTTATTTATCTTCTTCTAGTAAGTAATCCCCACTTTTGACGCAAATGATTCTGGTGTTGTGGATGCTCGGGCGCACCTTTTTATTCTTAATCAACTCTTCCACTTGGTATTCTTGGCAAGTACCCTGCTTGGGGCGGACATATTTATCTTGCCATGCTAAATATTCTTTAGAGTGCGCCACTTGGCTATCCAAATACTTTTTTTCATACACTTCTACAAACTCTAAAAACTTAGGGCTTAAGTGCAAGTCGTTCTTTTTGATGTCGGTTTTTCTCTGGGCTTTCACCTCATCGGTGGTGGTGCTGTATTCTGTGGGAGTGGTTTGCCCCACTTGTGGGGGGCGTTGGTAGGTCCTAGTTGTCCTTGTGGTGGTGGTGGAGTAAGTGCTGGTCCACTCTGTGGCAGTGTTTGGCTCAATGTGTAAACACTGGCGGGTCTTTGCCTTGTAACACAACTTTTCGCTGTAATTTGCCTTGCTTAAAATAAAAGTGTGCATGCTCGTGGTTGGTCCTAGCACTTCAACTTCAGGGGGCAATTCTACATAGTTTAGCGTGATCCCCTCCCCCTTGCCACTAGCACTATCTGCCCTAAAATCGCAAGGGCTGATGTCTAAAAGTTGCCCGCTGGCTTTATCCAAAGCGCGCATGACACTGGGGCGTTTGGCCTGCAATTTTGCATCATCATAGCTCCAAACCCCACAAGCCTCCTCCTGGGCACCCCCCATCCCTAAGTGTGTTTGCACTTCCAGCATGGCTTTGGGGTTGGGTTCTAACTTTTTACTTTCTATTTTGGGCTTTTCTTGGGATTCTTTCTTGGTGTCTTGGGGCTCTATGGGTTCTTTAGGTTTTTCTAGGGCTTCTGGGGTTTCGGGTTTTTTAGGGGGTTCTTTTTCTAGGGGTTTGGAGGGTTCTTTGGGGATTTCTGTCAGAGTGCTTGGCGTGGGTTGTGTGGCTTGGGGCGTGGTGGGGGTATTTGGGGTTTGGCGGCTTGGCGTGCTTGGCGTGGTGGTGCTGGTTTGTGGATAATTTAGGGGCAGGGGCATGTAACTTGGGCTGTAGGTGGGGCTTGGGTTGTAAGTGGGCGCGCTTGTGCCTGAAGTGTAACTTTGGTTTGGGGGGTTATAACTTTGGTTTGGGCTGGGGTTGTAGTGTTGGGGCTGTGTGTTTTGGGCTTGGTTATAATATTGGTTAAAGTTTTGGTTTTGGCTCTCCTTTTGTGTGCTGATGTGGCCTCTTGTGCTGCGTGTGCTAGCACTTACACTTCTTGCACTTGCCCTGCGTGTTGTGCGTATACCCCGTGTGGTGCTTGTGGTGCGCCTTGAACTTGTGGAGCTTCTTGTGCTTCTTTCCCTTGTGGCATTCGTGTCAGTAGGGCTAGGAGTGGTACTTCTACTGCTTCTTGCGCTCGTGTTTCTAGCCCTTAAACTTGCATCACTTCTAAAACTTCTTCTTGTACCTGTGCTTCTTATACTTCCTGTTCTTGTACTGCTCGTGCGTTTGGAGCGTGTATTGGTGCTGTAGGTTTTGGGTGTGTAGGTACGACCTCTTGAGTGTGTTTTGCTCTCTCTATCTTGGGGGTTTTCTTCTCTCTCTTCTCTTGGTTGTAAACGCGTGCTTTGTGGGGCGGTGGGGTTTAAAAAGGTGGTTCTCTCTTGGGGCGAAAAGCGGAGATAGTCTTGGTAGGACAGCCCTAACATTTGCGCCATTTTTTTAGGGTCGGGGTCTTTAAAGTAAATGTGTGCGCCTTTGTTGATTTTAGCGGGCAAGATCGCCCCCAAATCTTGCGTGGCTTTTAGATCCCTTAGGGGCGTGGTTGTGGACTTGTCTTTTGTGGGTACGCCCTTTTTAGGCTTTGGGGGTAATTTTTGAAGCTCTAGGGCTTGTAGGCTGAGCTGGTTGCCCCTTAGTTGGTAGTGCCCTTGCACAACGAGTTGCTGGTGGGCGGCGTTTTTGTAAAAGACATAGCCACTAAAGTGCCCACTCTTTTGTTTTAATGGCAAGTCTTGGATCGTTTGTATGGTTAAAGCTTGCAGGCACACCACGCCCACAAGCCACAAAAGCCAAAACATAAAAACCCCTAGCCCGTGTTACGCAAGCCTTGGGCGATGCCGATGAGTGTGCTTTGCACCGCTAGTTTGATCTGCTCGCTAGGGTTGTGTTTAAAGACTTTAATGAGCTCAATTTGCAAGCAATTTAGGGCATTGGTGTAGGGGGTTCTAAACAAAATCCCCTGCCTCACGAGATTGTCTTTTTCTAAGAGCGCACCCTCTTGGCGGATTTGTAAAATGCGCTCTAGGCTTGTGTGAAACTCGCCTTCAATTTGCGCCCAAATGTGCTGGGCATTTGGCACACCGCTGGCAAAGGCGTGGTATTGCTTGGCGATGTCTAAATCTACCTTTAAGAGTACTTGGGCGATGTTGTCGATCACCACCTTAAAAAACCCGCCCTCAAGATAGCATTCTTGCAAGTCAGCTAAATCCACGCTTTTAAGCGCACTGCCCACCCCAAACCACGCCGGCAAAATGCTTCTATTTTGCGTCCAAGCAAAGACCCACGGGATCGCCCTCAAGTCTTCTAATTGTGTGCTTTCCTTGCGTTTGGCGGGGCGTGAGCCTAGATTGAGTTCTTGGATAAAGGCGATCGGCGTGGCTTGTTTGAAATAGTCTAAAAAGCCATGCATGGTGTAGAGCTGGCGGTAAGCGGTGTAAGAAATTTGCGAGAGTTTTTGCATGAGCTCTTGGGTATTTGGGCTGATGGGGTTTTTAGACACCCCTTTTTCATCGTAAAGGGATTTTTTTAAGAGTGCCCCCATGATATTAGAAAGGTTGTTTAGAGCACTGGTGTTGTTTAAATACCTTGTGCTGATGGTTTCGCCCTGTTCGGTGAGTTTCAACACCCTTTGTGCGCTAAAAAGGGGAGCGTTTAACAAAGCATCTTCTAAGCTCCCCCCCCCACGGCTCACACTCCCTCCCCGTCCGTGGAATAAGATAAACTCCATGCCTAGCTCCTTGCCCAAAGCGACTAGCTGGCAAATCGCCATGTGTAGGTTGTAATTGCTGGCGAAAATCCCCCCATCCTTGCTCGAATCCGAGTAGCCCACCATGATTTCTTGGGTGTTTTGCATGCCCTGTAAATAGGCTTGGTAGTGGCAGTTAGCGTGCAGGGCTTTTAAAATCGTGGGGGCGTGGTTTAGGTCTTCTATGGTTTCAAAGAGGGGCGTGATGTAAAGGTCTTTTTCCAGCCCCACTTGCTTGACAAGCCACAGCACAGCTAATAAATCGCTTGCCTGTGTCGTCATAGACACAATCACGCTAGAGAAGGCTTGTTTGGCGATTTTGTGTTGCGCCCACAGCATGGTTAAAAAGCCTTCTAGCAAGCGTTTGCACTCGGGGCTGATCTTAGGCAGCAGTGCCCAAAAAGAGATGGGCTCTAGGCTTAGGGCGTGGTTGAGCACTTCTATTTTTTGTTCTTCGGGTAGGGCGTAAAAGTCGGTGGCGATGGATAAGAGCGAAAAGACTTCGCTTAGGGCATTGACAAACACCGCTTGGTGTTCTCTAAAATCAAGGCTGAGTAAATGAAAGCCCACAAGCAGAACCAAATTTTTAAAGCGCAGCATAGAAGCCTGTAAGCTGGGCTCTAAATTCTCTAAGAGCAAATCAATGTCGGCGACAAGTTCATCGGCGTGTTGGTAGCTAAAGTCAATGGGGGTGGGGGAGTTGAGGGCGATGAGGCGGTTTTTTAATTTGGCCTGCATTAAAAGCAACTTCGCCCTAAAGGGCTCTTTGGGGTGCAGCCTTGCGCTGGTGGGGTCGAGCTTGTCATAAAACTCTTTCAAATCGGCTTTTAGGGCAACAGAGATGGGGCAAAAGTCCACAGAGATAGACAACTCGCGGCGCAATTTGTCTAATTCTTTGAGGTATAGGTCTATGGCAAACTGGTGTTGGATACACACCACTTGGCGCAACAAGTCGTTGGTGACCATTGGGTTGCCATCGCGATCTCCGCCGATCCAGCTCCCCAAAGTGATGGGAGCGTGGGCGAGCGATTCTTGAAACTCGGTTTGGATTTGCTGGCATAAATCCAAACAGCTAGGCAAAAAGGAATTTTCTAGGATATACAGCAAATTGTCTAGCTCAAAGAGCACTTCTAGTTTTTCTTGGCGCACGAGGTGGCTTTTATACAACAAACGCAGGCGGTAACCCAGCCGTTCTTTAGCTTTTTTCATGGCGATGGGGTCGCAAGGGTGGTCAAAAATGGTCGCAAGGTCGCTAAACATTTCTTGGATGGCTTCTAGGAAGGTGCGGCGCATGGACTGCGTGGGGTGGGCGGTGAAAACGGGGTAAAAGCGCAAGGTTTCGAGCTTATCGCTTAAGCTTTGGGGGCTAAAACCGGCTTGACGCAAGTCATGCCTTGCTTTGGCAAGCCCGATTGCAAGGGGTTGTTTGTTTTTGTGGCGTTCTTCTACAAGATTTGCCAAAATATGATAGAGCGAGAAGGCTTTAATCACTTCTAAGATTTGGTCCGATTCGATCGTGGCTTGCAATTCTTTGGCAAGGTTTTCTAGGCTGGCGTGGCTTTTAAATAACGCCTTTAGAGCGATGAAATAGCCCGAGCTTTTGGGACTAAACTCTTGCAAAATCTCTAAGAGCAAATCTTGTAAAAAATCCAACTCAACTTGTATGTTTTGTGGCACGGGCTCTCCTAAAAACAAAACTTAAGTTGTTTTCGTTTAGAATAGGCATTTATCATAAATAAAAGGGTAATTATGGGTGATTTACCCATTTATACAAACCAAGATGGCAATTTGGAAACGCTTTTGGATCAAAAGGTCGCCGTTTTGGGCTATGGCGCACATGGACGGGCGCATGCACTCAATTTAAGGGACAGCGGGGTGGCGGTGCAAATCGGGCTGTATGAGGGCAGCCCCAGCATTGCCATTGCCAAAAAAGATGGCTTTGAAGTCTTTAGCGTGAAAAAATGCGTGCAAGAGTGCGCCGTTTTGGCACTGCTTTTGCCCGATGAGATCCACGGCGATATTTACAAGCAAGAGATCGCTCCCTACATACAGTCCGGACAGACCTTGATTTTTGCCCATGGCTTCAGCGTGTGCTTTGGGCAAGTGCAAGCTCCCGAGGGCGTGGGCTTGGCGTTGGTGTCGCCTAAAAGCACGGGCTACGCTTTAAGAGAGAATTACAAAGAAGGGCGGGGGGTCTTTGCCCTCATGGGTGTAGAGCAAGACAACAGCCACAAAAACGCCAAAGAGATCGCCCTAGGCTATGCCTATGCTTTGGGCTGTGGGCGGGTGGGGATTTTAGAAACCACCTTTAGGGATGAAACCCATTGCGACCTTTTTGGCGAGCAGGCGGTGCTGTGCGGGGGAGTGGAAAATCTATTGTTGAACGCTTTCAACACCTTAGTGGAAGCGGGTTATCCCAAGGAAGTCGCCTACTTTGAATGTGTGCAAGAGTTAAAAGTGATTGCGGATTTGATTTACGCCAAGGGTTTGGCCAGCATGCAAGAGCACATCTCCAACACTGCCGAGTATGGGGGGCTTGAGAGCGGGGCGAAGGTCATTGGCCCCAGTGTGAAAGAGCGCATGCAAGAAGTACTAGAACAAATCCAAAACGGCTCGTTTGCCAAGAAGTTTTTAGAAGAAAAAGAGCAAGGCTACCCCCAAATCCACAGCAATAGGAAAGCCCTAAAAACCGAACTTTTAGAGCAAACAGGGGCGCATTTGCGCCATTACTTGTTCCAATAGGGGCGTTTGTGGTTATCACGATCACTTCGGGCAAGGGTGGGGTGGGTAAAAGCACTTCCACGGCGAATTTAGCCATAGGACTCGCCCAACAGGGCAAAAGGGTTGTGGCGATCGACTTTGACATAGGACTGCGTAATTTAGACATGATTTTAGGCTTAGAAAACCGCATTGTCTATGATGTCGTGGATGTGATGGAAGGCAACTGCAAACTGCCCCAAGCCTTGATCAGCGATAAGAAAAATAAAGACCTTTTCTTTTTGCCCGCCTCACAGAGCAAGGATAAAAATATCCTAGAAAAATCCAAAGTACAAGCTTTGATTGCGGATTTAAGGGCGCAGTTTGACTTCGTTTTGATCGATTCACCCGCTGGGATTGAAAGCGGATTTGAGCATGCCATGCTCTTTGCCGACCGGGCGATTGTGGTGGTAACGCCGGAGGTGAGCAGTGTGCGCGACAGCGACAGAGTCATAGGGATCATGGACGCTAAAAACCAAAAACGCAAGGAGGGGCAAGAAATGGAAAAACACATTTTGATCAACCGCATCAAGCCTGAGCTTGTGGAAAAACAAGAAATGCTTTCTAACGATGATGTGCTGAAAATCCTAGCTCTGCCCTTAATCGGGCTCATACCCGAAGACCCTAAGATCATCTCTGCCACCAACACCGGCGAACCCATCATTTACACCCAAAGCCCGAGCGCACAAGCGTTTCAAAGGATCACCAAGCGCATTTTGGGCGAAGATGTCCCCTTTGCAGAGTTTAAGGCTAAACGGGGGCTGATGGGGGCTTTAAGGGGCTTGTTTGTATGACTTCTTTGCTGAACAAATGGTTTAAGGGTGCAAACAGCGCACACATTGCCAAAGACCGCCTAAAATTTGTGCTCGCCTATGAGCGCAGTGTGCGCCTGCCCTACATTGACGAGATGAAAAAAGAGATTTTGGCGGTGGTGCAAAAATACACCCAAACGAGCAAGATCGATGTTAGGGCAAATTCTAACCACGACATAGACACCCTAGAGGTGGAGATTGTGCTAGAAAAGCAGACCCACACCCCCTAATGCTTAGCCCCTTTGCGCCCAAGCCCCTAGACTTTCTGCCCCTAAGTTTCAAAGCCCTAAAAAACCCCCCAAAACTCTTGCACTATGTGGGGGAGCTAAAACACCTACAAGCCCCCCTGAAAGTGGCGATTGTCGGCACAAGAAAGCCCAACACCTACACCCAGCAAATGACCGCCACACTCGCCAAAGAGTTGGTTAAAATCGGGGCGGTGGTGGCAAGTGGGGGAGCACTTGGAGTAGATATTATCGCTCAAAAAAACGCCCTGCCCTCTACAATTATGTGCGCCCCCTGCTCTTTAAAGCGCATTTACCCACCTAGCAACGCCAAGATCATTCAAGAAATTGCGAAGGTGGGACTCATTTTAAGCGAATATACAGAAGACTTTCAGCCCTACCGCTTTACCTTTTTAGAAAGAAACCGCCTCGTCATTGCCTTGAGCGATCTTGTCATCATCCCCGAAGCACAGGAAAACAGCGGGTCTATGGCGAGCGCAAGGCTTGCGCTAGAGTTAAACAAGCCCTTATTTGTCCTGCCCCAAAGGCTCTTTGAGAGCCCGGGCACAAACGCTTTACTCGCGCAAAATAAGGCCAAAGCCATTTACAGCACCGCCGCCTTTGTGGAGGGCTTGGCTAGAGATTTTGGCTTAAATGTGCCCCAAACCCTTCCAGATCCCACAGAAGTGGGGTTTTTAGAGTTTTGCCAAAAGTCCCCGAGTTTTGAAGAAGCTTACGCCCTCTTTGGGGATTTAGTGTTAGAACAAGAGCTCTTGGGTGTGGTGAAAAGAGAAAAGGGGCGGGTGGTGGTGCAGTGATCCTCGCGTGCGACATCGGCTTAAAACGCATCGGTTTAGCCATAAGCGTGCAAGGCATTATTTTGCCCCTAGAGCCCATTTTACGCCTCAATCGTAAACAAGCCAGCCAAGAGCTGCAGGCCCTGCTAGATGAGAAAAAGCCCTCTTGCCTGGTGGTGGGCTTGCCCCCCGAAAACTACACAGACACCCGCAAGCGCATTTTGCACTTTGTGGGGCTGTTGAACTTTACACCCATTGTGTTTGTCAATGAGGGCAACACAAGTTGCGATGCCCTAGAGTACACCCACCACCTCAAGGCGCAAAAACGCCAAAACGCAAGAAAGGACGGCACGCTAGATAGCCTAGCTGCCTGTGAAATTTTAAAACGCTATCAAGAAATGTTGGTGTAAAGGGCGATCACATCGTCGTCCTCTTCGATCTTGTCGATCAGTTTTTCGCTCTCGGCTAGGGCTTGCTCGCTTAAAGTGATGGGGGCGTTGGCGATGCGTTGCAAGTTTGCCTTTTGCACGGGGATGTTCAAGGTTTCAAAGCCCTCGTTTAGCTGTTTGAAGTCTTGGTAATCGCCGATGGCAAAAAAGCTCTCCCTCTCCACTTCTAGGCTCTCTAGCCCATAGTCGATCAAACTCAGCTCCAAATCCTCCAAAGACAAATTTAAAGGTTTTAAATCCGCCAAACGCCCCTCTAAGACACTTTTGCGCGCAAACATGAACTCTAAAGAGCCGTTATTGACAATGCTCGCCCCCGGGGTTTTGTTGAAGTAACTTTTTAAATTCGCAATGGTGCGGGTGGGGTTATCTGTCATGCACTCAATGAAGAGCAAGACTCCGTGGTTTGCCTTGCCCTCATAGCTCACCTCTACCAACTGCCCCTCTTTGCTGTTTGCCCTTTTAATCGCCGCGTCTATGTTGTCTTTAGGCATGTTCTGTGCTTTGGCGTTTAAAATGGCGGTGCGTAGTTTGGCGTTGCTGGCCGGGTCCCCCCCGCCCTCTTTAGCCGCCAAAGTGATGGCTTTGGCAAGTTTAGGGAACACTTTACTCATTTTATCCCAGCGTTTTTCTTTCGCTGCTCTTCTGTATTCAAAAGCCCGTCCCATTAAAATCCTTTCTGTAGTAACTTGGCCACTTCTTTGGCGTGGTAACTGATGATGATGTCTGCCCCCGCCCTCTTAAAGGCGGTCATGGTTTCTAAAACTAGGCTGTTGTAGTCCATGAGATTGTGCGCTTGGGCAAGTTTAAACATGGAATACTCTCCGCTCACATTATAAAGCGCAAGGGGCAAGAGTGTGCGCTCTTTAATGTCCCTAACAATATCGAGGTAAGCTAGAGCGGGTTTGACCATAAGAATGTCCGCCCCTTGAGTTTCGTCTTCTAAACTCTCTAAAATCGCCTCCCTGCGGTTGGAAAAATCCATTTGATAAGCCTTGCGGTCTCCAAAGCTTGGGGCAGAATTTGCCGCCTCTCTAAAAGGTCCATAATAGCTGCTGGCAAACTTGGTGGAGTAGCTCATGATGGGGGTTTGGCTAAAGCCGTTTTCATCTAGGGCTTGGCGTAAAGCGATCACCATGCCATCTAACATGGCACTAGGGGCGATGATGTCTACCCCGCTTTGCACCAAAACCAACGCCTGTTTAGCCAAGATTTCTAGGGTCGTGTCGTTGTCTGGCACCCCGTCTTTTAAAATCCCACAATGCCCGTGGTCGGTGTACTCACAAAAGCATAAATCTGCAATGACGCACAAATCGGGGAAGTTTTCTTTAATCGCTCTTGTGGCGGTGGCTATGGGGTGGTCTGCGCTCAACGCGCTTGAGCCGGTGGGGTCTTTAGAGCTAGGCAAGCCAAAGAGCAACACGGCTTGGATGCCTAGCTCTTGCAACAAGGCGCACTCTTTCAATAAATCTTGTAAATCCATCTGCCACACCCCGGGCATGGACGCAATGGGCGCACTCTTGCCCTCTTGCAACACAAATAGGGGGGCGATGAGGTCGGCGGTGTGTAACCTAGTTTCACGCACCAAGTTACGCAAAGTGGGCGTGGCTCTTAGACGGCGGAATCGTTTAAACATGGCTATCCTTATTTTGCGAAATGAAACAATTCTTGCAAAAGGGGGCGTTGAGAGTGGCCTTTAGGGCGTTTAAAGACAAAAAGCCCACGCTACTCGCCCCTATCGCCTCAGCCTCTCCCCCCTGCACGCTTAATAACTCGCTTTTTTTGGGAATGTCAATGCCCCAAAAACAGGGTGCTAGGATGGGGGGGGTGGTGAGGAGTAAATGGATGCGCCTAGCCCCTGCATCTTTTAACATTTGCACCACAACCTTGCTTGTGGTCCCCCTA
Organism: Helicobacter sp. NHP19-003; assembly: GCF_019703305.1. NCBI lineage: Bacteria > Pseudomonadati > Campylobacterota > Epsilonproteobacteria > Campylobacterales > Helicobacteraceae > Helicobacter > Helicobacter gastrocanis. The sequence continues at coordinate 580,443 of NZ_AP024814.1, read as the reverse complement.
ACAAGCGAGTCGTCTATGAGAATAATGTCCCTACCCTGCACGGGCTCGAGCACAAGGCTGAATTTTTGGCGGGCTTTAAGCTCCCTGCCTTCTTGGGTACTCTCTATGAAGGAGCGCCCCACATAGGGATTAAGGCTCAAAAGCGGGGCAAAGTCTAGCTTCAATGCTTTGGCATAAGCTAGGGCAGCGATGCTCCCACTATTGGGGATAGGCAGCACAAAATCTGCTTTTAAGGGGTGTTCTTTGGCTAGGGCTTGCCCCAACTTTAGGCGCAGGGCATACACGCTTTGGCTAAACACCACACTGCTTGGGTGGCTAAAGTAAATGGCTTCAAACACGCAGGGGCTAGGTGTGGGGGGGGCTAGGAGCATTGCGCCTTTTTTCGTGTAAAGCGTGGCTGGGGGGACTTCTTGGATATTGCGCACCCCCAATGCTTGTAAGGCACTGCTTTCGCTAGCTAGAGCATAACCTCCCTTTAAATCCCCCACAAAAAGGGGGCGATAGCCAAAGGGGTCGCGCACAGCGGTTAAGTTATCCGGGGTTAAGAGCAAAAATGCATGAGCTCCTTTAAGTGTGGGGATCACCTCTTTTAATTTAGCTTCCAAATTTGAGGCTTTGGCTTGTTCTAGAGCTTTGGCTATAAAATGCGCTGGGTTGTCAGTGTTGGGCAAGTGGCCACAAAAGGCGATGGCTAGTCTCTCATTAGCGTAAAAGTCGTGGTGTGTGCCTAGGACTTGGCCTAGAGCGTGGGGGGCTTCTTTAAAAAAGTCTTTGGGAGTGCTGCTGAGCAAGCCTTGAGATTGTTTAAATTCTATGTGGTGGTTGGCGATGGCTAGGGCAATGCCCTCTTGGGCGCGGTGTTGTAAAGAGAGCAGGGCTTGGTGAGCTAGGGCTGGGGTGGCGCAGGCAAACAAACCAAACATTAGACTTTCACCCCCCTTTTGGATTTAAAAAAGAGCGGTCCAAATTCTTGCAAAATGCACCCGTGGATCGTAAAAATATTGTACTCGTCCTTGTAGGCGTAGCTTAAACGCAATTCTAAGGTGTCTAGTGCGCTTTTAATAATATACATGCCTAGCCCAAAGCCGTGCGCATCGCTGGGATTTTCGTGGTGGAAATAGGGTTTGAAGTAGTGCATTAGGTCTTCTTTAAGCGGTTCGCCCCGATTGGAAACCAATAAATCTTTACCGCTCACTTCGAGTTTCACCTGCCGATCTGGGCTGTATTTTAGGGCATTGTCTAGCAAGTTTTTAATCACAAGGCTAAAGAGCTCAAAGTCGGTTTCAAAGGTGTAATTGGGCAAGTTTGCCACAATACAGGTACTCCCCCTTTCTAAGAGCAGCATGTTTTTGACATGTTCTAGCAGGCGGTCCATTAAAAAAATTTCTTTGGTGATTTTGTAGTTCTTGGAGGAGAGTTGCTCGATGCGGGCAAATTGCTCGATGAGGGCGTTGAGCCGTTTAAAGGTCGTGACTAGCCGCTCTTTTTGCACGCTGTTATCCACCATTTCGGCCACAATCATGCCCTTGGCGATGGGGGTTCTAAGCTCGTGCATGATGGCCCTTAAAAATAAAATGCGCGACTCGTTCATGCCCTTGATTTTTTTAATGGCGTTGTCAAAGGCTAGGGCCAAATCCCCAATTTCGTCCTGTTGCTCTAACTTGCACTCAATGTCCATTTCGCCATTGGAGAATAAATGCACCTTTTTGCGCAATTCATTGATGGGGATGAAGCCTTGCAACATGAAAACAAAAATCATGGTGATTAAAAACGCCCCCACAGAGATGGCAAAGTAGTAGTTGCGATACGAGGTCTTTTGGATTTCCTTATACAGCACCGTGTCGCCCTGACTTTTGAGCGAGATGAAAATCTTATTGCCGACTTTGATGATATGGGCTAGGGGGTTTTCGTCATTTTCGATCTTGCCATGCTGGTTGGCTAGGATTTCGCGCAATTCTTGTTGGGTGATCTCTTGAAAGCCCAACTCGTGTAGGTAGACTTCAGCGGAGTAGCGGTTGCTCTTGTCGGCTAGGACTTGGTTGATGGTGGTGATGAATTGTTGGTGGCGGATTTGGGTTTGGAAGTTTTCATGATCGATTTGTGAGCGGATGAAGTAGTAAGAAAAGGCGGCAAAGCTTGTGATCGAGATCACAAACAAAAAAACAATCTTGCTAAAGATTGAAAAAGGCATTTAAAACTCGAGCTTGTAGCCGACTCCCCGCACAGAGATGATGTGCTTAGGTTTTTTGGGGTCTTGTTCGATTTTAGAGCGCAAACGCCCGATGATGACATCTATGCTCTTATTGGAGCTTTCAGGATTGATCGACTCGGATTCAATGGCGATCGACTCTCTAGAAAACACATAGCCCTTTTTGCTGATCAAGAGCGTGAGTATCTCGTATTCAGCCCTGGTGAGCTCGAGTTTTCTATTTTGCATATAGACCTCTCTAGCGTCATGGTCGATTCTAAAAAGGTTGTTCTTGTTTGGCAAGCCCCTCTCTTGGGCGGGTTTCTTGTTGTAGCGGCGCAACAAAGATTGTATGCGCGCTAAGAGTTCTTTGGGGTCGTAGGGTTTGGGGATGTAGTCGTCCGCCCCACACTCTAGGGCTTCTACTTTGTCGTTTAGATCGTTTCTTGCCGAAGAAATGATGATGGGGATGTCCTTTTGTTTGGAAATGCGCTTACACACTTCTAGCCCATCTAAATTAGGCAGGGTCAAATCTAACAAGAGCAGGTCGTATTGTTGGGTGGTGGCGGCACTGATGCCCGTGTAGGGCTCATCGCAATTGACCACTTCTATGCCATGTTGGCTTAAAAACTCGCTTAAAATCTCAGCCAACTCAACATCATCTTCTATCATGAGTATCTTGATCATAAGCACCTCAATGGAAAGTTAACAAAAACTAGATACTAACACAAAATCAATGAAAAACATCAATCTTTAAAAGATTTCAATCTTTCTTGAATCATGTAAAGCTGGTATTGCAAGTAATTCACCACCAAATCTAGTTTCATGGGTAAATTCTTGGTTTGGGGGGATTTTAGTCCCTCAAAGAGCAATAGAGTCTTTTGCTCCAAGTCCTTTAAGAATTGCTGTTCTTCTTGCAAGACTTTAGGGCTTTGGCGGGAGGGTGGGGCTTTGCTCACCGCCTTGGGCTTTTGCTCCACTTGTTCGATTTCATCTAAGGCTTGGGATATGATATTTTTTAATTCCATTTGAGTAACCATTGTTCGATTGTTGCAAGCTCGGCCAAGCTTGTGGCTTGGATAAAAAGAGATTGCATGTTTTGGATTTGGAAGCGCTGCAGCGGGGCGTATTGACTTAGGTGTACCACGGATTTGGGCTTGGCAGGTGCGGGCTTTTGCGGGACTTTTTGCTCGAGTGCACTCAAGCGTTTGTGGCTTTGCAACGCTTGCTTGTGGTGCGGGTCGCTTTTTAAAATGCTCTTGTAAATCTGTAAAGCTTCAAGCACACGCCCTTGTAGCTCATACACACCCGCTAACGCAATCGCTTGTTCCACGCAGAAAACCTTAATTGTTTATTCAACTTATTATATAATGACCCTTTTTAATAATTGCTTTTATGGCAGGATTTTGAAAGGGTGAGTGAGGGCGCAAAATGGAAGCACATGCTCTGTATGTGGTTGTAGCTGGATTGGGTCTTAGTGTGGTGAGTGGCCTTTTGCTGAAAAAAATCGAAATGCCCGTCATCATCGGGTACATCTTGACCGGGCTTGTCATCGCCGCACTCTTCCACATCCAGGACTTCGAATCGCTCTCAGAGATTGCAGATTTTGGGATTGTATTTTTGATGTTTATGATTGGGCTTGAATTTAACTTCGATAAACTCAAGACCATGAAACAGGAGGTCTTGCTCTTTGGCGGGTTGCAAGTGGTCGTTACTTCCGCCCTACATGTACTTTTTGGTTACTTTGTCATGGGGTCGTCTTGGGGCTTCTCCTTTGTCGTGGCCATGGGCTTTTCGCTCTCGTCTACGGCGATTGTGCTCAAGTTCTTTGAAGAATGCAAGCAGTTAAACACGCCTACGGGTAAAATTGTGGTGGGGATTTTGATCTTTCAAGACATCGCGGCGATCCCCATTTTGCTGATTTTAATGCTCATGGGCGGGGGAAGCAACCACTTTTTAGGCTTGGTGGTCAAAACCATTGTGTCGGCAACCATCATCTTGACCTTGTTGCTTTTGCCCGGCAAACTCGCCGCGACAAGGATTTTAGGGCTGGCCGCCGAAAGCCGCTTGCCAGAGATTTTCATGGGTACAATTTTACTGATTGTCTTTGGGGCGGCAAGCCTTAGCCACTTTTTTGGTTTTTCTATGTCATTGGGGGCGTTTGTGGCGGGCATGGCGATCTCTAAGTCGCGTTATCGTATCCGTGTGCAAGAAGAGTTCGCCCCGCTTAAAAACATCTTTTTGGGGCTCTTCTTTGTTACGGTGGGCATGCAAATCCACCTAGGGTTTTTGTTTGAAAACTTCTTTGCTGTGATTTTCTTGCTAAGCATCGCCATGTTTTTAAAAACGGGGGTTTTATACGCCATTTTGCGGGTCTTTAGGGATAGTAAAAGTGCTTTAAAAGCTGCACTTTCTTTGGCCCAAATTGGGGAATTTGCGTTGGTGGTGTTTTTGAGCGCGAGCAAACATAATCTTTTAACTCTACAAAAACACGAAGGGATTTTAGCCTTTTTGCGCGATCACGACATCATCCATGTCGGAGCAGACGACATCCAACAATTCTTGGTGCTGATGATCATCTTTTCCATGCTCATCACGCCTTTTATTTTGAAATACCTAGACTCGATTGTAGATTTTTTTACAGAAAAATTTAGCAGAAACAAGGCTTAGTTGAATAATGTTGCAAATTGGGATTGTGGGCTTGGGCTGTGTGGGCCTTAGCGTGGTGGAGATTTTAAACAAACACGCCGATCTGTTGGCGCAAAGGTGCGGACATCAGCTAGTGGTAAAAAAGGGGGTGGTTAGGGATTTATCCAAAAAACGCCCTGTGGACTTTGCTTTAAGCGCAAATGCAGACGGCCTTTTAGACGACCCGCAGATCGATTTGATCGTGGAGTTGAGCGGACAGGTGGATTTGGCTTATAAGCTCGCCACAAAAGCTCTAGAGCGGGGCAAGGGTTTTATCACCGCAAACAAGGCCATGCTTGCCAAGCATCAAGAGCTCATCCACAGCTCCATTGGCTTTGAGGCGAGTGTGGGTGGGGGCATCCCCTTAATCAAGGCCCTTAAAGAGGGGCTAGCGTCTAATGCCATTGTCGGCATACAGGGCGTGGTGAACGGGACTTGCAATTTTATATTAGAACAAATGGGCTTGGGGCAAAGCTTGGAGAGTGCCCTACAAAAAGCCCAAGAGCTGGGCTATGCCGAGGCAAACGCCCACCTAGACACCAGCGGGCAAGACAGCGCACATAAACTGCTCATTTTGTCATCTCTGGCCTTTGGGGGGCGGATCGTGTTTGAAAGCATGGCAATTCGGGGCATTGAGCAGATCACCAACGCCGATTTGGCACATGCCAAACGCTTAGGTTACACTCTAAAACTCCTAGCACAAGCGCATAAAGGCGTAGGGGGGCTAGCCTTGAGCGTGGGGCCTGTCTTGTTGCCACAAGGGCATTTGCTTGCCCAAGTTAGGGGCGTGATGAATGGGGCTATTTTTGTGGGCGACTCTGTGGGAGAGACTTTTTACTATGGAGCGGGAGCTGGGGGGTTAGCCACAGCCAGCGCCGTGGTGAACGATATTGTGGACTTTTGCAAACAAAAACACAGCCCAAAACCAAAAGACTTGCCAAAAATCGCCCTAGCCCCACAACCCCCAACCCCCACTATGTCCGCCTAGAGAGCAGCCCATGCCACAAAACATCCCCGCGACTTTGCACTTTTGCGCGGGGCAAAGCCACATTTATATCACCAAGCCCACACACCTAGCGTATTTGCAAGATAACCTAGCGGACTTAAACGAGGGGGTGCAAATTTACCCCATTTTGGCATGAACACAAGGGGACAACTTGCCGAGAATTTGGCTTGCCAATATTTGCAAAAACAAGGGTGTAGCATTGTTTGCCGCAACTTTTATAGCTCCTTTGGCGAGATCGACATTGTCGCTTTAAAAGGGGGGGTGTTGCACTTCGTGGAGGTCAAAAGCCGCCGCCAAGACGAGCCACTCTATGCGATCACACCCCACAAGTTAAAAAAAATCCAACAAACCATTGATGTGTATTTTCAAGAGAATCCCAGCGATTCACCCTTTTGCATAGATGCGCTCACACTTAAGGGGGAGTTACCAAATTGCCAAATTGAATGGATACAAAACATTGCTTTTTGAGTTTAAAGGCAAGCTTGGCAATCCATGTTATAATGCAGGCCTAACTTAAAAATTTAGGAGAATCGATGTCTGGTTATATTGAATTGACGAGTGAAAATTTTGATGTGGAAACTAAAGAGGGGGCGGTGGTTGTGGATTTTTGGGCCCCTTGGTGTGGACCTTGTAAAATGCTCTCTCCCATCATTGACGAGTTGGCCGGCGAGTACACCGGCAGGGCGAAGATTTGTAAAGTGAATACGGACGAACAAGAAGAATTAGCCGCCCGTTTTGGCATCCGTAGCATCCCCACCGTACTGTATATTAAAGATGGTAAAGTGGCGAATCAAACCGTGGGGGCACTCTCCAAACAATCTTTAAAGGATCACATTGACAAACTTCTCTAATGCCCCTTTACTAGACCTAGCGATCATCGGTGGGGGTCCGGCAGGCCTTAGCGCAGGGCTTTACGCCACAAGGGGGGGGCTTAAAGAAGTGGTCTTGTTTGAAAAAGGTGCGCCAGGGGGGCAGATCACCTTTAGTAGCGAGATTGAAAACTACCCCGGGGTGCGTGAGATCGTAAGTGGGCTGGACTTCATGCAGCCTTGGCAAGAACAATGCTTTCGTTTTGGCCTAAAGCACGAAATGGCTCTTGTTACGCAAATTAAGCCTAATGGGGCGCATTTTGCCATCCACACCGATGAAAATAAAGTTTTTCACGCCAAAAGCGTGATTGTAGCCACAGGCGGCAAGCCCAAAAAAGCGGGCATTAAGGGCGAGGATGCATTTTGGGGCAATGGGGTGAGCACTTGTGCGACCTGCGATGGCTTTTTTTACAAGAATAAGGAGGTGGCGGTTTTGGGCGGGGGCGACACTGCCCTAGAAGAAGCCCTTTATTTGGCTAAAATTTGCACTAAAATCTACCTCATCCACCGTCGCGACACCTTCCGCGCCGCCCCCATCACCCTAGAAAAAGCCAGAGGCAACCCCAAAATTGAGTTTTTAACCCCAGCTGTCATTGAAGAAATCAAGGGCGACTCAAGTGGGGTCAACGCTGTCGTGTTTAAAAACACCCACACGGGTGTGGTGAAGGAACTTGCCGTGCATGGAGTTTTTGTCTTTGTGGGTTATGAGATCAATAACGAAGTGTTGGAACAAGACGACAAAGGCATGCTTTGTGCCTGCGACCCCTATGGAGCTGTGGTGGTGGATTTAGCGATGAAAACGAGCGTGAAAGGGCTGTTTGCCGCCGGAGATGTGCGCACACAAGCAGCAAAACAAGTGGTCTGTGCGGCTGGGGACGGCGCCACGGCTGCACTCTCAGCTCTCGCCTATTTGGAGGGGCATTCTTAATGCAACAATTACAAGTAGGGATTTTTGGGGCGAGTGGCAAGGTCGGGGGTCTGCTTGCCAAAGAGATACATAAACAACCCTATTTGGCTTTGTCCAGTGTCTTTTTGCGTCAAAATTTGAACCTACAGCTTGCCCAAATCTTGCCACAGGAAACTTTTGTAACCAACGATGTAGAACAATTCCTTGCCCATTGCCAATTAGTGATCGATTTTTCTTCTCCTAAGGCCCTAGACACCCTCTTGCAAGTCTTGCTTTTAAACCCCTTGCCTCTTGTGTGCGGTACAACAGGGCTACAAGAGCAATGGCAAGCTTTAGCCGAGCTTAGCCAAAAAGTCCCCGTTTTGTACGCTTCTAACATGTCCTTAGGTGTGGCAGTGTTAAACGAAGTGGTGGGGGCTGTGGCTAAGAATTTAGAGCATGCCGACATTGAGATCACAGAGATCCACCACCGCTACAAAAAGGATGCGCCCAGCGGGACAGCTCTCACTTTGGGGCAAACCTGCGCCCACGCCCGAGGGGTGGACTTCAAAGAGGTGTGCCAAGAGCATAGAGAAGGGGTGCGCAAAGAGGGTGAGATCGGTTTTACAAGCCTGCGGGCAGGCGATATCGTGGGGCGGCACACTGTGGGCTTTTACTTAGATGGAGAATATTTGGAGTTGAGCCACACCGCCACAGAGCGCAACATCTTTGCCAAAGGCGCGCTAGAGGCGGCCAAGTGGCTCTCTGCCCAAAAACCTGGGCTTTACAGCATTCAAGACATCTACCACTCATAAAATAAACTTTAGCGTGTGCCGCTGGCGGCGCACCAAAAACTTAAAGAAAACACCCAAAAAACAAGCGTTATTTTGCACAAATATTTGTTAATTTTGACCATAAAACTATAAGGAATTAAGATGAAAAAAATTAACACTATTTTCGCAAGTGCACTGATCGCCCTTGCTCTAACGCCCTATACCTACCAGTGCCCAGCCCTTAAATTTTGCGGTATCGCTCACACAAAGTACATCTTTCAAACCCAGCCAGCTTCGAATCGTTTCTGAAAATGATTTTCCGATAACCATCACAAACATCACCCTTAATCATGGCAATTCTTGCAAGTTGCCCAATGATTTTGAAACCTTAAATGAAGAAATGAAAGGGGCGCAAAAAGACATCGATGCAAATGCCGAGGCGCAAGATACAGAGCAGGATCACCACCGATTTAGAGGACTCATAGACCTATACCAACAAGGCGTCCTCGAACACCAACAACACCTTGCGCGCCTACAGCAGACCTACCAAGTACTGCAAACAAACCACGCCCAAAACAAGCGCATCCAGTTTTGGCACCCCCTCAAAACATTGCAAGCCTTTGAAACAGCAAGCCCTTGCCACCCACGCAACTTAAAAAGCATCACGATCGAAACGCTCAAAAACGGCACGGTCACCTATGATTTAAATTTTAGATGATTTTTACTACAAATGCACCATTCTGGCGTAGGGTTTGGGGATGGCGATCTCTTGACCTAAGCTCAAAGCTGCATTAAAACACCAAAAGGGGTTTTTTAAGAGAGCTCGCGCTAAATAGATGGCATCCACAGCATGGCTACCCACGAGCCTATGTGCCATTTTAGGTTCTTCGAGCGCGCCACCCCCGATGGTGGGTTTGTCTAACGCCTCTTTTAACACCAAAGCATGGGGGATTTGATAGCCCGGATAAACTTTAATAGGGGGGCCTCCACCACGCCCCCACTGCTAACATCTAGGGCATCGTAAAGGGGGCTTAAAGGTTCTAAAAGTTGTGCCAAAGTTTCTGGGGTATTGCCCTGTTTATGGTAGTCTGTCGCAGACACCCGCACGATTAAGGGCAAATCCAGGGCTTCTCTTAAGCTTTCTAAAATTTCTTGCAAGAACAGTGCCCGATTTTTGCCATAGGCATCGCTTCTATGGTTGCTTAGGGGGGATAAAAAACTGCTGAGTAAATACCCGTGTGCGGCGTGGACCTCTAGCGCATCAAAGCCGGCTTGTTTGGCGCGTATAGCCGCCAATTTAAAATCAGAAACCACCTGCTTGATGTCTTCTCGATCCATTTCTTTAGGTGTAGCGTATTGATCGTTAAAACGCAAAGCAGATGGGGCTAAAAGGGGTGTGTCTTTAAGAGTGCCCTTTCTGCCCGCATGCCCGATTTGCAACGCCACTTTAGAGCCGTATTTGTGGCACTCTTTGACAATCTTAGCCAAACTTTCTATGTGTTTGTCTTCATAAATGCCTAAATCTCCCGGATCGATCCGCCCATTGGCACTCACCGCTGCCACTTCAAAAATGATCAAGCCCACTTGCCCGATAGCACGGCTGACATAGTGGTGCGTGTGCCACGCATTGGCGTAGCCATTTTCTGCGCTGTATTGATCCATCGGTGCCATCACCACGCGGTTTTTCAACTCCAAGTCCTTGATTTTCCAAGGGCTAAACAACAATGTTTTATCCATGTTCTACTCCTAGTTGGTTTAAAAAGGTGTGTAAATGTTTGTACTCTTTAGAATTTAAATAGCGGGTCTTGCCCACAGGCAGGGCGTTTAAAGACACAAAGCCAAAGCTAACCCGCTTTAAGTCTAGCACCTCCCGTTTAAAATGCCCGAAAAAGCGGCGCAACTCGCGGTTTTGCCCCTCTTGTAAGGTGAGTTTGAGTTTAGAGTAATTGCGGCTGCTCTTCAACACGCTTGCTTGCATGGGGGCGATGTGGATTGTGGCGGTGTTGGTTTTAGGGTGTGCACCCTCTTTGCTCGTGGTTTCTAGACCCACTCCAAAGGCATCAAGCATGGCTTGTGTAACGCTCCCATTGATTTTCACCAAATAGGTGCGCTCTAAGCGGCTATGCATCAAGGCATCCACGACTTTTTTGCTGTCGCTTAAGAGCAAGAGCCCCATAGACGCATAGTCTAGCCGCCCTATGGGGGTGAAGTGTTGGAATTTGCCCTCTAGGTTGTCAAAAATGACCTTGCGCCCCCGATCGTCCTTGTGGCTCACCAGCTCGCCCTTGGGCTTGTGATAAACGATCACACTGAAGCGCTCTTGCTCTTTAACCCTTAGCAACTTGCCATCTACAAAGATTTTATCTTGGGGGTGGAAGGGCGTGGTGAAAGTGGCTTTGGTGTGCTTGATCTTGACCCGACCCTCAGCAATGAGGGCATCGGCAACACGGCGCGAACAGGGCAGATTGTGGGCTAAGAATTGGTTTAAACGCATTAATTATCCAGCCATTGGTAGGTTTTAAAATTCTCTTTAATCGTGGTGTTGACCTTAAAGGCGGTGTTGAAGCGCAAGCGTTTGTTCTGCTCGTAAAAGACCACAGACAGCGCGCGGTTGCCCTTGTGGCTTGCGGCTGCTTCTTTGAGCTTAGAAAACAAGTCCAAAGACACGCTCGTATCCAGCACGATGGATAGGGGGATGTGTTGCTCGTCTTGATGGCCGATCACGCAAGAGCTCGGGTTTTCGCTAAAATCCTTCACCACATCCACAAGCTGTATGTCTTCCGTGTCCTCTTTTTGGGCTTTGTAGCGCACCTTGGGGATTTTGGCTTGTTTGATGTTTTCAAAGGTGTCGATCTCCAAGAGACGCAAGCGGGCGACCTCCTCTTGTTCTTCAATCTTGCATTTAAAAGCGAGGGGCGATTCTATGTCTAGCTGGTCTAGGGCGTTTAGTTGATTTTCAAACAACATCAACTCAAAACGCCCCGAGAAATCCACGATCGCCGCCTCGCCATAGGGCTTACCGCTGTTTTTGCCTATTTTACGTTTGACATCTAAAATTTTGCCGATAAACACCGCTGAAGAGCCGATCTCTAAACGGGGAATGTCCACGCTCTTAGCCACATTTTTAAGACTTTTGATCGCATCTTTAAACGCGTCTAGGGGGTGGCCTGAGAAGTAAAGCCCCATGCACTCGTATTCGTAATTTAAAAGCGTGTTGGCATCAAATTCCTCATAAATCTTTAAATCCAAATGCGCCTTTTCCAGCTGTTCGCTAGACATGTTAGCAAACAGCCCCACACTCATTTGGGCGTTGCTCTTATCCTTCCTACGCCCCTCATCACAAATCGCGTCTAGGTTTTCTAGCATGGTGCGGCGGTTGTAGCCCAGCCCATCCAAACTCCCCGATTTGACTAAGGGCTCTAAAATGCGTTTGCTAAACTTTGAGAAATCAATCTTGCTGATCAAGTCCTCTAAACTCGTGAAAGCCCCGTGTTTTTCACGGATTTCCACCAAAGTGCCTAGCGGCCCCTCGCCCGCCCCCTTGATCGCCTCCAGCCCAAAAACAATGACTTTTTCGCCCTTTGCATCCTCCACCTTAAATTGCACATCGGAGGTGTTGACATGGGGGCGTTGTACCTTGATCCCCATTGAACTCGCCTCTTCCACATAGTAAGCCACCGATTCAATGTGGCGGCACTCGCTGCTGAGCATCGCCGCCATGAATTCGTGCTTGTAGTGGGTTTTTAAATAGGCGGTTTGGAAGGTCAGCATCGCATAGGCGGCGGAGTGGGACTTGTTGAAGCCATAGCCGGCAAATTTCACGATCAAGTCAAACAACTCGCCCGCCTTTTGGCCATCAAAACGATTTTTCACCGCCCCTTGCACAAATTTGGCTTTATTGTCCGCCATGATTTGTGCGTCCTTTTTGCCCATCGCACGGCGGATCAAATCCGCCTCGCCCAAAGAAAAGCCCGCAATGGTTTGCACAATTTGCATGACTTGCTCTTGATACACGATTGTCCCGTAAGTGGGGCGTAAAATCGGCTCTAGCGCGTCAAACATATAGGTGATCGGGGCACTGCCATGTTTGCGATTGACAAAGTCATCGACCATGCCAGACTCCATAGGACCGGGGCGGCCCAAAGCAATGATCGCAATGATGTCCTCAAAACTAGAAGGGCGTAGCCGTTTGTTTAAGGTTTGGAACATGCCCGACTCGATTTGGAAGATCCCCACCGTGTTGCCCTCTTGGATCGTGGCATAGACTTTAGGGTCGTCCATATCCACACTCAAAAAGTCGATCTTTTTGTGGCTGTATTTTTCAATGATCTTTAGGGTATCGTGGATCACCGTGAGCGTTTTTAGCCCTAAAAAGTCAAACTTGATGAGATCAATGGCTTCTAAATATTTCATGGAGTATTGCGTTACAATGCCCCCCGTGCGCTCACTTGTGTAAAGGGGGGATTTATACCAAAGCTCCCTTTCGCTATCCACCACCAACGCGGCGGCGTGCTTGCCTGCTGAGCGATTCAAATTTTCCAAACGCAAGGAAAAATCCCAAACTTGTTTGGCTAAAGGGTTGCTCTCAATCAAGGCTTGGATTTTAGGCTCTAGCTCAAAGGCTTCTTGCAAGGTGATCCCTAGTCGATTGGGGATGAGTTTTGCCATTTCATCGGCTTGCTTGTAGGGCATGTCTAGCACCCGTGCGACATCGCGAATCACGCCCTTAGCCAGCATTTTATTGAAGGTGATCACTTGGGCGACATTGTATTTGCCGTATTTGGCAATCATGTAATCGAGCATTTCGCCCCGCCGTCTTTGGCAAAAGTCGGTGTCAATATCGGGCATGCTCACCCGCTCGGGGTTTAAGAACCGCTCAAAGAGTAGATCGTATTTGAGCGGATCTATGTCCGTGATTTGCAAACAAAAGGCGACCAAACTGCCCGCCGCACTGCCCCGCCCCGGACCCACGGGGATATTGCTCTCTCTGGCGTGGCGGATAAAATCCCATACAATCAGCATATAACCCGCAAACTTCATATCGCTGATAACTTTAATTTCGTATTCTAGGCGCTCGGTGTATTTGGCGTGTTGGCCGGGCTCGATGATCTCTAGGCGTTTTTTAAGCCCCTCTCTAGCCTTGTGGGCGAAGTAAGCTTTATCGTCCTCAAAGTCCAGCCCTTCATTTTGGGCGTACTCTTTGGTGAATTTAAAACGGGGGGGCGTGGGGGGGTTGGTGTCGTTTTTTAAATCGATCTCTAAATGGCATTTGTCGGCGATCTCTTGGGTGTGCTCTAGGGCTTCGGGGATGTCGGCAAAGAGCCTTGCCATCTCTTGGGGAGTCTTGATGTAAAACTCATGCACAGAGTGTTTAAGCCGTTCGGTGTCATTCAGGGTCTTGCCCATCGCCACACACATGGCGACCTCTTGGGCACTGGCATCCTCTTTGTTGGTGTAGTGGGTGTCGTTTGTGGCGATCAGCTTAATGCCCGTTTCTTTAGAAAGCCTGATCACCTGCTCGTCAATGGCGAGTTGGTCGGCAATGCCATGGCGCATGATCTCCATATAAAAATCGTCCCCGAAAATGTCTTGGTATTCTAGGGCAATGCGTTTGGCCTCTTCATAGCCTTTTGCGCCAAATTTTTTATTGCGGGGATTTTGGTCGTTTAAATGCCAGTTGATCTCACCTTGTAGGCATGCACTCGAGCAAATCAGCCCCTTAGCCCTCTCTCTTAAGATTTTCTTATTGATACGGGGATAGTAGTAAAACCCCTCTAAAAAGGCTTGGGAGCTCAAATACATGAGATTTTGGTAGCCCTCTTGGTCTTTGGCATATAGGCACAAGTGGAAACGCTGGCGGGATTGTTTGTCGTTTAAATTTTCGGCGTTGTGTAGGTAGGTCTCAATGCCAATGATGGGCTTGATCCCTTCTTTTTTCATGCAAGTGTAAAAGTCAATCGCCCCAAACATATTCCCGTGGTCGGTCATGCTCACACTTGTCATGCCCAGCTCTTTGATCTTTTTGGCTAAGATTTTGATCTTGTTTGCACCATCGAGTAAAGAGTATTCGGTGTGTAGGTGTAAGTGGGTGTAGTTTTGCATGTCTATCCTTTACCCACACTATTACTACACAAGGGCTTAAAAATCAAAGGGGTAAAAAGTGTCTATAAGGTTCGTAAGGGCAAATGTTTGATGAGCTCAAAGCGGGCATCGCCGCTCAAGAAAGTGGCGCACCCTCTGCACCGCAACTTTGGCAATAGCTGTCGATTTTGCCCACTTCTTGTATCAAGCTAGTGGCCTACAAGCTGAAAAGTTGGGCAGAGAGCATGGCGCACCGCTCCATTCTGCCTAGCCTGTTGGAGAACTTTGCCCGTAAAACACCACTGCAGGGGGTCTAATGCGAGGGCAAGAATGGTTTTAATTTTTCTTTTAACATCATTGTCTTCCAATGCGCTAAGGCTTTGACTCCATATAGACCGGTGCATGCCTTCAAAAAAATGACTACACCAAAAAATCTTGCATCCCAAAAGGGAGTGTTGCCTAAAAAAGAACGATCCCATCCGAAAAAGGCTATGCCATTTTTTCTATAAATTCCAAAACCTCAAAGCTCACTTGAAATTTATGCCCCTTAGTTGTGGTGTGCCGGGCGTGGGGGGTTAGGAGTGTGAGTTGGTTGGTGTCTTGCCCTAGGGTGCTTGTGTCATTTAGGCACACAAGCTTACAGCCCTTGCCCTGTGGGGGGGGGTCTAAGAGTTTTTTAGCGTTTGCTAGGGCGTGGGTAGGGTCGCTCTCGGCTTTAAAGCCCACTTTGTGAAATCCGCTGACAGAGCGCAAAATGTCTGTATTTTGCACGCATTCTAAATCCCAAAAGGGCCCCAAATCCTGCTTTTTGAGCTTGCCTTGGTGGCGGTTTTTGGGTTTATAGTCGCTAATGGCGGCGAGCATGAATAAAAAGGGGGGGTTGCTGGGGTTTTCATGCGTTTTTAAAGCCTCTAGGTAGTCGTTTGCGCTTTGCACCTTGACACGCTCTATGCCACTAGGTAGCTCTAAAGCGTTTTTACTAGAGATCAGCACCACTTGTGCCCCCTTAAGCCACAGAGCTAGGGCTAAAAAATGCGCCTGCAAGCCGCTAGAAAAATTAGAAATGCACCGCACCGCATCGATCGCCTCAACGCTCCCTCCCCCTGTAACCACCGCCTTTTTGCCCGCCCAAAAAGCATTAGAGAGAAGTTTGCGTGCACAAATGCTGGCAATCTCTGCCATGTCTGCCATCGCCCCCACGCCTGTGGTGTTGCACGCCAAAAGCCCACTTTGGGGGGCGACAACCTCACAGCCTAATGCCCTTAAGCGTTTTAAATTGTGCTGGGTTTGCTTGGCTAAAAACATTTGCGTGTTCATGGCGGGGGCTAGGACTTTGGGGGCTTTGCTGGCTAAAAAGGTGGCGCTTAGGGCGTTGTCGGCAAGCCCGTGCGCTAATTTGGCTAGAGTGTTGGCGCTGGCGGGGGCGACTAGGACTAGGTCAGCGCTCTTAGCGTAGCTAATGTGGTTGGCACAATCTCCCTCGCACAACGCCCATTTTTCATGCGTGTCTGTCAGCACTTGAAAATGGCTCAAAGCCTCAAAGCTCAAAGGCTGCACGAATTGGCACGCCCCCCCACTCATCACCACCCTAACGCTTGCCCCCATTTTTTTAAAAAGACGCACTAACTCTAGGGCTTTGTAGGCGGCGATCGAACCGCTCACTAAGAGCAAAATATTTTTACCCTCTAATAGGGGGATTTGGCTTAGGCTAGAGAGCATGCACCATCTTTAAGAGCTCTTGGGGGGTGAGCCTTTGGGGGTTGTCCTTGCTGTTGTAGCTAAAGCCCTCTGGCGTGGGTGTGCCGCACTCGCCTAGTAAGGTTTGTGTGTAGTTGATCGGGGTTTGGAAGGTGATCGTGGGCTCTAAAATATAAAAATCCTCAAACTCTAGGGCTTTGTCATCGGCACTGATCATCACCTCGTGTAACTTCTCGCCCGGGCGGATACCGATCGTTTTTAGGGGGATATGTGGGGCTAGGGCTTTGGCTAAATCCACAATCTCCATGCTCGCAATTTTAGGTACAAAAATCTCCCCCCCGTGCATGCGCTCCAAACTCTTTAACACAAACCCCACGCCCTTTTCTAGGGTGATCCAAAAGCGGGTCATGCGCTTGTCGGTGATGGGGATAAAGGGAGCACTCTTGGCGGCAAGGTCTTTAAAGAAGGGCACGACACTGCCCCTAGAGCCAACCACATTGCCATAACGCACCACGCTAAATTTCGTGCGGGCTTTGCCTTTCATGTTGTTGGCGCTGGTGAAAAGCTTGTCGCTGCATAATTTGGTCGCCCCATATAGGTTAATCGGGTTGCTCGCCTTATCTGTGCTAAGGGCGATGACATGCCCTACTTGCGCTTGCAAGCACGCCTCGATCACGGCACTCGCGCCTAAAATATTCGTTTTGATGCACTCTAGGGGGTTGTACTCGGCGGTGGGGACTTGTTTGAGGGCGGCGGCGTGGATACAAATATCCACCCCTTGCAGGGCACTAAAAAGCCGTTCTTTGTCCCGTACATCACCGATAAAATAACGCATGTTGGGGCTGTTAAACACCTGCGCCATTTCCCATTGCTTCAGCTCATCACGGCTATAAACAATGATCTTTTGCGGGTGGTGCTGTTCTAGCAGGGTTTGGACACATTTTTTGCCAAAACTGCCCGTTCCGCCCGTGATTAAAATGGTCTTGTTTGAAAGTTGCACGCTTAAAATCCTTTGCAAAATGGCTATTTTAGCAACTTTTAGCCCTCTTGCAACAAGACTTCCCGCCATGTATGCGGATGCGCTTGCATGAGAGCTTGCAAGCGTTTGACATGGGCGGCATTGGAGTTAAAGATGCGTAAATGCGCCCCTAAGTCTTGCAAACCCACATGGACGATGTTAGAACTGCCCTCCGCCATGTTTTTGACCAAGACTTGTTGTGCGTTTAAGGGGGTGTTTTCTAAAAAATGCGCCTCCATATAACTTAGCTGTATCCCTAAATCTTGGCTAAGTTGCGTGCTGTCTAGGTGCTTTTGGGGGTAGAAAATCAAAGTCCCCATGTTTTTGACGAAGCTGGCGGCATCGGGGATTGTAGCCAGCTGGTTAGTGTCTTGCAAGGCTAAGACCACCACTCCATTGGCCTTTCTAGCCTGGGTGATTAAGGTGTTGATGTGGGTGTTTAGGGTTTCGTTAGTGGCGTAGCTTTTAAACTCATCCACAAAGAGCAAAAAGCCCTCTTGCTTCTCAAGGGCGCGCTGCAAAATTTTGTAGAAAATGTAGTACGCCAAGAGCCCTAAGTCCTTGGGGTTTGCGCTGATGGCATCCATGTTGATGGCGGCAAGGGGGGTGTTGAACTCTAGGCTGTCTTCTAGGGCGTTAAACAAGGGGTTTTGTAAATAAGGTTCAAGGCTTAGGTGCAAGTTAGGGGCATGTGTCAGGGCTTCTTTAAAATCTTGCAAACCAAAGCTTTTAGGGGGCAAAGTGGCATATAAACTTTTTAGAGCTTTTAAAATGGCGTGGCTGGCCTGTATGTCTTCTGGGGTTTGGAGTTTTTCTGGGACATTGAGCAGGTGGGCATAAAAGCTGTGTAAAAAGTCTTGGCTGCTGGGGCTTAATTCTAAAGATAGAGGGTTAATTTTAAACTGATCCCCGAAGTTATACACCCCTCCGAAGTAATTGACACACGAAAACAGCCCATAGGCGCGATCGAGAGCTAGGATATTCAGTTTGTCGTATTTGAGTGCATTTGCCATTAAAAAGCCCATTAAGGTCGTCTTGCCCGCCCCTGTGGCCCCGATGATCATGGTATGCCCGTTGGTGCGGGGGCTGTTTGGGCTTGGGTCGCTCTCTTGGTTGTGGAAATTAAATAGATAGGGGGAGTGGTCTAGGTTTTTAAACACGCTTAAAGGTTGCTCACCCCACGGGTTGCTTTTAAAGCCACAATTTGGCTTTTCAAAGAGCATGAGCGTGGCTAGGGCTTGTGCGCTTTGGCAACGCAAACGGGGGTTTAAATGCAAACGCCCAGGAAACATGGAAAAGTAGGCAGGTCTTAGTCCCAAAGTTTCCACCACAGCCACTAAATGGGCGTTGGAGAGCGCGCCTAGCACCGCTTTGGTGTGGGCGTTTAGGCTCTCTAAATCAGGGGCTTTTAAAAAGACATTTAGGGCGACCTTTTGTAGATTCAAGTGCTTGGCTTGGATTTGTTCATAGTAGTTTTGCAATTCTTGGCGTACAAGGCGTGCAAAACTTAGGCGGATTTTTTCTTGCACGAAGGCTAGGGCTTTTTGCTGGTTTAAGGGCTCAAGACTTAAAAACACTTCGCATTCTAATTCTTGGTGCAAGAGAGAGAGCAAAGCCAAAGAGCTTAGGGTTTTGCTGGCATATGCTTTCACCCCTAAAATGCGGTGGTAGGTCGTGTAGCTAGCGTGTTCTTGGATATAGTGATCTTTTTTAAAATGTAGGTTTGTGGCGATGTAACTGTCTTCTAAGAAACCCAGCGTGGGGTTTAAGTGTGTGGGCTCTCCATTGATGAAAGTGGCGTAAAAGTTCAGGGCTTCTTTGGCACTTAGGGGCGTGGGCTTGAAAGCGTGCAAGGCGTGCGCCATTTTCGCCATGTTCTCGCTTAAAAGCAAGGCTAGGTGTTGCTGTGTTTTGTGGTCTGTGGTGAGCTCTAATTTTTTCTGCTCTAAGAAGTCTTTTAGGGGGCTTTGGGCGGTTTCAAAAATCAAAGTGTAGGTGTTTTCGTATAGGTCTTTGGGTTGGGATAAGTCTAATAAGGCTTGTACTTGGGGGTTTGGGGGCTTTTTTGGGGGATCTAGCTTGATTTTGGCGCGCTTGGTGTGGATACGCAACACCACGCCCTCTAACTGCTCTAGGGCATTTTGTTTGCTGGCAAAATGGGTTTGCAAGTCCTCTTGGAGTAAGGCGTTTGCGCTCAAGCCTTTGACATTGAGTAGCCCCACAAGCTGTTCGCTCTTGGTGAGCAAAAAGCGTTCATTGTAAAGCCCTAAAATGTTGTTTTCTTCCACCATGGAGTGGGTTTTTGGCAGAGCCCCTAGCAAAAAATCTAGGGCTTTGTTTTGCCAAAACTCCAGGCCAAATTTCAAAGAAAACCCTAGAGCGTGCTTAAATCCACGGCCAAAGTCGCCCCCAAGGGGGGGAAAGTCAAATCCAAATGCGTGCTGTTGCCCTTGATTTTGAGGCGCACAGCGGGGTTCGCTTTGGCGAGTTTGTAACGCCCTTTTAAAACAATGGTCGTTCCTTGCAGGGTTTGCGTGGGGTCGGCTACGCTTAAGGCTAGCCCATTTTGGCTTTGCACTTGCAAGAGCGATAGCGGGTCTTTGAGTTTTAACCCTTTAATTTTACCCCAGCCTGCAGCGTATTTATTGATCGCTAAAAGATTTTTAGAACGGACAAACACAGCGTGCATAGCTGGGGTTTGGGCGAGAATTTGCAAGTCGTCTAGGGGGTAGCTTTGCACCTCTTTAGGGCTGAAATTTGGCAAGATCACATAAGCGTAGTGGGCTTTTAGGGAGTGCAAGATTTGCATTTCTAGGAAGGGTGCGGATAAAGTCTTATAACTTTTACCCCCGATGGCTTTATAATTGCCGCTTCTGGCGACTTCTTGTAGCTGGGTGTTCTCGTCTTGTAGGAGTATGTAGCCTATATTGGTGTGGGCGTGGGGGTTGGTGAAGTTGACGAAGTCGCCCTTGTGGGTTAGCTGTGCTTGCTGGCTAAAGGGGGCGTTGTTGATGGACACCTGCATATTGGGGCTTAGTTTGCGGTTGTCCAAAATGGTGGTTGTGGGTTTGTTGCCCACAATGCTGCCTAAAGCCACCACCTCATCGCCTAAAAAGAGATAAGATTTTTGCGCCCGAAACTCGGGCTTTTGCAAATCAAAGCCCACAAAGCCAAAGTGCCCATTGCCAGCCCCCCCTGCAAAATCGTTCAAGCCCAAAGAACCCCTACGCCACAGCACCACCTCCTGCCCCTGCACTTCTGTTGTACCGGGGAGTTTCGTGGGGTCGGCTAACACCCAATAATCTACAAATGCGCTCGGGTCGCCATAAATATAGGTCATGCCATCGGCGCTGTCAAAGCCCTTTAAATTCTCCCCATTCATGGTTTCATAATCCAAAATGCGGCTAGAGTGTATGGCCAGCACCACCTGCCCGCCATGCGTGCCCACCTGCGCCGCGCGGTCCATCGCCCCAAAGACATGCACGGGGGGTATGTGGCTTGTGTCCCCCTTGATTAAGGGGGTTAAGGCTGGGTTATCAAATCCACGCAACGCCTTTAATAACGCTTGTCCCCTTGTAAAGTCGCTCTCTTTGTCTCGACTGATGCTTCGGCCACACACCGAAGCGTTTAGCCCCCCTTTGATGAGTAAATAGGGGTAGCCTTGCAAAATGCTGGCATACAAGGCGGGGTCTATGAGATTTTGCGCTAGGGGGGTGTCGCCTAAAGTCGCCTTAAACTGCGCCAAACCCTTTAAAAGTACCACGCCATACGAGCCATTGGAGGGCACATGCTCGTGTTGGATGAACGAGCCGTCCGCATAAAACCCATTGCCCCCTGCCACGATTTTAGACGCACTTTTAACCGCCTCAATGGCTTGTAAGACCTCCTTTTCATTGTGTTTTAATATCCCTCTAGCTAGACTGACAAAAGCGGTGTCCACTCGGTTAGCCCCTTGACTTTCGCGTGCTTCGGGCTTAGTGCTTGCCCTAGCCCCTGCGCTCAAACCGGAGTATTTGGGGTTGGGTTGGTAGTATTCTTGCGCTTGTAAAAGGGTGTTTTGTAGGTTTTTTGGCAAAAAATCAGCCAAAGCTAAAATGGCATTTAAGGTTTTAGGGATGCCGATCTCCCATTGCCACCAATTGCCCCGCTCTAACCCCCCCACGCTATAGTACTGGCTAAAGTCTTGCAGGGCATTGACAATCTCTGCCTTGTTTAGCGGAGCGTTGTCTAGGGCGTGGGCTTTAAGTGAGTCTAAAATAGTCCTTAGCTGATTCAACAAATCTTGACCACTAGGCTCAAAGGGCAAGGACACCGGGCGTGCAATCTTGGGGACATGCGCACCCTCTAAAAGCGTGTGGGCATAATTTGCCCTTAACTTAGTGAAGTCTAGCGGTACAGCCGACAAAAGGCTCACACAAAGCAAAAGAGGAACCGGTTTCATCATCATCCTTAACTATTTAGGCTAGGATACAATGAAAACCCTACAATATGGCTACAATGGCTTAAAAACCTGCAAAAGAGTTGGAAGAGCGATCTTATAAGCAACCTGTCTCAAGTACCTGGGGCGCGCCGCAC
This sequence comes from Helicobacter sp. NHP19-003, assembly GCF_019703305.1. Lineage (NCBI taxonomy): Bacteria > Pseudomonadati > Campylobacterota > Epsilonproteobacteria > Campylobacterales > Helicobacteraceae > Helicobacter > Helicobacter gastrocanis. The sequence continues at coordinate 558,661 of NZ_AP024814.1, read as the reverse complement.
ATAAAGAGAATGGCCTAAAATCGTCCATTCTCCCGGGCACTCATCACCAAATCGGGTTAGCTTCAGCGTGATGTATGAAAAAATCTTAGTGAGGGCAGAGGACAACAATATGGGGCTTCTCTCAACTTTAACCCCTTTTATGTAGAATAAGAGCAATATGGCGAAAGGTTTTTAGTGCTTAAAAAGTTCTTTTTAACCAACAGCTCGGGGATTTTATGTTCTAGGGTGGCAGGGTTTGTGCGGGACTTGCTGAGTGCCTCGGTGCTTGGCAGTGGGCTTTACAGCGACATTTTCTTTGTGGCGTTCAAGTTCCCCAATCTCTTTCGGCGCATTTTTGCCGAAGGGGCGTTTAGCCAAAGTTTCTTGCCTGCCTTCATTTCTAGCCGCTACAAGGGGGCATTTTTGTTTGGCATTTTTGGCGTGTTTAGCCTGTTTTTGCTTGCCTTCACGCTGGTGGTGTCGCATTTTCGCTTGTTTTTCACCAAACTCTTAGCCTTTGGCTTTAGCCCGCACGCCATTGAACTAGCTAAAGATATTGTGGCGATCAACTTCTATTACCTGCTCTTGGTCTTTTGGGCAACTTTTTTTAGCGCGCTCTTGCAATATAAAAACTACTTTTGGGTGAGCGCTTACCACACGGTTTTATTGAACCTAGCGATGATTTGCGCCCTTGTGTGGCACAAGGACAGCGATTTATTAGAAGTGGTGCGGGCTTTGAGCTATGGTGTGCTGTGTGGGGGGTGCGCTCAGGTGTGTCTGCATTTTTATCCGCTCTATAAGCTGGGCTTTTTTAGGCTCTTTGCGATCGGGGTGCATAGCCTACTACACGCTAACCCCACCCAAAAAGCCACCATCAAGCAAGAGCGCAAGCAGTTTTTTAGGCAGTTTTTGCCCAGCGTGCTTGGCAACTCCGCCGCCCAAATCTCGGCGTTCATAGACACCTTGATCGCTTCGTTTTTGGCGACGGGAAGCATATCCTATCTTTACTATGCTAATCGCATTTTTCAATTGCCCCTAGCCTTGTTTGCCATCGCCACTTCTACCGCCCTTTTCCCCACAATCGCAAGGGCGATCAAGAATAAAGACCATGAAAAGGCCACAGCCCATTTAAAACAAGCCTTTGAGTTTTTAAGCACCATGCTTTTGGTTTGCACGCTCGGGGGAATGTTCTTGTCTAAAGAGATCATCGCCTTGTTGTTTGAAAGGGGACAATTTGGAGCGCAAGATGTGGCGGAGTGTTCTAAGGTCTTTTGTGCTTATTTAGTGGGGCTTGCCCCCTTTGGGGTGGCTAAGATTTTTGCGCTGTGGTTATACGCCCACAAAGAACAGGGCAAGGCAGCAAAAATCGCCATTGTTTCGCTCATCTTTGGGGTGCTGTGTTCTTTGAGCTTGATGCCCTATTTAAAAGCGAGTGCATTGGCCCTCTCTAGCTCACTCTCGGGGTTCTTACTCTGTGGGTTTTACCTTAAGGCTTTTGGTTTTAAGCGTTTTTTAGGCATGATCTCGCTTTCTAAGTGCGCCTTTTTAGGTTTACTCTTGGCTTTAGAGGCCGTGGTTTTAGCCCTGTTTGTTTGGGTGTTGCAAAACTTAAAGGCGTGGATTTTTTTACACCACTTATTTTAGCCCAAAGGTTTTTTATGATTTATTTATTTGACAGCCACCGCAAACAAAAATGCCCCTTTAAGCCCCTAAAAGCCCCCGATGTGCTGATTTATGTTTGTGGCCCCACGGTCTATGACTACTCGCATTTAGGACATGCTAGAAGTGCGATCACTTTTGATTTACTCAGTAGAATGCTGACTTTGAGCGGGTATCGGGTGCATTTGGTGAAAAACTTCACCGACATTGACGACAAAATCATCGCCAAGGCCTTGCAAAAGAACACGGACATACACACGCTCACGGAGTATTTTATCAAGGGCTATTTGCAAGACATGCAGGCTTTGGGCGTGCAAAGACCTAAGCTAGAGCCAAGGGCTAGCGTGCATTTGGGGGGGATTGTGCAGTTGGTGCAGGATTTAATGCAAAAGGGCTTTGCCTACCAAACCCCTAATGGCGATGTTTATTTAGACACGAGCCTAGATCAGGCCTATGGCTCTTTGAGCGGACATTCTTTAGAGCTAGAGAGCTTGAGTCGCATTGAAGACAACCCTGAGAAAAAGCACCCCCAAGACTTCGCCCTATGGAAGGCGTATAAGGGGGAGGGGGATTTGGGCTATGCGAGTGTTTTAGGCAAGGGACGCCCCGGCTGGCACATTGAATGTTCGGCGATGGTAAGAGAGAGCGGGGCTTACACAGACACCCCCTATCAAATTGACATACACGGGGGGGGGACAGATTTATTTTTCCCACATCATGAAAACGAGGCGAGCCAAACCCGTTGTGCTTTTAACCAAGAGTTGGCGCAATTTTGGGTGCACAACGGCTTTGTCAACATTTCAGGCGAAAAGATGAGCAAGAGTTTAGGCAATAGCTTTTACATCAAGGACGCTTTAAAGGTTTATGACGGCGAAGTTTTGCGCAATTATTTGCTCGGCGTGCATTACAGCGCGATTTTAAACTTTAGCTCCGATGATTTGGCCAGCCAAAAGAAACGCCTAGACAAGCTTTACCGCTTAAAAAAACGGGCGTTGGAGTTAGCCCCCGCTCCCAGCACAGCCAACCCCACCTTCGCCCACGCCATGTTAGAGAGCATGCAAGATGATTTAAATATTTCTAAAGCGTTAAGCGTGCTTGAAGAGCATGTACACTTAAGCAATGAGAAGCTAGACAACACAACTAATAAAGTGGATAAAAAGCACGGGGCTGGCGAGATTTTGGCAGATTTGCTCTTTGTGGAAAGTTTGCTAGGGCTAGGGGGCAAAGACCCAAAGGTGTATTTTCAGCTAGGCGTAGACACCGCGCTCAAAGAATACATCAACACCCAAATCGCCCTGCGTCAAGAAGCCAAAAAGGCAAAGGATTTTGCAAGGGCGGATGCGATCAGGCAAGCTTTAAGCGGGCATGGCATTGCTTTAATGGACACGCCAAATGGCACCATTTGGGAGAAAATCATTTAAGCCTTAAACGCTCTAGGAATTTGGGCGTGAGGGTGCTTAGGGACAGGGGGTAGGTGTTGTGCGGGTCGTTGGTGCTTTGGTTGTAAAAGACCTGTCCGCCTTGAGCGTAGCGTTTTAGCTCCAAATCTCCCCCGCAACGCTTAAAGTTTAAAGTGATTTCAGAGGTGTTTGCAGGCTTTAGGTGCAACTCCACATAGGGGGCGTGTGCGCTAAAGTCTACAACCCCTGCCCCTTGTATGCAAAAACGCCCTCTTGTGCGCTGAAATTTTTGTATGTCTATGCATTGTTCTTTGGGGCTGTAAGAAGTGCTTAGCGTGTAATCGCCCATTTGTGTGGTTTGGATTGGTGGGGTAAAAGCAACGCTTTTGCTAGGCGTTTGGGCGGTTGTGGGTGTATTGGGCGTGTTAGGCGTACTCAATTTGGCCAAAAGAGTGCCGCTAATCGCCCCCATGGCGTAGGTGGGGGTTGTGCTGTGGTAAGTCTTAGGGGCGTTGAGGGGGGCTAGGCTGGTTAAATAAAAAGTGCCTTTGTTTAGGGCAAAGGTGAGGGTGTAGCCCGTTTCTTTAGGGGCTGTTGTGGGCGTGGCTGGGGTGCTCTGCACCAACTCTAGGCGCAAATGCCCCTGCTCTTTGGATAAGTGCAAGACATTAAACCCGCGCACACAAAAGCCCTTAAAGAGCTGTCCGTCAAAGAGCACCCCCACACAAGCTCCCTGGTTAGCGTGTATCTGCCCTAGCGCACCTATCAGCGTGTAGGGTGTAAACTCCAGCTTATTTGTGTGGAAGTGTTCTAGGTGTTCTTGGCTTGATGCGTTTAAGGACTCTTGGAGCCAAGTTTTTAGGGTTTGGGTGGGGGTGGCGTGTAAAGACAGGGCACAACAAACAAGTGTCGAGAAAAGACGGCGCATAGACTTCCTTTAAAAATCCCCATTATACAAAAAAACCCATTTACCCCCACTTTTAGGTATAATGAACCATTTTATGCTGGGATGGTGTATGCGGCGTTATCTTTTGGGTTTGTCTTTTTTAATGTCCCCCCTGTTGACGACAGAGATACGGCTCGACCCCTTCGGGTATTTAGGGATGATTTACAGCCAAGGGTTAGAGCACAAGGGGCATGGGTATGTGGGCTTTGATGCCCGTGTGGGGACAAACTTTGCTTTCAACAATGGTTGGGCGTTTGGGATCGGCGCAATAGGGGCATGGAATGTGTGGAGCAAAAACAAGAAGTTCGAACCCATTGTCAGCATAGGCAATGTTTTAGGCAGTGTAAAGAGCAACATGCTCCCGTATTTGAGCATGGGCGACATTTCGGACGCTTATGTCAAATACGACACCAAAAGGTTAAAATTTGCTCTGGGGCGTTTTGACACCAACTTTGTGGACTTTGACTGGATACAGGGCAATATTCAAGGTGCGAGCTTGTATATGCACCGCTACGATTGGACCTATTGGGGCATTTTCATGGACTCCATGCTCTACAATGGCTATCAAGGCAATGACCTACAAGGCCCGCGCATTGCCACCGGGATCAATGCCCTAGCGTCCTACGACCCCGTATCTAAGAAAAAATATGTGGGCGGAGAAGTTGTGGCATTTGGCACGGGCTACGAACATAAGGGCTTTAAAATTGAGCCCTTCTTTCTAGCAGATTCACATTTACCCATGACACACACGCCTTTGATCCAAGTGGGCTTTAAGTTCCAGTACTTTGCGCAACTGCCCAAGGGTTTCAAGTCTTATACCATTGTACACGGCATTTACCAACATGGCAACACGGACGCTGTTAGGGGCAATGATGAGGCGGGTTTGGTGATGGTGGATCAAACTTTCATGTATAAAATCTTAAACTTTGGCCTGGGGGCTTATGGTGTGCCAGCCCCGAATAAAAAGGGTTTCTTTTGGTCATTCAACGACAAGACAAAATTCTATGGACGGGGCATTAACGCGATGGGCGTGCCCGCCATTTACTTTGCCAACGCCACCGTTACGGGCTATATCTTTGGAGGGCTGAAGACGAATCGGGTGCGCATGGACGCGATGGTCGCCTTTGGGGATTATCAAGAGTATTCACTCATGACAAATTACAAGGTGTGGCAGTCCAAGCAAATGATCTTAGATGCGGGGTTGGGCTATGTTTACTCTTACTCGTCCAAAGTGAGAAACACCATAGGCAATTCGTCCTTTGTACTTTTTACAAAGTTTTCTTACTAATGCTAGTCGTTGAGAACTTGAGTAAACACTATGGCTCTAAGGTTGTGCTGCATGGCATAAATTTCAGCCTTGAAAGCGGGCAGATTGTAGGGCTTTTGGGGGCTAATGGGGCGGGCAAAAGCTCGTTGTTGAAGATTTTAGCTGGGCTTTTAAGAGAGCATGGGGGAGAGGTGCGCTTACACGGGCTGCCCATCGGACTAGAGAGCAAGAAAATCACCGCCTACTGCCCAGACCACCCCATTTATCCGCCTAGCCACACCGCCAACAATCTCTTGCATTTATGCGCCGACTTCTTCAGCGACTTTGACAAGGATAAGGCGCTCAAGCTGATAGAGAGTTTTAAACTCCCCCAAGACCTACCCCTTAAATCCCTCTCAAAGGGGCAAAAAGAACGCTTGCAACTCATTTTAACCTTGAGTCGCAGGGCGCAACTTTTTTTGTTCGATGAACCTTTTGGGGGGATCGACCCACTCGGGCGGCAAGAGATTTTAGACCTCATCATGCACGAAAGGGAGCAAGAGAGCGCAATTTTAATCGCCACACATTTGGTACACGACATACAGGAGTGCCTAGACAAGGCGTTGTTTTTGCAAAATGGGGGGTTAGTTGCCTTTGAAGACACCGCCACGCTTAAAAATAGACATGGCAGCGTGGAGCAGGCGTATAAGGATTTAATGCATGTTTAAAATCTTTAAGCACGACTTTTTAGAGAACTACGCCCCCATAGTGGGGACGCAAGTATTCTTGATCTTTTGCTGGGTGTTTTTGAGCCAAAAAGAAGGCAATGTCTTGGTTTTCTTGATAGCAAACTTCTTTTTATTCTTAGGCAGTGGGGTTTTGCTTGTGTTGATTTTTGCCGCCGCCATGCGCTCCACCCAACAAAAGCTCTTTGGGACTGAAGGCTACTTCACCTTTAGCCTGCCCTTAAGCATAGACGCGATTTTGTGGGCAAAGATTGCCATCAATTTGACATGGGTACTTTTAAGCATTTTAGGCTTTTTTGTGGCCCTGTTCCTCTCTTATTTATGCCACACCAAAGCCCCGTCCTTGAGCGACCTAAGTCCTGAGGGCTTGCCCTATGTTTTAAACGCTTTGGGGCTGTTCTTGCTCTTTTGTTTGCTCTTGTATTTAAAATTGCTCTTGGTGCTGGCCTTGTTGAACATTGGGCGGTTTAAACGCTTCCCCAAACTCACGGGGCTGGTGTTCTTTGTAGGAATCAGCTTTGGGCTGTCCTTGCCATCGCAAATCTTGCAACAAATCTTTTTAAGCCCCAAAAATGCGATTTTGCAAGACAGTTATTTAGCCTTTTACGCCAATTACTTTTTTTTAGACACGGGTACGAGTGCTCTTTTCTTAGGGCTGGAGTTTTTCAAGGCAGGGGTTTTATACGCCATCACCCGTTGGTTGTTGGTGCATAAACTTGCATTAGAATAAAAAAGAAAGGCAACATATGCAAAAACTTTACATTTGGCTCTTTTTAGGCTTATTTAGCACTTTAAATGCCCAAAGTGGATATTGCAGCTCAAATTGCGAGGGCACAGCTAGCGAACGGCTAGCCCCTATGGAGTTTCACTTTGACTTTGTGCGCTCCGTAGAGCATTTTTTAAAGCACCCTAAAGCCCGCCTACGCACGCTAAGGCATTGCCACGAAGCATTCACCTCAACCGCCAGAATCAACACCATCACAAACTCTTTTCGGGTGAATTGCGACCACGCTTTGCAAGCGCAGAAGTTAGCACAGCCCTAAAGTGATCTATGCTACAATAGCCCCCTTTCAGATAAAGGATATTTTGATGCAACTCACCATTGACAAGACCCGTTTAGAAAGGGCATTGCAACATTTAGTGGCGTTTACCGACCGCAAAGACCTCGCCAACATTGCCTCCCATGTCTGCCTAGAAGCCAAAAATGGGGGATTGCGTTTAGAAGCCAATGATTTAGAAATGGGACTTTGCTTACATCTAGAGGCAGACATTGTTCAAGAAGGGAGCGCGACTTTCAACGCCAAACACTTTTTAGACATCGCCTCAAAGCTAGAAAATGGGGATTTGTCTTTAGAAGCCGATGCCGACTTTGTGCATGTGCGCTTTAAACGCTCTAAATTCAAGCTCCCCTTGTTTGACCGCAACGACTTCCCGGCGTTTCCTAGCCACGACAACTTGCCCTTTTTGCACTTTAGCGACACCACTTTGGGCGAGCATTTTAAAAAATTAGTGCATGTGATCAAAACAAACGCCTCTAAATACGAATTTGGGGGGGTGTTGATGGTGCTCAAAGATCGCCTAGAGCTAGCCGCCACAGACACAAGGCGTTTGTCTTTGGTGCAAATGGATGCCGACAATATCCCCGAGCAAGCCCTGATGACTGAGTATATTTTGCCAAAGCGCGCGATGCTTGAAATCAGCAAACTTTTTGAAAACGACTTTGACATGTTTTATGAGCCCAAAGACCCGAGCATGCTTTTCTTTAAAAACGAGGAAATGTTGCTTTACTCTAAGCTCATTGGGGGTAAATACCCAAACTATGAGGCGATTTTCCCCAAACAATTCGCCCACACCTTTGATTTAGAAGCCCAAAACTTCAAAGAGGCGATCCAAATCACAAGCGCGCTCAGCCCTACGACCAAGATCATTTTCTACCCTGAGCGCATAGAGTTTGAATCCTTAGAAAACGAAAGTCCGAGTTTTGCCAGCACTTCCATAGAAGCCAAAACCCCCTTAGAAGGTTTTGAATTGCAAGTGCATGCCCGCCATTTGCTCGATGCGATCAACGCCCTCAACACCCCCACTTTTGAGCTGTCTTTAAACCAAAGCACCGACCCCTTTTTGGTTGAAAAGGACGGGTTTAAAACTCTGATCATGCCCTTTGTGTCCTAAAGGGCGATCACCAAACTAGAAAAGTGCGTGTAGGTAACGAAGGCTTTGTTGCCCCCTTTTTGGGCGAATTTGACATGCTTTTTTTGTGTGTAGTCGATCGCCACTTTTAGGGCTTGCTGGCTCTCGTTGGCGTAGGCGAGTTTGGCGAGCAAGTGGCACGCCTTTTGAAGTAGGCTAGCTGAGGGGCGGTTAGGGTGGGTGAAAAGCAACATATGCGCGCTGGGCTTGTCCTTGATATGCGCCCAAGTGTCGCCACTGCGCCCCGATTTTAACAAGGCGCGGTTTTCGTTTTCATTGCGTCCAATCCCCACACGCACCCCCTCAATCTCAAAGCTTTCCCACACGCTGGGTTTTTTATGTTTGCTCTGTTTGCTGGGTGTGAGCACTTTTAAATCCTCTAAATTGCTTTGGGGCAACAGAGCGATTTTGGCTTGCAAAAAGGCGATTTTGGACTCTAAATTCTCTTGTTGTAGGGCGATGTGCAAAGCCCTTTGCTGGCATTTCTTGGCTTCTTTAAAAAGTTTATTGGCCGCATCGCTGAGACTTCTGGCGTTTTTGGGGAGGGGGATTTGCTCGTTTTCTAAACACAGCACGCCTTGATACAAGCTTTTAGGCTCTAGCTCGTGCAAGTGGCACAAAATTAAAGATGCTTGGCGTTGCTTGGTGTGGCTCAAATTTTCTAACTCTTTGGGGCTAGACAAACCCTTTAAAATGGCTTGTAGGCTCTCTTGTTTCTTAAGCCACGCGGTTTTTAGGCTCGCCCTTTGGTTTTCTAGTTGCTTGTTTGTGGTGCTGGCGTGTAGCTCTTGCAAGGCTTGTAGCAGTGCGGGGGTGTCTAGGCTCTCTTGTGGGGAGCGTTTAAAGGGGGCTTTTCTAGGGGGCTAGCGGGGCGTTTTTGAGCGGGGCGGACACTTTGCTCTAAAGACACAAAACGCAAGGCTTCGAGCACTAAGCCTTGGCCATCTAGCAAAATGGCGTTGCTGTGCTTGCCCGTAAATTCTAAATGCAACACACTTTGGACTTTTTTATAGCTGGTGGCGCACTCGAGGACAATCTTTAAAATGCGGTCTTCGTTTTCCAAAAAGCAATCTAGGATTTTGGCATTGCTGGCATAGCGTTCTAAGGCAAGGTTAAAGGGGGTTTTAGACAGCTCTAAGGGCGTGGGGTCTAGGTAAATGTGGCTGGTGCCCTTTTGCATGCACGCTTTAAAGGGGTAGTTGGGGGTGTCTAGGCTTAGGGTTTGTTTGGCGTGGCGGATGGTGATTTTAGATTGCTCTTTTAGAAGTTTAACAAAGGCGTTTAAAAGGGCGTAAGAGATCAAGGCCTTGGCTTTAACTTCATTTTGGCATAAGCGATGGCTTCCTTGCCTAAGTTGGCATCCACCATACGGGCGATTTCTAAGGTCTGTTCTTCTTTGCTTAGGGGTTTGACGCAAGTTTCTTTGTGGTGGGGATAGACCAAAAAATGTTTGTCGGCTAGGGCGGGCAAGTGGGGGGCGTGCGAGATGGCGATGATTTGGTAATGCCAACTTAGCTCTTTTAAAATCTGGGCGACGCACGCGCTCTCTTGTCCGCTTAAATTCGTGTCTAGCTCATCAACAAAGATGGTTTGCCCCCCTTGTGCCCTTTTGCTTGCCTTTAGAGCCAGCAGGCTTAAACGCAAGCGGTTGTACTCACCCGCACTGATATTTGCACTCTTGGCACTGCCTAATTGTAACTCTAAGATCTCTAAGCCACTGGCACTTAAGGGCGTGGCTTGCAACTTTAACACGGGGGGCTTTAAAAGCAATCTTTGGGTGTAGCTTTGTAAATCCGCTTGCATTTGCGCTAAATGCGCCTGCCTTTGCTCTTTAATTTGCAGGGCTAAACGCAGACTCTCTTGCTCTAATTTGGTGCAATTTTGTTGGCTTGCTTGCAACAACTCCGCTTGCTGGCTGTAATCCTTGCAACTTGCCTGTAGTTGCTCTAATCTTTCTCTGGCTTGCGTTAAACTCCCGTATTTTTTCACCACACCCCCTAGACGGCTGATTTCATCGAGCAAGGCTTCAATGTCTAGAGCTTCTAACTCTTCTAGGGCACGCTCTTGGTCTAGTAAAAAATCTTGTGCTTCGTCTAGGGCTTGCTTTAAGGCTAGGGCTTTTTGCTCGGGCAGGGCTTTGGTGATTTTAGCGGCATGCTCTAGAGCCTCTAGGGCGGCTTTCACTTCAACGCCTTGTTTTTCTTGCATTTGGTGCGCTTTTTTACGCTCTAACAGCCTTTCATACGCCCCCTCGCTCAAATCCAAAGCCTGTAATTTAGACAGCTCAAAACGCGCCATTTCGGCTTGCAAGTCTAATTGCGTGCTCTGGGCTTGCAAGGTTTCTAATTTGGCTTTGGCTTGCTGGAAGCGTGCAAAGGCGGTTTTAAAACTCTCGAGCAACTCTAGGGGGGCATAGCTATCAAGCAGGCTTAAAAGAAAATGCGGTTGCAATTCTTGGGCTTGTTTATAGCTGGAGATGTGCAAGATGAGGGGGGCAAAACTCTCTTGCAAGCTCTTTTTTGTCATGGGCTTGCCGTTTAAAGTGTAAAGGCTCTTTTTGTCCTTTGTGGCGTGGATTTTGCCTAATTGCCACTTAGCTTTTACGCTTTTGGCTTGTAGGGGTCTAAGCCCCACGCTGGCTAAAATCGTCCCCACGAGCACGCTTTTACCGCTCCCACTCGCCCCACTGATCACATTCAAACGGGGGCTAAAGTCTAGCTTGGCCTTCGCAAAGACAAGCCCGCCTAATATCTCTAAACTCTCAATCACAGCCCCACTCCAAAGCCGATATTTTTGGCCGTGCCAAAGCTCCCTTGTTTCTCTTTAGCGATTTCGCTGGCAAAGTCCTCTAGCCTAAAAAGGGGGTCTTTGTAGGTGGCGACTTTATAGGCGGTGTTTTTCACCACCAAAGCGATTTGCCCCCCACTTAGGGCGTGCTTGGCAAGTTGTTTGGCAAGACTCTTAGCGTCCTCTGGGGGGGCGTAGGGGGCGTTTTTGGGTAAATACTTCTCCCATAATTGCACCCTTTGCTCGAAAGTGGGGAGTCTAAACTCTATCTTATGATTGAAACGGCGGGAGAAGGCGGCATCTAGGGTTTCTAATAAATTCGTGGTCGCAATCAACACGCCTTCAAACTTTTCAATTTGGTGCAAAAAGATATTTTGCATTTGGTTGTGCATTTTGTCCGCCCCACTGCTGGCGGTCGTGCGGGTGCTTAAGAATTGGTCGGCTTCGTCTAAAAATAAAATGGGGGGGTTCTTGCATTGTTTGGCGATTTTTTGGTAATCGTCAAAGATTTTACGCACATTTTTCTCCGACTCGCCCACATACATGGATAAAATCTTGGAGCAATCAAAGCCCAAGACTTCCTTTTTCAGGCTCTTGGCAAGGGCTAGCGCGCTCATGGTCTTGCCCGTGCCCGGTGGTCCATAAAAGATGATCTTGGCATCAATGTCCTTGTGGTTCTTTTTCTCAAGCCCCCAATCTCTTAGCCGTTGTTGCATTTTAGGGTCCATTTGTTTGAGCAAAATCTCTAGGGTTTCTTTGGTCTTTTGGCTTAAAACCACCGCCTCTAAGCCCTCTTTAGGCTCAAGAGCTTCAAAAATGTCGCTGTCTTTAAGGATATGCTTTAAAGTGGCGTTCGTGCGTGGGGGCGTGGGCGTGGTGATCGCCTCGAGCACCATGTCGTGTAAAAAGAATTGCCGCACTAGCCCGTTTTCAAAGGGGTCTAAAAGCTCTTCATAGTCCATAATCTTTTTTTTAATCAGGGGGCTTGCGGGGCTTAATAAAAAAGAACTCTCTTCAAGGTCGCCCCCATGGGCGCTTAGAAGTTGCAATAAATTTTGGTGCTGGCTTAGCGAGTCGTCCTCTTTGATAAAGTCTCGGCTGTTGTACGCGTCTTTCAGCAAAGCAAAGAAAAGCAAGGTCGCTTTGGGGCTTAAATGGTGCTTGTTTAAGAATTTTTGCACGGCTAGGGGGTTTTGCGTGGCTTTGGTGCGGGCGTGGATTTTATGCTCCAAAAGGCGCAAATCCTCTTGGAGTTTGGAGCGCCCCCTTAAGCCCACTTTTTGGATTTTTTGCAAAATCTCAATTTTTAAAAACCAATCGTTGAAGTAGTCTAAATGGTCGCTGTAGGGCGTGATCTCTAAAAAGGGGTGCTTGTTGTGCCCGTTTTCGGCAAGCTTAAAGAAGTTAGGGCTTAGGGCAATGGAGCTGTCAAACAACTCTAAAAGCAAAATCTCTTGCCGTCTGGCGCGCTTTTCTTGCACCACCCACTCCAAATCTAAGAGATTTTTAATGTGGTACAAATAGGGCAGGGCTTTGTCTTCTTTTGCCTTAAATAAAGTCTCGAGCAAGTCGGCGACTTCTATGTCGCATTGCCCCTTTAAATATTGCGTGGCCAAATGTTGCAAAATCCGCCCTTCTTTGGGGCTACACTTTAGGGCGTAAAAAATGCGGGCTTGGCAAATGTCTTTGGCTTGGATAAAGTCAGTGAAATAGCTGGTGTTCATGGGTTAATGGAGTCTTCTTTGCCCTTAGCGAGCAAGATAATGGGCGTGCCTAAAAAGCCAAATTTTGCCCGCAGGGTGTTGGTTAAGTAGCGTTTGTAGCTAAAATGCAAGGCTTTGGGGCGGTTCATCACCAAAGCGATTTGGGGCGGACAAGACGCAAATTGTGTGCTGTAGTAAATGCGTACAATCTTGCCGTGATCGCTGGGTAGGGGGTGTCTTTGGGTCGCTTCACCAATCACCTTATTTAGGGTGCTGGTGCTGATACGCATGGTGAAGTAGCGGTGCACTTCTAAAATTTTATCCTTGATTTGCAAAATGTGGCGTTTAGAAACGGCACTGGCCGTGATGATGGGGGCGTGTTGCAAGAATTTAAACTTGTGTTTGAAGGTCTGTAAAATGTTCTCAAAGCTGGCATGCCGTATGTCCCATTTATTCAACACCACCACGACACCTAGACGAAACTCATCAGCCAAAGACGCGATTTTTTCATCCAAATCCACAAAGGGTGTGCTCGCATCTAGGATCAAGAGCGCAATGTGGGCATTTTCTAGCACTTTACGGGTGCGATCGAGCGCAAACTTCTCTAACCCTTCGATCTTGCCCCTTTGGCGCAACCCGGCGGTATCCACAAAGCAAATTTCTTGCCCATTGTGCGCTATGGTTTCATCCACGGGGTCCACGGTCGTGCCCGCCACGCTAGACACAAGCGCGCGTTCCTTAGCCACCAAAGCGTTTAAAATGGAGCTTTTGCCGACATTAACACGCCCGATGATGCCCACTTGGATTCTCTCAGGGGTTTCTTGCACTTGGGGGGCTTGGAGGGGCTTGAGCTTGAAATGCCTTAAAATGGCTTGTGTGAGTTTGTCTAATCCCCGATTGTGGCTAGCCGACACAAAGAACATGTCTTGCACGCCCAAACTAGCAAACTCATAGGCACTCAAAGCTTCTGTGTCGTTGTCCACCTTGTTGATCAACAAAAAGCAGGGGCAATTTTGCTTTTGGACACCCAAAATGTGCTGTTTGTCGGCATCTTGGGGGGGGACTTTGCCATCCACGACATACAACACCAAATCACAGCTTTGCACTGCCTCCATGTTCAAAGACGCGATTTTGTCCCCAAAAATGTGGGCGGGGTCAAAGCCCCCCGTGTCCCACAGCTCAACGCCATGCCCGGCGAGCAAAAAGGTTTGTTTTTTAATGTCCCTAGTGGTTCCGGCAATGTTGGAGGTGATCGCACTGCGGCTTTTTAAAAAACAATTAAACAAAGAGCTTTTGCCGACATTAGGCATGCCTAAAATGGCAATCTTAAGCACCACGCCCCCCTTGCTCTTGTTACAAGTGTCAACAGATTTGTAAACCTTTCATCGCTTCTAGCCCGCCTTTTTACAATCCAAATTATGATAAAATGGATATTCGTTTGCTTTGGGGTTAAAAACCCACCAGATGGGGCGATATTAGTAGCATTTGACTTAAAGAACGCTTGTATCCCTGGTGTAGGGGTTTAGCGCTGTAAAAAGGGTTTTTATGGAGCGGATTTGGGCGCAAAGGGGGGGCTTGTTTTTAGCGTGTTGCTTGGGGGCGTTTGTGGGGTGCGGGCAACCCCCAAATGGCGGTGCCCCCATCAACTACAACTTCAACTACAAAGAAGACATCACAAACACGGTCAACCACAACCACTTACAAACTTCAAGGGCAAGCGCACCCACCCAAACCCAAACCAAAACCACGCAAATTGTCAAATTAAAGACAAGCGGATCTAAAAAAGTGGTGTTCTCGCAAGAAAACTACTACCCCTTGAGTGGGCGGGAAGTCGGCATTGAAGAATCGCATGGCAAGCTGTATTTAGACATTTTTTCCTATAAACTCCAAAAGTTCATGCAAGGCGAGGTCTTTTTGACCAAAAGACAAACCCAAACCTTTAGACTCAACAACTCCTCCACCCAAATCACCAACATTGAAGGGCGCATCAAGACCTACGAGTACACCCAAACTAAGCAAAAAGACCACAACATTAACGCCCCTTATCAACGCTACGCTTTGCAACAAAAAACCCCCTCCCGCTTTGAAATCGCCATCGATAAAATCCCCTACGAGTTCGATACACAGGGCTGTAGGATTGTGATTAGAAAGCAACTCATCGACACCTTTGCCAACAGCAAGGAAGTGATGATTAACTTAGACTTCAAAAGAGAATTACGCAACAAGGCAGGCTTTGATTTGTTCTTAGAGTGCCCTTGGTGATCCTCACTTAAACCTTGCGCCCCCCACACTAAGGCTAACTTTAGTCCGCAGCGCGCTCAAGCTCGAGTCGTTCTTACAGACCGATCAAAGCCCATCGACCTTATAAAATTCTACAAGGCTGGGATTTTTACTTCTTGCTTTAACCATGTCCGCTCTCATCAAAAGCCCCGCTTTTGCTCCTTGGTTTTGGGGAGACAAGCAAAATTTGTAGCTTTAAGCGTTAATGTGGCAGGAATCTAGCCCACTAAGAGCAACATCTATTTTTGCAAAATTTAAAGCTTTTGTGGCAAAAACAAACCTATAAAAACCTGTATGTATAGTTTTTATAGATTTTGTCTTGTTGTTGCTAGCTCTTGTTGTAGTGGTTCAATAACCCTACTCCTTGCCATAAGCGATCAAGAAAGCTAAGGGCTTGAAGAGCGCAAGGATTGATGGGGTTGGTGGAGTTTGTTGACATACTCTCGCACAACTAAAATTAGGGGACTCTCACTTTAGCACAGATCGTGGCTTCAGGCGGGATAAACTCCGTTTGGAGTCTTATGTTCCCTACTTCCAAAGGTTGATGCCCCAACCCCAAGGGGTCAACCCCTTGATTGCGCCTTGGATATTAGCATATCCTGCTAATGCTAGCCAACTATCCGTCTAGCTAAAGCTAGGGGCCTTAGGGCGCGAGTGGTAGGTGGTTTAAAGACCAGCAAAGTGTGGCGACCCCTGAAAGATTTGAACTTCCGTTTCCACCTTGAAAGAGTGGTATCCTTGGCCACTAGATGAAGGGGTCTACTAAAGTTTGGGGTTTAATTGAAGTGGCGGAACGGACGGGACTTGAACCCGCGACCCCCTGCGTGACAGGCAGGTATTCTAACCAACTGAACTACCGCTCCGTGGTGGTCGCTATAAGACTCGAACTTATGACATCCACCTTGTAAGGGTGGCGCTCTACCAACTGAGCTAAGCGACCTTGTGGTGACTCCTAGGGGATTTGAACCCCTGTAACCACCGTGAAAGGGTGGTATCCTAACCACTAGATGAAGGAGCCTGGTGACCCGTGCTGGATTCGAACCAGCGGCCCATTCCTTAAAAGGGAATTGCTCTACCTGCTGAGCTAACGGGTCATTTGCAAAAAGTGTAATAATACACTATTTTAAGGGCTTTGTCAAGTCCACCGATTCTTAGAATAAAAGCGGTGTGTTGCCCTGGCTTTGGCTAGGAAGTGCCGTGCCCTTGATGGTGTAGAAGGTTTCGCCATTGATGCGCTGGGCGATCACGCCCTCGGGGATTTCAAAGCGGCGTTTTAAGTTCGGGTCAAATTTAAGGACTTTTTTCATGAAGTCGCCAAAGACGGGGGCGGCCACCATCCCCCCCGTCATCGCTCTGCCTATGCCCGTGTTGTCATCTCGGCCAAACCACACGATCGTCTGTAAACTCGGGCTAAAGCCACAAAACCACGCATCCACATCGTTGTTAGAAGTCCCCGTTTTGCCCGCAACCTCTAGCCCCGGCACCTGTGCCTTGCGCCCCGTGCCCTTCTCCACGACATTTTGCAACACCGCTAGGGTTAAAAAGGCCTTAGAGGGGCTCAGAACGCTTTTGGGCGTGATGAGCTTCAAGGGTTTTTCATGCCCTCTTGAGTCGGTGATGCTCTCGATTAAAGTCGGCTCTACAATGTTGCCATAGTTAGAAAAGAGCGAGTATTGCATGCTCGCCTCTAGGGGCGAAATGCTGAAACTGCCCAGGGCAATGGACATGTTTTTAGGCAAGTCCTCAAAGCCAAAAGAGCTAAGATCCCGATAAATGGTGTCAAAGCCCACATAGTCCACGAGGTTGATGGTGGCAAGGTTGAGCGAGTGGGTGAGGGCGCTTTTTAGGGTTACGAGGCCGTTGACCTTGCGGTTGTAGTTTCTGGGCTGCCAATGGCGTTGCTTGGGAGTCGCGCCATTGCGGTTATTGAAGCTGCGCGCCACATCCGGGATCAAAGACGCGCTAGAGAGTCCGTTGTCAAAGGCGATTTGGTAAATAAAGGGTTTTACGGCACTGCCTAGTTGGCGCTTGGCTTGGGTGGCTCTGTTAAAAGAACTCCTGTTGTGATCCACCCCCCCCACAAGAGCTAAGATGTGCCCGCTCTTGGTGTCTGTAACCACCATCGCCCCATTGAGTGTGCTGTCCTCATTTTCACGCAACTGCTTGAGCATGTTTTGATAGCCCAGCCTCAAAGAATCGCGGGCGAATTTTTGGTAGTCTAAATCCACATACAATTTTATCGTGTAGCCCCCGGTTTTAAGGTCGGGTAGAAAGCCCAAAGTCCGCACCACTTCATCTGCCACATAGGGGGCGACATTTTGGGTGGTGGTGGTGTGGTAGACTTGCGGCACTTCGTTTAAAGCTGCATCCATTTCTCTATCCCCAATCCAGCCTAAATCATACATGCGTTTGATGATGCTATTGGCCCGTGCTAGCGAGAACTCAAGCCGTCTTGTGGGGTCATAAAAGGACGGGGCTCTGGGCAAGGACACGAGCATGGCGATTTCTTTGAGGCTCAAAAGAGCTAGGGGCTTTTTAAAGTAACCCAACGCCGCGGTTTTGATTCCATAGAAGCCATGCCCAAAAAAGGTTTGGTTAAAGTAGCGCTCAAGGATTTGCTCTTTGGTGAGCATCCGCTCCAACTTCAAAGCGAGCACCATTTCCTTAAGTTTGCGATCCAGGGTCTTTGCCCTTGTTAAGAGCATGTTTTTGACGAGCTGCTGGGTTAAGGTGCTCCCGCCCTCAGCGTATTTTTGGTTGCGTAAATTTTTGATAAACGCACGCATGATCGCGTCTAAATTCACACCATTGTGTTCGAAAAACAAGGTGTCTTCGACCGCCAGCAATGCCTCCACCATGCGTGGGGGGATTTCATTAAAGTGGGCATAAATGCGGAACTCTTTGTCATAAATGTTGGCGATCAGCCGCCCCTTTGTGTCTAAAATCTGTGTGGTGAGATCGGGTTTATAATCCACCACTTTTTTAAGGTCGGTGTCCGCCTCTTCCCACAAATAAAACACATACCCGCACCCAAAAACCCCGCCCAAAACCACAGGCAAGATGAATAAAACCCACAAGACCTTTTTAAGAATCTGCATTAAAATTTCTTCTTGTTCGCGTCTTCTAAAATATCCTTGGAAATGCGATCGATGTTGTTGCCCACCTCTAGAGAAGTGCTGGCGGCACTGAGATTGTTTTGTGTGTCCTCTTTAAAAACTTGCAAAGAGGCGTTGATCCCCTCCACGCTTTGACTCTGTGCCTTAATGGACTCGGCAGTGTCAACAATGCTTTGGACTAAAACATTGATATTTGCCTCAATCTCACCCAAAGATTTTTGGGTGCGTTCAGCCAACTTGCGCACTTCATCGGCGACCACAGCAAAGCCCCGCCCGTGTTGGCCCGCTCTAGCGGCCTCAATGGCGGCATTGAGCGCAAGTAAATTGGTTTGGTCGGCGATGTCCTTGATGATCTCTACAATGTTTCTAATGTCCTGCCCTTGGGCGATCATCTCTTCGCTTTTTTGGCTAATGCTGGCGATGCTCTCTGTGATAGATTCGATCGATTTAGAAGTTTGGAGCAAGCTTTTATTTTGCTGGTTTGCGCTGTTTGTGAGCTGATCGACACAAGCTTTTAAACCTTGCGATTCTTTTGTGAGTGCGCTGGCAAAATCGAGCGAAGTGCGCAGCATTTTAGTGATCTCAGCCCCCAAAGCATCGATGGACTTTTCGACATCTCCAGAAGGGTTTGGGATGCCCTTTGTGAAATCTAAGGCGCGGTAGCGTTGAAAGGCCTCGTTGATGGTTTGCATGTAAGAACCTATATGTTCTTGCAAATACGCCACGACATCGTTAAAGAGTTCTCTGAGTTGCAAGAGATCGGGATTATTGGGCGTAGCGGTGATCCTTTGCGTGAAGTCGCCCTCCTTAATGTGGCGCACCACGCCCAGCATGTTTTCAATGGTGGCGCTGTCCGTCTTGGTGTTTTCGTGTATTTTTAAAATGTTCTCGTTGATGGAGAGCTGCATATGCCCGATCTCATCGAGCATTTTAGGCTCGACAATGTGCACATCTTGGTTGTTTTTAGGATCGTTGAGCAATCTAAAGAAACTGCGCAGGGTGTTGGAAACCACTTCAATGCGGTTACCCACCAAAGAGCGCACAAGGATGTAGACGGTGGCCACCAACACCACCACCACCAACCCCATGATGAAAATCAATTTTTGCAAGTAACGGGCTGCTGCAAAGACTTCGCTTTTGCTCGCAAACCGCGCAATCGCCCAATTAAACTTAAAATCCTCAGGACCGATTTTATTAAATATGTCAAAGGATTTGACAACCAAGAAACTGTCTTTATTGGTGCTGATCGCGTGGTAATCCATAGCCCCAGAACTGTTTTCATGCACCATCGCCACTAGGCGTGCTGCTGTAGGATCGGGATTGACTTCACTCAAGAGTTTGCCTTGAATATTTTTGTCGTATGTGAGCAACAAATATCCGTTTTGCTGCATCACAAAAGTGTCATTTTTACTGCGCATGGTAATGTCGGCAAAACTATCGATGTCGATAAAAGCGATCATCACCCCCACTATTTTAGTTTTACCACTCTCATTTTTGTTGAGGGGCACCGCTAATTCAAAACCAAAAACTTTTTGTCCACCGATGTCTTTAAAATAGGGTTTTGTTTTGAGAATCTTGCCATCTTGCAACACTTGGTGGGTGATCTGGGGGTTGTAAAAATCTTTTTTAACGAGAGTTTCTAGGCTACCACCCACCCTGCGCACGATGTAAGAGCCGTTAGGATCGCCCACAGCGGATACGCTGATCAGCCGAACACGCGTATTGTCGTTTAAAAACCTTTGGATCAACCGCTGTTTTTCACTTTCATTGTGGGCTAAATCAATGGAGGTGAGATTCTCGCCTAAAACACTCATGGCTGCAAACATGCGATTCATCACCCTTTGTAAGCGGGCAGCGTTCTCATTGATATTTCTTTGCATGTTCTCGATGGTGGTGTTGCGTGTAACAGTCCTCACCTGCTTGCTGATCACCACCCCTAGGATGATAATCCCCAGCACAACCACTATACACACACCGACAATAATCTTAGTGCCAATCCCCAATTTAGAAAACATCACATCCCTTTCTTGCATACATGCACCTAGAAGTCTTTTTTAAGGATCTCTTCCACTTTAAGGATGGAAACCAACTTGTCCTCCCTCTTGCCGATGCCAAAAATCAGCTGGTTGTTTTCCAAGAGGGTTTCAGGCACAGGGTCAATGTCGGATTGTTTGATGCGAATCGCCTCTGTCAAGCGGTCGATGAAAAAGCCGGCAATTTGGTCGTTGTGGCGCACGACCAAGTAACGCATGTCTTTATTGAGTTTCTCAGCGGGCAAGCCAAATTTCAAGCGCAGACTAATTAAGGGGAAAACATTGCCCCTTAAGTTAAACACGCCCAAGACATAATTAGGGGTTTCGGGGACACGGGTGTAGCCGATGGGCTTGACGATTTCTAAAATATTGAGGATGGGGATCGCATACTCCTCATTGCCGATGATGAACCCAATGAACTGTAAAATCTCTTCATTATCTTCGGGCTTTTCATCTTTATCGCCTTTTTTCTGCTTTTCAAACAGCTCTTTTAATGCCATCGCATCTCGTTGCATGGGTCGCTCCTTTAGTCTTCTAATTTAATGCTGCGTTTCACCACATTTGCCAAATATTCGGGGCTGTAGGGCTTGGTGATGTACTCAGTCATCCCGCTCTCCACGCCTCTAATGCGATCGGTCTTGGTAACCCTTGAAGTTACGGCGATCAAGGGCAAATTTTTAAACTTGTTGTATTTACGCACCTCTGCCGCAAAGGCGTAACCATCCATTTTAGGCATTTCAATGTCCACCAGCACAGCATCGGGTATTTTATCGGCGTTTTTCACCATCTCGAGCCCTTCGATGCCGTTTGTCGCCTCAAGCACCGTTACACCTAAAGGTTTTAAGGATTTACGCATCATTGCCCGATCCGTGCTGCTGTCGTCAATGGCGAGCACAATATAGTCGCTGGGGTTGTTTTTGGCATTCGAGTTTTGCGCCTCATTGATCAAGCTATTGACATTGACCTTGACATTTTTTGCCATCTCCATCATCGTACCCACATCCACGATCAAGGTGATCTTGCCATCCCCACGCACCGTCGCCCCCGCGATGCCCTTCGTGCTTTTGAGGTAGTAGCCTAAAGATTTGATCACCACCTCCTCTTGCCCGATGAGATAATCCACGATCAGTCCGATTTTTTGATCGGCTAACCCGATGATGACCACATACACCTCTCTAGAGGTTTCTAAAATGGCATCCACTTTAAAAATATCTGCCAAACGCACTAAAGACAACACCTCATCGCGCAGGCGTAACACGCTCTTGCCATCTACGCTGTAAATCTCATCTTGGCTGATGCGCACCGTTTCAAGCACAGAAGAGAGGGGGATGGCGTAGTATTCCTCTTGCACGCCCACCAACAAGGCTTGGATGATCGCCAAAGTGAGGGGGATTTTGAGTTTTTGTGTGGTGCGCACACCCACTTCGGATTCGAGCTCAATGATCCCATTGAGTTTTTCAATGTTCGTTTTCACCACATCCATGCCCACACCCCGACCCGACACATTGCTCAAGGTTTTGGCGGTGGAGAAACCGGGCTTAAAGATGAGATTCAAGGCTTCTTTGTCTGTCATGGTGGCGGCTTCTCTCTCGGTGATCACGCCTTTTTCGATCGCTTTTGCTTTGAGTTTTTCCGGATCCAGCCCCACCCCATCATCGCTGATCTTGATCACAATGTGGTTGCCCTCATTGTAGGCACTGAGCTCCACGGTGCCCGTTTCGGGTTTGCCCAGCGCTTTACGATCTTCTGGCTTTTCAATCCCATGGTCGCAAGAGTTGCGGATGATGTGGATCAGCGGATCGCCGATCTCCTCTACAATGGACTTGTCTAGCTCGGTTTCCTCCCCGTCAATGACTAAATCGATGCTCTTACCCAGCTCCCGGCTCAAATCGCGTACCATGCGGGGGAATTTATTGAAGACCTTGCCGATGGGCTGCATCCGTGTTTTCATCACGGCTAGTTGTAAATCTGTCGTGACTGCCGAAATAGAAGAAACCACCTGGTTGAGCTCCTCTAGGAATTTCTCTCCATCGTAGCGCTCCTCCACATCGCTATAAATGCGGATCAAGCGGTTTTTGCCCAGCACCAACTCTCCGATGAGATTCATCAAGTGATCCAGCCGCCCCACATCCACACGCACGGTCTGTTCGACCCCGATCGCCACCGACTTTTCACCCTCTTTTTTAGAACCTCCCGGCTTTGCGCCCACTTGGGTAGGTTTTGCTGGTGCGGGTTTAGGTGCAGGGGCGCTTGGGGCTTTTGGGGCAGGCGCGCTTTGGGGGTGTGCGTTTTGTGCGGGGGTGCTTTGTGCCTCTTCCTTCCTTTTCTCTGCACGGCGGGCTTTGTCTGCCTCTTGGCGTAATTTTAACAGCCGCTCGATCTCTTGTTCCACCTCTTGCGGGCTCATATTAGCATAATCGGGTTCGTTTTCATGACCTGCCTCTTGGACTTTGCTCTCCACCTTAGCCTCTTCTTTGGGGTGCTCTGCTGTGGGTTGCTCTTGCCCTTGTGGGGCTTGCTCTGTGGGAGCAGAGGTGTCCTGCTTGGGGTCTTGCACAAGGGCTTGCAATTCTTTGGTGATCCCATCAATGTCTAAACCCGCATTGGCATCTGTGCCCGTGTTGCGGATATTGACCAATAAGGTCTTCATCATATCCACCGAACGCAACACGATGTCCATCACATCGGGGGTGATCTTCAGCTCATTTTTGCGCGCCCGGTTTAAGACATCTTCCATGTTGTGGGTCAAATGGGTGAGGGTGTCTAGATTGAGAAAAGAGCTTGAGCCCTTGATGGTGTGGGCGACCCTAAAAATGCGATTCAATAAGTCCAAATCCTCTGGGTTGTGCTCCAGCTCCACTAAATCCTGATCGAGCTGTTCGTTCATCTCAAAGGCTTCGACTAAAAAGTCCTCCATGATCTCTTTCATATCATCCATAAAACACCTCTCTTTTAAATTCTTTTATTATAACTTAAAAAGATTACCCTAAAATCTTAGCAATCTCATCTATGAAACGATCGGGATCAAACTTCACCAAATATCCCTTCACCCCCAAATCCAGCGCTTTTTGTGCGCTGTAGTCATCGCAGATTGAGGAGTTGAAGAGCACGGGGATTTGGCAAAACCTCGGGTCCTCTTGGATTTTAGAGAAAAAATGGTAGCCGTCCATTTTAGGCATCTCCACATCCGACACAATCAAGCGCAAATTTTGACCCAACTTGTCTTGGTACTGCTCGTAGAGCATCTCCAACTTCGCCAACCCATCCTTGCCATCCACTGCCTCCACGACTTTAAAGCCCATTTTTAACAAAGTGCGCTTAATGATCATGCGGGCGGACTTGCTGTCGTCTACAAACATGGCAATCCCGTCAAACTGCTTGATCTGGTGCTTTTCTTTGGGTGGTTTGGGGGCTTTGTAGGCATGCAATTCTAGGTCGTTTAAAATGCTCTCCAAATCTAAAATCAACATCATCTTATCGCCATCGATCTTGGTCGTGCCGGTCACTTTGTCCTTGCTTGGGGTGCTGTGGCTGCTGAAAGCGGCGGGCTCAACATCGCCCCAGTCGATACGGCGAATGCGTTTAGCCGCGTGCACCACAAAGCCCATTTTCACACCACTAAACTCGGTGATGACCACAACTTTTTCAGACACACGGCTTTCATCTTCAACGATGCCTAGCCATTTCGACAAATCGATTAAGGGGATGATCGTAGAGCGCAGATCAAAAACGCCCAAAATATAATCCAAATTTGTGGGACACTCAAAGATCTCAGGCATCATGATGATCTCTTGCACCTTGGATACATTGATCCCGTAAATGCCCTCATAGGGCTGGTCTCCTTGTAAGCCGAAGATTCTAAAATCCACTAGCTCAATTTCGCCTAAATTTAGAGCGGTGTTTAAATTTTGTTCTGTCAAGCGCATCCCTATTTTACAAAATTTAAAGGGAGTTAGATTTTAGCCTATTTTCTCTTAGTTTAGCGCAGATCAGCTCAAGGCGGGGCAAACCACTAAACTCCCCTCGCTTAATTTTGTAACCTCTTTAGTGCAGTAAAACGAGGGCAAAGACACATACATTGAGTCTTGATAAATGCGCCCAATGTGAAAATGCCCTTCAATCACACCGCTTAAGGGCTGTGGGCTTTGCTTTGCATAGCGTTCTAGGCGCGCTTTGGCAAAATGGGTGAAATCTAGGGCATTTTGGGGGTAGGTTCTAATCCTTTTGGCGTAAATGGGGGTGCTTATGGCGGTGTAAAGGGGCTTGATGTGGGCCAACAGCCCTAAGATTTTAAGGCTTAAAGGGTTTGCAAGCAAGCGGATATACAAGCCATAGCCAAAGCCCAAAAACAAATCCCCATGCGCTAGGGCGTAGAGTTTATCCTTGTGGCTAAAAATGACCGGCTGTGCACTTCTAGGGTAAATTGTCGTGTTTTTGAGCTGGGCTACACCGCTTAAGCCCAAATCGTGATTGCCTTCAAAGTAAAAGACGGGGGTTTGTCGACTCAAACTCTCGATCTGTTCTAGAATATGGGGGGCGTGGGTGTGTTTAATGCTCCCCACAAAAATTTGGAAAAGATCGCCCATTAAAAAAAGTTGGCTAGGTGGGTTTGCCCTTAGCTGTTCTAAAAAGTCAGGCAAGTCAGCCATGCCCTGTTGGTGGTGGGCATCGGCAATGAATAGGGCATTTTCTAGGATTGTGGGGAATGATGCTTTCAGTCGTGGCAACTTTCTTTGGATTTTGGACTGGACTCAAGCCCAAGGGGGCTATTTTAACCTTTTTATGGGGGGTTGACAATGTCAACCCTAAGGGAGGCTGACATCAGTCTTAAGGGTGCTTGACAGTGTCAACCACCCCCCATAAACTGCAAACACTCTAGGCGGTCGTTTTCTTGCAGGGGGGTGCTGTGCCACCTCTCTTTTTTCACCACCGACTCGTTTAGAGCCACCGCACACACCTGAGCTTCAATGCCCAGCTCTTGAATGGCGGTGTCGATGTTTATAGGCTTGTCAAACTCTTTTATCTGCCCGTTGATGAAAACTCGCATACAAATCCTTTGGCTAAATAGCCCCCATTATAACAAAAACCCCTAAAAACTCCATGCTATACTCTCAAAAATGCTAAGGTTTGCCATGTTTGCCCCACTTTTAGATGCCTTCATTGAGTCTAGCCACTTGCCCCCACCCCCACCCACTAAAAAGCCTCTCACCATCGGGGTTGCTTTTTGGACTAGTAAAAATGCTTTGGAAAACCTAGCACATTTTCAAGCGTGGCTCTTTTACGGCATTTTGGCCACACAACACGACACCACTCTATCCACCAACCCTAAAGACCCTTGCGCTGTGGTCTTTGGCAGTTCTCTTAGATTGGCTGGCATGTTAAATTCCCCCATTTTGGACTTCCCCCAAAAGCGTATAGGCTACACAGGCGAGAACGAACGCATCGATTTTAATGTCTACGATTTTGGCATGGGTTTTGACGACTTAGAATTTGGCGATCGCTATTTGCGCCTACCCCTTTATTACCAAGCCCTGCATTGGTTTTCTCAATTAACCACCAACCCCACCTTCAACACCACGCACCCCCAAATAGACAGCCTTGCTAGAGAGCAGAGCGACCCCCTTAAACGAGGATTTGCCAGCTTTGTCGCCTCTAACCCCAACGCCCCTGCAAGAAACGCTTTACAAAGAGCTCAACGCTTATAAGCCGGTTGCGGGGGGGGGTGTTTAACACGATTGGGTCTTTGGTGCAAAACAAGCACGAGTTCATCAGTGGGTATAAGTTTAATCTGTGTTTTGAAAACTCTTTAGGTTTGGGTTACACCACAGAAAAAATAGTCGATGCCTACTTTGCCCACACCATCCCGATTTATTGGGGCAACCCCAAAGTGGCTAAGGATTTCAACCCCAAAAGCTTTGTCAATGTCCACGATTTTAAAGACTTTAAAGAAGCTCTGGATTTTATCCGCTATTTAGACACCCATGACAACGCCTATTTAGACATGCTCTATGCCCACCCTTTAAACACTTATAATGGCAAGCCTAGATTTCACCAAGATTTGAGCTTTGCCAAGATTTTAGAGTTTTTGCAAAACGCTATAGAGTGTCCGTATGTTTATCATGATCACACGGGCTTTAGGCACACAGGCACTTCGCTTAAACATGCCTGTTTAAGCAAACTCAAACAAATGAAGACTAGGTTCTCCCGCGCACAAGACACTAAGATATATAGAGGCAAATAAAACCACAGACTAACAGACTAAAGACTAGGGTGCAAGTTCTTAAGTGCTAATTCAAGTCGCCCTATTCCTGCCCTAAAACTTCTTCTTGTTGACATCATCAAAAATTTCCTTAGCGATGTCATTGACTTTTTGGGTGATCTGATCGGTGTCTTGGGCAATCTTAGCGTTTTTTTGCACCACGACTTCTAGTTGTTCGACCGTCTTATTGACCGCCTCAATCCCACTAGTCTGTTCTTGGACATTAGCCACAATCTCATCGATGCTTTGGATCAACGAATTGGCATTGGCTTCGATCTCACCTAAAGATTTTCCCGTCCTCTCGGCTAATTTGCGCACTTCATCGGCCACCACAGCAAAGCCCCGTCCGTGCTCGCCCGCTCTGGCGGCTTCAATGGCGGCATTTAAAGCCAAAAGATTGGTTTGGTTAGCGATGTCTTTGATGATGCCAATGATGTTTTTGATCTCTTGGGCCTGCTTGGTGATCTCTGTGGTTTGGGTGCTGGTGTTTTTCATAAAAGCAGTGATTTGGGCAATTTGTTTGGCTGTTCCCTCTAGGGAGTTGGATTGCTCTACACTGCTTTGCGAGAGAGCTTGCATGGATTCTCTTAAGACGGCACTTTGGGAGGATAATTCTTTAGCAAAAGCAAAAGAGGCACTCAGCATCTCGCGGATGTCTTGGCCTAGCATATTCGTCGTGATTTCCACAGCGCCCTTAGCCTCTGGGATTTTGGCTGTGAAGTCAAATTTTTGTAGGCTTCAAAAACGGCGTTGATGGTGTTCATATTGCCCCCACTTTGCGCTCTAGGGTGTCTAGCATGGTGTTGAGCACATTTTTAAGCTCTTTAAGCTGAGGGTTAGCAGGGATTTGCGTGATGCGTGCACTCAAATCGCCCGATTCAATGATCTTAGCCGTGTTAACGGACTGGGACACCGCCTGTTCATCTTGTTCTAAAGATTGTTGAATCTTTTGGATATTGGCGTTGATGACACTTGCCATTTGCCCTAACTCGTCATTGCTTTGCACTTTCAGGGGTTTGAGGGAAATTTTCTCGTGGTTTAAAAACTTAAAGAAAGAAACTAGCCCCTCTAAAACGATAGAGAGGCGTGCAGAGATGACTTTGTTAGCCAGCAACGCCACGCACACCCCCGCAATGATAAGAGAAAAAAATGCGGTCATCATGACGAGTCTTGCAAGCTCGTTTCTGTGTTTAAAAACAATATCTTTAGAGACGACAATAAAGACAGACCAAAATTGATCGACACTGCGCCACACTTTAAAATTCACCAACCCAATAAAGGATTCTTGGTGTCTAATGTTCACATAAGGAAATACCCCTTCTTTACGCTCTTTTACGGCTTTTAAAATAGCCTCTGTCAAGGGACCTGGATTGACTTCAATCAGAGGTTTTCCGATCATTTTAGTGTCTGGAAAAACAACAACTTTACCTGTAGATGAGAGCACTGCGATGATGTCGCCCTGATAAACCGAGCTGGTTTTGTCCAAGATGATCTCTTGGCGTACTCTGGCAAGATCGATGGTGATGCCGACAAACCCTATTGCTTGTTTTTGTGCATTTCTGATGGGGACGGTGGCGATGACAGTGGTTATTTCCTTGCCCGCAATGTTGATGCGTATCGGCTCGCTCACCGTGTCTTGATTCCTCTGCAACACTTCTTGGATGTGGGAGCGGTTAAAAATACGGGCACTCTGTTGGGCAGAGAGGGAAATAACCCCTCCTGCGTGTGCCATATCAGTGTCCTCCAAAGCCAAATAGAAACCTTTAGGATCAAAGTGTTTTGCATCTTCTGGTTGGGGCATTTTAGTGGGCAAGTCTTGAAAGACCGCGCGTGGGAGGTAGAGGAAACAATAATCCGACCAATTAGCTTCGTCAAAAGTAGTGTTCACAAAATTGGACAATTCGCCTCTGTATAAGGCATGGTTAGCAATGGAGGTTTGAATCGTCCCTCTCAGGGTTTCTAGCAGGGTAAAACTTTGGTTAAAGGCGAGGATGATGCGGTTGGCATGCCTCTCGGCGACATTATAGAGAGTTTTATAAGCCTCTGCTTGCAAAGTTTTAGAAGACTTGTGGGTGATCACTAAGGCCAAAACGACAAAGATGACCAGCAAGACCCCAATGATCAAACCAACGAGCTTTGTCCCAATCCTGACATTGGATAAATTCATAAGCTGTGCCTTCCTTCCTAAATTACACCACTATGCTTTTTGGACTCTACCCTACGCCTGTGTATTAGAGCGGTGATTATATCATCTTAAAAGGCTAAATAGGGGTAACCATCGGAGGGCAAGAAACAGCTTATAGGATTATTCTTGCCACAATAGCCCGAAATTTTGCTAAAACAGGCATTGCCTAAATTAGCGCTTGCTTCCCCCAAAGGGGACCCATGCAAAAAGCTGCAAGCTTTGCTTCCCTCCCGAAAACCAAGAGTGTGGCAGGCATGGTTGGACCAAGAATACAACAGAAATTCTAGCTTTGTAGAATTTTACAAAGTTTTATAGGATTTGATAGGGCGGCATTTGCCAAACAACACAAATTGTCAGGTTGCCAAAGACTTTAACACGAAAAATTTTGCCCATGTCCATGGCCTTAAAGACTTTAAAGAGGCCGTGGATTTCATCCACTATTTTACAAAATGCGCTAGAGTGCCCCTATGTTTGTCAACTGCGGGCTTAACTTTAGGCAAATTTTGCTAGAATGGAAAGATGTTTAAAATCAAAGTGCAGGCTTTTGGCAACACACAGACAAATTGTTATGTCCTGCAGTTGGCACAGGGCGATTTGGTGATCGATCCGGGTGTGGGGGCAAGCTCGTGGGTGCAAGAGCAAGCCAAAAACCCCTTAGCGATCTTGATCACACACGGGCATTACGACCACATTTGGGACGCGCCCGCCTTAAAGCAAACATGGGCTGGCGTGCCTTTGTATATGCCTAAAGAAGACATGTTCATGCTCACCACAGATTGTTTTTGTTTAGGCCAACCCACCTGCAAAGAGGCAGACATCCAGCCCATTGAGGGGCATAAAAAGAGCCATTCTTTTGGAGTGGGGGGGGTGGAGATCACCTATTGGCATTTTCCCGGGCACACCCCGGGGTGTAGTGTCATCGAAGTGGGGGGGGTGTTTTTTAGTGGGGATTTCATTTTTTATAGAAGCATTGGCCGCTACGACTTCCCCTACTCCGACCCACAGGACATGAAAGAGTCTTTAGAGCGTTTTTACGCTTTAGATAAGCTAGATTGCCCCATTTACCCCGGGCACGGGCGCGCCACAAGCCTCAAAGCCGAACAGCCCCATATGCCCGCTTGGATCGCACAGATAAACTAAGGACAGCCATGACAGAGAGCCAAAAAGAACGCTATAAACGGCATTTGATGTTGGAAGATGTGGGCGAGGAGGGGCAGGAAAGATTGTTGCGCGCCAGCGTGCTTGTGATTGGGGCGGGGGGGCTTGGCTCGCCCAATTGTTTTTATTTGGCAGCGGCGGGCATTGGGCGCATCGGGATTTTGGATTTTGACATCATCGAGTTAAACAACTTGCAACGCCAAATCATCCACACCACACAGGAAATCCACAGCTCTAAGGTCAAATCCGCCGAGCGCAAAATGTTGGCCTTGAACCCTGAAGTGCAAGTTGAAACCCATTTTGAAAAACTGACCGCCACAAATGCCCTAGAATTGATCCAAGAGTATGATTTTATCATCGATGCGACCGACAATTTTGCGAGCAAGTTTCTCATCAACGATGCCTGTATTTTGGCAAACAAACCCCTAAGCCATGCGGGCATTTTCAAGCACCACGGGCAAACCATCACAATTTTGCCTAGAAAAAGTGCATGCTTTGCTTGTATCTTTGACAAACCCCCAAGCACGGAGCTAAACAGCGTGTTTAAAGCCGGGCTGTTTGGGGTTGTCCCAGGGATTGTGGGCTGCATCCAAGCATCTGAAGCGATCAAATATTTTCTAGGTTTCCCCCTGCTCACCGACCAGCTTTTACATGTGGACACCAAGAACATGGACTTTAGAAAGATCAATGTCCGGCGCAACACAGAATGCCGGGTGTGTGGGGCGCATGGCATACAAACCTTAACGGATTATCCGCAATAGCAAAAAAACAGAAAGGGTAGTTTCTCATGGATTTGTCATCACTTTTAGGTGTGTTTTTGGCGATCACATCCATCGCAGTGGGGGATATTTTAGAGGGGGGCAACCCTATCCATGTGATCCACTTGAGCTCTTTAATCATCATCATCCCCACGACCCTATGCGCGTCGATGGTGAGCACCCACGCCCACCATGTCAAGGCCGCCTTTAAAGAAATCAAGATTGTGTTTTTAAACCCCAAAGTGAATCTGCAAGACACGATCAAGAACATCGTGGAGCTCTCCACGATGGCGAGAAAGGACGGGGTGCTCTCGCTCGAGTCTAGAGTGGCGCAGATTGAGGACGACTTCACCCGCAATGGCTTTTCGATGATTGTGGATGGCAAGGACATCAAATCCGTGCAAGAGAGCCTAGATGTGGCGATTGAGGAGCTTGAGGAGTACTACCACGGCGCAGCGCACTATTGGATCACTGCGGGTGAAAGCGCGCCCACCTTTGGGCTGGTGGGGGCGGTGTTGGGCTTGATGTTGGCGCTGCAAAAGTTAGACAACCCCCCAGCAATGGCGGCGGGCATCGCTGGGGCTTTCACCGCCACGGTGACAGGGATCATGTGCTCTTACGCCCTCTTTGGCCCTTTTGGCAACAAACTTAAAAATAAGTCTAAAGATATTTTAAAAGAAAAGGTGATGATTTTAGAGGGCATTATCGGAATCGCCAATGGAGATAACCCCAGAGACCTAGAAATGAAGTTATTAAACTACATCGCTCCCGGCGAGCCTAAAAAATCGCAGTTTGAATAATGGCAAAGAAAGCAAAAAAAGCAGAGTGTCCAGCAGGCGAGCGCTGGGCGGTGCCCTATGCCGACTTTTTGTCCTTGTTGCTCGCCCTTTTCATCGCCCTTTATGCGATTTCTGTGATCAATAAGGCTAAAGTCAAAGCCCTTAAAAAAGAGTTCATTAAAATTTTTGACTACGCCCCCGTGCCAGACTCCATGCAACCTGTGATCCCCATCCCTCCAGCCCCCGGTGAAACCCAAAGCAGCGTAGAGGCCCAAGAGAAGGAATCCAAAGAACATCCCAGCCGTTCGCAAATCACGATCACCAAAGTGGGCGAGGGCTCGATCTTGGAGCAAACCGATCAAGGGGCGGTGTTGAAACTGCCCTCCAGCCTGATCTTTGAAGAGCCCTACAGCGATAAGATCAACGCCTCCATGCGTGAATACATCCACCGCATCGCCAAGATCATCCAACTCTTGCCCGACCAAGTGGAGGTCAATGTCAGGGGCTACACCGACAACACCCCCATGCCCGCTTCTAGCCACTTCAAAGACCACTACACCTTGGCAGCGAGTCGGGCCTATAAGGTCATGCAAATCTTGCTGAATGACGGCATTAACCCGCAAAAACTCTCCTTCACCTCCTATGGCAAGAACGACCCCATCATGCCCAATGACAGCGTGGAGAACCGCATGCGCAACAACCGCGTAGAGATCTATTTTTCCACCAACCACCAAAATGTCGAAAAAATCCGCTCCATTTTAGACCGCAACATCAACAGGAGCAACGATTGAGGGCACTTGCGCTTAGTTTGCTCTTGAGCCCTCTGCTGGCTTTACCCACCGGCGAGCAACTTCTAAGAGAAGAGCAGGTACAGCAACCCAGAGCCACTTTAAGCGCGGTGTTTTTCAGCCAAAAACAGCCCTACACCTCGTGGACGAGAGATTATGGGGTGTGGCAAACCAAGCACATTTTAGAAATCAAAGCCTTGAGCAAAAGAGTACACATCAATAAAATCACCCTCAACCGGGGGCGTTGCGCCTTACTACCCATTTTGCCCAGCTTCGTGCTGCATTTGGGCGAAAAAATGGACTATGAGGTCTTTTGCGAGGGCCACCTAAGGGTGGAGATAGACACAGACTTTGGGGCGCAAATCTTCCATTTGCGCGAGGATTTCCCTAATGATCCTTTTTAAACTTCTCCACTAGGTAGCGGTAATCCATGAGTTGGTCGGGGTCTAGGGCTTGGCTGATTCTATGCACCCCTTGGGCGTAAATTTGCATTAAAATTTGGTAGACATTACTGTCAAAGCCCTCGCCACGAATAGGTGTCACGACACTTGTAGGCATATACCCGCCCGAAACGCCTCGTTCTTGGCGCACAGTTACAGGGGTGCGGACTTGATAGCCGGGCAATTCCAAACTTGTCATGTTCAAGGGCTTTTTGCTCTTAGGTTCCAGCACCTTTAGAGTCAAATACCCCATGGACAAGTTCGCATTTTTGCCCTCCAATCCCCCATTTCTTAGCCGATCCTCTCTTAGACTAATGTCCTCAAGTACCTTAACAAACCCGCTCACCTCCACAAGAGCATAGCCCCGCTCTTGTTCGGCAGGGGTTAGGGGAAGTTCTACCTGTTGCACGCTAAATCCGCGTTTTTCTAGGATTTCTTGGATTTGATCGCGCATAGAGTCCTTAAAACCCTGTTGCATGTTTGCCGGCACCGTCTTGCTAAAGGTGATGGCTAGTGGCGGAATCAAAACTAGTAAATGGTTTTTGGGTTGGGGCTTTTCGCTTGCCTCGTAATAAGAAAAGGGGATGGGGCCTTGTTCGTGTTTGTCTGCCACTTTAGGCGCACAGCCCAAACCTAGTAAGCCCACCAACAATAAAAGTGAAGTTTTTTTCATATGTTCCCTCAATGTTTTTTTAAAAAAGACCAAAGACTTTTAAGCAAGCGGGCGAGTGCCCTAAACTTTTTGAAATTGTCGTAAAACGACCCGCCCCGCCTTTTAGCCATCAGCAAGAATAAGTGGTTTTGAACTCAAAGGGGTGGGGGCGGCTCTCCCAAGGGAAGACCTCGGAGCGGAACTTAAAGCTCTGGTAAGCCTGAATAAACTCCTCTGTGAACACTTCCCCCTTTTTCAAATACTCCTTATGCACCAACATTTCTTCCAGCGCACTTCTTAGGGTGTGGGGGAGTTGTTTGATCCCCTTGTCCCTGATCTCATCTAAGGTGAGCTGGAAGAGGTTGATGTCCATAGGCGCGCCCGGATCCATCTTTTGCGCCAGCCCGTCTAAGCCTGCCATTAAAATGGCGGCAAAGGCTAGATAGGGGTTAGAAGAGTTGTCGGGGAAGCGGAACTCAAAGCGCGCCGCCTTGCCCTTCACCCCATAGGGGATGCGCACACTCGCACTCCTATTTTGTGCCGAATAGGTCAAAATCGAGGGGGCTTCAAAGCCGGGGATCAAGCGTTTATAAGAATTGCTAGAGGCGTTGGTGAACGCCGCTAAACTTCTAGCGTGGCGCAAGACCCCGCCCAAAAAGTGCAACGCCATTTGGCTTAGGTTTTTATACACATCGCCACTAAAGAGATTCTCGCCATTTTTCCACAAGCTCACATGCGTGTGCATGCCACTGCCATTGTCGCCATGTAAGGGTTTTGGCATGAAGGTGGCGGTTTTGCCGTTTAAATGGGCGACCATTTTCACCACATATTTGAGCTTTTGGACATTGTCGGCGGCCTCTACCAACTCCCCAAAACGCACGCCGATCTCGCCCTGGGCCTGGGCCACCTCGTGGTGCACGACATAGGTTTCTAGCCCCACTTGATTTAAAACCTTAACAATCTCGGCTCTAATGTCCATCATCGTGTCGGTGGGGGGGGTGGGTAAATACCCGCCCTTATGCCCCGTGCGGTGTCCAAAGTTTACCCCCCCCTCAAAGCTGCGATCCCGGTTCCACTCCCCTTCTTCGCTGTCGATCTCATAATATTGGCAATTCGCGCTGTTTTTGATTTTAATGGAGTCGAAGATAAAGAACTCATTTTCTGCTCCAAAGTAAGCCATATCGGCGATGCCTAAATTTTGCAAATGCCTTAAAGCCCGTTTGGCGATGCTCCTGGGGCATTTTTCATAGTCTTGCTCTTTATAGACATCCCACACATCGCAAAACACCACCGCCGTAATATCTGCACTAAAAGGGTCAATGAAGTAGCGAATCAAGTCGGGTTTTAAGATCATGTCCGAGCGGTCAATGCTCTGCCACGCCTTAATGGAGCTGGCATCAAAGGGGATTCCCTTTTGCAACAAGTCCTTATCCACGCCCCCGATGAAATAGCCCATGTGATTCCAAGTCCCCTTGACATCGGTGAAGCGGAAATCTACAAATTCCACTTCTTTTTCTTTACAAAAGGCAAAAAACTGCTCTACATCGGCATCGCTGTTATGAATGTCCATCAATGTTCCTTGAATTTTTAGCGCATTTTAACATGCCTAGCATTAAGACACAGCCACAAACGCGCTTTCGGCTAAAGGCGGTTGTACCTGCCCCTTGTAGGCACGCACACAAATACGCACACTCGCCACCAACACAAAAAACGCCACAAGCATGAAAAACACGCAAAGCATGGCATCGATGCTGTGGTTAAAGATGGCTTGCTTGAGCAGGCTTATTTGCTTAGGGTCTGTGGCGTGGGCGAGTTTTTCGCTTAAAATTTGGGCGGTGGCGACATGCGACACTTTGTTTAAAATAGGGTCTGCGCCTTTAGGCAGTACCTTTAAAACCCCGCTGTAAAAGGTGATGGATAAAATAAAAAACGCCGGGATCGCGCTCACCAAAGCGTGTCTAAAGCGTCCCATTTTAAATAAAACCGTGGTGCCAAGCAAGAGCGCCATGCCGGCGAGCATTTGGTTACTCACGCCAAAGAGCGGCCATAAAGTGTAAATCCCCCCTTTAGGATCGATCGTGCCCTGATACAAGAAATACCCCCAAAACCCGACCGCCAATAAAGTTGCCACAATGCCAGCCGCGTAGGAATTGGTGTTGCCAAGGGGTTGATAGACATGCCCTAAGATGTCTTGGATCATGAAACGGGCGGTGCGGGTGCCTGCATCCACGGCGGTTAAAATGAACAAAGCTTCAAAGAGGATCGCAAAGTGGTACCAAAACGCCATCACGCTAGGGTGCCCCACGACCTTATACACGAGTAAACTAAGTCCGATGGCAAAAGTGGGCGCGCCCCCCGTGCGGCTTAAAATGCTCTGCTCGCCTATGTGTTTCGTGATGTCTGTAATCTCTTGGGGTGTGATTTTAAAGCCCCAAGAATTGATGGCCTGCACAGCTGTGGCGATGTCCGTGCCTAGCGCACTTTGGGGGGCGTTGATCGCAAAATACAGCCCCGGGTGTAAAATGCCCGCCATCAACAGCGCCATTAAAGCGACCACAGATTCCATGAGCATAGAGCCATAGCCCACCAAACGGGCATGGCTTTCTTTGGCGATGATCTTAGGCGTGGTGCCTGAAGAAATCAAGGCGTGAAAACCGCTGATCGTCCCACAGGCGATGGTGATGAATAAAAAGGGAAAGAGCGCACCGGCAAAGACAGGCCCACTCCCATCGATAAAATGCGTCAGTCTAGGCAAGTGCATGGGCGGGGCGACAAAGACAAGGGCTAAAGCCAAAACCAGCACCACCCCGATTTTTAAAAAGGTGCTTAAATAATCTCTGGGTGCGAGCAAGAACCACACGGGCAAGATGGAGGCGACAAAGCCGTAGGCGATGATGATCCACGCCAAAGAGCTGGCCTGAAGGGTGAAGTAAGAGGCAAGAGTGGGGTCATTGGCCACCACCTTGCCATAATAAATCGCCAAGAGCAAGAGCGCAAAGCCGATGAGCGAGCTTTCGAGCACTTTGGGGCGTAAAAAACGCATGTAAAGCCCCATAAAAATGGCAATGGGGATCGTGCAAGCGATCGTAAAGAGTCCCCAGGGCGAGTGGGCTAAAGCTTTGACCACCACCATGGCCAAAATGGCGATGATGATGACCATGATCCCCAAAGTCCCCAGCATGGCAAACCAGCCCACAAAAGACCCCATTTCATCTTTAATCATTTCGCCCAAAGAACGCCCATTGCGGCGCATGGAGCAAAAGAGCACAATGAAGTCATGCACGCATCCGCCCAGCACACTGCCGATTAAAATCCACAAAATTGAGGGCAAATAACCCATTTGGGCGGCTAAAATGGGGCCCACTAGAGGCCCTGCGCCCGCAATGGCGGCAAAGTGGTGCCCGAAGGTGATCGCCTTGTGTGTGGGGACGAAGTCGCGTCCATCGTTGATCACACAAGCGGGCGTGGCGCGGTTATCATTGAGGCACAAGACCCTATACGCTACAAAATGGCTGTAAAAGCGGTACCCCAAGCTGTAAATACACACCGCCGCACACACCAGCCAAAGCGTGTTGATGCTCTCGCCCTTATGCAGGGCTAGCATTCCTAAAGCAATTGCCCCCACGATCGCCACCAACCCCCACAGCAAAGCTTTTAATTGTTCCATCTGTCCCCTTAGCAAAGAGCAAAGTCTAGCACAAGGGAGTAAATCGCGCCTAGAAAGTGTAAAAATAATGCGCAAAAAGGGCGATCCCCCGTTTCAAAAAAATACGCGCCTTGCCGCCTTTGCCATAAATGCCCCATTTGTTTTTGTCTTTCTCGGTGTAATAGGTGTGTTCTAAAAAGGGGAAGCGCACCCCCACTTCAAAGCTTTGGTGCTTAGAGAGTTGCGCCCTAAAGCCTCCTTGCACCGCCACTTGAAAACTAGGCATTTCATAAAACTTAGCCTCATTGCCCATAGAACTCGCGATCGAGGCGTTGTTTTTCCACACCGCGTCCGCACTGACGCAATCTTTAGGCTGTGTGGGGATTTGGGTTTGGCAACTTTTATCGCTGGCGTAAGCTTTGCCTAAAAGCCAGCTTTGCCCCCCGATCATCGCCCCCACAAACAGCCCCAAGCTGTGATCGCCCCGATTGAAAAAATTAGACAGCAAGTCGATCCCCGCCCCATAGAAAAATGTAGCGGCGTTTTGCGTGGCGCTGATGTTCTGCCCTTTGCGCCCAAAACCCAAATAGTTATACCCCCCACCCATGCCATTGGCAAAGGCAAAGTAACGCAAACCAAAAAGTTTGGGCTTGCCAAAGAATTGCTTGTAGCCCAGCACAATCTCTCCCCCATAGAGCGCCCCGCTGTGCTGCTGGCTGTGTGAAGTGCTCTGGTCAGCCACAGGCTCTAAGGTGTGTGTGCCGTCAATGGGGATGGTGAAGTTTAAGGTATGGCTAAAGTAGTTATAGACAAACCCCCCACCGACAAAAAACCCGTTTTTTTCTGCAAATAAAGGCAGCACCACACACATAAAAACCACCCACAGCTTAACACCAACGCGCATGCCAATCCTTTTAGAGTCCATAAACTCCTGAGTATAACATAAGCCCCCGATGTGCCCCAAACGGCTTAAGGTCAGATGGCTAGGGGTTGCATGTTTTCATCGCCCACCCTAAAAGAGGGCAGGCTAGAACGCCATAGAGCGTTATTTTTCATTGCAAGCATGCGTAAAGCCTTTAGCTCTTTTAGCTGGGGCAGCGCTTCTTTTAAACAATCCCTTTTAGAGAACATAGCCCTTAAACTCCCCACCCACAAAGATGGCGCAATCGCCTACGACTTAATGGAACACTTTATACGGGCTTTGGAGAAACAACAGATTGAGAGAATTAAGGCGTTGTGGGATCAAAGATTAAAGGCGTGTAAGGATATAATTCAAGCAAAAATTTAGAAAACAAAACCTTTTAAAATCGCCTTAAAACACATAGAAAATGGGTTGGTTGTGGCGATTAAAACACCCTACACCTTAAGCTATTTTGTGAGAAACTACAACCTTTGATTTAAAAAGGAGCACGATGCAATTTTTGGCTTTTGTCTTAGCCCTTTTTGGAGTGATCATGCTTTTAAAGCCCACAAAGCCCTGCATAAACTTAGTAAAATCCCCCACGCTCACGGAAAGCAAACCTCTTTTTAGTGCCCTAAGCTTGCCACCGCCGCCTGTTAAAAGTGTGCATTCAGCGAGTTTAACCGCTCTAGACGGCCACACAATGCTAGCCGCTTACTTTGGCGGGAGCAAGGAAGCCCAAAGCGATGTCAACATTTGGGGCAATTTTTACACGGACAAAGAGAAACAATGGAGCAAGGCGTTTAAGCTTTTATCTGCCTATGATTTAAGCCAACAAGCCCAAGAATTTGTAAAAATCCTAGGCAACCCCGTGCTTTTGACACATAGAAATCGACTTTATTTATTTGTGGTGGGGGCCAGTTTAGGTGGATGGGCGACTTCTAAAATCTATGTGTTGAGTGCCCCCTTAAGCAACCCCAAAGCCCTACACTACGCACAAACTCTGCACCTAAGCCCCTTTTTAAACATCAGCCATCTAGTGAGAAACGCCCCCACCTCGACTACAGATGGGGGCTTTATCCTCCCCATTTACCACGAATTAGCCAACAAATCCCCCGTGTTTTTAAAGTTTGACAAAGAAGCGCATTTGCAATTTTTAGTCAAGACCAACTACCTAAAACAACAATTACAACCTAGTCTTGTCCCGTATAAAAATTGCGCCTTTGCGGTTTTTAGAAGTTATAAAACCACGCATTTTTACACACAAAGCTGTTTAAACTTTTGGCATTGGCAAAAGCCCGCCCTCAGCAACCTCAACAATTACGACAGCGCAAACGCCCTGTTTAACGCCAATGGGGTGCTGTATCTCATTTATAACCAAGCCTTGCCAAACAATCCAAGTGCAAGAAGTGCCTTGCGTTTAGCCCGCTTTGATGCCAAAAGTGGGGCGTTTGTGCCTTTAAAGATTTTGGACACAAGCCTTAGGGGGGAGGTGAGCTACCCCTCTGTGTTGATCTTCCACAACCAAATCCATGTCCTTTACACCAAAGAGCGCAAGGTAATTGCACACTTGGTGTTGAATCTCTCGTACTTGAAGAGTCTGTAGTGGATGCCTTGTTTTTGGCTTTTTGTGTGGGGGTGTGGGTGTTTGTGGGTTTTAACGCCCTTTGGGGGATTTGTGGCTTTATCCTTTTAATCGTACCCATTTGTGGGTTTAGCCTAAGCAGCGTCTTTGTAGGGTTATTTGGAGCACCAAGTTCTTTTAGCGTGCTTTTAAGTGTGGGGGCGTTGTTGGCTCAATGCACACAAACGCCATTTTTATCTAAAAGAGCCTGTGCCTTTTTAGCCCTTTTTTCCTTATTTGTGTTCATGGACACCTTAGGGCTCTTGCCTTTTAGTTTTGTTTATGGCGATTACGCTCTACCTAGTTTAGGTGTCTTTGCCCTCATCGCTTTTTGCTTAGATCGCATGTTAGGCTGGCTGTTTTTGGGGGCACTTGCCACACAAGCCCTCATAAGAGAACCCATTTTGTATGTGGGCATGGCAGACATCTATTTATTTTTGGGAGCGAGTTTTGGCTTAATTAAAGGGGTGATCAGCCCCCTATGCGGACACCGCACCACGCCCTAAAGGCATCCATCCCATCTGCTAAAAACGAGGGGGATTTTTTGCCAAAGAGTTTTAAACTAAAAAGTCTGTTTGATTTGCATTTGTTGCACTTTGGGGAACATTTGCGCATCTGTGTCGCAAAGACCCATCACCCTAAGCCCCATTTGCCTGCTTTTCTTAAAGTACTCCCTAGCCCTTGCGCGATCTGGGTCCACGCCCAGCCCCCAATAATACATGCACCCTATATTCTGTACAGCCCCCGCATCTCCCATTTGGGCGGCTTTGGCAAAGTAGTCTAAAGCCTTGGAGTAATCTTTACGCACCCCATACCCATTGTGGTACAACACCCCTAAACCGCCGTAAGCGTGGGCATCACCCAGCCCCACTGCCTTGTTAAAATACTTGAGCGCAACTTTGTAATCCTTGTCCCTATAGGCTTGCTCGGCCTTGGGGAGGTATTGATCCACACTGACATTTTCATTTTCACTTTCGCCACAACCTCCAAGAAAATAACATAAACCTGCAACCATTGTTTTGAATAACTTTTGTTTCATAAACACCTTTCCATGAGGATAAAGTAGCATTGTATTCTCTTATGGCTTAAAAATATACTTAAAGTCTTGCATAAAAATCTGTTAGGATTACTATTCTAAACACAATGTGTTGTAGTAGAGTTAAAAGAGGAACAATAACTATTTTATTAGACAAAATAGCCTATAAAATATACTAATCCCTATATTTGTGTTTTTAAAATAAATTTCTATGCTTGAGGTTGCGTAAAAAGTCGTGGACACTGTGGCTTGGGGCAGTGGCACTTGGGTTGATCGCCATGCCCACAAACACCCCCGCGCTGTTGAAAAAGGGTCTGCCATAGGCATTGGTTTCTTTCTCGGGGGGGTAGGTGTGGTGTTCTAGCAAGGTCTGCACTTCAAAGGCGTTGTCATCGCTCACTTTGGGATAGTACACTTGGAGTCCGAGCGTGGTGCTTTTGGTCTGCAAGAGGTCTTGGGCGTAGCGTTTGTAAATGCGGGCGTGGTAGAAGCTCTCAGGGCGGATTTGGCAATAGTCGTTGGTGAAGGCGTGGGTGTTGAGCAAGGCCAGCCCCCGATTGCGATCAATCGCTTTGATGTGTAACCTTGCCACGCAAATGAGCACGGGCGCGCTGTCATCCTGCATTTGCGCCATGAAAGTCGTGGCGTACATCCCCTTGTCGTAAGCAAGTTCGGCAGAGGTTAACATATGCCCTTTTTGCAACAACAGCCCATAGCCTTGTTTGTAATGCCCATCCCCAAAGTAGGCGGTCAAAAACACGTGCTGTAAATCCATGGGTGCAAAACGGCGTGGGGGTGGTGGGGGGTGTTGTGTGTGGCGTGTTGGGGGGTGGGGGTGTTGTGTGTGGCGTGGCTAGGAGCTCGCTCTTGTGTGTGGGGTTTATGGGCGTTGGGCGTGGCGTGGCCTTTGTGGGCATTGGCTTCTTGGGTGGGGCTGTGTGTGGCGTGTTGGGGGGTGGGGGTGTAGGCGTTTGTGGGGGTGCTGGGGTGTGGTCTTCGTGGGCTTTGTGTTCTTTGTGGGGGTGGTGGTGGATTAAAGAGGTGTCTAGGGCTTCTTGCTTGGCCCCTAAAAGCCCCCCACCTAAGATAAGGTAAACCGCCAACACACCAACGCACCGCATAAGCACCCCATAACATAAATTAAGGGGGAAATCGGTAAAATGCCCCGATTATTTTAATCTTTTCAAGGAAGACAATGAAACCCCTAAAGACTTTTGAAACCAACCCCGATGTCTTAGAAAGCTACCACACTGCCACGATCCACACAAGCAAGGGGGCGATTAAAGTCCGCCTATTTGGCAACGATGCGCCCCAAACCGTTACGAATTTTGCAACCCTAGCCAATGAGGGTTTTTACAATGGCTTGGATTTCCATAGGGTCATCGCCGGCTTTGTGGCCCAGGGGGGTTGTCCGCTTGGCACAGGCACAGGCGGGCCTGATTACCGCATTAAATGCGAGGTTACAAACAACCCCCACAAGCACAAAAGGGGAGCTTTAAGCATGGCGCACGCCGGACGCGACACGGGAGGGAGTCAATTCTTTTTATGCTTTGCACCCCAGCCCCACTTAGATGGCGAACACACAGTGTTTGGGCAGATTGAAGATGAGGCGAGCTTACAAGTCTTAGATAGCCTAAAACAGGGCGATAAGATCGAGAGTGTCCAAATCTCGGCGCAACCCTAAGTTTGTATGCTGATTTTATCGCGCAAATTGGGGGAGGGGGTTGTCTTGGGCGACTCGATTTATGTGCGGGTGGTTTCCATTGAAAAGGGGAGTGTGAAGTTGGGCTTTGAAGCCCCCCCCCACACCTTGATTTTGCGCTCGGAGCTGAAAGAAGCGGTGGCGTTGGAGAACAAAAAAGCGTCTAAAGATGTGAGCGACCAGCTTTTGGCCGGTATTGGCAAAGAACTAGGCAAGATCGATTGACATTTAGTTGCCCCGTGTATCCAAAGGTCAATGTCTTTTTAAAGATGGTCGGCAGAGCTCAGGGGTATCATTTATTGAATTCCCGTTTGTGCCTAGTGCAAAACTTGCACGATGTGTTGGGTGTAAAAAGTGCGCCCAAGTTTAGCTTGAAGGGCGCTTTTAATTGCCCCCTAGAGCAAAACACCATTTACAAGGCGTGGTGGTTGCTAAAAGAGAGTTTAAAGCCCGCTTCACGCCTGCACTTAGAGCAAATCAGTGTAGAGGTAGAAAAACACATCCCTTTAGGTGGAGGCCTTGGAGGCTCAAGTGCGGATGCAGGGGTGTTTTTAAGGGAAATCAATGGACACTTAGAGCTGGGCTTAAGTTTGGAGCAACTTTATCAAATCGGGGCACAAGTGGGGGCGGATGTGAATTTTTTTATCTCGGGCTTTGCTAGCGCAAATGTCAGCCACTTTGGCGAAGTGGTGGAGTCTTTTGGCGAACCCCCCCTAGAAGTGCAACTTAGCATCCCGCCCCTAGAGTGCACCACCGCTAGGGTTTATGGGGCCTTTAGTGCCTTTAAAGAATTTAACCCCCTTTGGTTAGAAACGCCAAGCCTTGCGCTTTTAAAAACCCACACAGCGCAAGAGTTAAACGACCTACTCACCCCTGCTTTTGAGTGCTACCCTGCTTTAAAAGAGTGGACTAAGTCTTTAGACCCTAGTTACGCATGGTTTTTGAGCGGAAGTGGGGCCAGCTTTTTTGGGATCAAGGATAGGGTGTGAGAGAGATTGCCCGCAATAAAAAAGCCTTTTTTGACTATGAGATTTTAGAAAGCTTGGAGGCTGGGGTGGTTTTAGTGGGGGCAGAGGTCAAAGCCATTCGGGCGGGGCGTGTCAATTTAAAGGATAATTTTGTTAAGATCATTCGAGGCGAGGCGTTTTTATTTGGCGTGCATGTTTCCCATTTGCAGACGGCAAACGCCCACTACACACCTGATGAAAGGCGGGTGCGTAAGCTGTTGCTCCACAAAAAACAGCTCTTGAAGTGGTACGCTCAAGTGGGGCAACAACGCCTAAGCATCGTGGCTTTGAAATTGTATTTTAACGCTAAAAATCGGGTAAAATTGCAAGTCGCCCTGGTGCGCGGCAAGAAACTTTACGACAAGAGAGAGAGCATGAAACAAAAGGTTTTGGACATGGAAGCCAAGAGCCAACTAAAGTACAGAGGGTAGCGATGGGCGATTTCAACTTAAAAGAAATGGTGGACTATGGGATTTTGGGCTTTTTGGCCTTTTTGTCTGTGGTTGTCATTGCGATCGGCATTGAGCGGGTGTGGTTTTACGCCACGGTGCGGGTGGATGACTACAGCGACAAGCGCAAGCTGGAGCTGGACTTGCACCGCCGCTTGACCTTAGTCGCCACCATCGGCTCAAACGCCCCCTATGTCGGGCTACTTGGCACCGTTACGGGGATCATGATCACCTTTATTGAACTAGGCAACACCACAGGCGTAGACACGAAGGCGATCATGGTCGGTTTGGCGTTGGCGTTAAAGTCTACAGGGATGGGGCTGATTGTGGCGATCCCCTCCGTGGTGATTTATAACATGTTGGTGCGTAAGAGCGAGATCATCGCCACCAAGTGGGACATTTACCACCACCCCGCCGAGGGCCAAAGCTTCAACCGCCTAGACATGGATTAGGACACGCCCATGAAAAAGATCGACTCAATGAATGTGGTCCCGTTCATTGACATTATGTTGGTGTTGTTGGTGATTGTGCTCACCACTGCGTCCTTTGTCAGTACTTCTAAGTTGCCCATCAATATCCCCAAAGTGGACCAAAGCTCCAATAAAGCTGAAGATGTTTTGGACAAAAAGCAGGTCAATATCGCCATATCCCACAAGGGCGAATTTTATTTAGACAAAAAAAGGGTGAGCTTTGAGGCGTTGAGGCGGGCGGTTTCAAGCTACCCCAAGGACACACCCATCATTTTACAGGGCGATAAAAACAGCAATTTAGACAGCTTTGTCAAAGTCGTGGACCTGCTCCAAACACACAATTTAAACCAGCTCTATATCTTGGTGGAGGACAAAAACAGCACCCGCTGAATTTAGATAGCTTTTAGCCAAATTTGGCTAGAATAGTCCTTTTGAAAATTTTAAAGGAAGACAATGAAACGGACTTACCAACCCCACAACACGCCTAGAAAGCGCACGCATGGTTTTCTTGTGAGGATGAAAACC
Organism: Helicobacter sp. NHP19-003; assembly: GCF_019703305.1. Classification (NCBI taxonomy): domain Bacteria; kingdom Pseudomonadati; phylum Campylobacterota; class Epsilonproteobacteria; order Campylobacterales; family Helicobacteraceae; genus Helicobacter; species Helicobacter gastrocanis. Next base: position 514,197 of record NZ_AP024814.1, on the reverse strand, counting down.
AAGAACGGGAGAAAGGTCATTAAAGCCCGCCGTGCTAAAGGAAGGAAGCAATTAGCCGTTTGATTTTTGCGGCGTGCAATCCCTAAAAACCACCCAGCAATTTTCTTACACCTATAAAAAGGGCATGCGGACACAGAGGGCGTTTTTCGCCATTTACAGCCTGCCCCTAGAGGGCTTGCCCCCTTTTTTTGGCACTCCCAGGACTTCTTTGCTCGGGCTTAGCGTGTCTAAGAAGGTGGGTAAGGCGGTGCAAAGGAATTTACTCAAAAGGCGGGTACGCGCCATTTTGAGCCACGCCCGCCTAGAAAAGCAGGTGATCGTCTTTGTGGCGCGGGCGGGGATTTCTAGCCTAAGTTATGCAGAGTTGAAACAGCAAATTTTGGCATGCCTAAAGCGCAAACACCCCCACAAGGGCGCACTGAGGCGTGTATGAGAGTTGCCCTAGCCTTGCTCGCCTTTTACCGCACCTGTATATCGCCCATGAAGCCTGCCACCTGCCGCTTTTACCCCACCTGCTCCACTTATGCGCTGTGGCTTTTGGCAAACGAGTCCTTGCCAAAAGCCCTTTTAAAGGTGGCTAGGCGGGTTTTATCCTGCCACCCCTTTCACCCCGGTGGGCTAGATTACCCCAGCACAAGCAAGCCCTTAAGCCCTAAATTTTACGCTCCAAATGCGTTTAAGCTAGTTTATTACCTAGTGCCCACAAGCCCTAATGCCCACACCTACTATATTCTCAAGGTACACTCGTGAACGAAAACAATTCCAAATTCATTTTAGCCATTGCTCTCTCCTTCATTTTTTTAATCGCTTATAGCTACTTTTTTCAGCCCAAGCCCAAGCCAGAGGATCAGGCGCACCAAATCACCCAAAGCACCCACAGCCTACAAGGGCAAGCCCCCGGCGCTTCCCACTTGGCCCCAAACACCCTAGAACAAAATGCCCCACAACCCACGCAAAACACCCCCCTAATCGCCTTTGTGCGCTCTAAAGGTGTGGAGATTGAGATCGACTCTTTGGGGCGCATCGCCCAGGTGTATCTGAAAGATAAAAAGTTTACGGCGCATCGCCAAGAGGGCTTTTTGGAACATGTCCAAGAGCTTCTAGGGCTTGCCAAACCCAAACCCCCTTTAGAAAAATTGCCCTTGCTCGGCACTGATGCCCTAAAGCCCTTAGAATTGCGCTTTGTAGACAATGCTTTAAATGCAGAGGCGTTTAAAACCCCCTACAGTGCTTCAGCCAAAGAAATCACCCTAAACAATGCCCCCCAAAGTTTGGTTTTAACCCAAGAGTTGCCCGGCTTGACTTTAACCAAAACCCTCACCTTTTACCCCAACCTCACCTATGATTTAAAAATCCACCTAGAACCAAAGAGGGCGAGCAACACCGCCTATGTGCTCTCCAATGGCGCAAGACCCGTGGCCGATGCAGATGGCTATGCGTTTCACGGCGTGCTCTTAGGCACACAAGACCATAAATTAGAAAAGATTGAGGACGGCAAGGCGAAGAAAACCAAGACCTTTAGCAACACGACTTTTATTGCCAGCGTAGATCGTTACTACACCTCGCTCTTTTTTGCCAACACCCCCCTAAACGCCATTGTAGACACACAGCCCAGCAAAAACCCCCTGCCCTTTGTGTCCTTAAAGGGCGATGCCACCTTGCATGGTTACATAGGCCCTAAAGACCACCACCTATTAGCCCAAATCAACCCCGCCCTAACAGAGGTGATCGAGTATGGGATCATCACCTTCTTTGCCCGCCCCGTGTTTCTCTTGCTAGACTTTTTACACAATTACACCCACAATTGGGGGTGGGCGATCATCTTGTTAACGCTCATTGTGCGGATTGTCCTTTATCCTTTAAGCTACAAGGGCATGGTGAGCATGCAAAAAATCAAAGACCTCGCCCCCGCAATGAAAGAATTGCAAGAAAAATACAAGAGCGACCCGCAAAAGCTCCAAATGCACATGATGCAACTTTATAAAAAGCACGGGGCAAATCCTTTGGGCGGGTGTTTGCCTTTGCTCCTACAAATCCCCGTGTTCTTTGCCATTTATCGGGTGCTTTACAACGCCGTAGAGCTCAAAAGCGCGGGGTGGATGCTGTGGATTCACGACCTATCGCTCATGGACCCTTATTTTATCCTGCCCCTTTTAATGGGGGTCTCTATGTACGCCCAACAAGCCCTGACCCCAAACACCATCACCGACCCCACGCAAGCCAAAATCTTTAAAATGCTGCCCTTGTTTTTTACGATTTTTTTGATCACTTTTCCGGCGGGGTTGGTCCTTTATTGGACGATTAATAATATTTTTTCTATTGTCCAGCAGTGGATGATTAACCAAATGCTCGACAAAAAAAAGGCTAGAGAAATCGCCAAACACAAGAAATAGGAGTTGGCATGCAAACCATCAACGCCCCGAGCCTAGAAGAGGCGATCATCAAGGCTTCTTCGGTGCTTGGCTGTTCGGTCGTGGATTTGGAGTATGAAGTGATCCAAGCCCCCAGCAAGGGCTTTTTGGGCTTAGGTAAAAAGGAAGCCATTCTAAGGGTGCAAAGAAAACCCCAAGCCCCCATAAACCCCCAGCCAACCCCAGCCCCCAGCAAGCGCAAGCCGATGGCTTGCTCCCTGAAACCGCCGCACCACAGCCACAAACCCCAGCCCCCAAGCAAGGCACACTCAAGAAGCCCCAAGCCCACAACCCACAAACAAGTTAGCCCAAATCCAAGCCGAGCTAGAGAGTTTGTTTAGCCATCTGCCCTATGAGATCGAGCGCATACAAGTGAGCCTTTACAACCCCCAAACGCTGTTGATCGAAATCAATGGCCCCGACTCGGCTCTCATCATCGGTGAAAAGGGCTACCGCTACAATGCCTTATCTTACTTGCTCTTTAATTGGATACACCACAAGCACAATTACAATGTCCGCCTAGAGGTGGCGAGCTTTTTAAAAGATCAAGAGGAAATGATGGAGGTGTATTTGCAGGGCGTGATGATGGCCGTGCATGAGGTCGGCAAGGCGCAAACCAAGCCCCTAGATGGCATGCTCTTACACATTGCCTTAAAACGCCTACGAGAGGCCTTTCCTAATAAGCATATAGCGATCGAACAAAACAGCCAAAACGAGTCGGTTGTAGTCGTGAATGACTGACACCATCGCCGCCATCGCCACAGCCCCGGGGCAGGGCGCGATCGCCATTGTGAAGATCAGCGGCAAAGATTGCCTAAAAATCCTACAAGCCCTGACACACCGCCCCCACTTTGCCCCTAGAAAAGCGATCTTGGTGGATTGTTTTGAGCCTAGTGGGGATTTATTAGATCAAGCCCTCGCCCTTTATTTTCAAGCCCCCCACAGCTACACAGGCGAGGATGTCGCCGAAATCCAATGCCACGGGGGGGTGCTTGTGGCGCGATTAATCCTAGAGGCTTGCTTAAAGGCGGGGGCAAGGCTTGCGACAAGCGGGGAGTTTAGCAAGCGGGCGTTTTTCAATGGGCGCATGGATTTATCACAAATACAGGCTCTGCAACAACTCATCGAGAGCCAAAACGCGTCTATGGCAAAGGCGATGGCAAAACAGCTTAAGGGGGGGCTTAAAGACTTCGTGCACTCCGTCCGCACCGCCCTTTTAGAGCTCATCGCCACGGCTGAGGTGTTGATCGACTACGCCGAAGAGGATTTGCCCGAAAACTTGCCAGAGATGATGTGCGCCAAAATGCGCCCCACCTTAGAGAAGTTGCAACACACCCTAGAGGTGTCTAAAGCCAAACAGGCCCAGCTAGAGGGCTACACTCTAAGCATTGTGGGCAAGCCCAATGTGGGCAAGAGCTCGCTTTTAAACGCCCTCTTGTTGCAAGAGCGCGCCATAGTGAGCCCGCTTGCCGGCACCACTAGGGACACTATAGAGGAGGTCATTTATCTCAATGGCTCTTGTGTACGCCTTGTGGACACGGCGGGCATTAGGGAGGGGGCGGATGTGATCGAGAGCTTAGGCATTGCTAGAAGCAAGGCACGCATGCAAGAGAGCCAAATCATTTTGGCTTTATTTGACTTGAGCCACGCATTAGACGACCAAGACATGCATATTTTAGACTTGCTAGCAAAGCAACAAGACAAAATCATCCTTGTGGTTTTGAATAAAAGCGATTGCGTTAAAAAGCTAGACACCCCCGCCCTTTTAGAAAAACTGCCCTTCATCAAAGCCCCCCCACTTGTTTTAAGTGCCAAAGGAAGCCCTTGTTTGCCCCTGATCCAAGAAGCCCTAGCCCCTTTCATGCAAACCGACTTGCCCGATGTGATCTTGCCTGCCTTAAGCCAACAAGAAGCCCTAGAAGCCACCATCGCCCACCTACAAGAAGCAACAAAACCCCTAGCACGCCTTGAGCTTGAGCTCTTTGCTTACCACATTAAAGACGCTTTAGAGAGTTTGGCTAGGCTCACCAGCCCCTACAACACGGAGGAAATGCTCGGGGTGATGTTCTCTAAGTTTTGTCTAGGCAAGTAGCTAAAACACCCAGCCGTAGTTGAAGAAGACATTGAAATGGCGCACACCCTCTTTAATGGTGAGCGTGCCCGCAAGGTCGTTGGTGTTGATTTTGGCGACTAAATTTTGCTGGGCTAAAGGCAAAGCGACGCCGATGCTGTATTTGGAGTGCTTGTAGCGGTAGTTAAAGCCCACATCTAGGTTCAAATTGCCGCTGTTGAAAAACCCCGCCCCCTTTAAGCCATAGCCCTTCCACAACGCCCGAAAGCCCACAAACATGCCATAGGAGCTTTTAAATTTACGGTGCACAATGCCGACCCCTCTTTTGTTGCGGATGCGGTAGGTGCTGTAATTGGTTTTAAAGTCAATGAGCGCGTCCATCCCCACCCCGAAGGCGACTTGGTTGATGGTGTGCACAAAGCCCATTCTTTTAGCGTAGTTGTATTTGATGATTCCATAGTAAGACAGCCCGAAGTAGTCGTTGAAGTATTGTTGGTAACCCCCCATGACATTAAAGCCCACCATCGCCGAAGCGGCGGCGCTGTTGGTGGAGAGGACACTGCGTAACGCGCGCATGAAGGCGGTGGGGTAAACGGGACTACTTTGGCTGGCTAAATTGTTGTAGTTGATGGGCAAGTCCCCCGCTTTACCAAGTTGTGTCCACACATCTACACCGATCCCGCCCATGCCCGCTTGGACATATTGGCCATTAATTTTGTAATATTTCCAGCCGGCATGCGGCCCGTCAGTCGATTCCGGCCCTCCGATAGAGTTGTACCAGCCATTTTGGTAAGTCATGTTGCCATTGTGCCCGTAGTCATTGACATGCCCAAATTCGTGCATGATGGTGATGATAGGCCATGTATCGCTATTGAGGCTATTGGTATCTAAAATCTTGGCATCTTTGGGATTAATGATGTAGGGCTGTACCCCCCAAACCCCCGGACCACCCAGACCTTCATAGGGGGCTTTGGAAGTGAGGGTGTCGATCACAATGATTTTTTGACCCGTGTATCTGTCATAAACCTGCTGTTTGTTGAGGATGTCGTGTGTGCAAGCTGTGTTGCTCCCACACTGCCCCTGCGCGTTAGGGACAACATTGGGTTTAAAGTCCGAGGGGCCATTGACTAGATCAAAGGGGGCGTTTAAAACCGCATTTTTAAACTCGGGGGAACTTAACATGGCGGTTAAATTTAAAAAGGTTTCCACTAATTCTTTTGCCTGCGCGGGTGTAGGAATCGCCCAAGTGGTGTTGCCAGCAGCCCCGGCTTGGGCAATCTCGCCCTTGATGTCCACCGTGATTTTGTTAAGATCGTTTAAAACCTGTGTGGTGGTGGGATCGGAGCTGGCGGAGGGTTCTAGGCTAAAAGTGGAGTTGGCATTGCCCCCAGCTTTGGCGATCTCGGGGAGCAAACTTTGGGCGATCACACTTTGGGTAAATTGCGGGATGTCTTTAAACATGCCCACCTTGACCTTTTGCCCATTGGCAGTGGTCATATAAACATTGACATTGTGGAGGTTGTAGGGCAAAAAGCTTTCAATGTGTAACTGCCCATCGCTTAGTTGCATTTTCACCGGGTGGGTGGTGTTAAAAGTAACGGGGTTTTTGCGGTTATCTAAGGCCGCCTGCGTGAAAGTGGGCGCGGCATTTAGCATGTAAGTGGAATCACAGATCACACCCAGCGGGCAGGGGGGCTTTTTCTCAATGTCTTCTTGGGTTTCTAATAAACCTGTCATCAAGCCCCCCTCCACAAAGAACCCATCTTTAGGGTGTGCCATTAAAAAACCAGAACTACTCAAGACTAGGGGGAGCAACCATTTACGCATGCAAGTAACCTATGTTAAGATAGCTATAAAGTTTTGTTGTAGCATTTTGAAACTTTAGACTTGTTGAGATAAAACATGCTGGAGATTTTAGTACAAAAACGCTTAAAGGGGGCGGGGGGAGACTTTAACCTAGAGGCCAACTTGCGCCTACAATCTGCCCAAACCTACGCCTTGATGGGGGCTTCTGGTGTGGGCAAAAGCACCTTGTTGCGCGCCATCGCCGGGTTAGAAACCCCCGATTGTGGGCGCATTGTTGTTCAGGGGCGGGTGTGGTGCGACACACAAAAGCACATTAACCTAAGCCCGCAGGAGCGCAAAGTGGGCTTTGTGTTTCAAGATTATGGACTGTTCCCCCATTTAAACACCCAGCAAAACATCGCCTTTGGGGCCCCCAAACACCCTAAAATCGCTGAGATCACCGCTCTCATGGAGCTAGAGGGGTTGTTGAAACGCCCCATCGCCACACTCTCAGGCGGGCAACAACAAAGGGTCGCTTTGGCACGGGCGATTTTGCGTGCCCTTGATGGCGGGTCGCTTTTATGCCTAGATGAGGGTTTGAGCGCGCTTGATCCGCATATGCGCTCCAAACTGCAAGAACAGATCAAATTTTTAAGCGCACACTTTAAGCTCACCACCTTACTCATCACCCACGACCTTTTAGAAGCCCATAAAATGGCAACCACGCTGATACACCTACAAGCACAGGGGCCAACCCACACCGCCCACATCCAAAGCTTAAAGCCCCAAACAGCCCTGCACGCTAAAGTGCTGCAAAGCCAAAATCAAGAGCTCACCCTGGCCCTAGGGCCACAAATTTTATGCCTGCCCTATGCTAAGAAGCTCAAAGAGGGGGATTGTGTGGCGCTAGACCCACACAATCTGCAAATAAATGTGTTAGAATCCCCGCTATGAAAAATGTCTATGTTAGAGAAGTGGATCAAAAACTCTTGGAACAGCTTAAAAAGGTGTCGCTCTCGATGTTTCGCAAGGGCTTTTTTAGCATTTTTAGGGGCTCAATCTCAGCCCGCATGGGGGCGACTCGCTTTCTCATCAATAAGAACAACGCCGTTTTTGACAATTTGGACGAAGAGTCCTTCATCGTCTTGCAAGATAAATTGGACTACCGCTGGAGAGAGGCGAGCATGGATGTGGGCATCCACGCCAGCATTTACCGCCACTTCACAGAAGCCCGTTTCATCGCCTATGGCCGCCCCCCACACGCCATTGCCTACTCTTTAACCAACGAATACCTAATTCCCAAAGATTACCTGGGCGCCACCCTCCTAGGGTCAAAAATAGAAATCTACGACCCCAAGAGCTATAAAGATTGGCAAGATCGCTCCTCGGTGGACATTTTGCACTATTTACAAGCGAGCAAGCGGCATTTCATTTTCATCAGGGGGTGTGGGATTGTGGTGTACCACAGAGAGTTACAAGGCTTGCTAAAAATGCTTGATCTCATTGAAGGGAGTTGTGAAATCTTGCAATTTGCAAACTTCACCCAAACCCACAGGGGGGACCCTTTGTCCCACAAGGAGACTCCGCCCCCTGCCCGGGCACTGCCCGAGCAAACGAGCCAAAGCTAGGTTTAAAACTTATAGGCGGCTCGCGTGTTCTTTGAGGTATTCAGCCACACCCTCATGGCTAGCTTTCATGCCCGCATCGCCTTTTTGCCAACCAGCAGGGCAGACCTCGCCATGTTCTTCAAAGAAAATCAAGGCATCCACCATGCGTAGCATTTCATCTACATTGCGCCCTAGGGGGAAGTCGTTGATCACTGCATGGCGGATTTTTTGGTGTTTGTCAATGAGAAAGGAACCTCTAAGAGCGATGGCGTTTTCAAAGAGCACATCGTAGGCCCTAGCGATGTCTTTGGTCACATCTGCCACGATAGGGAAAGTAACTTGACCGATTCCGCCCTTTTCTGTGGGGGTGTTTTTCCAAGCATAGTGGACCACTTCGGTGTCGGTGGAAACCCCAATCACATTAAAGCCCCTTTCGTTAAATTCTTTCACGCGGTGGTCAAAAGCAATGACTTCAGAGGGGCAAACAAAAGTAAAATCTTTGGGCCAAAAGAACAGCACTGCGCCATTGCGTCCTAAATTTTTAGACAATTCAAAATGCTCATCCACTTGGTTATTGGGCAAAACAGCCGCGGCTTTAAAATCGGGTGCGACTTTTGTAACTAACATAAAAAATCTCCTCGTAAATATGATTGTTTTTGTTAGAAAAACTAACGGGCGCATTGTAGCCAAATATCCATTAACAATCAAGGTGGGTTTTGGGTATAATTTGCTCCTTTAAATTGTCTTTTAAGGATTCTACTTGGCTTCAAAGAAGCGTCTCAGCCTCTTTAAAATTTTCTTGCGTTCGCTCTTGCAAATCTCTGCCCTATTTGATAAACGAGATAAAAAAATCTTAGTTGTGTTGGTTTTTATGTCGATTCTGCTCTCTTTGATCGAAGTCTTTTCGATCAGCGCGATCATGCCCTTCATCACGCTGGCTAGCTCGCCAGATTTGATCCTCTCTAACCCCTATGCCCGCGCGGTTTATGACACTTTTCACTTTAAAACCCCTCTACACTTTGCCTACTTTTTCAGCTTTGTGCTCGTGGGGCTGTATGTGTTCCGTTTGGGTTATAGCGTGCTCTTTGCCTATGTCAATGGCCGTTTTGCCTCCAAAAAGGCGCACGCCCTTGCCCAAAGGCTGTTCATGCACCACCTCAAAAGCTCCTACTTAGAGCACATCAACCTCAACCTAGACAAAATCCGCCACGCCATCATGGGAAAAAGCCAGAATGTAGCAGAGGGCTTGAATGCCATTTTAGGATTGCTCTCCGAACTGAGCATCATGTTATTTTTGTATGGACTCTTGCTTTACACCAACTGGAAAATGACCCTTGCTTTAACCTTTATCCTCGCCCTGCAAGTCTTTTTCATTACCAAATACATGTCTAGGTTCATCCAACAAAAGGGGCAGATCGCCAACAACACGCAAGTACAATCCCTAAAAATCTTTTCTAAGTTTTTTGGCAATTTTAAAATCACCAAACTGAAAGACAATCACGAACAAGCCTACCAAATCTTTAGCCAAAACAGCCTCAATAGTGCCAAAGCCAACATCACCTACCGCACTCTGCAAGCGATCCCCAACCGCTTTTTAGAGACCGTGGGCTTTAGTCTGCTCATTTTAGCGGTCGTCTATGTCTTGCATAAATATGGAGAGGCGCGGATGGTCTTGCCCATCATCTCCATGTACGCTTTAGCCCTTTATCGCATGCTCCCCTCCTTAAACCGCATTTTAGATCAATACAACATCATCTGTTACCAACAGCACGCGATCAATGGGGTTTACAAGGACTTGAAGCGCCCCATCCAAGAAGAGGGGGCATTAGATTTACCCTTTAAAGAGGCGATCTGCCTTAAAAATGTCAGTTTTGCCTACAAGCATACCCACCCCATTTTACAAGGCGTGGATTTGGAGATCAAAAAGGGGCAAAAAGTCGCTTTTGTCGGGCCTAGTGGGTGTGGTAAATCCACACTCGTGGACATCATTATAGGTGTGCTGTATCCAAATGAGGGGCAGATTTTCATAGATCATGCCCCCCTAACCCCCCAAAACATCCGTACATGGCGGCAAAAGATCGGCTACATCCCCCAGCACATCTATTTGTTTGATGGGAGTGTGGCAGAAAATGTCGCTTGTGGTAGCCCGCTGGATGAAAACAGGGTCATAGAGGTTTGCAAAATGGCGCACATTTACGACTTTTTGTGCCAACATCGGGGGATTGAAACGACCATAGGCGAGGGGGGGATCAACCTCAGCGGAGGGCAAAAGCAAAGGCTAGGCATTGCTAGGGCCTTGTATGACAACCCCGAGATTTTAGTCCTAGATGAAGCCACCTCTGCCCTAGACACCCCTACAGAGGCAAAAATCATGGACGAGATTTACAGCGTGGCTGAAGACAAAACTTTACTCGTAATCGCACACCGCCTCAGTACCATTGAGCGTTGTGATGTCAAAATTGATCTAAGCAAGCCCTCTGTGTGAGTTTTTCTAAATCTAAGCCTTTAAAAGTATGGATATAGGCATTTGGCCACAACTCTTTTAGGGCGGGGTTGTTGTAACCTAAAAAAGCAATTTTATTGGCCCTTGCGCTCTCATAATCGCTCTTGCTATCGCCGATCAAGACCATTTGGCTAGGCTCATAGCCGTACTTGGCGCAAAGATTGCTTAAAATTTTAACCTTTGCCGGGGGCGTGCCCTCAATGCTCTTAAAATAGGGCACAATCCCCAAAAACTCGCAGAGCACTTGCAACTCGCTATGCAGAGCCGCCGAGGCGATGTGGAAAATATACGCCTCATCGTTTGCCTTGATGAAGTCCAACACTTCTGCGTTTAAATGTTCTCTCGAGAACAGGTCTTTAGAAATGATTTGCCCGAACTCCTCAACTAGGGCGTTGATTTTATCCACATCTATGGTTTTCTTTAAAATTTGGGTGTAAAAATGGGCAATTTTATCAAAGCGACTCACCCCCCCATTGGCGTAATGGTAATCCTCAAACGCCTTTAAGATTGTTTCATCCGCCTTTGTGTGCCGTCTAAACAACGCCTTAAACCCCTCGCCTTTTAAGTGCATGCTGTTAAACACCACTCCATCAAAATCCCACACCACAACTCTTAACGCCATGCTCGCCCCTTTTTGCTACACCTTACCAAATTTGCGTTGTCTTTGGTTAAATGAAGCGATGATTTGCGCCAAATGCTCGGGTGTAAAGTCGGGCCACAACACGGGACTAAAAAACAACTCGGCATAGCTAGATTGCCACAGCAAAAAATTAGACAGGCGCATCTCCCCCCCTGTGCGCACCAACAAATCCACATCGGGCAAGCCAGCGGTGTCTAAATGCGCCCCGATGAGCTCTTGCAAATCTCCCTTTAAGCCACGCTCCAATATGCGCCCACACGCCCTAGCGATCTCATCACGCCCCCCATAGTTTAGGGCTAACACCTGCGTTAAGGCCGTGTGTGTGGCGGTTTCCTGCTCCAAATTTAAAATGGTCTTTTGCAGGGTGGGGCTGAACTTCTTTAAATTGCCGATCGCCTTGAAGCGGATTTTATGCTCTAAATAAGTGGGGCGTTCTTGCACGAGATATTTTTTGAGCATGCGCATTAGAAACTCCACTTCGGTTTTGGGGCGACTCCAATTCTCGGTAGAAAAGGCGTAAAGCGTGAGGTAGGCGATGTGTTCTTTGGCACACCAAATGGTGATGTTTCTTAGGGCATTGATTCCCTGCTGGTGTCCATGGGTGCGGGGTTTGCCCTGCAACTTTGCCCACCGCCCGTTGCCATCCATAATAATGGCTAAATGCGCTAAGTTATTCATCGCTGCACGAATCGACCAAGTAGGCAATGTGCTGGAAGGGGATGTTTGTGTGCTGGCTTAAGCCCACTTCGCAAGTGCTGGAGCTGCAAAAGCCTTTTTTAAGTTTTTTATCTTGGTAGAAGCTGGTGAAATCTAGCAGGGCGTGGTCGTTGAGCTCTGGGGTTAAAAACCCCTTATTGCCGGCAAAACCGCAACAACCCGTGTCGGTGTGCTCTACAACCTTACCACTCACGCATGCTTTAGCCAAATCCCGCATGTTCTGCGCATAGCCCAAGCGTTTGGCTGCACACATTGTGTAAAGGGCGATGTCCTCGTTTAAAGGCGTGATTTTTAAATGGGGCAACAAAAACTCTTGGATGAAAATGGGCATGTCGTAGATTTTGAGTCCCGTGTGTTCTAACTGTTCGATCAAATACGCGCTGCATGCGCTGTGGTCGATCACAATGGGGATTGCGCCATTTTGAGACAACTCTTTTAGCAATTTGGCGTTTTTCTCTGTGTTTTGTACACTCAAGTCTGGATAGTCAATGAACGCCTTGCCACAGCAAAATTTAGGCAACTCTGTCGGGTAGATCACCCCAAAGCCGGCTTTTTGGCACAGCGACTCAAAGACTTCTTGCAAGCTGCGCTGATCGGGCATTAATTTAGAGGGTGCAAACGCCCGATTGATACAAGTGGAAAAATACAGCACGCTTTGGTTGCCGGGCTTGCTGGTGAGTTTAAATTGATTCCTTCTTGGCATGTAATTTGGGACGATGGGCGTGTGGATTTTGGCGTGCAACTTTTGGCTGCACTTGTGGATAAAATTTGCCCCCAATGCCACTTGCCCCACTTGCACCGCGCCAAGCCCCACTTTTAAGCCCCCGACCACGGCACCCATGTGTTTTAAAATTTCTTTAGCCACTAGGGGGGTTTTTTCTTGTCTGCGGCTTTTAAGCGCAATCGTGGCGCTGTCAATGCCTAGCGGACAAAGGGTAGAGCACATATGGCACGCCGCACAGGTTTCATCGCTCAGATATTTATACCCCTCTAACAACTCTTCAAGTAGGGCAATGTCTGTGGCTAAACCTTGTGCCGCTTTTTTGCCCAAATAGGCGATCTCACGCTGTAAGCTTATGCGCTGGCGTGGGGTGAGCGACAAATACCGACTAGGGCAAATGCGCTCACAAAATCCACACTCCATGCAAGGCTCGATCTCGGGGGCAATGGGCACGCTCTCTTTTAAATTCTTGGCGTGGATTTGCGGGTCGTTGGAGAGAATCACATCGGGGTTTAAGAGTTTGTCCGGGTCAAACAAAGCTTTAATGCGCTCGCAAATTTGATAGGCCTTCTCACCCCACTCTAATTTGACAAAGGGGGCGACCATGCGCCCTGTGCCATGCTCGGCTTTGATCGAGCCTTGCAAAGAGGCGACCATTTGGGCTAAATCCTCCATGAGCGCGCTAAATTGCGCCCGCTCTTTGGGGTTTTCTAAAATGGGGGTGATTAAAAAATGCAAATTGCCACTCAAGGCATGCCCAAAAATCACACTATGTTCTTTAAAGCCATGCTTTTCTAACAAGCTTTGCAAGTTGGCAATTCCCTCTTGTAAATGCTCCATGTCAAAGCATAAATCCTCTGTAATCACACTCGCCCCACTGCGCCGCCGCCCCGCCACAATGGGAAAAATGCCTTTTCTAATTTTCCACCATGTGTTGTAGACTTTGGGGTCTGCGCTTTGCTCTAGGGGCAAAATTGTGGGGGCGGCTTGCAATTTTTCTAACACAAAGGTGCTGTTGGCTTCAAGGGTGCTTAGATCGGTGCTCTCAAGTTGCGCCAAAATGCACGCATAGCCCGGCTTCACCTCGTTTAACACGCTAGGCATGCCCTCCGCACCCTTCACGCTGGCTAGACACGCATAGTCCATTAGCTCGGCGGCGCTGATTTTATCCGCATTTTGTGCCAAAATTTGCACCCCTTTTAAGCTTGCCGCCAAGCTCTCGTAAAAGAGCAAGAAGCAGATTTTATAAGGGTAGTCGGGCACACAATGCAGCTCACAGCTAGAGATAAAGCCCAAAGTCCCCTCCGAACCTATGAATAAATGGCTTAAAATGTCTATGGGGTCTTCAAAATCCACAAGAGCGTTTAGACTATAACCTGTGGTGTTTTTGATTTTGTATTTCTTTTGGATCAAGGCGTGCAATTCTTCATCCTCCAGCACCTCTTTGCGCAAAGCTAATAACCCCTCTAGGAGCGGGGCGTGGCTTTGTTTAAACGCCTCCACGCTCTCTTGTTTGCTCGTGTCTAAGAGCGTGCCATCGGCTAAAACTACACGAATCGATTTCAAGGTTTTATAGCTGTTTTGTGCTACTCCGCAGCACATGCCGCTGGCGTTGTTGGCTAAAATCCCCCCCACCATCGCGGTCGCGATGGTCGCAGGGTCTGGCCCGATCTTTTTTTGGTACGCCCTCAGGGCATTGTTGGCTTGTGCTCCGATCACCCCACAACCAAGCCGCACACTTGCCCCATCGTTTTGAGGCTTGATCTCTTGCCAGCCTAAATTTGCCATCACCAACACTCCACTCCCACACGCCTGCCCGGATAAAGAGCTGCCTGCCGCCCTAAAAGTTAGGGAGGTGCTGTGTTTTTTAGCCAAAGCGCAAAGGCGCATGACCTCTGCCTCGTGGCGGACTTTGACGACCAACTCGGGGACATAGCGATAACATGACGCATCGATGCCATAGACCACTCGGCGCAAATAATCCTTATAAACACGATCGCCCAAAAACTCTTGGGCTTCTTGGTAAAATGCGGCGTAATTTTGTTGCATGTGTTGCCTTTGTTGTCAAAATAAGCCAATTTTACCACTTCTTTTGCTGTTTATCTTTGTGTGCGAAAACATGCTAAAATCCCCCGTAAAATTTTAAAGGATTTGCATGCAGAGCAGCTACACCCACCAACTCGTGGATTTAGGGCATTTTAACCCCAAGGACTATCGCGTGATCGACATCAGGGACGCAGAGAGTTACCACAAGGCGCATTTAAAAGAAGCGATCCACATGGACGACTTGAACGCCATTAAAAGGTTCGCCCTTGAACACCCACAAGAAAGGATTATTTTGCAATGCTGGCGGGGCAACACCGCTGCGCAGTACGCCAATGCTTTGCACGGGGCTGGGGTTTCTAATGTCTACTTTTTGAAGGCAGACTTTGACGACTTTAAGGCATCGGGCTTAGAAGTCCTAGAGAATTAGTGCGTCCAATTGTCGTGGTCGGCAGCACTCCCACAGGGAGTGCAAGGCCAGCGGACTTTGGCGGTGTCGGCTACTTGGCCTGTGGCCAAATTGTCTATTTGCCCTTAAATTTAGACAATCTAACCCCCCCCCTGCATTCTTTGAAAGCCTTGCTTTTCACTTCTAAACACGCCCCTTTGAGTTTAGAACACAATTTAAAAAACAGCAAAACCCTCGCCTTTTTAAAAAGCCTGCCCGTGTTTGTATTGGCACATAAAAGCGCACAAGTGGCTAAGGATTTGGGCTTTAATGTGTCCTTTGTGGGGCAAAGCGGAAATGCCACAGGTTTTTTAAGAGAAATCAAAACCCTTTTGCCCAGCCCCACGCTCTTTGTGCGTGCCAAAGAAACCGCCACAAATGCCCTAGACTTTTTACCCTCTCTCATCGCTTATCAAAACACTCCCTTAAAGTTGCCCCAAACGCAAAAACCCAAACCCCACTCTGTGCTGGTGTTTAGCGCGCCTAGCAGTTATAGGCATTTTTTGGCTAATTTTGCGTGGGATTCTAGCTACACCGCTATCGCCATCGGCACAAGCACTTTAAACGCCTTTTCTAAAAACATTTGCGCCCATTTAAGTCCACAGACCAGCCTTGAAGCGTGTATAGAGTTAGCCAAAACGCTCTAAATCTTTGCTAGTATTGGTGAAAATTTTAAAGGACTCGAGATGCATTTGATGTTTTTACTAGCCGCTTTGGGCGGTGCTGTGGGGGCGAGTTTGCGCTATTTTGTGGGCAAGATCGCGCCCACGAAGCTATGGATTTGGCAGAGTTTCCCGGTCGGCACTTTCAGCGTGAATTTGATTGGGTGTTTTGTGATCGGCTTTGCCGGGCATTTGGCGGCCAAGTCTGTGTTGGGCGATAAAATGAGCGTGTTTTTCATCACGGGGGTACTAGGGGGGTTCACGACTTTCTCTTCCTTTGGGCTAGACACCCTAAAACTCCTACAAAAACAAGCCTTCGGTGAAGCCATCGCTTATGTGGTGGGCAGCAACCTCTTAGGCTTGCTGTGCGTGGTCTTGGGCTGGGGCTTGGCTAAATTTGTGACACATTAGACTTTTGGGCTTTAATGTCTAAAAAGAAGCGGGCTAAAATGATGGTCTGTAAAAGTGTGGCGAAGAAGTTAAAGATGGGGATTAAAGAGAACAAATAAGCCATGATCGAGATTTTGTGGTGGGGCACTTTGTAGTCTCTCAGCACTTCCCGATAGGTTTCTTGATTATAAATGGAGCTGCCGATGTCAAAAGAGATCGTGTTTTTAAAGAAGAAGTAATGGGGGATGAGCGACACAAATACACCGATGATGGGGATAAAGTAGAGTGGGGCGCACACCACCAAAAACATACACAAGTAAGCAAATTGCTTTAAGAAGTGCTGGATACAACCCATGAAATCTCCAAAGTTTTCTAGGGGTAGGTTTGTGTAATCGTGGCTGTGTAGGTAGCAGATCACCACAGGGGTGTAAAAGAGAGAGATGAAGAGATTGCCGATGAGGCTGAGCATTAAAACGCTCAACAGCAACAGCACATAAGTGAACATCTTAATGGCGAGCAAGAACATGGCGGGCAAAAGTCCATTTGTGTGGGCGTAGTGATCCCAGCTTGTGGGTAAAAAGCCCTCGATGATGCGCACCATGTTGCCCCCAAAGTGGAACAAGATCACCCCCCAAAAGAGTACCCCCAAGAACACGGGCCCCAAGTTTAAAAACAACATTTTCCAGCTTAAAAAGTCTTTCCAGCTTTTGTGGATGTTTTGTAGTGGTGTTTCCATTTTTTCCTCGTATTTTTAAGATAGCCCACTTTGTAGCTTTAAGTGGTTACATTAAGTTTAGCATGCTAGAATAAACTTTTCATGCCTTTGCAAATGCAAGGCTTCAATTCACAATAAGTTTGGAGAACTTTATGGTTAAGAGAAGCGTTATGAGTTTGGTTTTAATGGGGGTTTTAGGTGTGGGCTTTGTGGGAGCTAAGACTTTAGCCACCGTGACCTTCCCCGCTCCCCAAGACACACCTACTAAGGGTAAACACCATAGGAGACACAAAGAAGCCCCCGCCAAACCTGAAGTGGTGGACATCACAGAGAGCGATTTTAATGTGATTAAACAGCGCAACCCCAATTTTGACTTTGACAAACTCAAACCCGAGCAAAAAGAAGCCTTGTTAGAACAGGCCATCAACAATTTGTTGATTGAAAGAGAAGCCAAAAAAGAGAAGTTAGACGAAACGCCAGAATTTGCCAAAAGGATGGAGGCTTACAAAAAACAACTTCTTGTCGAAACATGGGCAAAAAATAAGGCTGAAGTCATCGGCAAAGAGGACATCCCCGAGGCCAAATTAAAACAATACTACGAAGCGAATAAGGCGCAGTTTGTGCAGCAAGAAGCCCACGCCCGCCATATTTTGGTGAAAACCGAAGCTGAAGCCAAACGGGTGATCTCCGAGCTCAACAAAGTCCCCAAAAATAAAGTGGAGCAAGAGTTCATCAGCATTGCCAACAAAGAATCCATCGACCCTAACACCAAGAACAGCAAGAATGGCGGGGATTTAGGCAAATTCCAAAAAAACCAAATGGCGCCTGAGTTTTCCAATGCTGTCTTTGCACTAAGACCCGGCAGTTACACCAAAACCCCCGTTAAAACCAAGTTTGGCTACCATGTGATCTACCTCACGAGCAAAAACGAGCCCAAGACCCCCACTTTTGAGCAAGCCAAACAAACCATCATCGGTATTCTCAAAGAACACCAATTTCAAGAATATGTCAAAGGGGAGCTGGAAAAATTGCGCAAGCATGTAGAAATCAACATCGCCAAAGACTAGGGGGTTTGTATGTTAGTCACCGGCATTGAGATTTTGAGCAAGGCGCATCAAGAAGGTTATGGGGTCGGGGCGTTTAACTTTGTCAATTTTGAAATGTTGCGCGCCATTTTTGAGGCCGCCGACACTGCACAATCGCCCCTCATCGTGCAAGCCAGCGAGGGGGCGATCAAGTATCTAGGCATCGACATGGTGCTTAGCATGGTCTACACCATGAGCAAGCGCCACTCAAACATCCCCGTGGCTTTGCATTTAGACCATGGCAGCAGCTTTGAGAGCTGTAAAAAGGCGGTGGATGCGGGTTTCACCTCTGTGATGATCGATGCCTCCCACCACCCCTACAAAGAGAATTTAGAACTCACTAAAGAGGTCGTGGATTATGCCCACTCTAAGGGGGTGAGCGTAGAGGCGGAGCTGGGGCGACTCATGGGGATTGAGGACAACATCTCTGTAGATGAAAAAGACGCGGTTTTAGTCAATCCTGATGAAGCTGAAGAGTTTGTGAAGGTCAGCAAGGTGGATTATTTGGCCCCCGCCATCGGCACGAGCCATGGGGCGTTTAAGTTTAAAGGCGAGCCTAAATTAGACTTTGAACGGCTTGTGGAGGTGAAAAGACGCACAAACATTCCCTTAGTCTTACACGGAGCCAGCTCGATCCCTGAGAGTGTACGCCAAGCTTTCTTGAGTACGGGCGGGGATTTAAAGGGGGGCAAGGGTGTGCCCTTTGACTTCATCGAGCAGTCCATCAAGGGTGGGATCAATAAAATCAACATCGACACAGACTTACGCCTCGCTTTCATCGCACAGGTGCGTAAAATGGCAAATGAAAACCCCAGCGAGTTTGATTTGCGTAAGTATTTCACCCCCGGCATGGAGGCGGTGAAAGCCGTCATTGTGGAGCGCATGCGTGTGCTTGGCAGTGCGGATAAAATTTAAGGATTAAAGGAATTAAATGGCCATTGGCATGGGCGAGTTAAAAAAGAATTTGAAGATTGAAATACAGGGCGTACCTTACCGCATTGTGGAATACCAGCATGTCAAACCGGGTAAGGGTGCAGCCTTTGTTAGGGCTAAGATCAAATCGTTTTTGGACGGCAAGGTGATTGAAAAGACCTTCCACGCCGGCGATAAATGCGATGAGCCCAACTTATTGCAAAAACCCATGCAGTTTCTCTACTTTGATGGGAGCAGCTACCAGTTCATGGATACGGAAACCTACGAGCAGATTGCCCTCACAGAGAATCAAGTGGGCGATGCGCCTAAATGGATGCTCGATGGCTCACAAGTGCAAGTGCTCTTCCACAACGACAAGGCGATCTCTGTTGAAGTCGCCCAAGTGGTGGAGTTGAAGATCACAGAAACGCCCCCCAACTTCAAGGGCGACACTTCAAGTGCGAGCAAAAAACCCGCCACACTCGAAACCGGCGCGGTGGTACAAGTGCCCTTCCATGTACTCGAGGGCGAAGTGATTAAAGTCAACACGCAAACAGGCGAATACCTAGAAAAGGTCAAGTAAACCTCCCCCTTTTGTGCTCCCTTTTAGATTTCCCGTTGGGGGCTTTTAATGCCCCCCGCGCTCTTTCGTGAAGTCGTGATGGTTTTTGGTGTCGTTCTCTAAACTCACTTCATTGAAGATCTTTTTCACACCCGCAGTGATCTGCTGAATCGTTTCTGGAGCTAAAGATTTGATTTTTTCTAAAGCCACTTGGAGTTTAGTGGGGTCGTAAAAGTTTACCTGCACCAGCATGAAGACCTCTTGATTGTTCGGGTTGATGTACTCGCCTAGTTGCACGCCATGCCCCAAACTTGCAGAAATGGCTTGGATGACCTGGTTAAAAATCGCGTCATCGTAGGGCTTTTGGTGGGCGTTTTGGCTGGCAGTGTAGGTTTCTTTGAGTTTATTGGCGATGTGGACCGCCACCCTAAAGCGGGCACGCTCTCTGGCAATCACCTCCGATCGCTCCACTTGCCCATCGATCACATGGGAGCTGTCGACCCCTTGCGTGGTGTACCCACTCATGTCCTGCACCATCCAACTGGGCATGTTTTGTAAAAAGACGGCCTGTTTGGGGCCTGAACTACACGCCCCCAAAAGCAATACACTAGCTAAGGTTAAAGCAACGCGCCTAGACATTTCAATCCTTTCATTTGGTTTGGTTTATTGTCGCAAAATCCGCCCCTTGCATCCGCCACGCCCCGATCAACAGACTCCCCACAGCCAAAACAATCAAGGCGCACAGGTCATAAAGCACTGTGCCAAAGGGGGCGGCAAATTGGTTGAGCATCACAAAACCTGAAATGCCATGCGTGGCGGGGATAAGCTGCAAGGGCAGGCGTAAAAAGGCGGGGATGAGCTCAGAAGGCCAAATAAAGCCCATCATAAAAACGAGGGGTAAAGAGCTGACAAGGACGATTTGTGTAGCGTGGGCGGGCTTGGTTAAAAATGTCCCAAAGAACACCCCACAGCTTGAAACTGCAAAGAGAAAGACGAAGCCAAAGGCTAAAAGCTCCGTGGGGTGGGCATGGATGTGCACGCCATAGTAGGGGAAGAGCACGCCAAAGTAAAGTAGCATGTGGAAGAGATATAAAAATGTAAAGCACAACGAACGCGCCAAACAAACCTTTAGTGCTTCATCAAAGCTCTTAAAGCGTCTAAGGTTGGCACAAGTGATCGCCCCCACCCCGATCAAGAGTGTTTGGTGCAAAATGAAGATAAAAACATGGGCGATGGCATAGTTTAGGTAACCAAGGGAGGGGTTGTAAAGCGGGATGGTTTGCAAATCAAAGAGGTTGTGCTCTGTGGTGCGCTCGCTTAGGTATAAATCCTTGTAGATTTTGAGCTTTTGGCTTAGGGCTTGCACGGCCTTAGCGGTGGCGTGCCCGATGGTGCTGTAGATGAGAAAATAGTTGGCGTTGGCGTACAGCTCAATGCTTGCGGGGATACTTGTATAAACATGCCTTTCAAAAAATTTAGGGATCAACACAATCCCAAAGACTTTTTCTTGTTCTAAAAGTTTCTTGGCCTCTTGCATAGAGCTTGGGCGGGAAGCGACTTTCACCTCTTGGGATGCCTCGAGCATTTTGGTGAGTTGGCGGGACAGGCGGCTGTGGTCGTGATCTACAATGGCAATTTTTTGGGCTGTAACGATGTCGTTTTTATAAGGCAGGGGGTAGAGCAAGGCGTAAAAGAGCGGCCCCCCAATCACCACCACCAACACGCCAAAATGGCTGAAAATTTGCCTAAACTCTAGGGCTATGGTCCTAAACACGACAAAACCTTTTTTCAAAAATCCACAAACCCACCGGCAAAAAGAGCGCAAAGAAGGCCAAATTAGACAGCGCGCTCAAGGCTAAACCCAAACCCGCTTGGTAGTGGTCTAGGGCGATGGTGGTTTTGATGAAGTAGGTGGCGGGCAAGAGCGCACCCCAAAACTGCGCTAGGGCGGGCATGTTGTCTGTGGGGTAGGTTACGCCCACAAAGGCTAAAGAGGGGGCGGTGTAAAGCGCAATGAAGGAGGCGGTGCGGAAGGGGTCTTGGATGGTGGTGTAAAGGAAAAGCACCACACTAGAGATCGCCACCACCAAGAGCACCACAGAGAGCAGCGACAGCCCCCAATGGGCGTTGTAGGGTTTTAAATAAAAGAGCATCAACACCCCCCACGCGCTAAAAATGAGCGTGTTGAGCCCAAAAGCCGCCCACACTTCGCGACCATTGTTACAGACTTGCAAGAAGTTAAACATCCCCAAAGCCGCCAAAATTTGCCACACACAGGGCAAGATCGCTGTGAGCAAAAACTGGGCGTAGTTGTTGTGTTCGTTGTAAAGGGCGTGTAAATTTACATGTAGAGGGAAGGCCAGGGCTTTGGCGGTGATTAAATCTCCATGTATGCTAAGATTTTTAGCGACATCTTGCTTGATCTCTAAAGTGGCAAGGGTGTATAAAAAGGCGTTCATTAAGGTTTTACCCACCAAAACATACTCGGCATTGTAGTACAAGGCCACAGGGGTTTGCACGCCTAGTTTGACCTGCCGCTCTAAATTTTTGGGCAAGACCACCACGCCATAGATTTTCTTGGACGCCAAAAAGGGTTTGGCTTGATCTAAGCCGCTGTAAAAATGCGCCACATTGAGCGCGCTGTTTGCGTTGAGGGAGCGCACCATCTCGTGGCTCAGATGGCTGTTGTCTAAATCCACCACCCCGATATTAAGCCTCGTGGGGATTTGCTTGTAAAACAAAACCACCATCACCAACCCAAAGACAAGCGGGGCCACACACACCGCCAACGCAAAGCGCGGTTTGAAGAACTTCGCCCACATTTTAATCGCTAGGGATGTCCACCAACACGCTCATACCCACCCGCAAGGCTTGCATGTCCTTTAGGGGTGTGGCCTCAATGCCAAAGCTTTTCATGTCGTAACTTTGGCTGCTGTTCGTGCTTTTCCAAGTCGCAAAGTCGCCCATCACCGCAATGTGTGTTACCTTAAACTCCATGCTCTCTTTCAAGGCGGGGATGTAGCCTGTAAAAGTCTCTCCTTTTTTAAAGCGACTCAAATACTTCTCAGGCACGCTTAAATCCAACCACGCATGGGCGGTGTCGGTTACAAGCACCACAGGAAAACCCTTGGGGCTCAACTCCCCACCATAAAGCAACACATTGCTCACCTCCCCATCGATGGGGCTGTAGGCCTTTTTATCCCTTAAAAACGCCTGCACTTCATTGAGTTGCCCTAAAGCGGCTTGTTCTTTTTCTTTGGCGGCGATTTTGCTCTCATTAGACGCGCCCTCTAGGGCCAATTGGTATTGCTCGTAGGTGGCGTTTTTCCTAAAGGTTGCGCTTTGGAAGGCGGCATAGGCTTCATCGCGCTTTTGCAAACTCGCCACGCCTTTGTCATAAAGGCTTTGGATGCGTTTATAAGTTTCTTCGGCTAAATCGCTCTGCGCCTTAGCGGCTTGGTAGACATCTTTGGCACTCTTGATGGTTTGGCTTCTACTACCCTTGAGCACTTCATTGCTTAAAGCTTTGGCGGCCTTATGGCTGGAGCTGGCTTGTAATAATTTTGCCTCCGCCTCAGGGCTATCGATCGTGAAGACCAAATCCCCTTTTTTGATGAAGTCGCCCTTGTTGACAAGCACGCTCTCCACCCGCCCTGCAAGCTTAGAACTCACGCTGTACTCCCTAGCCTCTATGAAGCCTTGCAGGCGTTGCTGTTTGTGGTTGTAAACACTGTAATACACCTGCCCGAGCCAAATTAAAATCCCCACTGCCGCCAAAGCGGCTAGAATGATCGGGGTCCTTGTTGTTTTCACTCCGCTTCCTTAATAAACAAAATCGTAAAATAGGTCTGTATGCCCGCTAAGCACCATCAAATCCACCAATGCGCTGATGTATTTATAGGCGTGGGTCTTTTGCTCCACTAAAATGCCCGCCAACGAGTTGCGCGCGTCTACCACCATCGCGTTGGTCGCCATGCCCTGATTGAATGCTTCTTCTTGCAGTTTTAAGTTTTCTTTGGCGAGCTCCACACTCGTGTCCAAACTTTTATACTCTTTAAGTAAGGCTTGGCATTGTAGGTAGGTTTTATGCACCAACAGCTCCATGTCCTTTTTGGCTTGGCTCTGCAGGGCGGATGTTTGCAGTTCATCGATCTTGGCTGCCTGATAATGCATGATACGCCCATTGGGGGTTAAAATAGGCAACCTTGCCCCCACGCCCACAAACCACTCGGGGATCATGTTCATCATCGTGGAGTTGTTCTCTTTCATCAAGTACGCCCCAAAGAAATTAAAATGGGGGAGAAACTTCGCCACTTGTAATTTTGTCATTTGCCTTGCGCTCTGCTGTTTGATGGCTAGGCTTCTTAGCACGGGGTAGGAGCTTAAGGTTTCCTGCACAAAAAAATCCAAACTAGGCAAAGCTTTAGGGCGGATGTTTAAGTGTGCTGTGGGGGCAAAATGGGCTTTGGCTACGGGGATGTTTTGGCTGCTTAAAATGGTGTTGAACGCCAAAGTCGCCACCTCCAGCGCATCGTCTGCTTGCATAGACTTGGTCTTGCTTTTTTCATAGGCGACTTGGGCACTTAGGGCTTCTACTTTGGCAATTTGCCCTGCTTTTAGGCGTTTTAGGGCGTTTTGGTAGTGCTTCAAATGCCCCGCTTGCACGCCCTTAAGCACCTCATCCACCTCCATATTCAGCACCAAGCCATAGTAAATCTTCACCAACTCTTGAAAAGTGGAGAGTCTTTTAAGTCGGGAAACCTCCATCGACTCTTTGTGTGCCAAAGACGCTAACTTTGTCATGTAAAAGCGCTCTCCCCCCATATACAAGGGGTAAATGATGCTTAAAGCCCCCATCACAATGTTTTGTTTAGAGAACAAAAAAGGCTGTGTAAGACCACCCACCATACTCCCAATCCCTTGCGCCACCGCCATGCCCCCCATTTGCGCTAAGGCGGGTTGGCCTAAAAAGCGCTCCAGCCCCGTGGCAAAGTTTTGTATTTGGGCTTTGTCCGATCCGCTGAAGGGCGAAATTGTAACGGGCTTGCCTAAATGGGCGTAAAAAGCACTCAAATCAATTTCGGGCAGAAACGAAAGTTTTGCCGCTGTGCTCAACTTTTTTGCCTTCTTTTCAGCGTAGTCCTGTGCCTTAATGCCATCATAATTTGCCAATACCATGTCCCACGCTTGTTTAAGCGACACCTTTGTGGGCTCGTCGCTTTGCAAAGTCTTTAAATTGTCCGTGGGTTTGTCGGTTTCTAGAAGTTTTAAATCCGTTTGCGCCCCAAGTACGCCACTAAAAACCCCCACTAAAACTCCAAATTGATAAAAGCGCATCATAAATCCTTCTTCACGAGCTTGAGTTTGCGAATCCGCGCCTTGTCCATGTCCAAGACCTCAAAAATGCAGTGCGCATCGCCCACCACATCGCCCACCTCTGGCAACCTCTCTAGCAAGCTAAAAACATACCCCCCTAAAGTTACTTGCTCGTAGTTGTGTTCAAAGCGAAAACCCAAGAGTTCCTCCACACTTTCCAAATCCACTCGCCCATCGCACTCAAGGGTGTGCTCATCTATTTTTTTAATCCCCTCTTTGTGTTCGTTCTGCCCCTCAAAAATATCCCCCATGATTTCCTCAAAGATGTCGTCCATCGTCAGCACCCCCGAAGTGCCGCCGTATTCATCCACCACCAACGCCATGCGCCTTTTCTGTTGGTTCATTTTAATGAGGATTTGCGAAATGGACGCGCTCTCAGGCACAATCAACACCTCTTGCAACAGGTGCTTTAAATCGGGGTCTTTGCGCTCTGAAATGGGGGCGGATAAAATGTCCTTGATGTGCACGACCCCCAAAATATTATCTTTATGCCCCTCGCAACAAGGATAGCGGGTGAAGGGGTGCTTTAAAATCGTCTGTAGGTGTTGCTCGTGGGTCTGCTTGGTGTCTAGGCAAACCATGTCGTTGCGCGGAGTCATGATCTCTTTGGCACTTGTGTCCGAAAAGTCCACAGCGTTTTTAATCAGCTCTTCCTCCACATAGTCGATCACCCCGCCTTTTAAACTCTCCCCCACGATGATTTTGATCTCCTCCTCCGAGTGCGCGCTGTCTTTCTGTGGCTCGATGCCAAAGAGTTTGAGCACCAAGCGCGCCAAGAAGTCAAAGAGATTGACGATGGGATAAGAGAGCATCCAAAAGGCGTGCAAGGGACGAGCCACCCACAAAACCACGCTCTCCGCCCGCACAATGGCAATGGACTTAGGCACAATCTCGCCCAAGATCACATGCAACAAAGTGATGCAACAAAAGGCGATGGCGACACTCAAGACATGTACCACAGCGTGCAAGGCGGAAAAATGCACCCACTTATGCAACATTAAAGTGATTAAATGCGCTAAGGCAGGCTCGCCAAGCCACCCTAGCCCCAAAGAGGCGAGTGTAACACCTAGTTGTGTTGCGCTTAAATAGGTGTTGACCGAAGCGTTGATTTTTAAGGCAAGTGTGGCATTGGGGTTGCTGTGTAGACTCAATTCTTCAAGTTTGGAGCGCCTGACCTTGACAATGGCAAATTCAGAGAGTACAAAAAAGGCGTTGCACAACACCAGAAAAAGGGCGAGGGCACACATTGCAAGCGACTCGTAAACTTCCAAACACTCTCCTTAAAATTAGCCTAACACACCCTATTTTATAATCTATTCCACAAAAAATAATTAACAGACAACAAGCCTAAAGTCTCTCGACAATGTTGAATGTGTCTATTAAATAGTAGCCTAAAGCCCCAAGCAGGGCGGAAATGGGCACCGTGATGAGCCATGCGGTGATGATTTTTTTAATCACCGAGCGCTTCACCAGCTCGCTTTTATAGGCTTTCTTTAAGTGCTTGCGCTCTTTCTTGCTAAGGCCCACGGTGTACTCTAAGGTGTTGTTTTCTTTTTGCAAGGTTTTTAAGTAGGCGAGCATCTCTTTTTTCTGTTTGGGGTTGGCCTTTTCAAAGCGATCCAAGAAGTTCTTGATCACGCCCGCGTCTTCGCCGTGGTGCGCGTCTAAAATCATTTGTTTCATCTCAAAGAGCCGTTTTTGCAAAAACTCACGCAAAAAGCCCACCCCAAAGACCGCCCCGATGGTGATGTGGGTGGAGCTCACAGGCAAGCCCAGCTTAGACGCAAGTAAAACGGTGATCACAGTCGCCATTGCAATACAAAAGGCCTGCATTTTGTCCAATTCGGTGATTTCATTCCCCACGGTTTTTATGAGCCTTGGGCCATACAAACTAAGCCCCGTGGCGATGCCAAGCCCCCCGATGAGCATGATCCACAAGGGGGCATAGGCTTTGGTGGGGATGGCGTGGTGTCCCCACTCTTGCAAACTTTGCACAATGGCAGCCAGCGGCCCCACGGCATTTGCCACATCATTAGCCCCATGCGCAAAGCTAAGCAAAGCGGCGCTAAAGACTAAAGGCAGAGTAAAAAGCGTGTGCACGCTTTCTTTGTTGTTGGTTAGGTGTGGCAACTTAGAAGCCACATAACCTCTAAAGGCACTGTAGGCGAGCAAGCCCACCCCCACGCTTAAAAGCAGTTCATTCAGTCCCCCTAAAGAAAAGCGCAAGACCTTTGCCAACATATACCAAGTGAAGGCTAGCCCCATCGCCCCCACCACTAGAGGCATCGCCTTGAAGGCCGCGCTCTTTTTATCCTCCCGATCGCTGATGCTCTGCTTAAACAAGACCATAAGCCCCATGGCAATCCCCCCGCCCATCACAGGCGAGATGATCCAACTTGCCACGATCCCGCCCAAAAATTGCCAATCCACAGCTCCAGCCCCCAGCCACCAGCCCCGCCCCAAGCACCCCGCCCACAATGGAGTGTGTGGTCGAAACCGGCGCACCTATGGCCGTGGCTAAGTGCAGCCAAATTGCCCCAGAGAGCAGAGCTGAAAACATCATCCCGACAAAAATCGTGGTGTTTTGGATGTGCTCAGGGTCGATGATCTTGCCCTTAATGCTCTGCACCACTTCACTACCGGCCAACACCGCGCCTAGCACTTCACACAACGCCGCCATTAAAATCGCCATGCCCAAAGTGATCGCCTGAGAGCCGACCAGCGGGCCGACATTGTTGGCGACATCGTTTGCCCCGATATTCATCGCCATATACCCCCCCACAACTGCGCTTAAAGCCAGCAAGGGGAGATGTACGGGCGTGTGGCTGCAGATGAGTGCCAAGCCCGCCGCCACCACAACAAACACAATGGCTAAAGTGATCTTGACATTATCTCTTTGGAGTTCTTTAAAGGCCTTTTGGATAGAACCGCTTGTTTTAGATTTCATGGGCAGCTTTCATTGATGGCTAGGACTTTAATATAAAAATCTCTAAGAAACGCTTAAACATAACACTTAAAGCCCTTAGCTTTTTTACGCCCCTAATATTTTATTAGCGTTTATTATTGTTTACCAAGTGTAAAAATCTGTTAACTTTTGCCCCTTGTGGTTTACTTTATTGTGCTATTCTCACCCATTCACCCATTCACGAGACGGGGGCGGATAGGGGGGATCGGGGCTTAGGAGTTTGGTTGTATGCAAAACCCTGATTTAGCCACCTTGATCCAAAGCCACGATGTGCTCTTGATCGATGAGAGTGCACTTGTAGAGGGGGCGTTTTGGAAAATCTACAAAGACAACCTCCAAAAAATCCTACAAAAAACCCAAAAGAAAATCGGGGTCCCCGAAGATGTCCTAGAGCGGATCAACGACCAACGCACAGACGATGCCCGTTACCAAAAGGCATACAATAGGTATCTTTCCATCCAAAAGGAGATCGTCAGCGTGCCGGGCAAACTCACAGAAATCATCAAAGCCACCAAAAACCTGCTTTTCACGAGAAACACAGCCCTTGCCAACATCGCTACCCGTTTTAAACAAAGCACAATCCTTTTTCTCTCCAACAGCAAAAAACGCTTGGAGTTTTACATTGCTAAAGCCAAAGAGGACATCAGCAAACCCAAGCACAAAACCCCCCACACCTCTCAAGGTAAATTACACATCAGTGCAGTCCCACAAGAGGGGCAAGATGTCTATTACGACCACAATGGCAAGCAACACAGCGTAAGGCTCGCCCAAGAGTTAGGGCAGGGCGGCGAGGGGATCATTTACACCACCAACACGCCCATGCTCGCCAAAATCTATGGCCACCAGCACAAGAGCATGCAAACCGGGGGCGTGCCCGACTTCACCCCCCAAAAAATCGCCCTACTCACTAAAATTAAAACCAACCAATGGGTGTGTATGCCCACTTGTCTTTTAAAAAACCAACAAGGCGAATGCGTGGGGTATTTAATGCCCAAAGCAGAGGGCAAGACCTTGCAACATATTTTGGGGGGGTCTAAAGATGTCAAGCAACACATCCCTAACTGGAATTTAAAGGACCTTGTCCGCCTGTGCATGAGCTTTTTAAAAACCGCCCAATCTCTGCACGACAAGGGGATTTTAATCGGCGACATCAACCCCAATAATCTCATGTTCACCCAAAATGCGGAAATGTTTTTCATCGATTGCGACAGCTACCAAGTGGACAAATACCCCTGCCCTGTGGCTGACCCGGCTTATCTCGTCCCCGAGCATTCTGGCAAGCACATGAGCCAAGTGATGCGTACCAAGAGCGATGAATACTATGCCATCGCCTGCTTGTTGTTTGTGATCCTCACTTTGGGCATGCACCCCTACAACCACAAGGGCTTAGGCAGAGATGAGGCGATGAGGCAGGGGGCATTCGCCTACCCCTTAAAGGGAGGGGACATGTCTTTTGTGCCCAATGAAAAGGCACGAGATCAATGGGTACGCCTCAGTCCCAAATTGCAAGAGTATTTTTACGAGAGCTTTCAAAAAGGGGGTAAGTTTTTTGCACCTAAAAAACGCCTCCCCCCGATCAAGTGGCTCGATGCTTTGAATAAATTCCACCAACAACTTTAAGGAAAGGATGACCATGAGTGATTTAGATACAGAATATGAAAACGACTTAGCCGACAACCCCACCAAGCGGGTGCCCGTGTGCCTTTGCTTAGACACGAGTGGCTCTATGAGCGGTGCGCCCATCAGCGAGGTCAATCAAGGCGTGGATTTGTTTTACCAAGCGGTCAATGACCACCCCATTGCCAAACAATCTGCCGATGTGTGCATTGTAACCTTTGGGGATTGTGGGGTGCGTTTGGTGCAAGACTTCCAAAGCATCCGCGATGAATCCGCCCCTAGGTTTAGTGCCGATGGGGGTACGCCCATGGGTGAGGCGGTGAATGAAGCCCTAGACCGCCTAGAGGAACGCAAGCAAGAGTATAAAGACAATGGTACAGAATACTTCCAGCCATGGCTGGTCATCATCACCGATGGAGCGCCCACGGACGACATCAGCAGTGCTTGCAAACGCACCAGCGACATGGCAAACAATAAAAGACTCACCATTTTCCCCATCATTGTGGAGGGGGGCGATGCGGGCATTTTAGGGCAATTTTCGCCCAAGAACCCCCCCGTTAAACTCAAAGGTTTGAATTTTAAAGAGTTCTTTAAATGGCTGGCGGCCAGTGTCGCCGTGGTGTCGCAATCACGCCCGGGGCAAAAGGTCGCCTTGCCCCCCAAAAACGAATGGGAAGAATTGGAAGTTTAAATGGATAAATGGTATGTCATCGGGCATGCCGTGCAGGGTAGGGGGCATGCACTAGAAAGCCCACCCACTCCATGCCAAGATAAAATTTACCCCCCAAAACCCACCACCTACGGCACCACAGGTGAGAGTGTTTTCATTGGTTTAGCCGATGGGGCGGGCTCGGCAAAATTCTCCCATTTGGGGGCGGCAAGAACTTTAGAAGTCGTGGCACAAGAGCTAAGCCAAGACTTTGCAACCTACCTTAACATGCCAAACCAAGCTAAGATGAGCGCCACGCTCTTAGAGCACATTTTGCAAGCCTTGCAAGAGCTTGCTATAGAACAGACAAGTACACTCCAAAGAGATAAAAGCGACATTGAGGGCATTTTCAACGCCCTTTTAGAGGAAGCACAAGAGCTTTTAAAGTGGCAAGAAGCACACCACCTGCCCTTAATGCAGGGCGTGCAAAGTGTGCAAGAGAGCTTTAGCCAAGATCAAGAAAGACGCAAGGAAAACGCCCAAAGGGCCATTAAAACCGCCCTAGAGGGCATGGCAGAGAAAATCAAGAATTTACAAGGGGGCTTTAGCGGCGAGGCTTACCAGCTCCGATTTAGCCCACTTAAAGACAGACTAGAAACCTTAAAAGCAGAGATTAGGGAAGCGGATTTTACGCTGTTTAGTGCTGCCAACATCAAAGAATTGTTCAAGGAAACCGCCCCCATAGAAAAACGCTACTATAAAATCAAGGACAAAATCGCCGAACACATCGATAAAATCAAAAATAAACGCAAGAGTTTGATTAAAATGTGTTATCAAGGGTTTTTGGATTTTATAGGCATGGAGGCTGAGGAGTCCTATGGAGTGGAGAGCCAACTTTATAGTCTTAAGAATGCTTATGTTTTTAAACCAAATTTGACCTCCTTAAACCTGCCCTCTAAAGACCTCAAAAGCTACAGCACTGAGCGGATCAAAAGCACTCTGAAAACCCATAAAAATACCCTCAAAGCACAAATCATGCGTTGCTTTGAGGCGTATAAGGCGTTTTTAGACAAGGTGGATGGGCTTGATTTGAAGGAGTGGAATGAGGATAATTTAGAGGATTTACGCAACATTGTAACCACCAATGGGGGCAAAGAACATAAAAAGCACATCCAAGACATCCAAGCACACATCCAAAAAGCCACCACCACCGCCCAAAACTATAAAAAAGACTTGCTAGAGCAACTGGGCACTAAAGAACAAGAATACACCCACTTAAGAAGGCGTTTTGAGAGTCTAAAAGGCGATGTCTTGAATTTGGAGGGGGATTTAAAGCACACGCTGGACAGACTGCAAACCAAAATCAAAGCCCTAAACCCCCCTTATACGCTCTCAGGGGTGCAAAATCTGCTCTTATCCAAAGCCAACTTGCAAAAGGATTTTACCCTTTATGAAACTTACGCCAAAGACAGCACAACACTTAAACACGATTTGCAAAGTTTAAATTTAAGCCTGCCCCCTCAAGCCATAAAACCCCTTAGCCATGTGCGTGCGAGCCTAGAAAAGTCTAAGGATCGACTAAACACCCCCACCCCCACCAAAGAGTTTTTAAGTGCCCCTAGAGCCAAGGGATTTTTAGAGCATGCCAACACCCTAGAGAGCCAAGCCAAAGAGTGGCAAAACCTACAGAAACGCCAACAACAGCTAGAAAATTTTGTGGAGCAGACAAAAGCCCTAGAAAAAACCCTAAAAGAACACCTAGAGACATTTGGGGTTTGTTGTGCTCACTTGCACGAGGGCGTGAAAAAGCTCCAAGCCCAAAGCCTTTGGCAGACCAAAGACTTAAGACCCTTAAACAACCTCCCCCTAGACGCGTCTAAGAGCAAATTAGAACACGCCCTACACAAAGAAAAAGCCCTCATACAACAATTTAACCAAGAGTGGCATCAATCCATCATCCCCACCACCCTCCCCAAAATCACCCTCAAAGACAATCTCCAAAAACTTTATGACAGCATCCAAAACAAGGCGTGCTCTTTGCATGATTTGGCTTCGACCTTGCTGGCGGTGGCGGTGCAGGGCGATGATTATTTATTATTGCACTTGGGCGATGGGGTGTGTGGGGTGTTGAAGGGGCGGGAGTTGAAGGTGGCAAGCCACCCGGATAATGGCGCATTTAGCAATGAAACCACTTTCACCACTTCCAAAGACGCTCCTTTTAGCATGCGGATTTTTAAAGGCAAATTAAGCGAGAAGAATTTCACGGGCTTTGTGCTGATGTCCGATGGGGCGGGCGAGTCCTTTTACAAAAACAAAGAGCGTACTTTAGTCCCCCTATTGCAAGATTACATGAATGTCGCCCGTGTGCCGGGCATGCAAGAGGGTGTGCAAGGGGCTTTAGAAACCCTATTAGAAAAACGCGTCAAAGAAAAGACCTTTGACGATTGCAGTGTCATCGCTTTGGTGCTAGAAAGTGGCGACCCCTTAAGCGCAACTGAGAAGAAATTACAAGCTAAAATCACAAATACCCCATCAAATTAAGTCTTTACGCCGCCATTTAACGGGGTAAACAATGTTTAGGGTATATTGCGTTATAATGAAAGCTTTGGAGGTGCTTTATGGTTTTTAGCGATGCAGAATTACAAAAACCCGTGGAGCTAGCCCTAGAGAAAATCCGCCCCATGCTTTTAAGGGATGGGGGCGATGTGGTGCTCTTAGGCATTAAAGAGGCAAAGGTGTATGTGAGCTTAGAGGGGGCGTGCAGGGGCTGTGCGTCCAGCGCCAACACCCTAAAATTTGGCATTGAGCGGTGCTTGCAAGAGGAAATCCACCCTGACATGCAAGTTGTGCATGTGTCGCCTGAGCGCTACAAAGAGCTGTTTTCTTAAGTCCTTTATGACAAATGACCCTAAGAAGCGTACCTTTTGCACGCAAGGCTACAAGGCGTTTTTACACAAAGAATACCCTAGGGCGGGGTTTTTATTCGGGCAGGCGTTGTTCTTAGACCCGATGGACTCGCACGCCAAGATCGGCCTGCTTTTAAGCGACATTGCCCTAGACTTCCCCAAAGAGGCACACAGCTTTTACGAGCTGTACCAAAGCTTGTTAGATTCCCAGCCCCGCCGTTATAAACTGAGTATCCAGCACCAAATCCTAGATTTGATTGCGTCTTTTGACGAGAGTTTGAGCAAAATGGCGCAGGCATTCAGTGCAGAAAACCAACTCAAAGCCGAGAGTTTGGAGGGGATTTTATACGCTGACTTTAAAAAAATGTGTGTCGGCAGGGACTTTAAGGAAGTCTTTGAGAACTTAATGTTTAGCACAAAAGTCATTTTTGACAGGAAAGAGGACTTTTACGAGTTTTTAGACAGCCTTGTAGAAAATGGTTTTTACGACATGTCCATCTCTTACATTGAAAACATGCGTGAATTGCTGTGGTATGATAAAAGGGTTGCGCACATTTTGCAAAAAGCCCTAGAGCTAGAAAAGCAAACCAAAAAATGAAACACTTTTACCCCATCGCCCACAACGCCCAAAACTTCACCCACTTGAGCGAGGACACAAGAGAGCTAGACACGAGCACCCTTTTAGTGCAAACCCCCAGCAATGCTCCCTTCGTGCAAGCACATTTAGCCAAAGAGCCTAAAACGCCCACCATCCACGCCCTAGAGCTTTACAAGCTTTTAAACTTAAACCTTAAGATTGTCGGCATCACGGGCACCAATGGCAAAACCACCACCGCAAGTTGCATTTATTCACTGCTTTTAGATTTGGGGCACTCCTGTGCTTTGCTGGGCACTCGGGGGTTTTTTATCAACGACAAACGCCTTAAAGAAAAGGGTTTAACCACGCCGACCTTACTAGAGCTGTATATGGACTTAGCTAAGGCACAGGCTGAAGGCGTGGACTACTTCATCATGGAGGTAAGCTCGCATGCGATCGCCCAAGAGCGCATTTTGGGTTTGGAGTTTATGGCACGGGTGCATACCAACATCACCAGCGACCATTTAGACTACCACCACGACCTAGAAACTTATAGAGCCGTGAAAAACTCTTTTTTTCAAGGCGAGGGGCTTAAAATCATCAATAGAGATGACCCCTTTGTGCGTTTTAACCCCACCAATGCCTACGGCTATGGCTTGGAGCACAAGAGCCATTTAAGCACGGACGCTTACAGCCTGCACCCCAGCTTAAGTGCGCATTTAAGCTTCAAGCCCACCCCCAAAGCCCCCCCAGAACATTGCTTGCTCCACTCCCCCCTAATTGGCCGCCACAATCTTTATAATCTTTTGGGGGCTGTACTTTGCGTGCGCTTGATCACCGATAAACCCCTAGAGGACATTTGCGCCTGTGTGCCAAACTTCTTAGGCGTGAAGGGGCGTTTAGAAGTGGTGCATACCAGCCCCTTAGTGGTGGTGGACTTTGCCCACACAGCCGATGGCTTCACGCAGATTTTTAGCAGCTTTAACGGACAGAAAGTTAAAGTCGTCTTTGGGGCAGGGGGCAACAGGGATAAAAGCAAACGCCCTTTAATGGGGCAGGTGGCGGTAACCCATGCCCTAAAAACCTACATCACCAGCGACAACCCCAGACACGAAGACCCCCTAGACATCATCAAGGACATCCTAGAGGGCATCCCTGAAAACAAACGCCCTAGCGTGGTGATAGAGGCGAACCGCCAAAAAGCGATTGAGCTCGCCTTAAGCGAGCTTAAAGAGGACGAAATTTTATTGATTTTAGGCAAGGGCGATGAGAATACACAAATCATCGGCGATGCCTTGCACCCCTTTAAGGATTGCCAAGTGGTGCGGGCATTTTACAAGGATTAGGACATGCAAGACTTTTATTTGTGGTGTGATTTCATTGAGCGGGATTTTTTAGAAAGCGGGTTTCAAACCCTTTTAAAGCAGGGGCAGATTGTGGGGGCGACTTCTAACCCGGCGATCTTTGCTAAGGCTTTGGAGTCTAAGGCGTATCAAACGCAAATCACGGAGCTGAAAAACGCCAAAATGGGGGCAAAGGACATTTATGAGCATTTAGTCATTGCCGACATTAA
Organism: Helicobacter sp. NHP19-003; assembly: GCF_019703305.1. Lineage (NCBI taxonomy): Bacteria > Pseudomonadati > Campylobacterota > Epsilonproteobacteria > Campylobacterales > Helicobacteraceae > Helicobacter > Helicobacter gastrocanis. Next base: position 479,262 of record NZ_AP024814.1, on the reverse strand, counting down.
AAGGTGCGCTGAAATTCTCTTGCCCCTTTGGGAGAAAAACAAGGCCACGGGCTACATCAGCCTAGAGATCGACCCCTTTTTAGCCGACAAGGTGGGGGCGAGCGTGGCAGAGGCGCGGGCGTTGTTTGGGCGTGTTAATATGCCCAATGTGATGATTAAAATCCCCGCCACCGATGCAGGGCTAGAAACGATGGAACATTTAGCCAAGGACAAGAATATCCCCCTAAATGCGACCTTAGTCTTTGATGCCAAAAGGGCTAAGGATTGTGCCCTTGCGCTCAAAAAAGCCCCTATGGGTGTGGTGAGCGTCTTTGTTTCAAGGCTGGATACTTTAGCCAATCCGCTTTTACAAGACAAGGCTAACCGCCTAAGCTCTAGCACACAAGCCACGCTTTTAAACCAATTTGGCATCGCCAACGCCCTAGAGTGCTATGACAAAATCCAAAGCGTGGGGGCAAACCATGTCTATCCCCTTTTTGCCAGTGTGGGCACGAAAGACCCTAATTTACCCAAAGACTACTATTTACAAGCCCTAAATCTCGAGCATAGCATCATCACCGCCCCCCTAGAGGCTCTTAAAGCCTATTATGAAACCCCTAGCATGCCCATTACCCCAAATAAGCATATCAAAGAAACCATACAAGATTTGGGTTTAGACTTAGACGAAACGCCACAAGATCGCGATTACATTAACTTCAATCTAGGCAGGGACTCGCTTTTATTTCCGGGGCTTAAAGCCTTTGAGGACGCGTTTAGTAAACTCTTAAAGGCTTTGGGTCAATAAGGCTTCGATCAACGCCATACGCATCACCACGCCGAGTTTCACCTGCTCTAAAACTTGACAGCGAGGGTCGCTTAAAAGCTTGTCTTCAATGTCAATGTTGCGGTGCACGGGCCCGGGGTGCAACACCACGATTTCTTTTTTTAGCATGGAGGCTTTGAGGCAGTATTGATAGGCGTAGTCTTGCAAAGAGCCATAGGTTTGCAAAGAGTGCCGTTCGGTTTGGGTGCGTAGGCTCATCACAATGTCTGCCACTTCTAGGGCTTCTTGTAGATCGTGGGTGTAGTCAAACGAAGTCTTAGGCAGAAAATGGGGGGGAGCGACTAAAAGGGGCTTGAGCCCAAAGCGGGGCAAGAGGGCGAGATTGCTGTTAGCCACCCTTGAGTTTTTAATGTCGCCCACAAAGGCAATGGTTTTGCCCTGCAGTTGCCCCTTAAAGTGCCTATGCAGGGTGAGTAAATCTAAGAGGGCCTGGGTGGGGTGGGCAAACGCCCCACTACCCGCATTGACTAGGGGGGTGTCTAGGTGCTTGGCTAAATAGGGCAGGGCACTTGAGTGGTGGTGGCGGATGACAAATAAGTCGATGCCCATGGCCTGCAAGTTATAGAGCGTGTCTAGCAAGCTCTCGCCCTTTTTGGCGGAGCTGGTTTGCACGCTGAAGGTGTTGAAGTGGGCGTTTAGGCGGGCGGTGGCGGTTTGGAAGCTCGCCACCGTGCGGGTGGAATGCTCGAAAAAGAGGGCGGTAACGCTCTTATGGTGCAAATCGGGGGTTTGTTGGCTCTTGTCTAAAAACCCATTGGCTCTTTTTAGCAAGGCTAAAACTTGTGTATCGTCTAAATCCTGTGTGCTGATGAGGTGTTTTAACATAGGGGCGATTGTAAACAAAAAAGCGTAAAAGTGTGCTTTAGATAGTGTCGATTAGCCACTGGGCTTTGTAAATCTTAAACCCTATGAGATTGCTTAAAACAATTTATAGATGGCGGTGGAAATGGTGATTAAACCAAAGCACAAAATAAACAGGTTTTGCCATAAATTTTTATATTTGTGCAGCTGCGGGAATTTATAAATGGCATAAAGGGGCATTAAGTAAAGGATGATGGCTAAAATGGGGCCACCGATGTTCTCAATAATCTCCAACACGCTGGGATTTTTATACGCCACACACCAAGCCACAAGAAAGGTCAGCAAGGCGGTGGTTTTATTTGCATTAGATGGAGAGATTTTTTGTTTTGTGGCATAAAACAAGATGCGATTCAAGCCTTCGCGTGCCCCCAAATAATGCCCGAAAAAAGATTTTCCCATCGCCACAAAGGCAATGACGGGCGCAACCAGCGCAAAAGTTTTCATGTCTTTAAAATGATTGGCTAGATAAGACAAAATGGGGAGATTCTGTTCTTTAGCCCCTTTAACCACCACCTCTTCACCAAAGCTCACCACGAACATCAAAATACCCACCGCAAAAAAAGAAAGCAACAAACGGTTAGGCTCTGCCAATCCTAATTGATTCACGAAAAAACTACTGATGTTATTGGTGATCCCCACACTATACACGAGCAAAATAGGAAAAATGGCAAAAAAATAAAGAAGTGTGAGTAAAACCCCCCCAAATTTGCCAAAATAATTTTCCCCCACTATGGTGATGTCATCGCTCTTGTCTGAGCCCCCCAGCACAAAGTGGCACAAGGCACGGTGTGTCAAAAAAGTTAGAGGAAACGCCAATACGAGCATCACAATCAAGGGGATCAACCCCCCCATCCCCGCATTGATGGGCAGAAACAACACCCCAGCACCAATGGCTGTACCATAAAGGCTTAACATCCACATCGTATCTGCTTTATTCCATTTTGCCATCACATCTCGCCTTGAATTTTTTGCAAACAGGTATGATAGTCTATTTTTATGGAGAACAAATTGAATTGTTGAGACTTTTTTACAAAAATAGACCTAAGATTCTACTATTTGTATATTTAAAGTCATCAAAATCCGCTCATTCCATGCGATCATCGATGCAAATTACCCTTGCGATCAAGGTGCAAACCCCATCAACCAAAATCTCTAGCGATCGCCCAAAACATCTTAAATGGTGTTAACCCCTATAACCTGCCTACGCTCTTTGGAAAATCATGGCAGGGTTGTGGATTTTATGCCCTGTGTTTTCTACAGAGCTTGTGCTGGGCTCTATGTTGCCCCTTACGCCCTAAAGCCCCAGCTTTAGCTAAGCGGATAGCTGGCTAGCTTAGCAATCTTGTGCCAATATCTGCCCTGCGATCAAGGGGTGATGCCCTTGGGGTTTTAGATGTCAACCTTGGCCATGAGAAACACAAGACTCCTAGCGGAGCGCCCCTGTTTGAAGCCATGATTTTTGGCTAAAGCTTAAATCTCCTAACCTCAGTTATGGGGAGGGTGTCAAAGCGTTGTTTGGGAGGAGTGGCCTTCCATTAATTGCCATTAAATTAAGATATGTTGTCTAAAATCATGAGAGCGGTAAGAAGCTGTGGCTCGATTTTTGCTCTTCCCCCTCGATATGTTCATGTTGAGGGCATGCCAACCGCTTCCCATGTTTAATCTATGCAAAACGGAGGATATTTATGTCTTTTCTTAAAAACCTCAAACTGGGTGCAAAAACGGCTTTAGCCATTTCCTCGATTTTGGTTTTATCATTTATGGTCTTAGGCGTGTACTACATCAAGGAGATCACGAGTGTACTGGTTAAAAACGCCAACGACACAGTGCAAGTCCGCGCCACAAACAAAGCCATAAGCATCTCTTTAGAACTTAAGAGCGTTAAGGAAACTTTGGAGAGTTACGCCAATTATTTTTCAGAAGATGGCTATGCCTTCATCAAAAACTCGGGCGGGACAGAAATTTTAGACAATGTCCGTAAATTGTGTGTCCATAGTGATTTTGTACGCGGGGCATTCTTAGTTTTGCTTAAAAACAATAAACCTGTATCCAGTTATGAAGTTGCCCAAAAACACGATCAAAGCTTGGTCGTGCAAACCAATGACTCAGATGTCCTAAACTCTGCCATCGTGTCCAAGGTGATCCAAACAAAAGCCATGAACCGTACCGTTAGCGATCCAACAACCTTGCCTGGAGGGAGCGTCTACTTTGGCTTCACCATGGCTACCCCTATTTTTGATAGCCAACACCATTTGAAAGCCGTTGTTGGCCTCTTTGTGAGTTTTGATTACATCCAAGAACGCTACTTCCCCCAAAATACAGGGGAAAATGGATTTTTATTAGGCTCGAGGGATCGCATTTTTGCCATTAACCGCAACCATAAGCTACAAGGACTGGTGTTCACTAAGGTGATGCAAGCTAAAGAGGCCCAATCCGTTGTGGACTTTAGAAAAAACGCGCACCCGGGCGATAGCCTCATCACCTCCTTTTACTCCCATGTTTTGCACGAACAAATCATTTTGTCCCTGCATGCGTTTAGGCCCTATGACGAACTCATGGATCATAACTGGGTGATAGGTTCGGCCATCACAAAATCACAGGTCTATAACCATGTCCACCATGTGCAATTCACGATCGTTGGCATTGGTCTCATCACCTTGATCATTTCCATTTTTGTGATGAATTTTTATGTCCGCTTGCAAATCGTGGCGCGTGTCCATAAGGTGGTGGCCACGCTCAACAGCTTTTTTAGACTGCTCAATCACGAAGAAAATGTCCAGTTAGAAATCTACCATTCCACCCAAAAAGACGAAATAGGGTGGATGCTTAACTCCATTAACTCCAACATCACTAAGATACAACAAGTTTTCCATGACGACAATGCCGCTGTTGTGGAGACCACACAATTAGCCCTAGGTGTCCAACAGGGCATCATTGTCGCCAAAGAAGCGCAAAGCAAAGCAAACACACCCAAACTCTCCGAGCTCATCAAGGTTACACACTCGATGGTGGAGAGCCTAGAAAAGGGTGTGGGTTCGGATTTGAATAAGATCTTATCAGTGGTACACGCCTACCAAAATTTAGATTTCACCCCACAAATTCAAGGTGCAAAAGGGGAGATCGAGATGTCCATTAACCAGCTGGGGGCTGAAATCATCGATATGTTAAACACCTCCCTAGCTTTTGCCAACCAACTCAACACCAAAGCCTTAGATTTAAAAGAGAGTATGGAAAGACTTTCCTCGAGCTCAACCAAACAATCTGCCCAAATCAAACAAGCCACACAAAACATTGAGAGCATCACCCAAAACATCACCGGCGTGAGCGCAAAGAGCGATGAGATGATCACCCAAAGCCAAGACATCAAAAGCATTGTGGAGATCATTAGAGACATCGCCGATCAGACGAACTTATTGGCCTTAAACGCTGCCATTGAAGCCGCACGGGCGGGCGAGCACGGACGGGGCTTTGCAGTCGTGGCTGATGAAGTGAGAAAACTAGCCGAACGCACCCAAAAGTCTTTGAGCGAGATCGAAAGCAATATCAATGTGTTGCTCCAAAGCATCGCCGACAATTCAACAGCCATTAAGGCACAAGCCTCTGCGGTGCTAGACATCAATAAATCCATGGGGCAATTTGACGCGAGTTTGGCACATAACTTAGACATTGCCCAAAATTGCTTAGACATCAGCCAAGAGATCGAACACATCGCGGGCGACATCTTAGAAGACACAGGAAAGAAGAAGTTTTAAGCCTTCTTGGCAGAAATCCCACTCGTCTTTAGCGGGTGGGATGAATGCCACTAATTCGTGATACAATATCTCCATACATTTGTATCTACGGCAGGAAGTGCCGAAAGTTACGCCTTTGGAGATACGATGTGTGAGACCTGTAGGGAATGCGTTGGAGCTCAAACTCTGTAAAATCCCTACTATAGGGCACAGAGCGAGAACCAAACTCTCCCTACGGGCAACATCGGCCAAGGAAGCCAAAATGTCTTTAGCATTTGGGTACTTCACTAGGAATCCGTTTTACAGACCCATAAAATCACACTGCCAGGGTGTAACTTTCGGCACTCCCTGCGCAAGATGCGGATGTGTGTGAGCACCACACCACGCATGGGGTGGCATCCACCCCCCCCCACCTGCTAAAACAAATGAGTGGCGTTTGCTAAGGGGGATTGCCAAAGAGCTTTAAACGGCTTCTTAGGGTTTTGGAGTGTGGGTGAGATTGTTTGTCCAAAATGCCACAATTTTGCAGTAATCTAAATTTGTTCTTTTTCTGTCCGCTGGACTTTAAAATCTCATAGCATGGCTCTTTAGCCACTAAGTTTTTTACCAGCACTTCCATAAAGTTGCCAAATTGGATGCCCATGCTCTGCAAAAGTCCGCCCAAATGCGAAACTTTGTGGGGATGAAGTGGAGTTTTTGGCTGTGTCTTTGCGTGAGCTCTGCAATTTTAGAGTCTAGGCAATTTTGTAAAATCTCTTGCACGCTGGCATGGATTAGGGCTTGGTAGTCATTTAGCATGGTTGTCCTTGTCATACAAATAGCGCAACTCATTTAAGGGGATCAACTCCCCCCTATGGTGGGTGTAGAAATAGTCCCAGCCATTGTGGTTGATTTTGTTTAAAAGTTTTGCGCTCATTTTATGGATGGACAAAATAACTCCACTTCCATCTTGCACATGCCCGCTTGCTAAAATTTGACACGCCCTAGCTTTGCTTGGGGTGTATAAGACTTGCCCCACTTGCAAATACCCCGAATCGATTAGGGTTTTCATCGCCACTTTGGGGGGCCTGCTCTCAAACTCTAGGGCACTAAAAGCGTCCATTTTTAGGGGCGTTTGGTCTATGCGCTCTTGTGCGGCCTTAATGTAGGTGGGGTTTTTTTCAATGCCTAAGAAGTTGCGCCCCAAGCGTTTAGCCACCGCCCCCGTAGTGCCCGTGCCAAAGAAAGGGTCTAGCACCAAATCCCCCGGCTTCGTCGCCATTAACAGCAATTTTTCTAAGAGTTTTTCGGGCTTTTGGGTGGGGTGGAGCTTTTGCCCCCTTTGATCTTTAAGCCTCTCAGTCCCCGTGCATAGGGGGATTTCCCAAATGGATTTTTCTTGCTTGCCCTTGTTTAAGGTCTTTAGGGTTTTGTAGTTGAAGGTGAAGGGGGTCTTCTTGTCCTTAGCGCACCAAAGCAAACTCTCATGGGCGTTGCAGAGGCGACTCCCATTGAAATTTGGCACGGGGTTGGATTTTGCCCAAATGATGTCATTAATCACCCAAAAGCCCAAATCTTGCATTAAGCCGCCTAAGCGGTAAATGTTTTGAAACGAGCCTATGGCGCAAATGCTCCCCCTTAGTATGCGCTTGCACTCCCTAAGCCACGCCTCACAAAAGCTGTCGTAATGTGCGAAGTCTTTAAACTTGTCCCAATCCTCAGCCACGCCGCTAAACTTTGCGCCCCCCACTCTTAGTAACTCCCCTGAAGTTTGCATAAAATAGGGCGGATCGGCAAAGATAAAATCCACACTTGCGCTAGGCAAAGTCTTTAAAACTTCGAGGCAATCGCCTTGTAAAATGGTGTTTGGTTGCAAAAAAACCCTTTACTAAAAGGGCTATTGTAGCGGATTTAAAGATCATGCCCCTTAGGGTTGAGACTTAGCCAATGTCGGTGTTGTCGGGGTGTTCTTTAAATGGATGGCCTTTTGTATCTCTGTGATTGCCCGTTCAAATTCCGCCCACACATCGGTGTTTTTAAGATTGAGGGGGATGGGGTCAAGCTCTATTGCGTTTTTTTCTGCGGTATTAGTGAGTCGGATGCCTGTAGGTTCTGCAAATATTGCAAAGTTTTTAATCACAAACTGGCGTTCACCAAACTGCCCATCCTCATATGTGCCTAGCCCCTCCAGCCCTTTTGTTTGGCAATAATGATAAAAGGCATAGCCTAATAAATCCACATAGGGACTTCTCTTGTCTTTAACCTGCAAGAGATAAACCCGCTCCCCCTCCTTCTATTTTAATCCGTCCGCATTTTTTGCTTTGTTTAGCGTTCATGTATGCGAACAATTTCTCCTCTTGCAAAAGGCATTGTTCCCACCAAGACCTTTTGATGAGTTGTTCTCTTTGGAATGTGTACGCGGCAATGATGGAGTGCATTTTTTCAACTAAATCGGCCTTAGAGGTGCCCAACAGACGATCTAAAAGTTTGCAAAAAAAGTAAGTTTCACCGGCTCCATTTATTTTCTTGGCAAACAACTTAAACACGGGATTTCTGTAGCGAAACTCCCCCACTTGGTGGCGGTTGCCAAAAAATTTATTCTCCTCCTCAATGCTGTAATCCCCAAAGCATAACCAAGCCCTTTGCAACACACCTAAATCATTGTCGTTGAGAAAAAAGGTGTCTAAAATATCTATCGTGTGTTTTGCATAAGCTTGGAATTTTTGTAAATTTTCTTCGCCTCCTTCTTTGCTAAAGTCCAATAAAAAGCCCACATAGCCCACAAGATAGCGGTGCTCGCTGGTTCTTTGCAATGCCTCCTCCCAATCCTTAAACTCTTTAGATTCTCGGCTTTTGAGGATCAATTTGGCTTTTCTTGCCTCCAGTTGGTATTGATAAGCTTCAAATTCTTTAGAGTCTTTGGCCAAAAAGGCATAGACACCGTTTTCTGGGTGTTGGCTAGAAAAAGCGTTAGACACAAAATCTAAGATTTTCAAAACCCCTGGGATTTTACCGAGCTGAAAAATAAAATTTTCGACAAGGTGGCGTACCACTCTAAAATAATCCTGTAGGTTTTGGTCCAACTGAGCTTTTGGGTGTTTTTTAAGCACAAAGAGCAATGCGAAAAAATAACAAATTTCTTTATTGTCAAGACCATTGGTGAAAAAATCAGGGCTTGCAAATAGGGGTTTAGAGCCCCAGGGAATTACGACTTAAAAGCGGGGGGCAATGTGGTGCAGGTGGTGGGGGATCGAGAGGGGGCGTGGGACACCACGATCTTAGAAAACATCAATCCACTTATTTTGGGCGTTAAAATTTTGAGTCCCTTTGTCAATTTCCAAGACAACGAAACAGACGAGGCCTTGAAAAAACGCTACACCACTGCTTTAGCCCAATTCTCCACCGCCGGCAGTGCCCTTAGTTATGCCCACTTTGCCAACATCAAGGGCGTGGGCAAAATTAAGGTCATTAGCCTCAATGCCGGGGAGGTCACGATCTACTACACTGCTAAGGACAATTTAGACGCGCCCAAACTCATCAAGGATGCCCTAAAGGGCAACACCCCAAAACAACAAGAGGTGTTTCTATCACTTGACTAGCAAGATTTTTGACACCAACTACGCCAAGCACGCTACACTTTTAGAGTTGGTGTCTGTGGCTTTAGCAGATAGCCGGTGGCATGAAAACGAATGCGACACCATTTACGCCCATACTAAAGAAATGGGCGTATCCGCTGAAAAAGTCGAGCAACTCAAAGAGTGGGTGTTGCAAAACTTTAGGTTCTATCAAGAAGCCCTAGAACTTCCAGCCTAAGAGGGCAAAGTGGCAGAGAAATCCTAAATGCCAAAAATCCCCAAACCCGCTGCAGGCTTTGCCATCAGCGGGGCACTAAGCCTTAGAGAAAAGAACACCAAAGCGAGAAACAAACCCCTAGCGCACATTTGCCTATGGTTTTCTAAAACAAGTTACAATGGCCCTTCTAATCCCAACTAAAAGGACATGTATGCAAGCACAGACCTTGACCCCAGAAACTATAAACAGCTTTTTACACCGCCGTTTTGCGTGTAAACGCTTTGACCCCAACGCCCCCCTGTCTAAAGAGGTTTTAGAGCAAATCCTAGAAGCCGCCCGCCTTGCCCCTAGCTCTTACAACACCCAACCTTGGGAGTTTATCGTGTTACAAGGCGCTATGAAAGACAAACTCTTGCCCTATGTTTATTTCAACGCCGATCTCGTCAAAAGTTGCGCCGCTTTGGTGGTGGTGGGCTATATGCACTCTAGCGAGCTCAACCCTGCCTACTTGAGTCAGTTTTACAGCAAAGAGTACCAAGAGAGGGTAGCTAGTGGCGTGCAGGTCTTGTTGAAGGAACGGCTCAAAAACGACCAAACCCTGATTGAAGCCTACATGAAGGAGCAATGCTACATCGCGGTGGGGCAAATGACCCTGACAGCCACCTTAATGGGCGTGGATTCGTGCATAATCGGGGGCTTTGAGGCGCAAAAGGTGCAGAGCGTGTTAAACGCCTACTTCAACCCCCCCAACCTCGCCTGTTGGTGGCTCTAGGCAAGGCGGCCATGCCCACCACCGCCAAGGCCCGCAAAGAAAAAGGGAGTGCTGTTAAGTTTTTGTAAGTTTTATGTTTTAGGGAGATTTTTGTGGAAGTCGTGCAGAATGAAAGGGAGTTGCAAAAAGCGTTAGAGGGCGATCTTGAAGACATCGGCGTGCAGGGGCGGCTTGTCGCCAAAATCACCCCCCTGGTGAGCGCCAACAACGCTTCGTGGTACATCGCTATGGTCGCCATCACCACAGCTTTTATTGAGTCCACAGAGGCGACCGGCATGGGCGCGGCCATCCCACAGCGCATCATGGCGACAGAGGATGCGGCGGGGGCGGTGGATATTTTGGGCGCGGAGGCGACTTACACCGCCATCTCTATGGCTGTGGCGGCAGGGAGTGTGGAGATTTTGGAACATTTGCGCGCTTACCGCCTGGAAAAGTGCGAGGACAACAAGGCAGTGTTGGTTAAGAGGTAGCCAACAAGTAGAAGTTTTTCTGCTCGAACACCTGAGCATAAATCTCCACTTCAAGCACCTCCCCCACAAGGGCATTTAAATCCTGCACGAGAAAGATCGCCTGGATGCTCTCCACCCCTGCGATTTTCTCCCTTAGATATAGCTCTTGCTCGTAGGTGAGTTTCAGGGCTTTTAGGGGGGTTGGTGGGGTGTTTAACAAAAGGGCAACGCTGGCAGTGTCTATAAAGAGGCTATCGTCTTTGGGACTAAAGCCTAGTGTGATGGAGATTTGGGGCGCGCGCACGCCTAGCCTAGCGCAGAGCATTTCTTCGGCTAGGGTGGGCTTTAGGGAGGTGGTGGTGGTTTGCAAATCCTTGATTTTCACCTTTTTGGGGTTGGAGTGGGTGAGGATGTGGCTGGGGATGGTGCGCTGATTGACACAGAGCCGCCCCCTTAAGAGCAAATAAGTTTGCAAGTTCTGTTGCAAAAGATGGTAGTTTTGTGCCCTAGACTCCAACTCTTGGCGCTCTTTAAACAACTCTAAGCGGCGGGCGATGCCCGCCGGGTGCATTTGGCAGCTTAGGGGGCTGATGAGTTCGATACAGGGCTTGTCCTGCGCTTGGCGTTGCTTTTCAAGGGCGAACACACAGCCACAATAATTCTGCCGGTACAACTTGTCTTTTTTGGCAAGTGCATTCTGCTTTTGAACCCCCCCACAAGCGCGCACATTTGTGTAAACAAACTCTAAGCCATATTTTTGCGCTATGGCTTGCCCCTGCTCTTTGAGTACCGCCTGTTCTTTCATGGGGCTTGAGAGCAGGGTCGTGCTGAATTGTTTTAAGCCCAGCATCAACGCCATTTGTGCACTCACCTCAAGACGCGTATCAAAGCACACGCTACACCTTTTGCCCTTCTCTTCCTCTTGCTCTAGCCCCCTAATGGCCTGCATCCACGAGCTTAAAGTGTAATCGCCCTCAAGTAGAGGGATCTTTAACGCCGCGCACGAGCGTTTGACATCCAAGAGGCGCAGGTCATACTCTTCTTTGGGGTGTATGTTGGGGTTGTAAAAAAAGCCTGTGAGCGGGGTTTGGGGGTAAAGCTTTTTGAGCTCTTGCAAGAAATAATGGCTATCCACAGAACAACAAATATGCACTAACATGCGCACTCCATTTTTGCGCCATTGTAGCCAAATTTGCTTTTCTTGGCTAGAATGCCCCTTATTTTCAACCAAAGGCATTCCATGCAAATTTTACGCTTCTTAGAAAACCCCAATTTCCAAACCCTAGACATCCAAAAACTCTTTGAAACCCCACAAAGCAAAGAAATCCGCATTTGCATGCCCCAGGGCGCACAAATGCAAGAACACCAAGCCCCCGGGGCGATTGTGGTACGGGTCTTGCAAGGGCGCATTTGGTTTGAGGTAGAGGGGCAAAAGCACACCCTAGAGTGTGGCGATTGCATTGCCCTAGAGGCAAATGTCCCCCACAGCCTAGGCGGCCTAGAAAACAGCGTGATCAATCTCACTTTAAGCAAATTAGACAGCCTGCAAAGGGTGCTGAGTGTCCCCTCTAAGTAGGGCTTAAGTCCCTTTTGTTGTCTTTTCTCTGCTACAATCCCCCTTCATTCCAAACAAAAGGACAAACCACACTTTCCACTTTCAGCAAAGCTTTAGAAAATGCCTACCACCAAAGCACAGAGGACGACACAGAGTTAGAAAACGCTTTAGCGCAATTTAAAAAATGCAAAGTCAAAACAAACGCGGCGTTAAATGCCCTCAACTCTGCCACAGCAAGCCCCCAAGCTTTAGAACAAGCCAATAACTTAGCTAAATCTTTAGAGGATTTAGAAGTGTTGTTAAACGCTTTGCAAGAAAGCCACACAGATTTATTGCAAGGCACAAACTCTAGCCAAAACCCTAACCCCACACAAGCCACAAATGCGGACGCGTTGCGTCCTTCCCCAAACACCACAGCCCTTGAAGTCAAGCCCCTATGGAAATACGGCGCAAACACTTTGCAAGCCTTTAAAGATTACATGCAAGCCAAAGACACCGGTAGTGCTAGCGCGTGGCTAGAGCTAGGCAAAATGGCGGTGGAGGGGATTGTGTTATACCCGGATAACAACACAGCCATGCGTTGTTTTCAAAAGGCCATAGAATTAGGCTCCGTGCAAGCGATGGTGGAGCTGGGTAAGGTGTATATGGAAAATAGGGACACACAAATTACAGAGTATGGGAGTGGGGAGGCATTGAGTGGGGAGGAGGTCATTCATGCCTTAAACCCCCTAAAAGACGATCTAGAGAGCGAGGATTATTTAACAATTTTCAAACATTGCCAAGTCTTTAAAGACAAAACGCTCACAAATTGCCAAGAAAAAGCACAAGAGCTTTTTGAAAAAGCGGTGGGCTTAGGCGAGGGGCGGGGGTATGTGGGGTTAGCTGAGATGTTTGCGTATTATAAGGATGATGATGAAATGGCAAAAACCTATTACACCCAAGCCATGCAGTCTTTAAAACCCCAAGCCCAACAGGGCGATGGGGAGGCTTATGCTCTGTGGGGCGAGGCTTTAAAAGAGGTTGTGGGTTATTATGATGAAGAGAAGAGGTGATGCAACTCTACCAAAAAGCCATTGATTTAGGCTATGCAGAATGCAAGTATGCTAGGCAGGGCAACAGCGGAGGAAAGAGAGGAACGAAGCAACACCTACTTTAAACAAGGGGCTAGATTAGGCAGTGGCAAGTGTGCCATGTATTTACGCTTTTCAACAGATAACCTACCCTATGAAGGCAGAGATGATTTAGACAATTTTGAATTAGCCGCTACGCAAGCCATAGAGTTTATGGATAGACTCATGGAGTGTATCCAAATCCAAAAATTTGTCGCCTTGCATTGTAGGCACCACCAAGTGCTTTTAAGATTATTAGAAAATCTAAGTTTAGCGAAGGCAATCAATGAGCGTATCGGCTTACACGAAGTTAAGCGTTATCGACTCTTATTAAAGCTTGAAATCAATGGAATTGTTGATGCTCTATCGCGCCCCAACACATGGTTTGCAAAAAGTTTAGGGCGAAACCAATGGCGTTTTAACGCTTTTGCAGATTACCCAAATCTTAGAGTATTTGCAAAGCCCTACGAAAACCGCTATCAAAAAGTCAATGCTGAGGGGGAAGTTGAATTTGATGCTAGCCTCTTGTGATGCCGATAACACCCCAGCCTATGGGGGAAAGCAAGCCCTAATGCCCCCACAAAGACGGCTAGTCTTTGCTTGAGTGTTTATCACTTCCCCTAAAACCCCCCCCAAAAAGCCAAAAATGGGGGCAATCTCTCTCCCACAATGCTAGTCTAAAAAAGGGGGAGTGATGAGAAAGGGAGGGTGTGAGGAGAGATACCCAAAAGGGGGGCTATACCCCAAGTGTATAGGGGGCAACTCCCTAAGTTTATTTATTAGGCGTGGAGCGTCCATGCCCTTTAACTTGAGTCCCGTCTTTTTTCGTGTAGGGGGGCACACGCACGATTTTTTTACCGCCATTTGTCTTTGCCATTGTATCACCGCCTTTCTATGAGAGATTTTGCGATATCGGCACTTTCTACCTAGAAACATAACCCCCCTTCTCAAAATCCCCAACTTTTGCCAACTTTTGCTAACATGTCTTTTTTACCAGCAAGAGAAGGAAAAACATGCAAATCGAATCGATCCAAGCCTATGAAGTCCTAGATAGTCGGGGCAACCCCACACTCAAGGCGCAAGTGGCGCTTAGTGGGGGCTTTTTGGGGCACGCGATCGTGCCCAGTGGGGCAAGCACAGGTAAAAAAGAGGCGTTGGAGTTGCGCGATGGAGAACATGGACGCTTCTTGGGCAAGGGGGTAACAAAGGCGTGTGGCTTTGTCAATGGGGCGATCCAAGAGGCTTTGATCGGGCAAGACCCTTACAACCAAGCCAAAATAGACCATGCATTGCAAAGCTTAGACAACACCTCTAATTACAGCCACTTAGGGGCTAATGCCGTTTTAGGCGTGTCTATGGCTTTGGCAAGGGCAGCGGCGCGCTCTTTAAACCTGCCCCTTTATGCCTACTTAGGCGGGCTAAATGCTCGCTTACTGCCCGCCCCCATGCTCAACATCATCAATGGCGGAGCACACGCCAACAACCGCCTAGACTTCCAAGAATACATGATCATGCCCCTAGGCTTTGCGAGTTTTAAAGAGGCTTTAAGGGCAAGCGTGGAGGTGTATCACACCCTAAAGGCGATGCTAGCTGATGCCAAGCACCCCACAAGTGTAGGCGATGAGGGCGGGTTTGCCCCAGACTTTAGGGACAACACCGAGCCTTTGGAGTGGATCCTAAAAGCCATTGAAAAGGCGGGCTACAAACCCGGTGCGCAAATCGCTTTAGCCTTAGACATCGCCAGCAGCGAGCTCATCAACATAGCGGGGCATTATGTGCTGGCAGGGGAGAATAAAGAGTTAGAAGCAGAAGAGCTGATCGAGTATTACGCCCAGCTTGTAGCAAAATACCCCATCGTATCCATTGAAGACGCTTTGGGTGAAGAGGATTACAGTGGGTGGGCTGAACTCACCAAAAAGCTAGGCAATAGGGTACAGCTGGTGGGCGATGACTTATTTGTAACAAATGAAACGCTGTTAAAAGAGGGTATAGAAAAGGGCTTGGCCAATGCTATTTTGATCAAGCCCAACCAAATCGGCAGCTTGACACAGACCATGCAAACCATGCACCTAGCGCAAAAATCGGGCTATGCGTGCGTGATGAGCCACAGAAGTGGGGAGAGTGAAGACAGCTTCATTGCCGATTTTAGCGTGGCACTCAACACGGGGCAGATCAAAACCGGCGCGCCCACAAGGGGTGAGCGCACCGCTAAATACAACCGCCTGCTAGAAATTGAAATGGCAAGCCATGCGCCCTATGCTGGACCCACTCTCTTTCAATAAAATTTATAAAATTTGGCTCATTGGGTTTATGGGCTGTGGCAAAAGCACTTTGGGAGCAGTGCTCGCTAAGGCCTTGGGCTATAAATTCTTAGACACGGATTTACAAATCAGCGCACAAGAGGGCTTTAGTGTCGCGCAAATTTTTAAAGAAAAAGGGGAGCACTATTTTAGGGATTTAGAGAAGAGTTTAGTGGCGCAAATCGAACAAGTGCCAAGCCCCTTAGTGATCGCCACAGGGGGTGGGTTGCCCCTACACGCCCCCTTGCAAGGCACAATCATTCACTTGCATTTGGACTTTGAGAGTCTATACATAAGGCTTTTAAACGACCCTAACCCCAGACCGCTTTTTAAAGACAAAGAGAGCCTATTTACCCTTTACCAACAACGCGCCCCACTTTATGAGAGGATGGCGGCCTTAAATTTAGACGCTCAGGGCACGCCTAAAGATTTGGCGTTACAGATCATGGGATTTCTCGCCCCAAAAGCTTAACTGCTAGAGCTTGTTAATATCTCTGGGCTATAATAGCCTTTTTATTAAAGGAGAAGTATGGGTAAGGGAATTTTAGTTTATGCACCTGGGGAGTTAGAGCAAAAGGCTGTAGAGTTTTTGCAAGCCCTATTAAAGCACCGCCACAAGAGTGTAGCGCTCTTTGCCCCCACAGAGTTGCTGAGCGAACAAGACATTTTAAGCAGACTAGCAGACAAAGACGAGGGCGTGTTTGCGCAAATGCTAGACATTTACACACCCCTAGCCAAAGAACACGACTATGTCCTCGTGCTTGGCGGTGGTTTAAAGCATTTAGGAGAGCTGGATAGACAAATTTATGAAAATTTAGCGAGGCATTTGAACTTAGTCGTGGTGCAAGTCTTTAACGAACACCCACAACTCGCGCACCAAATCCAGCTCGCGCACCTTAGCTGGGAGCGTTTGGGGCTTTTAAACCCCTTGAGTTTGGCTTTAAAGCCCCTAGAAGTGTGCCAGCTTGCGCTCTGTGTGAGTGGCATGCAAAGCCCTAACGAGGCGCAAAGCGCCTTTGAGAGTTTGGAATATGCCGACACGGCGTGTTTAAGCCCCGTGTGTTTCCAGCACAGCCTGCTTTCTCGTGCCCAACAAGAGACGAAAACCATTGTGTTGCCCGAAAGCGGCGATGAGCGGATTTTAAAAGCGGCGCATGCGATCTTGCAATTAAAGGCGGCAAAATTGATTTTATTGGGCGAAAAAGACAAAGTCCACAAAGACGCTAAAGATTTGGGGCTGGACTTAAAGGACACTTTGGTTTTAGACCCAAAGACTTCTACACATTTAGATGAGTTTGCCAACACTTTATACGAGTTGCGTAAAGCTAAGGGCTTAAGCCTAGAGGAGGCACAAAGGCTCGTTAAAACCCCCACTTACTTTGGGACAATGCTTGTACACTTAGGGCATGCGCATGGCATGGTTTCAGGCGCGACCCACACCACCGCCGACACCGTGCGTCCCGCCTTGCAAATCATTAAGCTCGCCCCGGGCAATGATTTGGTTTCTAGCATATTTTTCATGTGCTTGGAGACAAAGGTCTATGTCTTTGGCGATTGTGCGATTAACCCCAACCCAAGCAGCGAAGAACTTGCCCAAATCGCCCTAGCTTCCGCCAAAACCGCCAAAGCCTTTGGCTTTGAGCCTAAAGTGGCCATGCTCTCTTACTCTACGGGCACTTCAGGCAAGGGCCCGGATGTGGACAAGGTCGCCAAAGCCGTGCAAATTGCCAGAGAAATGGACAGCGCTTTGGCTTTAGATGGACCATTGCAATTTGATGCCAGTGTGGATCCGCTCACCGGTCGGCGTAAAATGCCCGGTAGCCCCGTGGCGGGCAAGGCAAATGTCTTGATATTCCCCAATTTAGATGCAGGCAACATCGCCTATAAAGCCGTGCAACGCTGTGCACACACTCTAGCCATAGGCCCTGTGTTGCAGGGGCTTAAAAAACCCGTAAACGACCTTAGCCGGGGTTGTTTAGTCGATGATGTGATCAACACCATCATCATCACCGCCATACAAGCACAGGGGCTGTAAATGCGGGTACTCGTTTTAAATTTAGGCAGCTCGTCCATCAAGTTCCAGCTGTTTAACATGGACAAACACATGGTTTTGGCTAAAGGGCTTGTGGAGCAAATAGGCGAGCCTGAGGGCAAAATCAGCATCACCACTAATGCCAAAGCTTCACAGAGCGAGAGCCTACACATCGCCGATCACGCCCATGGGCTGTTGAAAATGCAAGAAAAACTACAAGTAATGGGGGTTTTAAAAAGCTTGGATCATATCGATGGCGTGGGGGCATCGGGTCGTGCAGGGGGGGATTTATTCATCAAGCCCACTTTAATCACGCCTGAAGTCATCGGGCATTTAGAAGAGCTTTGCCCCCTAGCCCCACTGCACAACCCCGCCCACCTAGCCGGGATCAAGGCGATGCAAGCACAAGTGCCCAATCTGCCCCAAGTGGCCGTGTTCGACACCGCTTACCACCAGAGCATCCCCCCCCACGCCTATATGTATGCCCTGCCCTACGAGCTTTACCAACAGCACAAACTGCGCCGCTATGGCTTTCACGGCACTTCACACGACTTTGTTGCCCAAGAGGCCGCTAGATTTTTACACATCCCCTATAGAAACTTCAACGCCATCTCTTTGCACCTTGGCAATGGGGCGAGCGTGTGCGCCATTAAGGATGGCAAGAGTGTAGAAACCTCTATGGGGCTCACCCCCCTAGAGGGGCTTGTGATGGGGACTCGTTCGGGCGATTTAGACCCAGCCTTGCTCTCTTACATCGGGCAGCTCACCAACAAGGACACCGCCAGCGTGGTGCACATGCTCAATCACGAAAGCGGTCTGAAGGGGCTTTGTGGAGACAATGACATGCGCTCCATTGAAAAGCGCATGGCCGCTCAAGATAAAAAAGCCAAACTCGCCTTTGACACTTATGCGCACCGGATTAGAAAATACATCGGGGCTTACGCCTTTGTACTTGGGGCTTTGGATGCGATCATTTTCACGGGGGGAGTGGGCGAAAACAGCACCAAGTTACGCCACACCGTGTGCAGTGGGCTGGAGAACTTCGGGATTTTCCTAGATGAAGAAGCCAACGCCAACCCCCGCCCCGGGATCGCGCTTTTGAGCCAAGCGCGTAAATTGCCTATTTTAAGAGTGCCCACCAACGAAGAGTTGGCGATCGCTAAGGCGACTGTGCAGGTTGTACGGAGGCTTTAAACTACCACTCCCAACCCCGCCCACCCGAAAGGCTAGGTAGTTGGGGAGTTTCATACTTGCTAGAGAGCCTAAAATCCCTTGCGCCCCCGAACCGCCTAGGGCAACGGTTTGCAAGCCCGATTGCACCGAAAAGTCAATGACTTTAAACAGGCGAATCCCCCCCGTTAAAATCACCCCTTGGTGCAAGCCCTCTTTAGCCACATTCCCCATTGCTCCCAGTTTCAAGGCAAACCACTTCCAGTTAAACATCACTCCGCCCCCAATCATTTGGCTGCGCTTATCCAACATCATGGTTTGATTCGAAGTTAAATCAAAGTCCATTGCCAAATTCAGCCATTTCCAGCGATAACCCAGCCCCAAACGCACCTGCGGATCGATTCGCATGTTGGGCAAATGGGCGTAGCGGATTTTGGGGGCGTTTAGGTATTTGCCCACAAGCCCCACCATGAAGCCCTTGATGCGGTAAGCCCCGCCCAAATCTAGACCAAAGTGGCTTTGGCGCACCATGTCCTGTGTGCTGAAAGAGAAGTTAGAAAGCAAGTTTTCAGCGTTGGCGATGAAAGCCTGCCCTGCCCCAGAAAACCCAAGCCCATAGCTCAAGGTGTAAAGGTATTTAAAGGTTACTCCAAAGGCGATCCGCCCCGCTTTTTTAAGGTCAAAGCCCTTAGCGTAGGCAAAGGGTACAGCCCCGATCCCCAAAGCCTGCACCCGCGCGGCGTTATTAGCGTAGGGGGAGAGCAAAGATGAATTTAAAAAGGCACTTTGGTTGCTTTGGCTTAAAGTCAAGCTGTCTTTATTGATTTGCGCCCCAGCGTAAAAACCATGGCCTAGGGGCGCGATGAGTTGGTGATAGCGGGGGTTGGTTACGGCACTCGCGCCGGCAAAAAGGCTGGCAAAAACGCCGATGCTAAATGTTCCGATCCCGCCCTTATGGTTTTTCAACTTGGGGCTGATCTGCACCACAATGCCATTTTGCGAATCTACATGCAAGCCATTTAGCTTTAAAAAGTCTTTCAAAGCATTGCCCGCATTGACAATAGTTTGCGCTGTGGGGCTTTGGGCGGCATCAATGCTGAGAGTCCCCCCTTGTACCAAGCTTTGTAGGGCTTGTGGGGGGAGCTGCTCGGCTAATTGTGTGAGATCGTCCAAGCTTGAGCCTTGCAGGGCACTAGACACGAGGGGTAGGATATTTTTCTCCCTAACCCCGATCCCAAAGCTATAACCTAGTTTGGCTTTACTGCACTCATCCATATCCAGCAAGGCGGGGTTATAATACAGCCCCCAAGCAGAGTTTTCAAGGGCGACTCCTGCCCCACCCATGCCAAAGCTGGTGTTGCCCATTTCGCCAAACTCCAAGCCCTCCAAGCCACCACAAGCCAAAGCGCACAAAACTAAGGTTTTTCTCACCGCTATCTCTCCCTTCATAAAAATAAAGGGATATCCTAGCATGTTTTCTTTTTGTTTACAAAGCTATTTTAGAATGGAGGTTTTACATTTATGTATTTTTGGGGAGTTGCCACAACTCCAGCATGCAATCAGGCAGATAGCTTTTATTCCATTTCTTGGGGTCAAGCAAGTTTAGATGTGTTTCTTGTACCCTGGCTTTAAAGCCTTCAAAATCCACCACTTCTAGGCTCTCTTGTGGACTGAAGTTTAAGCTCCCAAAACCCTCGTAAAGTTGGTTAAAATCCGCATTCTCTAGCCCCAAAAACGCCCCTATGTCTAGCAGGGCTTCCCTTTCTTCAGACCCCAACGCCCCATCGCTGTAAGCCAAAACAAAAAGCAGTTCCACCCACTTCACCCGCTTTTTATACTCCCCATGCGCTAGGCTAGAGAGCGCGTTGCAGAGTTCTTCAAGCGGGCGGTCGTCTTTTTGGTAAATCTCGGTGAGTGGCTCCAAGTCCTTGTGAAACACTTGGCTCAAGTCTTGCAAAAACACTTGGCTTAAAGCAAGACTTAGAGGGGTTTCTTTGATGTGTTTGCTAAACACCCCCATTAAAGCGGCAAACAAGCCCGCTTCGCTGTTTTTGAGCGTTTCTAGGGGGGTGGGCAGCACATAGGTTTCAGGCGGACTGAACTCTTGCTTCTTGAGCTCCGGGGGGTTTTTAAGCGGATTTTTCAAATACTCCTGCAAGGTGTAGTATAGATAGATCAACACCACCGCCACCCCCACAATCAACACCACTTCCAACATTAAAGCAAACTCGTGTTGCTGTCGCGTTTTTTATAGTCCCGTTCTGTAGCGGCTTGATTCAAGCGCCGCTTCTCCTCTTTCTCTTTTTTCCGTAAATCCATTTTGCGCTCGTAGCTCCTTTTGAGTTGTTGTATGTAGTCCTCCCGCTTTTCTGGGGGCTGAAAGGATATGGGCTTGATGAGTAATAAGAACGCTACAAAAAAGAAAATCATGAGGGCTAAATCTCCCGAAGTTTCGCCATTGACAATATACCAGGCCAGGCCAAGCACTGAGGCAAATAGGATTTTTAGCCCTGTTTTCAAGCGTACTCCCTCACAAGAAGTTAAAGGCGTTTTTGTGGCTGTCTAAGCCCAACGCCTTAGTTTCTCTCTCACCCAACGCCAAAAGCACCACCTGGGGCAAGAACAAGGCACTCGTGCAGTCGTGATCCCTTTGGTAGGCTTTAGAGGCTTGCTCGGCGAGAGTGTCGAACATGTGGAATTGGCTGAGCGCATCCACCATTAAAAAATCCACGCCCAAATCAATGCCTGCATAGCGGATTCGCGCCGACTCTTTGAGTGCCATTTGGCGGTCAATGTCTAACAAGTGGGCGTAAGATTCTTTACTAAATAGGGGGCTGTGGGTGTGTAAACCCAGCCACTTCAATAGGGCGGGGTGTTCTTGTGCGCTCTCTTTAAACCACACGGCGCTAAAGCCTTTAAAAGGGGTGATGGGCTCAAGTTGCAACACCTCTTTTGCCAATAAATCGTTTAAAAACACCGCTGTAGCCTCGGGACTGTAGCTTAAGCCATAGGCGGCTAGGTTTTGATTGACACTCTCTAATAGGTCAGGCTCGCTATCCAAAAGGACTTTGGCATGCGTGGCGTTCTTGTAAGCGTCCTCCTCAGCGCACAGCAAGACTCCCCCAACTTTATGCGCTAGGGCAAGGTTGTAGGCGCTGGCTGCTAAAAATTTTTCTAAATCCGCCAAACGCCCCCAATGTCCGCCATCAAAGACACAGGGCAACTCTAAAAAGTGCAGGTTCAGCTTTTGCAACAAGAGGCGTGTACTTTGCAGCAGGGGGGTGGCATTGTAACTTTGTGGATAGGTGCTGTAGAGCAAGTAGGGGGCTTGCTTGCTTGTGTCGGGCTTAGAGAAGTTGTAGGCAATGTTGCCTAGTCTGGCCCACGGGTTGTTGGCTAAGGGGCATTTTGAGCCATTCAAGAGCATTTGTTGCAGGCTGTAAATCTCTACATCGAGCGCATCGCTCTCGGGGTAAAGGCGGTGTTTTAAAGGTACAAAGTGCATCACGCCATGCATTTTGTCGGCAATGCTGCTTAAGATCTCCGGGCTTCTGTGGGGGTAGCGCTCCATCAGCCACTTGGCGTATAAGAAAAACCCGTCCCCAAAGTAGCCCGCATGCTCTTTAGGCGTTAGGGTGTTGATGTTGGCGTATTTGGCAAGCTCTGCCCTCTCCTCCTCAGTCAAAAAGGGCGCGCTTGCAAAGAAGTTTGCATAAGGCTCGAGCAGGGCTTCCTCATCCAGCAATAAATCTTGTTTGGCGTAAGGGATCGCCAAAGGTTCAAGCACCCACTCTTTGCCAAAACGATCGATCAAGTCGGCAATCTCTAAATCCTCAAACACAGCGATTTGGTTGATCTTTAGCCCCAAATGCACCGAGTCGTAGGCAAGATTAGGCACACTTGCCAGCACTTCTTTTAAACGGCCCCCAGGGTTATAGCTCACGCCATAAAGCACATAAGCGGGGTTGTAATCGCAAATGGGGTTGAATTTAAAGGCGCGGATTTTTAAAGTGAGTAGGCTCATTAGGGTTCTTTCTGTAAAGTGGCGATCACTTCTTGGTTTCTTGGGTCGGACAAGAGCGCATCCTTAGAGCTTTGCAGGGCTTCGGCGGTGCTGTCTGTGAAAATCGTATGCGGATCACAGCGGTTAAACAGCACGACATTGGAGTCGTTTCTATCCTTAACGATGATTTGCACGATCCCCTCAAGCGCGATTCGCACTGTGGTTTCAAAATTGTCGCCCAGCCCCGCCTCAAAGCTGATGCGTGGAGGCTCTTTGGCGATTTTCAAGCTTTCAAAGGTGTAGCCGGCCAATACAAAGAGTACAAAACTCCCAAAGTCGGCAATCTGCTCTTCGGGGATGGGGGGGTCAAAGCGCACATGCTCTAGGGCGCAAAAGACACTAAAATGCGTGTGGGTTTGGTGCAAAAAATGCAGGCAATCTAGGCAATGTTGGTCGCTCATCGCCTTGTATCTTTGCAGGATATCCATTAAAGCAAGCCCTCGAACTCTGCGAGCATTTTCTCCACCTCGCCCATGCCAATTTTCCAAAATTCTTTATCGGCAATGTTTAAGCCAAACATGCCCACCAACTCTTCAGGGCTTTGGCTGCCCCCCTTGCTTAAAAAGGTGGTGTAGGTGTCTACAAACTCTTGTTTCTCTTTTAGGGTTTTCTTAGAACGGTATAGCCCAAAGAGCGCTAGGACCAACAACTGCCCATAGCTGTAAGAGTAGCAGTAAAAGGGCGAATGGATGAAGTGAGGGATGTAGCTCCACCAACGGGCGTAGTTTTTGCTGAGCTTCAAGCTCTTGCCAAACATTTTGGTGTTTTCCTCTTGCCAAATTTTGTCAAAATCTTTGGCTTTCAGCTCCTCAAAATGCTCCCCATTTTGGTGGATACGCCTTTCAAAATTCGTCATCACCACCTGCCTAAACATCGTGGAGAAAATGTCCTCTAATTTGCCCGCATAAATGCCCCTTAACTCCTTCTTATCTAGGTCTTTCTTCAGGTTCTCAAACAAAAGCATTTCACCAAAGACAGAGGCGGTTTCGCTCGTGGTCAAGGGGGTGTTGGTGTTTAAATAGCCCACTTGACGGCTCAAGGTCTGGTGGATCATATGCCCAAACTCGTGAGCGATGGTGAAGGCGGAACGCCGATTGCCCGTGAAGTTTAAAAGCACAAAGGGGTGTGCGCTAGGCACCGTGCTGTCGCTAAAAGCCCCGCCCCGTTTATCGGCTCTAGGGTGCGAGTCCACCCACCCCCCCTCAATGCCCTGCTTGACAATTTCGTAAAATTTGGGCGAAAACTCTTTGTAGGCCTTACACACCAAATCCAACGCCTCTTTGTAGCTTAAAGGGGCTTCTTTGGATTCAATGGGGGCGTAGCGGTCGTGGTCCTTGAGTTTATGGCCTAAAATTTTTGCCTTGCTTTTGTAGTAGCGGTGCACGAGGGGGTAGTGTTCCTCCACAATCTCGATCATGCTATCCACGCTGGCTTGGGAGATTTGGTTAGACAAATGCCTAAAAGTTTCGGGCCTTTCGTAGTGGCGTAACTTCGTGTCGATGTGGAGGTCTTTACGCACCATGTTTAAAACATAGGTCAGCACCAACTCTTGCTTTTTTAAGGATTTTGTCAAGGTCTTTTGCGCCTGTTTGCGTAGTTTGCGATCGGGGTTGTGCAGCTCGGATAAAATCTCTTCCTCGCTCAGCATTTTATTTTGAAAAGGCATTTTAAGCGAAGTGATGACCTGATCGAACAAATTAGAAAACGCCTCCACGCCCACACCACAAGTGGCTAAAAGCACCTTTTCCTCAGGCAGGCTCAGCATGTGGGGCTTTTGGCGCAAAAGCAAGCGCAAGAAATAGGCGTATTTGGGCGTGGCGGCAATCAACGCCTCTTGTTTTGCGCTCTCTAGGGCACAAAACTCGTTTTCCACAAAGAGCAAATGTTTGCCCATATCGGCACACAGTAGTTGGTATTTGGCGTAAAGGTCGCTTCTTTTCGCATCCACACAGAAAATCAAAAAGACATAACTCATCGCCCGCGAAATGCCCTCACTCAAGGTTTCATACTCTGCCAGCACCGCCTCAAACTTCTCGGGCTCAATCTTAGCAAAACTGCCCGCATGCTTTTTCTCAAAACTCGCGACCTTTTTATCCCAAGCCGCTAGGTGCTTGTCTAAAGCTTCTTGGTCTTTAAAAAGCGCGCTCAAATCCCACCGGTGTTCTAAATCTTTTGCTTCTTTGCTTCCCATAAAAACTCCTTTGAAAAATAACCCCTATTCTAGCATGTTTTAGTCTGTGCTATAATGTCCTTTTATTTTAAAAGTCAAGGGGCTATTTTGTCAAAGAAAGCGATTTTAGCGGGAGTGTTGTGCGGGAGTGTGTTTTTAGGTTGCAGTGTGTACCAAAGCAGCGACCCCGATGCCACCCCACAACCCCCTAGAAAAGAAAAACCCAGCAAGCAGGCTAAAGAAGAGGCTAAAGAAACCCACGCCCTAGAGCAACAAATTGAGCAGCTCAAAAACGCCGTGGCCACAAATGAGCGCAAAATGGATGCGTTGGACAACAAGCTCAAAACCCCCCACCCCCAAAGCCCCAAGAAAAACCAAAACCACAGCCCCAACCACAAACCCACCAAGCCCCAGCCCCTAAACCCAAGAGTGCCCCCATACACACAAGCGGGCACTTTTTGGTGGGCTATGGGGTGAGCGATGCCGGCGCTAAAACCCCCGAAGACGCGCGCGAGAGTGCCTACTTCAACGCCAGACGGCAACTCACCTTCGCCCTTTACAACCGCCTAAACCAAGCCTTGAGTGCACACCACTGGAAATCCGAGCACTTGCGCAATGTCCTGCTTTTCACCATTGACAAAGCCATAGACAGCCCCCAAATCTACAAAGAAAAAACCCTAATCCCCCTCACCTACTACCACAAAACCTTAATGGTGTTGCTCGTGGATAGTGCGGCGATCGAGCAAATCCGCCAACTCATGCGCACGCAATACCACTTCTCCACCCAGCATTGGCGCTTATTTGACCACTTGCTCTATGGCGTGCAAACCGAGTTGTTGTACTAAAGGGAAACAGGGGGCATTAAACCCCCAAGCCCCCTATTCTTAAACTTTCAAATTTATTCTAAACAAACGCATCGCGTTTGTTTGCGTAGCGTTTGCTGTCCAAGCCGCCCAAGTAAGGGCAAATGCATCGCATTTGCTTCCCCTAGCGTCTCAAGCTAGGGGGCAAACTCCGCAGGACCAGTTGCTTTAGACTTAGTTTTACCCAGAAACGCGCAGCGTTTCATTAAAGTAAAGCGTTTCATAAAATACTGCTTGTCAAAAACACTGATTTATCAAAAGCGTTGCTTTTGTGGTAAAATACCCACACGGAGTTTTTGCTATGATTTTTGGGCATAGCAACTCCTTTTAGAATTAAGGTTCTTGCAAATGCTACACATTTGCTCCCTTGAGCAAGACGGGGCAACCCAATTATAGCCAATTCTCTTTGGGATTGGCGTTTTTTAAGTTTCTTTAAAGTTTTTGTTTGTTTGGCTTCAACCCCCCCATTAACCCCCTTTACGCTACAATACCCCCTTTAACACTTTTCAACACCTAACTAAGGGCGCGCTAAAAATGCAAGACCAAACCAAAAACCAACCCCAAGACCAAACCCCCACCAACCAACAACCCCACCAACCTACACTCATCGACCTACCCACCCCCATATTTTCACCACCAACACCCTTTACACCCCCAGACCTTAAGAGAGCTTGGGCGCATTTATGCCTTTGACACCCACAAACAAGCCATGCAAGAGGCGTTAAAACAAATCCAAGCCCTAAGCCCCAAGTTAGAGCAAGCCATCAAAAGCGACAACGAGCACCAATTAGAGGATAACTTCATCTCACAAGTCCTAGAGATTTTAGGCTGGCAATTTTTACGCCAAGAAGAAAAGGCGTTTCAAGGCAAGAGCTTAAAACCAGACTTCTTGTTATTTGCAAGCCCAAACGAGTTAGAAAGCTACCAAGCCCTAGACAAAGACCAACGGCGCGAAAATCTAGGCTTTAGCGCCATCTTAGAGAGCAAAAAGCCCAGCCAAGAGCTAGACACCCGCAAGGTGCAAGACAACCCCCACCACCAAATCCTAAACTACCTAGACACCCTAGATCACAAATACGGCTTTTTAACCAATGGACGGCTGTGGCGCTTTTACGACACTAACAGACGCACCAGCCACAAGGCGTATTTAGAATTTGACCTAGAGGGCATCTTAAACCCCCAACTCTTCAGCCAACAAGCCCTACAAGCCTTTGAGCTCTTTTACCACCTTTTCAACGCCAATAAGTTTGCCACACGCACCCAAGAAATCAAAGACACTGAAGAAAACGCCATCAATGCCAAGAGGGAGGACTTAGAGCGGGTGATCTTCGCCCGCACAGACGCGCGCCCCATTTTTGAGCAAATCGGCGTGGCTTTGCATGCCAAAAACCAAGAAGCCCCCCTAGACTTGATTTACGAAAACACCCTTTACTTCATCTTTAGATTGCTCTTCATCGGCTACTTTGAGGACAAATACGGCACACTCTTAAAAGCCAAACGCAAGGACTTTAAAAAATATTTGAGCCTAGAGCGGATACTCCAACTCAGTGCCGACCAAGACCCCACCAGCTACGGCGGTATGGGCGAATTAGAAACCCTGTTTAAAATCTACGACAAGGGCAATGCCAACTACAAAATGCCCGTGTTTAACGGCGGGCTGTTCGACTCGTCTAAGACCGCCCTGTTTGACACGGGGCAAATCTTAAGCGACAAAGAATTGCACCAAATCTTAGCCCAACTGCTCTACTTTGGGGACGAAAAACGCAACTACACCAACTTAGGCGTGGCCCAGCTCGGGCGGGTGTATGAAAAACTTTTAGAATTTAAATTCGCCATCGCCACGCAAGACACCTACCTAAGCACGGAGCAAAACGCCACCTTCACCCCCACCAAGCCTACAAAAGGCAACTTCACCACCTACAAAAAAGGCGCGCTTTACTTTAAAAACAACAACAACTCTAGAAAAGCCAGCGGGAGCTACTACACCCCCCAAGACATCACCCGCCACCTAGTGAAAAAAGCCCTAAAGGACTTAAACGCCCAAAACCTAGAGAGTTTTAAGGTGTTAGACAACGCCTGTGGGAGCGGAGCGTTTTTGGTGGAGGCATTAAACCAAGCCAGCAAAATGGCAAGAGAATTTACCTTCACCCCCACATTTAAAAAGGCGTTTGACGCTGAGCGCGCCAAAATCAAAGCCATCGCCAAGACTTACCTAGAAGGCTATGAGCCAGACGACGACGACATCTTAAAACGCCTGTTGTTGAAGAAAATGATTTACGGCGTGGATAAAAACCCTTTCAGCGTGGAGTTAGCCAAATTGTCGCTGTGGATAGACAGCTTCATCTTTGGCACGCCTTTAAGCTTTTTAGAGCACCACATCAAATGCGGAGACGCGTTAATGGGCTGTAGCGTGAAAGAGTTTTTAGCGTGGGCACAAAAGGGCGGGGCAAATCTCTTCAACTCTTCCTTTAGGCAAGAATTGGAAACCTTGCAAGCCGACTTAGGCAAACTTGCCGACATCAAGGACACCGACCAAGACGAAATCCAAGAGTCCAAAGCCCTTTACGCCCAAATCAAGCCCAACCTAGACAAACTCAATTTATACCTAAACTTCTACACCGCCACCCAGCTTGTCAAAGCCCGCAACGACCCCCAAGAACTCAAGTTTTGGAAAGAAAACGCCGAAGGCTTAGAGGGCATTAACCTAGAACTCTTACTCCCCCCACAAGAACGCACCGACCCTAAACTCAAACAAGACCCCGACACCTACGCCAAGTTACGCCAAAAAGTCCAAACCCTAGCCACAGAGTTTCGGTTTTTCAACTACGATTTGGAGTTTGCGGACGCTTTACAAGCCCAAACCCTATTTGCCAGCGGGTTTCACGCCATCATCACCAACCCCCCATGGGAGAAAACCAAATTTGACGAAGCCCAGTTTTTCGCCCCCTTGATAGACAACTACCGCCGTCTAAGCCCCCAAGAAAAACGCCTAGCCCAAGAAAACGCCAAAGCTAAAGACACCAGCCTACAAGCCCAGCTAGAAAAAGAACAAGCCCACGCCAAAACCCTAAGCGAGCACTACAAAGCCCGCTACCCCCTAAACAAAGGGGCAGGCGATAGCAATCTCTTCCGCTTTTTTGTGGAGCGGGATTTGGGCTTATTTAGCGGGCGTTTGTGCCTTGTCGTGCCCGCTGCCCTGATGCTTGAGGAGGGCTCTTTAGCCCTAAGAGAGCACCTACTCACGCACCACAGCCTAGAGAGCTTTGAGAGTTTTGAAAACCGCCAAAAGATTTTTAAAGAGGTGGATAGCCGTTTTAAATTCGCCCTGCTCTGCCTAAAAGCCACCCCCCCAAGCCCTAAGCACCAAATCAACGCCCGCTTTTACTGCACCCATTTAAAAGAGCTAGAGCACCCCGCCCTTGAAATCCCCCAGCAAAGCGTCCTAAACAGCCCCAAGAAGTCCATAAAAGAAATCCACACCCAAGAGGATTTAACCATCTTAGGGCATTTAGAGGCGGGGTTTGCACGGCTTGAGGCGGGGTGGTTAGATTTTAGGCGTGAGCTAGACATGACCAATGATAACGACCTATTCACCCCGATAGGAGAGAAGTGGTTCACCCACGCCCACACAGGCCTGCCCTATAAAGACGAACCCAAAAAGGCGAGAGGAGCAAAAGCCACGCCACCGCAAACGCCCACCGACCAGCTAGAAACCTTCTTACTCTTAGAAGGCAAGCACATACACCAGTTTAACGCTAATTTTGCCAACCCCCGCTATGAGGTGTTAAAGAGTGCTTTAGAGACACGCCTAGAGAGCAAAGAGCAAGCCAGAGCTAAAAAAGCAGGCTACACAGGCGAAACCACCCACGAGCACCGCTATTTTAGGCTAGGGTATCGTGGCATTGCTAGGGATACGGACGAGCGGAGCTTAATCGTGTCGCTACTACCCGCACATTGCACCGCCGGCAACAGCATTTATGTCAGCGTCCCTTACCGCTACACAAGCGAGGGCATACAAGAAACCCCCCTTTTGCAAACCCTTTTTGCGTTAGGCGTGTTGAACTCTCTAGTGATTGACTACTACCTACGCCACTTAACCCAAATCAATATCAACAAGTTTTATATGTTGCAACTGCCTATGCCCCAGCCCACCACCCAAGAAATCCTAACCACCCCAAATTATCTCCAAGTGGCTAAACTTGCCCTAGAATGCCAACTCTTCCACGACCACCAAGCCCACTTCACGCCTTTACTCAGTGCCACGACCGACCCCAAAGGGGGGGACAGGGGGAGAAACGCGGAGCGTTTAAAGCCCCCCCATAATAAGAAAAATACTTTTTCTTCTTTTTCTATAGAAAATGGGATTTTTGAGGGCTTACACGCCCTAGCCCCCCTAGAAATCCCCAAAACCCCCGCACAACTCACCCAAAAACGCGCCGAACTAGACATTTTGATCGCTACAAAAATTTACCGCCTAACCCCCGAGCAATTTCGCCACATCATCAGCACCTTTAGCGTTTTAGCTAAAAAAAACGGGGAATTTGTAAGGGCATTAGAAGAAGCGTTAAAGCCCTAACGGGGCAGGATTATGCGCCCCTAGCGGTGGATTTGGTCCAAACTTTAGCCAATGCCATGCTCTATTATTTGGGCAAGCAGTGGGATCAAATGAACGCCACCATCGCCCAAAACTTCTTAGAATATGCCAACGGGGCGTTTTTAGACCATCTAGTCGCCCTACTAGGGCTCAAGCGTTTCAAAAAAGAGATGCCCTTATCTAGGCTAGAGATCACCGCCAAAAGCCCTTTTGTTTTGCCAAAGAACACGAAATTTGCCAGCACCGATGGGGCGGTCGCGTACACCCTAGAAAAATGCAAGAGATCAACACTGCCTTAAATGCTATCCACATTCAAGGCAAACGCTTGCCTGATTTTGTGCAGGCGTATTCGGGCGTGGAAAGCCCTCTTAAAAAGTGAGGGTAAAAGTTAAAGCCTGTCCCCAACAAAAAGTTAAAGTTGGCATTAATGGAGTTTAAGTCCTTATTTTAAGAGTGTCCAAAAATTGTATATGGATGCATCCCTACCTCTGTGCCCACCTAAGTCCTAAAACTAAATCCATTCTCAAATGCTCCTTCTCGATGCCAAAAACAAGTGCTTAAAGGCTCTTTAGCACGGCGCAAGGGTCCATAAAGGGCAAGTTAAACGCCCTAGCGATCCCCTCTTGGGTGAGATAGCCCTGATAGGCACTAAGCGCGCCTAGCGTGTTGGCGACCTCTTTGGTGTTTGCGCTTAAAAAGCTTTTGAGCCCATGCTCTAAGAAGTGGCGCAAATAGGGCAAACTCGCTTGACTGTAGGCGATAGAGCTTGTTTTGGCCACCACGCCTGGCATGTTCGGTACGCCATAGTGGATCAAGCCCTCTTGCAAATACACGGGCTGCGAGTGGCTCGTTTGGTGGATCGTTTCCACACAACCGCCCAAATCGCAAGCCACATCCACCACCACACCGCCCTTTTGCATCAATGATAAATGGCGTTTTAAAATGACTTTAGGCGTGCTTGTGGCGGTGATCAAAACCGCCCCCACAAGCCCCACCGCCCCACTTAGGGCGTATTCAATGTTTGCCTCATGCACGGCTAAAATCTCTAGGTGGTAGAGCTCTTTGTAGGGATGGTTTTGGAGTTTCAAAGGGTCGATCTCGAGCACCACCACCCGCGCCCCCGCTTGGCTTAAGAATTTGGCCGCCTCCAAACCCACCACGCCCCCCACGACCACGACTTTCACCCTAGCCTGCCCGCTCAAACCGCCTAAGAGCACCCCCAGCCCAAAGACCCCGGGCAAATGCTCTAGGGCTAGCAAATAATGTTGCACCAAGTGGGCGGCGAGTTGTCCTGCCACCACGCTCATGGGGGCAAGCACAGGGTAGTTGTTCTTAGGGCCAGCTAGGGTTTCCGTGCAAAGGGAAGTGATTTTTTTATCAATGAACATCTGCGCTAAGGACTTGTTGTAGGCTAAATCTAGGTAGCTAAAGAGAGTTGTCCCCTCTGCTAGTAGGGAATACTCGTGCTCCAAAGGCTCTTTGCACTTTGCCACCACGCTTTGTGCCCACGCCTCTTCACGCTTTACGATTTGCGCCCCTGCTTGCTTGTAGTCTTCATCGTGATACCCACTCATCAGCCCCGCTCCCTCTTCAACCAGCACTTTAAAATATGGGGTGATTTGCGCCACATCGTGGGGGACTAAGCCCACCCTAAACTCAAAATCCATGCTTTCTTTGACGAGCCCTAACATTTGCCCTCCACCACACACACAACATCTTCTAAAAGCCCCCAAATGACCTCTTCATCAGGGTTAGACCCGTCCCACAGCTCGGGGTTGTACTCGGTGAGTTCCACGCCCACTAAGCGCTCTTTAAACGCCCTTAAAAGCCCGTTTAACAGCTCTTTTAATTCCTTTGGGGTTAGTCCGTTGTTCTCCCTCACCCCTGTGGAGCTAAAAATCTTGCCGTCTAAAACATCGATGTCTAAGCTCAAATACACCATATCCACGCCCTCTAAGTGTCTAAGACTTTGCGCCACCACGCTGGGCATGTTCTCTCTAATCTCAGCCACGCTAAAAAGGGGGATTTCACAATCTTTGATCATTTTGCGCTCGCCAGCCTCCGCACTGCGCACACCAAAATAAACAAGGTGCTTGGGGTTAAACTCTAGTGCCCCTCTAGGTAGGTCTAGGGCGCATAGCCTCTCCCAATACTCGATTTCTTGGGCATTTAGAGCGTTTTTCCCTGAGTGGACTTTGTTTAAAACCATGCCAAGGGGCATGCCATGCAAATTGCCCGAGTCGCTGTCATAAGCCGTGTGTATGTCGGCGTGTGCATCTATGTATAAAATACCTATGGTTTTATTCGGGTGTACTGAGCGCAAAGCTTGCACAATGCCAAACGCTCCCGAGTGTTCGGCACTTAAAATCACAGGAAAGTCCCCCCTTTTAAACACTGCCCGCATGCTAGGGATGAGGCTGTCCTTGCAAAAAAAGTAATAATCTTCAAAGTTTTTGGCAAATCTAAAAAAATCTTGTAAAAAACATTGCTTTTGGCGGATCAAGACCATGTGCTCGCTGATCTCAGGGTACTTTTCAAGCAGCCTTTCTTTCAGCCTAAGTATCCCCACACTGCTCCCGTGTTTGCTCGCCCCAATCTCGGCGGTTAAAGTCGTTAAAATCATGAAATCTCCTCAATGTTGGCTTGCGCCTGAAATCCCCACTCCGCTTTGCGCCCTAAAATCTTGTGCGCTAAAGCCCGCCCTGTCTAGCTGCGCCCTTAGACTTTGATCGCATTTAGAAATGGCGTAAATCAAAATAAAAGTCAAGGGCATGGAAAAGAGAGCGGGGTGGTCGTAGGGGAAAAGGGCGTGGGCGTGCCCTAAGCTCTTCACCCAAATACTAGGGCTCAAAACCACCATCAGCACCACCGCCAGCCAGCCGACAAGCCCGCCCCAAAATGCGCCCTTTGTGGTGAGATTCTTCCAATAAATGCTTAGAAACAAAATGGAGAAATTCACGCTCGCGGCGATTCCAAAAGCCAAGCCCACCATAAAGGCGACATTTTGGTTTTCAAAGACAAGCCCTAGCACAATCGCCAAAAGCCCGATCCCGATAGTCGCACCTTTGGTAACGCGCATTTCCAATTTAGGATCACACACGCCATTTTTAAACGCATGCACGAATAAATCATGCCCGATCGCTCCAGCTCCAGAGATCGCCAGCCCTGAAACTACGGCTAAAATCGTGGCGAAGGCGACCGCTGAGATGAACCCTAAAAACACATCGCCCCCGATCACCCCGGCTAGGTTAATGGCGACCATGTTTTTCACTCCATTATACACCCCATTAGGCCCCACAAACTCCGGGTGGGTGTAAAGCAGGGCGATCGCCCCAAATCCGATGATAAAAGTGAGGATATAAAAGTAGCCGATCAAAGTCGTGGCGTAAAAAACCGACTTGCGCGCTTCTTTGGCATCCTTGACCGTGAAAAAACGCATTAAAATATGGGGCAAACCTGCCGTGCCAAACATTAAAGCCAGCCCTAAAGAAATGGCAGAAGCGGTGTTGGGCAAAAAAGTCCCGGGCGCCATGATCGCCTCGCCTTTAGGGTGGTGCTTGATCGCTTGAGAAAAGTAGTGGCTAAGATCAAACTTGGTTAGGTATAAGATCATCACCGCCATGAAAGTCGCTCCCAAAAGGAGCAAGATCGCTTTGATGATCTGCACCCAAGTGGTGGCGTGCATGCCGCCAAAGGCGACATAACAGATCATCAAAATCCCCACCAAGACCACTGCCACACTGTAGGGCAGACCAAAGAGAAGTTGTATGAGTTGGCCTGCCCCCACCATTTGGGCGATCAAATAAAAGACCACCACGCTTAAAGCCGAAATGGCGGATAGAATGCGAATGGGCTTGGCTTCTAGGCGGTAGGCGGTGATGTCGGCGAAGGTGAATTTGCCTAAGTTGCGGAATTTCTCGGCGATCAAAAACAAAATGATCGGCCAGCCCACCAAAAAGCCCACCGAATAAATCAAGCCATCAAAGCCATTTGTAAAGACCAAAGCTGTGATGCCTAAAAAACTCGCTGCACTCATAAAATCGCCCGCAATGGCGGTGCCGTTTTGCAGTCCCGTGATGCTCCCTCCGGCGGTGTAAAATCCGCGCGCACTTTGACTCTTTTTGCTCGAATAGTAGGTGATGCACAGAGTGCTTAGCACAAAGAGCGCAAACATGGCGACAGCGGTGGGGTTGAACTCTTGCTTTTGCACCTGCATAGGTGCTAACCCCGCCCCACTAAGGGCACTCACACCCAAAAAAATTAAACTAAGCCATGCCATTTTGTAGCTCCTTTAATGCCCCGCTCTCTTGGAGTTTGTTTAAGATTTGGGCTTGGCGGGTGTCAAAATGCTCGTTGGCTAAAAAGGTGTAAAGCCCCGTTAGAGCGATACATAGCAGAATTAAGAACGCCCCCGCCACAATGCCTAGCGTGATCGCACTAGGACCTAGGCGGTAAGCCAACACTTGGGGGAAGAGCCCGATGCCTAGCACAAAGGCGTAGTAACACAGAAAGACAACCCCCGCTAAAACCCACGAAACTTTTTGCCGCAACGTCACAAAGGCTTTAAACTCAGCGATCGCTTCTTACATGCCACTCCTTTCGTTTTTTGGCATATTAGCTAGATTAAATAACCACACGCCCCGAGCCGGCTTTTTAAAAAGCTTTCAAAAAGGGGTTTGGGGGGTTTGGTAACGCTTGGTAGCCTGAAGGTTTATTTTAAAAGCCTAGATTTTAAGTGTTGTTGTTTCTGTGCCATACTTGGGTTTTCACAAAGGAGAGACATGAAAACAGAGATTGATTTAAACAGCGACATGGGCGAGTGTTTTGGACCTTGGATCATCGGCGATGGCGTAGATGGTGAGATCATGCAACTCATCAGCAGTTGCAATATCGCCGCGGGCTTTCACGCTAGCGACCCAAATATCATGCGACACTCTGTAGAGAACGCCCTAAAATATGGGGTAGAAATCGGGGTGCACCCGGGCTTTAGGGATTTGGTGGGCTTTGGGCGTAGGCACATGGTGGCTAACCCTGTAGAGCTCACCAACGACTGCCTTTACCAAATGGGGGCACTGCAAGCCTTTTTGCACTTGCTGGGCGGACATTTGCACCACTTCAAACCGCATGGCAGTCTATACATACACGCCAGCAAGGATCGCGATTTTTCTTATGCATTGATCAGCACTTTACACAAATACAACCCCCATTTACCCATTTATTGCATGGAGAACACCCAAACGCATGCGGTGGCTAAGGAGTTGAAACACCCCTTTGTGCGGGAGTTTTACGGGGATCGCGACTATGGCGATGATGGGCAGTTGGTGATGGTGCGCCGGGCGCGGGCCTACACCCCTGAGGAAGTCGCCCAAAAAGTCTTGCAAGCGTGCGAGCAGGGCAGCGTGCAAAGCGTGAGCGGCAAGACGATCAGCGTGGATTTCGACTCGGTCTGTATCCACAGCGACACGCCCGGAGCCCTAGCTCTCATACAAGCCACACGCAAGCTCTTAGAAGAAAAGGACATCAAAATCCAAAAACCCAAAATCCACACCGCTTAAAGGAGAAAGCATGCATGAAGTCATTAGCCCCATACCCGGAACTTTTTACAGAAAGCCCAACCCCGATGCCGCCCCCTTTGTAGAAGTGGGATCACAAGTCCAGCCCGACACCACGCTCTGCCTTGTGGAAGTGATGAAAACCTTTAATGAGATCAAAGCCGAAGTGGCGGGCAAGATCGTAGAGATCAAGGCTGAGAACGAACAATTTGTCAATCCCGGCGATGTGCTCTTTGTGGTGGGCTAAATGGCACACACACCCCGCAAGATTTTTAAGGTGCTTGTGGCTAACCGCGGTGAAATTGCCGTGAGGATTATCCAAGCCGCCCACGAGTTAAACATGCAAGCCGTGGCGATTTACACAGACGCAGACGCGGGCAATTTGGCTTGTCAATTAGCCGATGAGAGCTATAGAGTGGGCGAGAATTTAGCCTATAAGAGCTATTTGAATATCGAAAATGTGCTAAAAATCGCCAAAGAGGCAAAAGTCGATGCCATACACCCCGGCTATGGCTTTTTGAGCGAGAACGCCGCATTTGCTAAAAAAGTTGAAGAGGCGGGCATTATCTTTGTCGGTCCTAGTAGCGACACCATCGCCACAATGGGGGATAAAGCCAAAGCCCTAGAGCAGGCGAAAAAAAGCCAAGTGCCTACCATGCCAAGTACCCCCGTTTTGCAAGATTTAAAGCAAGCCCTAGAGCAGGCAGAGCAGATCGGCTACCCCCTACTCATCAAAGCCATTGCCGGGGGCGGGGGCAAGGGCATTAGATTTGTCGCCAATGAAAAGGCTTTAAAAGAGCAGTTTAATGTCGCCATAGCAGAAGCCACGAGCGCCTTTGGCAATGGGGGGGTGTATTTAGAAAAATACCTAGAAAATGCCAAGCATATTGAGGTGCAGGTGCTAGGCGATGGCGAGAATGTCATACACCTTTACGATCGCGAATGCTCCATGCAACGCCGCCGCCAAAAGGTGCTAGAAGAAGCCCCAAGCCCGAGTTTAGACAGCCAAACAAGAGAGGCTTTATGTGCCTGTGCTTTGCGTATGGCACAAGAAGTGGGCTATAAGGGGGCGGGGACTTTGGAGTTTTTATACGACTCAAAAAGCAAGGGGTTTTACTTCTTAGAAATGAACACAAGGATACAAGTCGAGCACGCCATTACAGAGATGGTTACGGGCGTGGATTTGGTCCGCCAAATGCTACGCATTGCCGATGGCGAGCCTTTAGCCTATAAACAGAGCGACATAAGTTTAAGGGGGCACTCCATAGAGGTGCGGATCAATGCCGAAGACCCGCAGAATAATTTCTTCCCAAGCCCCGGGCAAATCACCAAATTACAATGCCCCACAGGCTCAGGCATTCGCCTAGATAGTATGCTCTTTAGTGGCCGCACCATCCCCCCCTTTTACGACTCGCTCGTGGCTAAACTCATCGTCTATGACCAAACCCGCCCCTTTGCTCTAAGTAAGCTTAAAAGGGCATTAGGGGAGTTTAAGATAGAGGGGGTGAAGACCACAATCGGGCTGTTTAAAAAGCTCATCGCCCACGAAAGGGTGCAGGCGGGCGATTACAGCATCCATTTTTTAGAAGACTATATAGGAGGCAAGTATGGGGTTTAGATACAGCTTTGGGGGGGACACTTTTTTATTCGTGGAGGTGAGTGAAGAGGGCATGTCCTTAGAGGCGTTTTTCTTAGCGATGGCGATTTGCAAGAAACTAAGGGCAATGCAAGTGAAGGGCATTACAGAGATTTGCCCGGCGAATGCGTCCTATATGATCGCCTTTGACCCGGACATTTTACCCCACGAGAAAGCCCTAGAGATTTTAAAATCCCTAGAGCAAGAGGTCGTAGGCACACAAACCACAATCCAAACCCGCTTGATAGAAATGCCCGTGCTTTACAACGACCCCTATACCCACGCGTGCCTAATGGGCTTTCGTAATAACCATCAGTGCAGAGAGCCCGGCTCTACTCTAGACCCGAATATGACAGACATAGAATACGCTCGCCAAATGAATGGGTATGCAAGTGTTGAAGAGTTCATCAAGGCACACGCCGAAAGCCCATGGTTTGTGAGCATGATAGGCTTTGTCGCCGGCTTGCCATGGCTTTATCAGCTAGTGGAGCGGGCTAAACAAATTGAAGTGCCTAAATACCCCATCGCCCGCATAGACACCCCGGCTTTAACCATCGGGCATGGGGGGTGCTTTGGGTGCATTTACGCCGTGCGTGGGGGGGGCGGGTATCAAATGATGGGCATCACCCCCGCCCCCGTGTGGGACCCTAAACAACGCTTGCCCTACTTCAAAGAGAGCATGGTGTTTTTAAACCCGGGGGACATCATCAAGTTTAGCCCATGCACTGAAAGTGAATACAACGCCTATGTCAAGCAAGTAGAAGAAGGGACTTTTGATTTAAAAATCCGCCAAACGCCCTTTTCTTTGCAAGAGTGGCAGGCTGACCCAAAAGGCTATAACCAAGAAATACTAAAGGCTTTGGCATGAATACTTTTAAAGTTTTAAGCCCGGGGATTGCGACCTTTGTGGAGGATTTGGGGCGGTATGGCTACTACCATTTGGGTATTCCGCCCGGGGGGGCATTGGATCAAGCGTCCTTCATTGTGGCGAATGCCCTTGTGGGTAATGATAAAAACACCGCAGGGCTAGAAATGGCACTCATGCCGGCAAAATTAGAGTTTGAAAAAGAAGCCGTGGTGGCGGTGTGCGGGGCTGAGACCACGCCTAAAATCAATGGGGTAGAGATGCCTAGCCACACCGCCTTAAAAGTGCCCGCCGGGGGGGTGTTGGAGTTTAGCTATTTTAAAAAGGGGGCTAGGGCGTATTTAGCCATTGCCGGGGGGGTTGATGTCCCCCTTGTGATGGGCTCTCGCTCCACTTACCCCCTAGGCGGGATCGGGGGCTTTAAGGGACGCAAATTAGAAGCCGGGGACATTCTGCCCATCGGCACCCCCACAGGCAAGCCTAGCCCTAAGAGCCTAGATAAGAGCTACCATTTAGAACTTAAAGAGATTGAAGAGCTAAGGGTGGTGCTAGGACTACAAGATTACAAGCTCACAGAGCAGAGCCTAGAAAATCTTTTTAAAGATATTTTTGTGGTCTCCACGCAGGCGGATAGACTAGGTTATCGCTTTAAAAACGGGCAGAAGTTCAATTATAAAGACTTGCCCCAACCCTTTGGGGCGGGGGCAAACCCTAGCAATATCACAGACGCTTGCTATCCCGTAGGCTCGATGCAAGCCCCGGGGGGCAATGAGCCCATCGTGCTTTTAAGGGACGCACCTAGTGGCGGGGGCTTTGCGATGTATTGCACCTTAATCAGCTGTGATTTAGACCGCTTGGGGCAGTTTGCCCCCAACCAACAAGTGCGGTTTAAATCGGTCAGTTTGCAAGAAGCCTTGCAGGCGAGAAAGGCGTATCAAGCCCGCATTAAGGCAATGGTGGAGAGTTTGGCTTAATCCATGTCTATTTGCTTGGTTTGCACTTCTTTAAGGGCTTGGCTTAAAAAGATGTCGTTGGTCTTTAAGAAGGCTTGCACAATGGCGGTGGAGATGGTGGATTGCAAAGACAAGGTGCTGTAAGCGTTGGTTAGATAGGACACATACAGGCGCATTCCCTCCTTTTCTGCCATAAGGAAGACTTTTGGGTCTGTTTCAATGGAGCGTAGGGCGTATTTGGCCCGCATTTTACTAAGTTGTGTGGCTGTGGTTTGGCTGTACTCTTTGGAGTACTTGGTGGCGATTTGGGTGGCAATTTGTACAGCCCTTTCGTGGTTGGAGTCAAAGGTTAGGAAAAACTCCACGCTGTCCCATATGGTCTTTAGTCCTAAGTGGCTGTAATTAGTGAGCAAGCCATTGAAAATGCAATTATTGGGGACAAAGACAATGCGCCCGGCCCGCCCGTTGTTTTTTAGATAGGTTGTGAGCGTTACGGCTTCAAACAGCGTGATGTAGAGCATGGAGATGTCGAGCACATCACCCACATACACGCTGCCATCCTTAGACACTTTCACCCGATCGCCTACATGCACGCTCCCCTTTAGGATAATCGTGAGCCAGCCTAGCACGCTCATGAATAAATCCCGCATGGCAATGGCAAAACCTGCGCCCACGAAGCCTAGCATGGTGAAAAGGTAGGACACATTTTCTAAGTAAGCAAAGAGAAAAATCAGCACCACGACATTGACATTGATAAAATTGATCGCCTTGTTGATGGTGTAGGCGCGTTCATCGTTGTAAAGGTATTTGTGGCTGAGGTGCTTTAGCATCCATGCTAAGACAACACTAGCGCACACCACAAGCAAGACATACAAGAGTTTAAAGATTTGGTCTTTGATTTGGGCTTTAAGGTTTTGGGTTGTTTCGTCCATGTCCTTTTTGTAGGCATCTAGGTTGGCTTTGAGCAGATTTCGTGCGCTCTCAAATTCAATTTGTTTGGTCTTTTCAGCATATAGGGGGGCCTGCCATTTGCTTGGCTCTAGCTCTTGCAATTCTTGCAAGATTTTTAGGCGTTCGTGGATAGTAGAAATGATTTGCGCTAAAGACTTTTGGTGTTGCTCTAAAGTGGCGAGTTTGGCGCGCATGGCCTTAACGAAAGATAAGCCCGTTACAATGGCCAAGGGGTTGTTTATGTTGGGCACATTGGCGATGGCGGGCTTTTCTATTAAGCCTTTAAAGGGGTTGCTCTTGTAGGATTCGAGCAATTTTTCCTGATGTTGTAAGGTTTGCAGGCTGTGCTTCAAGCTATTGGCCTCTAGGCTATTTGCATCTAGCTTTTTTAGGCTGTTTTGGATTTTGGCAATTTCTAAAGAGATTTTGCCATAGTCCTCAAAGTTTTTATACTTTTGCAGCCACACGCTGTCTGTCTTTTCTAGCTTTTTGGCAAGACCATCCAGCTTACTGACGAGGTCAGGCACACTCTCGGCAAACAAAAAGCCAAAGATCAACAACAACACACTAAAGCCACGCATGCAACGCCTCCTTTAAAGTAGATTTATCCATATCCTCCCTTGCCACAAACGCTCCTAAACCTTTTGGCAAGATAAAGCAAATGCCCTTGGTGTTTTTTTTATCCATTTGTAAATCCTTGTAAAAACTTTCAAAATCCGCAATGTGGTAGGGCAAATCTAGCCCATAGGTTTTCAGCAATGCCTGTATGCGCTCTTGTGTGGCTTGCTCTAATAGCCCTAGTTTTAGCGCCAAAGCATTAGCCATTTGCATGCCAATCGCCACCGCCTCGCCGTGCAAATGCGTGCTGTAAGCACCCGCCTTTTCAATGGCATGGGCGAAGGTGTGCCCATAATTAAGCCCCCTGCGCAAACCCTCTTCTTTTTCATCTTGCGCCACAACACTCGCCTTGATCGCTACGCTTTTGTAAATGCCCAGCTCTAGGTGTTGTTCTAAAGGGTGGCTTTCAAGCCATTTAAAATAATCCTTATCAAAGCACACGGCTTTTTTAACCATCTCGGCCATGCCTGCCTTAAACTCCCGCTTTGGCAGGGTTGTTAAAAATAAGGGGTCAATATGCACGGCTCTTGGGGGGTGAAACGCCCCGATCAGGTTTTTGCCGTATTTGTTGTTAATGCCTGTCTTGCCCCCCACGCTCGCATCCACTTGGGCCAAAAGCGTGGTCGGCACGATTTGAAAGGCGATGCCCCTTTTATAAATGGCGCTGGCAAAGCCCACCATATCGCTCACCACTCCCCCCCCCAAAGCCAACATTAAATCCTTACGGCTCAAGTTGGC
This sequence comes from Helicobacter sp. NHP19-003, assembly GCF_019703305.1. NCBI lineage: Bacteria > Pseudomonadati > Campylobacterota > Epsilonproteobacteria > Campylobacterales > Helicobacteraceae > Helicobacter > Helicobacter gastrocanis. The sequence goes on along the minus strand of NZ_AP024814.1, from coordinate 437,686 downwards.
TTGGAAGGCGGACTCTAAAATCCCCTCTATGCCCTGCCATGTCTTGTGTTCCTCCCCACTTGAGATCATGTGGGTGAAAATGTGGGGGGCTTTAAGTTTGCTTAATAGAGTGTTTAAATGCAGGGGGGCAACTATAGAGTCGCTAACGACTAAAACCTTGCTCGCATGGGTGATTTGTTCTAAATTACCGATACACACGGGGTAGCTAAAGTCTTTGGTCTGTATGTCTAATCGCATGGGTCACTCCACTACCGGGATAAACATTTGGGGGTGGGTGTCGTTCAAAAACGCCACCCGCTCCAACTTAGCAAAAAACAGCCCCCAAAAGGGGTTCTTGGTGATGCACGATTCAAAGGGCAAGAACTGCAAAATGGGGGTTTCAAGGCTATTTAAAAACAGCACGGGGTTTTTACTTTGGGTACGGATCACTTTGATCCTCCTGTTGTAAATGTGGGATAGGTAGCGGTAATTTTGGATCACCTCGACATTGTAGCGTTTATCAGGGTCAAAGTCGTAGAGCAACATCTTTAAATCCATCTGTGCGCACACATCAAACATCACCGAGGAAATGTCCTCGTTGCTCTCCATGCTTTGGTTCAGTACAACTAAGCTTTTTCGTAGCCCCTTGAGCCCTGTGGCGTTGGTTTTAAAGATGGGGCTCACGCTCTCAAACAACGCTCTGCGGTTCTCTTGGCGTTTAAAAATCTCTTTGCCGACCACCACAAGCCCAATTTTCTTTTGGCTATCTTGGCGTAGTTTTGCCGCAAAACTGCGCCCCCTAAAGTCCAACACCACCCGAATGTTCTTGTTCTCAGTGGCGCGGATTTGCTCGATCGTGGCGGTGTCTGTGGGGTTGAGCACATGGATATAGAGCATGGTGCTTTTGAGTTGGCTGTGCAAGGCTAACGCTTGGTCTATGTCGCGTTGCAAGGCCTCTTTGCTCTGCAGACACATGTCAAGGTATAAATAGAAATCCCGCCCAAAAGGCACGGGAAACTGCCCTACATTGCTTTTGACCTGCAAGTAGACATTATTTAAAGTTTCAGGATTGCCCGCCACCAAGAGCTGATCTCTGGGTTGGATCACCATTGAAGGGTGGCTTAGGTAAAACCCGTTCTTGCGATAAACCCCCACAATGCGGTAGTCCTTTTGGCGTAAAGATCCTATGTGGCGGTAGGCAAAGACGCTCCCAAAAGGCACGCCGATCTCCATAAGTTCGCCCTGCTCTAGTCCGAAACCCTGCGGGACGCTGGGCACATTAGGGATGTTGGCAATAAATTTATTGGCGATGATTTCACTCGGGTTTAACAACACCACCCGTTCGTCTTTGACCCCCTCCCACTTTTGCGCCAAGCTCACAAGGCGCACTTCTTTATTCTTCTGCCTAATGATCTCACACACCGCCTGTTGCTCTTTAATGTCCTCTAGCAAAACAAAGACATCACTCACATGGGCATCTATGAGCGGGTTGAGGCGGTAGACAGAAGTGGGGTCAAAAATGTGTAACTCAAAGGTGCTAGGCAAACTTGGGGGCAAGCACTCGGGGGACTTGGTAACGACTAAGTAAAAATTATTGCTGAAATACTTCGACACCACCAATTCCATGAATTTTTTGGCGACCACGCCCTCAACAATCAAGGCAACTTTTTTCAACCCGCATTTCCCGACATTTTCGGCTATTATAACTAAAAAGATCAAGGTTAAAAATGGATTTTACCCTAAATGGTGTAGACAAAAGAGCGCGCGCGGGGACTTTAAAATTGGCGCACGGCGTGGTGCCAACCCCCATTTTCATGCCTGTAGGCACGCAAGCGAGCGTGAAAAGCCTAGATGCGATAGATTTACAAGTGCATTTAAACGCTCCCATCATTTTAGGCAACACCTACCATTTATACTTAAGACCGGGGGCAAATCTCATTAAAAAGCTGAGCGGATTGCACGGCTTTAGCCAGTTTCAGGGCAATTTTTTAACCGACAGCGGGGGGTTTCAAGCTTTTTCTCTCAAGCACAACACCAAAGCCCACGCTGAGGGCATTGTGTTTAAATCCCACATTGATGGGAGTTTGCACCTTTTTGCCCCCCAAAAAGTGCTAGACATCCAGTACGCCCTCAACAGCGACATTTGCATGGTGCTTGATGATTTAGTGGGTTTGCCCGCCCCATACGATCGATTAAAGCGCGCTGTAGAAAAAACCACAGAGTGGGCAAGAGCAAGCCTAAAACACCACCAAACCTACGCCGGAGAGACAAACCACATTTTTGCCATTGTGCAGGGCGGAACTGACCCTAACCTGCGCCGCCAAAGCGCATTAGAGCTAGGAGCTTTGGACTTTGATGGCTATGCGATCGGGGGGCTGGCGGTGGGTGAAAGCGCAACTGAAATGCAAGACACGATCGCCCACACTACGGAGTTTCTTGCCACAAACAAACCCCGCTACTTAATGGGGGTCGGCACACCGCAAGACATCCTAAACGCCATTGAGCTGGGCGTGGATATGTTTGATTGCGTGATGCCCACAAGAAACGCGCGCAATGGCACACTTTTTACGAGTCTTGGCAAACTCTCCATAAAAGCACGGGCACAAAAAGAGAGCGATGCCCCCCTAGACCCTAAATGTGGGTGCTATACCTGCAAACACTACTCTAAAGCCTACTTACACCACCTATTTAAAGCTAGGGAGTTGCTCTACTTTCGCTTAGCGAGCCTACATAATCTGCACTTTTACTTAGAGTTAGTTAGGGGAGCTAGGGCGGCGATTTTAAGGGGAGAGTATGGGGCTTACAAAGCCCGCATGCTTTCAGTTTATTAGTCTTTTTGGTGGCGCAAATAGGCAGGGATATCTAAATCTACATTTTGGTAGTCATCCCCCCCGCTGGCTAGGCGCAAGCCCCCTAGCGTGTTTTTAGACAAATTGGGCGTGCTTTCGGGCTTGGACTCGGGCTTGTGTTCTTCTTGTTTTTCAAAGCCTGTGGCGACAATCGTGACTTTGATTTGGTCGGTGGGCATGTTTGGTGAAGTGCAAGTACCAAAGATCACCTCAGCATCATCATCTGCCATGTCGTTGACCGTACCCATAGCGGCGTGGACTTCGGCTAGGGGATATTCAGGGTGGCACTCAAAGTTCACCAAAACCCCCATCGCCCCATTGATGGAGATGTTGTCAAACAAGGGCGAAGTGATGGCGTTTTCCACCGCTACCGTGGCAGCGTTCACCCCTGTAGCCTCCCCGATCCCCATTAAAGCCAAACCCTTATGCCCCATCACGGTTTTAAGGTCAGCAAAGTCCACATTGATGTCGTTCGTGCCATAGTCAATGATCATCCCAGAAATCCCATTGACGGCCTTGGCTAGGACATTATCCACTTCTTTAAAGCTGTTGCGCATGCCCATGCTTTTTTCAATATAGCCCATGAGCCGCTCATTAGGGATCACTACGATCGAGTCGCTCACTGCCTTTAATTCCTTCAAGCCCTCTTCGGCGACTTTGGCGCGCTTCTTGCCCTCAAAGCTAAAGGGTTTGGTGACCACTGAAACGGTCAGCGCCCCCGCATCCTTAGCCACCTGGGCGATCACCGGGGCTGCCCCTGTACCTGTGCCCCCACCAAGACCTGCCGAGATAAACACAAGGTCTACCCCACTCACCGCTTCTTTGATGGCCTCTATGCACTCTTGGGCGGCTTGTTTGCCGATCTCAGGGCGCATGCCAGCCCCCCTACCCCCCGTGAGCTTTTCGCCTAAGCGGATTTTATTTTTTGCATTTGAAGCCTTGAGAGCTTGCCCATCTGTGTTGGCGACAATCAAGGTGATGTCCTTGTAAGTACCCGTGGCGATCAAATGGGCGATCATGTTCGAGCCGCCGCCCCCCACGCCGATCACGACAATTTTAGCCCCGTTTGTTTCAAAAACCTCTTCTACGCCTATGTCTTCTTCGTGCACCATCGCCACAACTCATCCTTTAAAATAACTTGGAGAACCAGTCCAAAAACCCGCTTTTCTTCTTAGGCACCTCAGGGGTTTGTATTATATCCTTTTTTCGCTCTTTTACGCTCTCACTCTCACCCGTGTTTTTGAGATTCGTCAAATCCGTTTCAATGTAATTGCGCTCTTGGCTGTAAGTAAAACCGGCAGGCAAAGCCCGTTTATTTTCTTTGTAACGGATCACCTTTTCGGAGTCTTTTTCGTAATTCGTGTGCTTGCCCGATCCATATAAAATCAGTCCGATCGCCACCGAGCTTGTGGGATCTTTAAGCTCCTCGGACAAGCCGCTAAGCTCCATAGGTTTAGCAATCCGCACGGGGATATTGCCAAAGATCACAGAAGCCACATTTCTAATCCCCTCGACATGTGTCATCCCCCCTGTCAGCACCACACCCCTACGGATGCTGTCTTTCAAATTGCTTTTAATCAAACGCCTATTGAGCACATCAAAGGTCTCTACGACCCTTGCCCGAATGATGTTGTGCACGAGTTGCAAGGACAAACGGTTTTTCTTGTTCTCTGTCCCAATGTCGGGCACTTCGATCTCTTGATCGCTTTCTTCAACCATGAGATTGCCGTATTGCCTTTTAATGTACTCGGCTGTGCCTAGCGGCACTTCTAGCACACTGGCTAAGTCGTCTCTTATGTGCTCCGAGCCCACATTTAGGTAGTTGTTAAAGCACATAGAGCCACCCTCATAAACCATCATATTGCAAGTGCCTCCGCCCAAATCAATGCACGCCACGCCTAGGGCTTTGTCATCCTCGTTGAGCACCGCAATAGAAGCCGCGTAGGCACTCAAGACCACATTTTCAATTTTCACGCCCGCAATTTGGATCGTACGGCGTAAATTCTCCAAACTGCTGCGTTGCACTGTAACAATGTGGGTGGAAACCTCTAAACGCGAGCCGCTCATGCCCATCGGGTCTTCAATGTTGTCTTGGCTGTCTAGCTTGAACTGGTAGGGCAAAATGTGGATCACCTCATAGCCCGTGGGGATGTGCGCGCTATGCAGTGCGGTGTCTAACACGCGGTTGATTTCTTTAAGCGTGATCTCGTTGTTGGGCACATTGATGAGTCCCGCGCTATTCACGCTTTGTGTGCAAGCCCCCGAGATGGACACGATCGCCTTTTCCATAAAGGTAAGCCCTGCCATGCGCTTGGCATCCTCGATCGCCTTTTTGACAATTTCGCCGGCTTGGCTGATGTTGCTGATATTGCCCTTCTTCACGCCCTCGGATTTATGCACGCTCACGCCGATCACCTGTGGCATGCCGTCCTTGATCTCGGCGATGATGGCGCAAATTTTGCTGGAGCCGATGTCTACGCCCAAAATGATGGGATTCAAGGGCGACTCCTGGCGTATAAGGTGATTTTGTAGCGTTGTTTTAGCATAGCGACCAGCGCCCCATCTAGGGCTTGTGCCTTGAGGTTTTGCATCATTTGTTTTAAATAAGCGGTGTTTTTCACTTGGTGCTTGAAGTCTTGAGAATACACCCGATACAACACCGCTTTGGGTCCTTCAAGCAAGGCAAAGCCCTCTTGGTAGGGGTGTTTAAAGATGTAGTCCACCAAAGCCTTGGATGACTTTTCGCCCAAGTCGTGGATATTGCCCTTAAAGTCTAAATTCAACAGGCCGATGTCGCTGCCCTTGAAGGTGGGCAGTTTTTGCAAGGCTTCTTTTTTGAGTTCTTTGATTTGCGCCTCTGTTTGCAGAATTTGGGCGATTCGAGCCCTAGCCTCCACAAAGCTTTCAAGCGCGCTTGTGTCTTTTGCCACAAGTTTTAAGACCACCCACCCCTCCTTGTAAAGCATTGGTTTTAGCACCTCGCCTGCGCGCATAGCCTTGATTTTTTTATTGATGTCCTCGCTGTAGGGCAGGTCAGTAAAGGTTTCGCTCTCGGGCTTGAGCTGCCCCTTTTTTAAGGCTAGGTAGTCTTTTAGGGCTTGCTCTTTAGCTTGCTCGCTGCTGTAGTCATGGCGCACTTGTTTTTCCACCTTGCTAAACTCTTGGGGCTTGCCCTGCAGGGTGTACTGCTCCTTGTGCTTGTCAAAGTAGATCTTTAAATCACTCTCCTTGGGGATTTCTTTGGGCGCGACTTGCACGCTAGCTAAGGTGTAGCTTGTCGGCTTTTTGTAATCTTGTTTGTGGGCGTTGTAATACGCCTTTAGGCTCTCTTCTTTGAGGGGGATTTCTTTAGGTTCTAACACCTCAATGCGGACCCTATCTTGCAAACTAAGAGGGAGCATGAACGCTTCTTGCTCTAGGGGAGTCAGGGCTTGGGGGAACAAGGAGGCGATCTTTTTAAGCAATAAGGTGTTTTTGACATTGTCCTCAAAGGCACTGGGGCGGAAGTTGTTTTCTTGTAGGAGTTTTTTATACAGCCCCTCGTCAAAATGCCCATCTTTTTGGAAAAGTTCGCTTTTTTGAATCTCGGCGACAATCTCGCTATCGCTCACCCCTAGCCCTAAATCCAAAGCGAAATTTTTCAATAACGCTTGGTTAATCAGCACATTTAAGGCGTTGCGCTCTAGCCCCAAGGCCTTGATTTCTTGTTCGCTCAAGTCCTTGAAGTTGGGGATGGATTGGCTGTAAATGTCTAAGAGTTGCTTATGTTCTCTGGCCAAATCTTCTTGACTGATGGCGATTTGCCCCACCTTTGCCACGCTCCTGCCCGCTAAAGAGAAGTTGTACTGCCCCCACCCGATCATGCCCGCAGCCACAAAAGCGATGGTGCTGATCCAAATGGTGACCACCAAGTACTTTTTATGCTTTTGCATCCACGCAATCATAGACCCTTACCCTTGTTACACAATTTCACCATAAGCGGCAATTTTATAAGAATTTCACTAAAATATTTCTAAATTTTTTAATCTTGCAGGCCGAAAATGCCGATTTAAGGGGTTTGTATGCCAAGTAATGCCCATTGGCACGCTTTAGACTTCAAACACATTTGGCACCCATGCAGCCAAATGCACGACTATGAAACCCTGCCCTTGCTCCCCATCAAATCAGCAAAAGGAGTGCATCTTTACGATTTTGAGGGCAAGGGCTACATTGATGCGATCAGTTCATGGTGGGTGAATTTATTTGGACATAACCACCCCTACATCAATGCCAAGCTCAAAGAGCAAATAGAGCAATTAGAGCATGTGCTGCTAGCAGGGCTAACCCACCCACAGGCCATTAATTTAGCCGCCAGATTATGCGCTTTGAGTGGATTTGAGAAATGCTTTTTTGCCGACAATGGCTCGGCATGTGTGGAAGTGGCGTTGAAAATGAGTCATCACAGCCACCTACTCAATGGCAAGCAAAAGAACAAATTCTTGTCCTTAGAAAATGGCTACCATGGCGAAACTTTGGGGGCATTAAGCGTGGGGGGTGGGGTTGTATAAGGACACCTACAAGGGGATTTTCTGCACGCAATTACAAACCCCCGTGCCAAAAGATGATGCCGATGTGCCACAAGCCCTACACGCCCTAGCACAAATTTTAGAGCAAGAACACCAAAACATCAGCGCTTTTATTTTAGAGCCGTTGATTCAGTGTGCGGGCAACATGCATTTTTATGGCGCAGATTTTGTCAAACAAGCCACGCAAATGTGCCAAGAGCGGGGGATTTTAGTGATCTTTGATGAAATCGCCGTGGGTTTTGGGCGCACGGGTTCGCTCTTTGCCTACCAGCAGTGTGGGGTCAAGCCCGACTTTTTATGTTTGTCAAAGGGGATCACAGGGGGGTATTTGCCCTTAGCGGTGGTGTTGACAAGCGATGCCATTTATGACAAATTTTACGCCCCTTACGCGCAGAACAAAAGCTTTTTGCACTCACACAGCTACACGGGCAACGCTTTGGCTTGCGCGTGCGCCAACGCCACATTGGACTTGTTTGGGCAGGGCGTGGTGGAACAAAACAAGATGCTCAGCAGATATATCCAAACCTGCATGCAAGAGCAATTAGCTCCCCTAAAGGGCGTTAAAAACTTGCGCACTTGTGGGATGGTCTTTGCCTTTGAGCTAGAAGGCTATCAAGGGAGTAAACGCCTAAGCCTTGCGGTGTATCAAAAGGGCTTAGAATTTGGCTTGTTGTTACGCCCGCTAGGCAACACGATTTATTTCATGCCCCCCTACACCATTAGCCCCGATGAAGTCTTAAAAAGCGTGGGGGCAATGGCTGGCATAGTGCGTGCCTTGACTTAAGGCTATTTGTTGTAAAATGTGGCCTTTTGGCATTTATGGATTTGAAGGGAGTCTATGCAAAATAAAGAGCACTCTAAAAAGCGTGTTTTGGTGAAGTTTTCAGGAGAGGCCTTAGCGGGAGATACGAACTTTGGAATCGATATACAGATTTTAAGCTACATTGCCAAAGAGATCAAAATGCTTGCCGACAACGGTATAGAAGTTGGCATTGTGATCGGCGGGGGCAACATCATTCGGGGGGTGAGTGCGGCTAAGGGGGGCATCATTCGGCGCACGAGCGGAGATTACATGGGCATGTTGGCCACGGTGATCAATGCGGTCGCCATGCAAGAAGCCTTAGAGCATATGGGGTTAGATGTGCGGGTGCAAAGCGCGGTGGAGATTCAAGAAGTGTGCGAAACTTACATCCACCGCAAAGCCATTAGGCATTTAGAAAAGGGACGGATTGTGATCTTTGCCGCCGGCACGGGCAACCCCTTTTTCACCACCGACACCGCTGCCACGCTTAGGGCCATTGAGATCGGGGCGGATTTGATCGTCAAAGCCACGAAAGTGGATGGGATCTACGACAAAGACCCGCATAAGTTTGAAGATGCCCAAAAAATTGATGTCATGGGTTATAATGAGGCCTTGATTGGCAATATTGAAGTGATGGACGACACGGCGATCTCCCTAGCCAAAGACAATAAGTTGCCCATTGTGGTCTGCAACATGTTTAAAAAAGACAATCTCTTGCATGTGATTAAGGACCAACAGGGTGTGTTTTCTATGGTGAAATAACGAAAAAGGACGACAGATGCGAACAGAAGAAATCGTGGCGAAGGCTTTGGACAAAGTCAATGGCGACCGCTATATTCTCTCTAATTTGATCTTTTCACGGGTCAAGCAGCTAGGTGCTGGGGTGCAACCCCTTGTGGCGATGGATGTCAAAACCCACAAGCCCACCGATATTGCCATTTGCGAAATTGCAGAGGGGAAGATCGGTCTTGACTACATTGATGAGAGATTCTAAATCGCCCCACTATGGCAGATTAGGCGAAATTTTAGAACTCGTTAAGGACATTGCGAGCCCCGATGAGGCGTTTAATGTCTTAAAAAACACCACCATCATCACCCCAAAAATCCAAGAAGCTCTAGACTTAGCCACCCGCTATCACAAGGGGCAAAAGCGCAAGGGCGGTGCGCCCTACATCACCCACCCGATCAGCGTGGCTTGTATTGTGGCTTTCTGTGGAGGGGATGAGGCGATGGTGTGTGCTTCTCTCTTGCACGATGTCGTGGAGGACACGCCTTGCAACCTTGAAGAAATCCTAGATAAATTCGGCGAAGATGTAGCTAATTTAGTGGACGCGCTCACCAAAATCACAGAAATCCGCAAAGAAGAGCTTGCCTTTGACCCTGAGAACCCCCATTTGCTCTTAACCGCCCTGACCTTTAGAAAAATTTTAGTCAGTGCCATTAAAGACCCTAGGGCCTTAGTGGTGAAGGTCAGCGATCGCTTACACAATATGCTGACTTTAGATGCTTTGCCCAGAGACAAACAAATCCGCATTTCTAAAGAAACCATGGCCGTTTACGCTCCCATCGCTAGCCGCCTTGGCATGTCCACGATTAAAAATGAATTGGAGGATAAATGTTTTTACTACATTTATCCCCAAGAGTATAAAGGCATTCAAAACTACCTAGAGCAAAGCAAACAGGCCTTATTTTTAAAGCTCAATCAGTTTGCCGGCAAGTTAGAAAAAATGTTTTATGAGGCTGGCTTTAGCGAGGGGGATTTTAAAATCGCCACGCGCATCAAGCGCCCCTACTCCATTTATTTAAAAATGCAAAGAAAAGGGGCGGCGAACAAGGACGAGATTTTAGACCTCATGGCGGTGCGGGTGCTGGTAAAAACCCCTTTGGAGTGCTATAAAATTTTAGGCATCGTGCACTTGCGCTTTAAACCCATTGTGTCGCGCTTTAAAGACCACATCGCCTTGCCTAAAGAAAACGGCTACCAAACGATCCACACGACCATCTTTGATGAATCGAGCATTTATGAAGTCCAAATCCGCACTTTTGACATGCACTTGGGGGCAGAGTATGGCAACTCGGCGCACTGGAAATATAAAGCTGGGGGCGTGGAGAGCGAGCATTTAAAATGGCTGCACAATTTGCAATACCAAAGCGAGGAGTCTCAAGAAAACCCCCAAGAGTTTTACGAGCTGGTGCAAAGCGATGTGCTGTATCGCGAGGACATCACGGTGTTTTCGCCCAGTGGGGACAGCTACACATTGCCCGCCGAGTCCATCGCGCTAGACTTTGCTTACATGATCCACAGCGAACTAGGCGACAAGGCCAAAACGGCCTTTGTCAACAACAACGAGGTTAAGTTGAATGTGAAGCTTAAAAGTGGGGATGTGGTGAAGATCATCAAGGGCGACACGAGTAACCCCCGTTTCACTTGGATCAACCAGTTGCGTACCACAAGGGCTAAAAACCATTTAGAACGCCTACAAAAGAACCGCTTAAAAGAGATCGATGCCAAAACCATGGTGAATATCCTAAACACCATCTTTGAAACCCCCATTTTTAGACCAGACATCGGGCCAAAGCAATACGCCACCTTTGAGAAAAAGCTCACCGAACATGGCGTGAAGATCGGTTTGAGCGAAGCCATTAAGAGCATAGAGGGGGTGAAAAAGCTTGTGGAGCAAATCCAAGAGAAGGTGCAAAGACACCCAAACCCCCACCACCACCCCGAGCCAAAACAATTTGGCTTTTTCATGAAAAACCTCATGCAATTTAAATTTGGGCGTGTTTTAGGTTTGTCTACCTCGCACATCGGGCTCAAGAAATGCGATTTAGACCATTTCATTGTCTACACTAACCCCAATATACAAATCAGACAAGTGCTGTTCAATGATTGTTGCCACCCCAAAAAAGGCGACGACATCGTGGCGATCATGCCCAAAGCCAAAGAGCATAAAGTCGTGGTGCATACAAAAGTCTGCAAAAATGCTTACAGCGACATTGATGTCGGGTTGCCAATGGTGTTTATCAGTTGGAGCAAGAAAGAGCGCGAGCTGTTTAAAATCATTATTTATATAGGCAGTGCCAAGGACAGCTTGCTACAAGTGTTGAATTTTTTAATCAAAAATAGTTGCGACATTGTCAAGGTGCAGTACGCCAGCCACGGGAAGTACTCTACAAGTTGTGAAATTTTATTCGAATACACGGGCAAACGAGAGATCGGAGAGTTTAACGAGATTCTCACCCAGAAGTACAAGGACCGCTTGACAGAATTTAGCAGCATCAAAGATGCCTATCAGGATTAAAGGATGGATATGAGCGTTACAGAGGCGATGGCAGACATCACAAGGGGCATGGGCGAGTGCATCGGCTTAGAGTATTTGCAAAGTTTAGTGGAAAAATTCTACGCCACAGGGGAGCGCTTCAGCGCAAAGGCAGGCTTTGACCCCACCGCCCCTGATTTACACTTGGGGCATGCCGTACTTTTGAATAAACTTGCCACTTTGCAAAAACACGGGGCTAGGGTGCAGTTTGTGATCGGGGATTTCACGGCGACCATTGGCGATCCTAGTGGCAAGAGCGAAACGAGAAAAACCCTAAGCTTTGAAGAAGTTTTGGTTAATGCCAAAACCTACGAGCAACAGGTCTTTAAAATCTTAGACCCTGCCCTAACTGATGTGTGTTTCAATTCCAAGTGGTTGCGTCCACTGGGCGCGGATGGCTTGCTGGTATTGACTTCTAAATTTTCAGTGGCTAGAATGCTGGAAAGAGATGATTTTGAGAAACGCCACAGAGAGAAAAAACCCATCAGCATGGTTGAGTTCATGTATCCGCTTTTGCAAGGTTATGACTCTGTGGCACTGCAGAGCGACATTGAACTTGGAGGCAACGACCAAAAGTTTAACTTACTCGTAGGGCGGTTTTTACAAAGGGCCTATGGACTGTCTAAAGAGCAAAGTGTGTTGACCATGCCCTTACTTGAGGGCTTAGATGGCGTGGCGAAAATGAGTAAAAGTTTGGGTAATTACATCGGGGTGAGCGAAGAGCCTAAGGGTATGTATGCCAAACTTTTAAGCATCAGCGATGCCTTAATGTGGAGGTATTACGAGCTTTTAAGCAGCCAAACGAGCGCAGAAATTGCCACGCTTAAAAGGGGGGTAGAAAAGGGGGTTTTACACCCCAAAGCCGTCAAAGAAAACCTAGCCCTAGAGATCACCGCTCGTTTGCACTCTAAAGAATTAGCCGCAGAAGCCAAAGCCGCCTTTGATCTCATCTTTAGCCAAAAACAAATCCCAAGCGACCTGGCGCAAATGGAGTTTAGCACAGGGGTTTGGATTGCCCAAGTTCTCAAAGAGGCAGGTTTAAGCCCCTCCACTTCCCAGGCCAGACGCGACATCAAGGCCGGAGGCGTGAAGATCGATCAAGAGGTACTCTTGGACGAGCAATATCACTTTTCTTCGGGCACTTATGTTGTGCAGGTCGGTAAAAGAAAATTTTTAAAAGCCATCATCCACTAAAGTAGGACACATGATTTCCACATTAAAACCGCTCAAAATCGGCAAACACACCATCCAATACCCCATTTTTCAAGGGGGCATGGGTGTGGGGATTAGTTGGGACGAATTGGCGGGCAGTGCCGCTAAAGAGGGCGTGCTGGGTGTGATCTCGGCGGTGGGCACAGGCTATTATAAAAACATGCGCTTTGTTGAAAAGATCGTGGCAAAAAAACCCTTTGAGGCCTTAAATTTCTATTCCAAACAAGCCCTGAATGAAATCTTTAAAAACGCCCGTAAAATCTGTGGGTCCAAGCCCTTGGGGGCAAATATCCTGCACGCCATCAATGAGTATGGACGGGTCGTAAGAGATGCTTGCGAAGCGGGGGCGAATGTCATCATCACGGGGGCGGGCTTGCCCACAAACATGCCCGAATTCACCAAGGACTTCCCCAATGTCGCACTCATCCCTATCATCTCTTCAGTGAAAGCCTTGCACATCATTTGTAAACGCTGGAGCGCGCGCTATAAGAAAGTCCCCGATGCTGTGATTGTGGAGGGTCCTTTGAGTGGAGGGCATCAGGGCTTCAAGTATGAGGACTGCTTTAAAGAAGAATTTCAGCTAGAAAATTTGGTCCCCGGGATTGTGGAAGCGGCTAAAGAGTGGGGAGATATCCCTGTCATCGCCGCTGGGGGCATTTGGGATCGCAAAGACATAGACAAAATGCTAGATTTAGGGGCGAGTGGGGTGCAAATGGCAACGAGATTTTTAGGCACGAAAGAGTGTGATGCCAAAGCCTATGCCGAAATTTTGCCCGCCCTTAAAAAAGAAGATATTTTGCTCATCAAATCCCCTGTGGGCTACCCAGCCCGCGCCATCAACACAGGGGTTTTAGAGCGCATTAAAGAGGGCAACGCCCCCAAGATTGCCTGCGTGAGTAATTGCGTGAACCCTTGCAATCGGGGCGAAGAGGCCCGTAATGTGGGCTATTGCATCGCCGATGGTTTAGGGCGTGCCCATCAAGGCAATAGAGCAGAGGGGCTGTATTTTACGGGGGCTAATGGGTATCGCATTGAAAAAATCATCAGCGTACACGAACTCGTGCAAGAGCTGACTCAAGGCTAGAGGTGCGCTGTTTTTTTTTACTTTGTCTTTTTTGCGCCACCTTGGGTGCACATGTGCTCAAAATCATGGATGTTGTACCCTTTGGGGTGAGCTCTTTGAGAATCACCTTCAACCAGCCCATCAACCACCGTGTGGTGAAAGAAACCCGTCTTTCTCACTTTAAAACTTTGTTGCAAGTGAAAGCCCAGCTGCTACTACCACCCAGACGCTACCGCTTTGCGAACAAAACTTCGATTAAAATCACCCACCGCAAGTATGCGCAAATTTGGATCGCTTGGAATAAAAACACCACTTACAGCTATAAAATTGCGCACGAACACTTGTATATCTTGATCCAAACCCACCCATTAGTGCGCCAAAATATAAGAGCACTAGAGCCTAACCCTAAAGAATTGAAACAGTTTAAAGTTGTGATCGACCCCGGGCATGGCGGGCATGACTGCGGTGCACTAGGCGTAAACCATGTTTGTGAAAAGCGCATAGTGCTGGCTGTGGCAAAAGATTTGCAACAAGAGTTGCAAAAACAGGGCTATAAAGTCTATATGACTCGTAAAAAAGATGTTTATATCAGCTTGAAAGCCCGCACGGAGTTTGCCAACGACAAGAACGCCGATTTGTTCATCTCCATACACGCCAATTCTATCCCCAAAAACGCCACCACAAACCCCGAGGGCATAGAAACCTATTTTCTCTCCACGGCTAGAAGTGAGCGGGCACGCAAGGTCGCCGAGCAAGAAAACCAAGACGATGTTAAAGTCATGGACTATTTCTCCAAACTCTCGTTTTTGAACTCGCTCAACTCCCAAAGGCTCATCATTTCGAATAAACTTGCCATTGATGTGCAATTTGGCATTTTAAGCAAGTTACGCCAACACTACAAAGGCGTGGTGGATGGGGGCGTGCGCGAGGGACCCTTTTGGGTGCTGGCTGGGGCGTTAATGCCATCCATTTTGATAGAAATTGGCTACAACTCCAACCCCAAAGAGTCCAAACGAATCCAAGACAAACGCTACGAGCAATGGCTAGCCAAGGGGATTGCCGATGGTGTGCAAAGTTTCATCAGCAAAAATTATTGATGAAAAAACCCAACCTTTACCAAATGGTGCTCTCATCGCTCTTTTTTGTGCTCTTTGTGATCACGGCTTTGGCTCTGCTGTGCGCAAGCTTTAGCCAATCTTTTTCGCAATTCTTTGGCATTTTAAACAAGGGCTTTTACAAACCTCTAATTTGGGGCTTTTATTTGTGTGGAACTGTGCTGTCTTTGGTTTGTCTATTGCGCTCCTTATGGCACAAAGAGGGCTTTTGGCTGGCGCAAATTGCGGCACTTTTGGGCTGTGTGGGGTTTTCTTATCTGTGCTTGCACCCCCCCACACTAAGCCTGCTTGGGGGGTTTTTACTCTCCTTATTCTTTTTTATTGCCTTTGTGGTTTTGGGGCTGGGACGGTTTCTACTCAAGTGGCAGGAAACCCCCCCAGCTCAAGTCCTGCTCTTTTTTGCTCCATCGCTCAACACCTGCTTGTTTTTCATCTTCGCTTCTGGGTTACAAAGCTATCTTTTAGACTCTAGCTGGCTAGCTTTGGGGGATTTTTCTTTATTTTGTATGGGGCTGGTGTGGTTGCTCTACTTGCTTGCAAAACGCCCCCATTGCTTTGGGCTTTACGAGTACACGAACTTATGGGTCTTGGGGGCGGGGATTTTGGTCTTTCTCTTGAGTGCACACACACTTTTTCAGGTAGAGCGGTGCAACCAAGCCCGATTGGCCTTTTATGTGCTCGGAGTTTTAAGCTGGCTTGTGGAATTGATGTTTCGCCCTAAAAACGCTTAGGCCTTGTGGCCCTTTTTAGGCGCACTTGGCGGTAAAAACAGCGCAAAGAAAACTCTTCTTTGGGGCGCACTCTGTATAAAATGTGCTTTAAATAGTGCAAAATTTGCGCCCTTGTGAGTCCGCTCATCTTTGCCCTCTGCTCCAGGATATAGTGGGGGATTTTCACAGGTCTTTTATAAAAGGCTTTTGCCATTTCTTGGTAAAATGCTCCATGTGCTTGGTAGCAGAAACGCCCAAAGACAAAGGGCAAGCCTGTTTTTTGATGCCACAGCGTGGCTAAATCCACAAATTCGGGCTTGGGCTGTGGTTTGTAGTAAAAACGCAAGGCATTATCTCCGATCAACACTTGCCCCTTAAGCCCCAAGACTTGGCAGAGGGCGTTAGAAGTCGCCGATTGTGTGTCTATGCCTTCTTTTTCTTGCAACAGCACAAGTACGCTCAACACCTTTGCATTGCCAATGATGGCACAGGGCGTTACCTGCTTTTTGCGCCAAGACGCATAGCCAGCCAAAGAGGAGATGAAGCCTGCGTCAATGCGCCGCAGGAAAAAGTCCTTATTCAGTTTAGCTGGATAGGATTTTCTGTGGTTTAAACATTGTTTAAAACTTGAGGGCGTGGGGTAGCCCTTGATGAAGATGTCAAAGGGGAGTAAATTTAAATAGTCGATTTTGCCAAAACGCATGCCAAACCTTTTTACACAATCTCATCCCTCACAGCCACAAACGGACTTAAGTTGGGTCAAAAATTCATAGAAGTTATTATATACTCAAAAACATTATCCCCAAAAGGAGTTTTATGCATTTCTTAGATGAATACCAAAAAGCCCTGCAAGAGAGGGCAAAAGAGCATATCCCCCCTCTGCCCTTGAGTGCTAAACAAGTCCAAAGCGTTGTGGAGATTTTAATGCATTCACAAAATAGCGATGAATGCGCTTTTGTCAAGGATTTATTGATCCACCGCGTGAGCCCCGGGGTCGATGAGGGCGCACAGGTCAAAGCCGAGTTTCTCGGGCAAGTGGCATTGAAAAAATGCACATGCCCGCATTTTAGCCCCCTAGAGGCGGTGCGCTATTTAGGTACCATGCTAGGCGGTTACAATGTCGCTCCCTTGATTTTAGCCCTGCAAAGCGGCGATGCACAGGTGGCTAAAGAGGCGTGCCAAGCGTTGAAATCCACCCTGCTTGTCTATAACTCTTTTGAAACGATCGCCAGCTTAAGCAAAACCAACGCCCTAGCCAAAGAGGTTTTAGAGTCGTGGGCAAATGCTGAGTGGTTTTTAAACAGACCCGCCCTGCCCGAAAAACTCGAGCTGTGCGTGCTAAAAATCGATGGCGAAACCAACACGGACGATTTGAGCCCGGCTAGCGATGCCTTCACCCGCAGCGACATTCCCCTACACGCCAATGCCATGTTGAAAAACCGCATTGAAAACACGCACGAAAGGTTAGAAAAAGCCAAATCTAAGGGCATACCGGTGGTGTATGTGGGCGATGTGGTCGGCACGGGTAGCTCGCGTAAAAGCGCGACCAACTCTATCATGTGGCACTTTGGCCAAGACATCCCCTTTGTGCCAAATAAACGCACGGGGGGCGTGGTGATCGGGGGGGTGATTGCCCCAATTTTCTTTGCCACTTGTGAGGACAGCGGGGCATTACCCCTAATCGCCGATGTCAAAGACCTGCATGAGGGCGACATCATCCAAGTCTATCCTTACAAGGGCGAGATTTGCAAACAAGGGCAGGTGGTGAGTCGCTTTAACCTAGAACCCACCACCCTAGCCGATGAATTTAGAGCGGGCGGACGCATTGCGCTCATTATCGGGCGGGGCTTAACCAACAAAGCCCGTAAGTTTTTGGGCTTAGAGGCTTCTAGTGTCTTTGCGAGCCCAAAGCAACCCCTTGATAGTAACAAAGGCTACACCCTAGCGCAGAAAATGGTGGGGCGTGCATGTGGGCTTGAGGGGGTGCGCCCCGGGGCTTACTGTGAGCCTATCACCACCACTGTGGGCAGCCAAGACACCACAGGGGCGATGACAAGGGATGAAGTCAAAGAACTTGCCAGCCTTAGCTTTGAAGCCGATTTTGTGTTGCAATCCTTTTGCCACACCGCCGCCTACCCCAAACCCGCCGATGTGAGTTTGCAAGCCACCTTGCCCCAGTTTTTCACCAGCCGGGGGGGCGTGGCTTTAAAACCTAAAGATGGCATCATCCACTCATGGCTTAATCGCATGGGGCTACCCGACACGCTAGGCACGGGCGGAGATAGCCACACCCGTTTTCCTATCGGCATTAGTTTTCCTGCCGGCAGTGGGTTAGTCGCCTTTGCCGCTGTTACGGGCACGATGCCCTTAAACATGCCCGAGTCTGTGCTGGTGCGTTTTAAGGGACAAATGCAGCCGGGGATCACTTTAAGGGATTTGGTGAATGCCATTCCTTACTACGCCATCAAGCAAGGCTTATTGACCGTGGAGAAAAAGGGCAAGAAAAATATCTTCAATGGGCGGATTTTAGAGATCGAGGGTTTAGGCGACATTAAAATCGAGCAAGCTTTTGAGTTCAGCGATGCGAGTGCCGAGAGAAGTGCCGCCGCTTGCACCGTGCGCCTAAATAAAGAGCCCATCATTGAATATTTGAGCTCAAATATTAAGCTCATCGAGCAAATGATAGAAAGTGGCTATGAGCACAAAGAAACCCTGCGAAGGCGCGCCGCCAAAATGCAAGAGTGGATCAATAACCCCACTTTGCTTGAGCCAGACGCAGATGCTGAATACGCCGCGGTGATTGAGATTGATTTAAACGAAATCACAGAGCCCATTTTGGCATGCCCTAACGACCCCGATGATGTGGCGGCATTGAGCGAAATATTGAGCAACCCCAAACGCCCCCAAAAGATCGATGAGGTGTTTATCGGCAGCTGCATGACAAATATTGGGCATTTTCGAGCCTTTGGCGAGATTGTCAAGGGAGCGGGAGCATCGCCTATCCGCCTTTGGATTGTACCGCCCACTAAAATGGACGAGCAACAACTCATTAAAGAGGGCTACTTTGCGATTTTTGGGGCAGCAGGCGCGCGCACAGAGGTCCCGGGTTGCAGTTTGTGTATGGGCAATCAAGCGAGGGTTAGAGATAATGCGGTGGTCTTTTCCACCTCCACGCGCAATTTTGACAACCGCATGGGCAAGGGTGCGCAGGTGTATTTAGGCAGTGCCGAGCTGGGGGCGGTGTGTGCCCTGCTTGGCAAAATCCCCACGCCCAAAGAGTATTTAGACCTAGTGGCGCACAAGCTCACCGAGCGCAAGGAGGAGATTTACCGCTACATGAATTTCCACTTGATGGAGAAAATGGCTCTCTAGGCTTTAAGCCTGCCCTTAGCTTATTTCTCTAAGATAGAGCCTTTTAGCAGACTTTAAGTTTGCGGGAGGTTGTGGTTTGGATTTAGATTGGCAGTTTGTGCGCCATGCTCTGCCCCTATTTGGACATGGGCTCGCCCTCACGCTTGAAATTTCCTTTTTTGGCATTTTGGGGGCGAGCTTTTTGGGCTTTCTCGTGGCTTTGTGTCTGTTCTTTAAGCCCAAGTTCTTAGCTAGTCTGGCTAAGGGCTACACCGAGTTGGCCCGAAACACCCCCTTACTCATTCAGCTTTTCTTTTTGTATTACGGCTTGCACGAAGTGGGGCTAACTTTGAACGCGCTTGCTTGCGCCGTGCTCGGGGTGATCTTTTTGGGCGGGGCATATATGGCAGAGAGCTTTTTACTAGGGCTAAAGGCACTCAACAAGGTGCAGTTTGAAAGCTCTTTGAGTTTGGGGTTGTCTAGGTGGCAAAGTTTGCGCTTTGTGCTCTTGCCCCAAAGTTTGGCGATTTCTTTGCCATCTTTGGGTGCAAATGTGATTTTCTTACTCAAAGAAACTTCCGTGGTGAGCGCAATTGCTCTGGCGGATTTAATGTTTGTGGCAAAGGATCTAATCGGCATTTACTACAAGACAAACGAGGCGTTGCTTTTACTAGTACTCTCTTATTTGGTCGTGTTGTTGCCCTTAAGCGGGCTGTTTGTGCTCTTAGAGCGGTACTATAAGCAAAAAGCATGCTAGAACTGTTGCAACTCTTTAGTGCCGATAACTTGGCCCGCTTGGCTGAGGGGCTAGCCACGACTTTAGCTCTAGCCCTCATTTCTATCGTTTTCTCTTTGGTGGGGGGCTTAGCTTGGGGGTGTTGATGGCTTTTGGGGGTGGGGGCTAAATTAGTGTGCCGGGTGTATTTAGAGGCGGTATGGATTGTCCCGCTTTTGGCGTGGTTGTTTATCGTGTATTTTGGCTTGGCTGCGCTCTTTGATTTACACATTGAGGCATTTATGGCGGGGGTGGTGGTCTTTAGTCTGTGGGGAGCAGCCGAGATGATGGACTTAACAAGGGGGGCTTTGAGCTCCATCTCTAAACACCAAGCACAGAGCGCAACCGCTCTAGGGCTAAAGCCCCTACAAACCACTTTTTACATTCTCTTCCCCCAAGCCCTCTTAGCCCTACTGCCCGCAAGCGTGAATCTCTTCACAAGGATGATTAAGACCACCGCCCTAATCTCTCTCATTGGGGCGATTGATCTGCTCAAAGTCGGGCAGCAAATCATAGAAGTCAATTTAATCAACATGCCCCATGCGAGCTTTTTTGTCTATGGACTGATCTTTATCCTTTACTTTGCGCTGTGCTACCCCCTATCTTACCTAAGCCAATACTTAGAGAAAAAATACCAACACAATAGAGGTTAAATGGCGATCTTGCAAACCCTGAACTTACAAAAACGCTATGGCGACCATGAAGTGCTCAAGGGCATTGATTTTAGCTTAGAGAGGGGGGAGGCTGTGGTTATTTTGGGAGCGAGCGGGTGTGGCAAAAGTTCGTTTCTTCGGTGCTTGAACGGATTAGAAGAGATTCAAGGCGGGCAAATCCTGTTTAATGGGGAGCAAATCGCACACAGCAAGGATTGGGGCAAAGTGCGCCAAAAGATTGGCATGGTCTTTCAAAATTACGAGCTCTTCCCCCATTTAAGTGTGTTGCAAAATATCTTATTGGCTCCCATGAAAGTGCAAAAACGGGCTAAAGAAGAAGTGAGCGAACAAGCACACACGCTTTTAAAGCGGGTGGGTTTAGCGCATAAAATGCAAGCCTACCCTAGAGAATTGAGCGGGGGGCAAAAACAAAGGGTCGCCATTGTGCGGGCTTTATGCATGCAACCTGAAGTGATGTTGTTTGATGAAGTTACCGCCAGCCTTGACCCCGAAATGGTTAAAGAAGTGCTCGAGGTGATTTTAGAGCTAGCTGATGAGGGGATGAGCATGGTGATTGTTACGCATGAGATGAAGTTTGCTAGAAGGGTGGCGCATAGGGTGGTGTTTTTTGATGAGGGGGTGGTGGTGGAGCAAGCCAAGCCCAAAGAGTTTTTTGAGAATCCACAATCGGCTCGGGCGCAAAAATTCCTAGAAATTTTCCACTTTTTAGGGGATTGTTAGTTTTTTGGTGCTATGCTCTAAGCTTTTAGGAGGATTTTTATTTTAAGGAGATGTTGTGCGCTTGTTTAAGATTTTTAGCCTGTTTTTTGTGGCGATCTTGGGCTTTATGGGTTGCTCGGATCACAAGGCACAAGCCGAGGAGGGCACGCTAGCCAGCATTAAAGAACGGGGGGTGTTGAAAGTGGGGGTGTTTAGCGACAAGCCCCCCTTTGGGTATATGGACGGCAAGGGGCAATTTCAAGGCTTTGATGTTTATATCGCTAGGCGTATAGCTAAGGACTTACTCGGTGATGCGAGCAAGGTGCAGTTTATCCCTGTGGAGGCAGCCGCGCGGGTGGAGTTTTTAAAGGCAAATAAGGTTGACATCATTATGGCAAACTTCACCAAGACCAAAGAACGGGCTGAAGTGGTGGACTTTGCCAAACCCTACATGAAAGTCGCTTTGGGTGTGGTGTCTAAGGATGGAGTCATTAAAAGCATTGAGGACTTAAAGGGCAAGCCCTTGATTGTCAATAAAGGCACAACGGCAGACTTTTATTTTTCCAAGCACTACCCTAACATATCCTTACTCAAATACGACCAAAACACCGAAACCTTTTTAGCTTTAAAAGACAATCGTGCCCCCGCCCTAGCCCACGACAACACGCTTCTTTTGGCGTGGGTGAAAAAGAACCCCGAGTTTAAGGTGGGCATTCCTAGTCTTGGCGATCAAGATGTGATCGCCCCAGCGGTCAAAAAGGGGCATAAGGAGCTCTTAGAGTGGCTCAATAACGAGATAGACAAACTCACCAAAGAGGGCTTTATGAAGGAGGCCTACAACGCCACTTTAAAACCTGTTTATGGGGATAGCATTGACCCTAGCATGGTGATTTTCCAATGAAACCTCTAGCCGTTTTTTTAGAAGCGCACTCTTTGGGACGCAAGAATAAGTTAGACGCTTTGAGTGAATTTGTGGAGTTGGTATCTTACCCGGGCACACCACAGGATTTGGTGCTTGAGAGATGCAAAGATGCTGAGATTGTGATTTTAAACAAGGTGCAGATGAGCGGAGAACTCTTAAGAAAATTGCCTAAGCTCAAATGCATTTGCATCACGGCTACGGGCATGAACATGATTGATTTGGAGGTGGCTAAAGAGCTGGGCATTGCCATTAAAAATGTCGTGGATTACTCCACGCACAGCGTGACCATGCACACCTTTGCCCTTGCTCTGACCTTGCTCTCTAACATGCCTTATTACGATCGTTACTCTAAAAGCGGGGAGTATTGCAAGAGCGAGATTTTCACCCACTTTAACAAGGATTTGATGTCCTTAGAAAACAAAGAGTGGGGGATCATTGGGCTTGGCAACATTGGTAAAAATGTGGCCAGGATTGCCACGAGCTTTGGCGCTCATGTGAGCTACACTTCCACAAGTGGGCGCAACAACGATGCCACTTACCCCCAGAAGCCCTTAAAAAATCTCTTACAAGAAAGCGATGTGATCTCTATCCACGCCCCCCTAAACACCCAAACGCACAATCTCATAGACGCGCCTGAGTTACAACTCTTGAAAGAAAAAGCCATTTTAATCAATGTGGGGCGGGGGGGGATTGTCAATGAAGAGGCGGTGGCAAAAGAGTTAGAAACGCGGGATTTTTACTACGCCACCGATGTGTTAGAGCAAGAACCTATGCGTTCTAATCACCCCTTTTTAAACCCCGCGATCCAAAGTAAGCTATTGCTCACCCCCCACATTGCGTGGGGTTACGGGGACACGATTAAAAAGCTCATCATGGCCACAATTGACAATGTTAGGGACTATTTAAAAACTAGGGGTTGAGGCGAATCCCCACACCTAAGCGGTTGGAGAAGACATCGTATTCATACAGCCCGTCCCCGTAGCCGTTGAAGTATTGGACATAAAGCCCCACAAAGGGGTTGATCCTAAATGTGTAGCTCAAGCGGATCGCCCCGTGCCAATCCTTAAACTCCCAATAGCGCGTGAAAAGGTCGTAGATGCGCATTTCAAAGTGGTGGCGGCCCCGGCGGTAGTCTATCCAAGCGTTGCCATAGCCCATGTAGTCTATGAGATTGGGGTTGGATTGGTTATAGGGGATGTAGGGCCAATAGGCGACATTGAGTTTTAGCCCGCCCTTTTGCCACACCAAGTGGAACACGGGGCGTTGCCCTGCACTCACTGAGCGACATCCTCCATCAAGCCCCCCCGCCTGCACGATGACTTTCTTGTTCTCTTCTGTAATGTGAACGGGCGTTCCGGGAAAGGGCCCAAGGGCATTCCCATCGCGATAGGGCTGGAAGCACTGCCTACCCCCAATGCCGTTAGAAATGTGTTGCCAGCCGATCCAAAACTCCGTAAAAGTCCCCCATTTCTCTTTAAAGAGAGGGATTTTGAGCGGATAAACATAGATGAGCTCTGGCATGTAGTTGACCATGCGCATGGGCGCGCTTTGGGGGTTATTGTAAATCTGAAACCAGTTGGTTTGGGTGTAGGCCAGATAGAGCGTTCCCCTTGTGTAAAGGAAGTTGCGGATCACGGGGACTTTAAAACTCACTTGGAATTTAAAATCCACTGGCTGGTAGCGGTTGATGTCGGGGTGGTACCATTGGTAAATGGGGGTGAAGCTGTAATAAACGGGCATAAAATAAGTGCCCCGATAATCGATGATCTCTAGGTATTTTTTTGCCAAGTCTAAAAAGACATTGTGTTTCTTGGGCTTTCTGGGGGCGACTTCCCAGCTGTTTTTGAAGCCATAGTACCAAGGCTTGTAAAAATCTTGATAGGTGGTGGTGGTGATGCCTTTGTTTTTGATCTGTGTGGGACTCAAGCGGTTATCGGCTTTGAGCGCACCAAATAGGCTTAGCAGTAGAAAAACTCTACGCATTTTTTTTAAATTGCAACATTAAAATCAACAGCACCGCCACAGGCGCAACGAAGCGTACACTAAAAAACCACAACAAAAACCAAAACCGACTCAAAAAGCGTTTGCTTGACTTATAGATCCGCTTTTTGTCCATAAAATACCCTAAAAAGAGCAAGGAAAACAAGCCTCCCAAGGGCATCAACACAGTAGAAGTGCTAAAATCCGCCCACTCAAAGACATTTTTACCCCAAAAACTGAGCGCATGGCTGTAGTCTTTATGCATGGAGAAGATCACCAGCAACCCTAAAAGATAAGTAAGCCCCCCTACAAAGACACAAGCTTTGGTCCGGCTGTGCTTAAAGTGATTTGTGAGGTAAAGCACGGTGGGTTCTAAGAGCGAAACGGTGGAGGTGATGCCCGCAAAGATCAAGGCGAGAAAGAAAAACAGCGCCACGATAGAACCGGTGAAGCCCATTTGGTGGAAAACTAAAGGCAAAGAGATGAACACCAACCCCACGCCTTGAGCGGGTGTGCCGTTGAATTTAAAAATAAAGGTGAAGATCATCAGCCCGGCAACCAAAGAAATGAAAATCCCAGGCAAAACCACCCATAAAGAGCTGCCCAAAAGATTTTCATTAGACTTTGTGAAGGCGGCGTAAGTGGTGATGGTACCCACGCCCAAACTCAAAGAGAAAAACATCTGTCCCAAAGCATCCATCAAAACTCCGAGAGTGATTTTAGAGCTGTCAAAGGCAAACATGTAATGCCAAGCTTTAGAAAAACTAGGCATAGACATGGCGTAAAAAAGTAAACCGATGAATACCAAGAACAAGAGGGGCATTAACCACAGACTCAACTTCTCAATCCCCTGTTTGATTCCCTTAGACACAATCCACACGGTGAGCCACAGCCACACACTAAAGCCCACAATTTGCCAAAATAAATCTACAGAGCTTAAGTTCTGAAACAATGTCTTGGAGCTTTCTAAAGTTTGGGGCAAAGCAAAACTCACTTTCACCAAATAAAACAACACCCAACCCAAAACCACGGTGTAAAAAGACAAGATGATGGGACCCCCTAACAAAAAGACCGCGCTAAAGCCCCAAAGTTTTTTATGCCTCGTGTTTAGGTGTTGGTAGCAAGACACCATGTCCTTGCGCCCCAAATTGCCAATGAGCATGTCCGCTAAGAGCATCGCCACGCCCAAAGTCAAAGTCAGCCCCAAGTAGAGCAGGACAAACGCCCCACCGCCACACTCACCTGCCATATAGGGGAAACGCCAAATATGCCCTAAACCTATCGAACTGCCCAAAGTGGCTAGGATAAAGCCGAGTTTAGAAAATCCCATCTCTACCCCTGCATGATTTTCACCGCCCAAATCACTAAAATCACCAAGGGGGCAATGTATCTTACTAAAAAAAGCCAAAAGGCAAAAAGACCACTGCTCAAAAAGTGGGCGGTGATTTGGCGCAACTTGTCTTTGCCAATGACCCAACCCACAAAGAGTACAGACACAAGCCCACCCAGAGGCATTAAAACTGAAGTGGTGAGAAAATCTGCCAATTCAAATAAATCTTTATGGAAGATGCTCAAATGGGGCTTGTAGATTTTATTTAGGGAAAAGACGAGAATCACGCCCAAAATGTAGATGGCTAAAGTTGTCAGCCAAGTCGCCTTAGGGCGAGAATAGTTGTGATCGACGAGATACTGCACGGGTGGCTCTAAAAGCGCAATGGTGGAGGTGATCCCTGCAAAGGCCAAAGCGCACAAGAACAAAATAAAAACCACGCTGCCCATCCAGCCCATTTTGTAAAAGACCACAGGCAAGGACACAAAGATGAGGCCTGCCCCCTCAGTGGGGCTATCGCCATACTCAAACACAAAAGTAAAAATCATCAAGCCCGCCACAAGAGAGATCACAACCCCGGGCACGACCACCCAAAATGCGCTCTGCAAGAGATTTTGCTTAGAATCGGTCGAAGAAGCATAGGAGATGTTGATGCCAATGCCAATGCTCAAGGCGAAGAAAACCTGCCCTAAAGCATTCATAAAAACCTTGTGGTTGATGTCGGCCAAACGCACCCCAAACATAAAATTGACAGCTTGCTTAAAGGAGGGTTGTGTGCTCGCATAAAAGAGCAGGCCAAAAAAGATGATGAAGAGCAAGGGCATTAAAACGAAGTTTAGCTTTTCAATCCCATCTTTCACCCCCCTTGAAACAATCCAAGCAGTGAGAGCAAGCGTGAAGCTCAAGCCCGCTACTTGCTTACCTACGGAGTTTTCTAAACCCACAAGCACTCGTTTAGAGGCGTGGATATCTGCGGGCAAACTAAAACTCACCCCCACTAAATAGTAAAACACCCAGCCTAAGACAATCGCATAAAAAGATAAAATGATGGGGCCTGTAAAGAGTACAATCCCCGCGTATCTCCATTTTTTGGAGCTTTGGGGGCTAAGCTGCTCAAAAGCCGAGGCGACATCGGTTTGCGTGCTTTGGCCGATCACCATTTCAGCAATGAGCATGGCTAGCCCCACCGTGAGTGCCAACACCAAGAACAACAGCACAAACCCACCTCCCCCGCTTGTGCCCGCCATGTAAGGAAAGCGCCAAATATGCCCCAAACCAATCGAGCTGCCCAAAGCCGCTAAGATAAAACCCAATTTTGAGAAGTTGTTCACAAATCTCCCTCTTAATAAAATAAAAACAGCGACAACGCAGTATTTAAAGAAAGCCGCCCATTATAACATGCGAGGATTAAGGTTTACTATAGCTTTACCAATGCATGGCTTGATTTAGGCTTTTTAAAGGGAGTGTATGCAGATTCAAGTCTACTATGAAGATACAGACAGCACGGGGTTGGTCTACCACGCTAACTATTTAAAATTTTGCGAGCGGGCTAGGAGTGTGGTGTTTTTTAAAGCTGGATGTACCCCACAAAACAATCAGGGGGGGTTTGTTGTGAAGGACTTGCAAGCCGACTTCATTGCCCCCGCTTTGCTGGGGGATTGTTTGCAAGTGAGCACCCAAATTTTAGAGCTTAAAAAAGCAAGCCTTAGTCTACAACAAGAGATTTTTAGACAAGGGCAAAAACTCTTTGACTTGCAGATCAAACTCGCTTTCATTGACTTGACACATAAGAAACCCGCCCCCATCCCCCAAAACTTTTTGGAGATTTTGCATGGATTCTAAAAACGCCATCACTTACCCCTGTTTGTGGGAGTACCGTTTAATCACAGACAAACCCCAAGAGCTTTTAAACGAGCTGGCTGGCTTGCTTGCTCCCTTGAAATACCAAGTTTGCACCAAGAACAAGAGTGCACAGGGCAAATACACGAGTCTACAACTCTCTTTAGTTGTGGCTAGCGAACAAGAGCAACACGCCATTTTTGCCAAACTCAGCAACCATGCGTTTGTAAAATGGGTGCTTTGAGCGTGGGCTTTTGGGCTGGGGGCAGTGCTAGCGATAAGTTAGAAATGTCGAGTGTGTAAAAAGTGTCGTGTTTGTCGGCATAACCGCTCACAATCAAAGCGTTATCCACGAAAGTTAGGGCGGTCGGGTTTTTTACACTAGGGGGCAAGCCGTAGGCATCGATGATGGTCGCATCATAGGGGTTGATGACCAAAAGGGCATTGTAAGCTTTGCTTAGCGCAAAGAGTCGCCCTTCATAAAAGGCAAGCCCCGTGATGTAAAACTCCCCGAGCGTGCGCCCCTTTTTAAGGGGGTTGGTTTTGAGCGGACGCACCACGGCTTCAAAGCTTAAGCCTAAATCTTGATCGAGCATACCCACTAAGATGAGTTGTTTATAGTGCTTATTAGGCACGGTCAGCATGTAGGTTTGTGTTCCATCGCTCCTTGCGCTCAACACATAGTAGGTTGAAGCCCGGCTGGTGCGTAGGCGGCTGCGCCCGATTTCATCAAAATGGTGTGCCCCTTCTAGGAAGTTGGCAAAGTTGTTGTTGGCTTTGGGGTTGTAGACGACATCGACACTGCTTTTATTGATCCCCATCAGGCGGATCGTGTTGCCGACCATGTTCGCCCCCACGAAATGTTCTACGGTCACGGAGTAATGCTTATCTAACACCAAGTGGGCGAGGACTTTTTGCAGTTTTTTGTCCACCACATACAAGCCCTCTTTTTGTGTAGAAATGAGAAAGGTGTTTTTTAAAAAGGCATTGTTGCCTGCAAAAGTTTCGGGCGAGAAAGTGTAGGGCAGGGGCTTTAGAGCAGGGGCGCACCCATCGGCGTTTTTGCCAAAAAGATCGGTGCTGAGGCTTTGCAATAAATTAGGCTTGGGGGTGTCTTGGGGGGCTTTGGGGTTTTCTTTGGCAGCCAAAAAGTTTAAATCGCTGATGGGGGCATTGAGTTTTAAGGGGCTTATTTGGGTTTGCAAGAGCGTTAGGCTTTTGTGGATTTCAAGGGGGGCTTTGCGGTAGTCGCTCTCCCATTGATGGGGGCTTTCAGCCAAGATCGGTTGTTCCACAATGCGTTTACCCAGACTTCTAGGAAAGCCCATGTGCGCCCAATTTTTGGTGCTCCAAATGTTTTCTGCCATGCGCCATGAGAAGCGGATCGGATCGCCATGCCCTAAATAGGGGAAGGGTCCTGTGGAGATAAAAGCTTGTAACATGTTTGAGGCCACTAAAAAGCTAAAGATGCCAAACGCCCAAAGGTTGGAGCGGGTGAGCTTACGCAAAGATTGTGTTTCAAAATTCGGGGCTTTAAACAACAAAAGCCCCAACACCAACAAAGCGATCCAAAAGACAAACTCTGCCCAAAATTGCGTGTGCAGCCCAAAAATCGTCAAGGCAAAACCCTGCCCCACATCTTCTAGGGCGTGGTTGCCTAAGTGGTAAAAACTTTGGTAAAGTCCGCCCGCCACAACAAGCACTAACATAGCAATGTATTTGGGCTTTAACCCATAGCGCACAATGAATAGCCCCCCCAAAGCGATGTAGACCATGCTTTGACGCTCCCCCCAACATTGTATACAGGGTGAGTCGTGGTAGACAAAGCCCAAAATGAGATTGGCAATCCCCACAGGCAACACGATGATCGCAATGATTGCAAGAGAGAAAAGGAAGTAAAAGCGTTGCGCGTGCATACAACCCCTTAAAAAATTAAAAGGTATACTCTAACACATGAAGGTTAATTATTTTCTAGCCACTCCCTCGTATGGAACTCTCTAGCCCTTTGCTTTAGAATATGTTAGAATACAGCTTAACCTTAAACAAGCTAGGGCTAAAAGATGAGATTGAAACCAAACCATGTCCGCTACATTGTCAACAAAATCACGCAAGATTTAGTCCAATCCCCCCTTTTGGAGCTCAAGGGGTCTTTAGAAACCCTCACCCAAATCACACATGGCGTGTTGCAAGAGCATGTGAACCAAGAGAGTGCTATTGATAACCGTGTACGAGATTTACTGGAGGAAAACCTAGATGAGATAGACTTCATGCGTATGGATGAAAGGAGTCTCTTTTGGATGTTTAAAAAACAAGTCGCCCTCGAGAGGGGTTTTGTGTTGGGCTGGGAGGATCGCTGTAATTTGCTCTCGCACAAAATTTTAGAAAAGGTCTTGGACGAGGATTTGATCATGTTTTCGGTATCTGAGAATCGAATCCGTAATGTGATTTTTAAATCCATCGACACCTACGCTAAACTCTATGAGAGCGTGGAAACTGAAGTGAGTGAGAAAATCAAGCATTACAAGCGCAAGCTCCCCATCGGCAGCGATGAGTATGAACTTGTCTTTGAGCGCATGTATGAGGATGAGTTGAGAAGAAAGGGCTTTCTATGAGCACCACACCCACGAAAGCCACACTTTATTTTGAAAACGGGTTATTTTTAGAGGCTGAAAGTTTTGGGGCTAGGGGGGTTGCGGTCGGCGAGGCGGTCTTTAACACCGCCATGAGTGGGTATGAGGAAGTCATCAGCGATCCGAGTTACAGGGGGCAGTTTGTGGTTTTCAGCACGCCTGAAGTGGGCGTGGTGGGGGCAAACGAACAAGACCGTGAGTCTCCCAATAGCTTTTGTACGGGCATTTTGGTGCGCCACACCCCGAGCCGACACTCTAATTTTAGAGCGAGGCAATCTTTAAGCGCATTTTTGCAACAACACGGGGTTTTGGGCGCGAGTGGCTTAGACACGAGGGCATTAGTGGGGATGCTAAGAGATGAGGGGGCGATGGGTGTAGTGGTTTCCACCGATGGGTTAGATAAGCAAGAACTGCAAAAGTTGTTGCAAGCATCTAAGAGCATCGCTGAGCAATATTTAATCCCCCCCCTAAGCCACAAACAAGCCCACACACAAGGCACTTTTGACTTTAAGATTTTGGATCACCAAACCCCCCCACTCACAAATACCATCGGGGTTTTGGATTTGGGCGTGAAGACCAACATTTTAAACAACTTAGTCCAAGTGGGCTTAAAGCCTGTGTGTTTTGCTCACGACACCAAGGCGCAAACGCTCATAGAGGCCTACAAAAGGGGCGAAATTGCAGGTGTGTTGCTCTCTAATGGCCCGGGCGACCCTCTGCATTTAAAAAGCGTGATCCACGAAATCAGCTCACTTATCCAAGAGCAAATCCCCATGTTAGGCATTTGTCTAGGGCATCAGCTCTTAAGCATCGCACATGGCTACCCCACTTATAAGCTCAAATTCGGGCACCACGGGAGCAACCACCCTGTGCTAAACTTGCAGACCGGGCGTATTGAAGTGAGCGCACAAAACCACAACTATTGTGTACCTGAGAGCATCGCCAAAATCGCCACGATCACGCATAAAAATTTATTTGACCACACCATTGAGGGTGTGCGCTACAAAAACGCCCCCATTCTCTCCGTACAACACCATCCAGAGGCCAGTCCCGGTCCTCACGATGGGTTGTATATCTTTGAAGAATTTAAAAAGGTGGTGTGCCATGAATGACTACAATAATGTCAATAAGCTTTTTGATGAGGTCGAAAATGGGCTTTCTAGGGTCGAGCAGGAGTTGGAGGAAATCACCAAAGAATTGCAACAACTTGGCAGCCACATAGATAGACTCAGCGACCTGCTTAGGGTCAAGAACTCTTGAGTCTTCCGCAAATCTACACCCTAGGTTTTGACACAGATGGTCTTTCATTTGTCTAGCTTGAATTTGACTGGCTGTATACTTGCCACGATCTTTATAACTTCTCCCCCCCCCTTAAGCCCCCCTTAAGCTTAAAATGTGTAATATTGCGTTTTGCTTCTAAGAAAGCTTGCGAAGAAAGAGGTTAAACTTTTTTCTCAAAAAAGCGGATTTGGAGCGTGTTGTTTGACTTATTATTGTCAATAGCCTATGTTAAAGGTAAAAACTACAAAGCCAAAAGAATTATACTCAATAAGGCGGTGTGGCTCTTATGCAACGCTCTAGCGGATATGTTAGAGTGGCAAACAAGATATTAAGAGTAGATGGTGGATGCCTTGGCAAAGAGAGGCGATGAAGGACGCACTAGACTGCGATAAGCTGCGTGGAGCTGTCAAGAAGCATTGATGCGCAGATTTCCGAATGGGGCAACCCAACTTACAGCAATGTAGGTTACTCTAATTATAGAGAGCGAACCTAGCGAAGTGAAACATCTCAGTAGCTAGAGGAAAAGAAATCAACGAGATTCCCTCAGTAGTGGCGAGCGAAAGGGGAAAAGGGCAAACCGCGTGCTTGCACGCGGGGTTGAGGACGGCAACATTCAAGGGGTTTTTCTAGCAAAGTTGTTTGGAAAGACAAGCCATAGAAGGTGATAGCCCTGTATGCGAAAGGAAAACCCTAGATAGCCGGATCCAGAGTAGGCCAGGACACGTGAAATCCGGGCTGAAGCCGGGGAGACCACTCTCCAACCCTAAATACTACTCTTTGACCGATAGCGCACAAGTACCGTGAGGGAAAGGTGAAAAGAACCGTGGGTAACGGAGTGAAATAGAACCTGAAACCATCTACTTACAATCATTCAAAGCCCTATGATTTATCAGGGTGATGGACTGCCTTTTGCATAATGATCCTGCGAGTTGTGGTGTCTGGCAAGGTTAAGTGAAAACGAGCCGTAGCGAAAGCGAGTCTGAATAGGGCGCATTAGTCAGACGCTGCAGACCCGAAGCCAAGTGATCTATCCATGGCCAAGTTGAAACGAGTGTAACAGCTTGTGGAGGACTGAACCCGTGCCCATTGAAACGGGCTGGGATGAGCTGTGGATAGGGGTGAAAGGCCAAACAAACTTGGTGATAGCTGGTTCTCTTCGAAATATATTTAGGTATAGCCTCAAGTGATGACAAGAGGGGGTAGAGCTCTGATTGGGCTAGGGCTGCTCGCCGCAGTACCAAACCCTGTCAAACTACGAATACCTCTTGTTGTATCTTGGGAGTCAGGCGGTGGGTGATAAAATCAATCGTCAAGAGGGAAACAACCCAGACTACCAACTAAGGTCCCCAAGTTCTATTCTAAGTGGAAAAAGATGTGTGGTTACTCAAACAACCAGGAGGTTGGCTTAGAAGCAGCCATCCTTTAAAGAAAGCGTAACAGCTCACTGGTCTAGTGATCATGCGCTGAAAATATAACGGGGCTAAGATAGACACCGAAGTTGTAGATTGCCCTTTTAGGGCAGTGGTAGAAGAGCGTTCTGTGCAGCGTTGAAGGCATACCGGCAAGGAGTGCTGGAGCGCACAGAAGTGAGCATGCAGGAATGAGTAGCGATAAGATGCGTAAGAATCGCATCCGCCGTAAATCTAAGGTTTCCTACGCGATGTTCGTCATCGTAGGGTTAGTCGGGTCCTAAGCCAAGTCCGAAAGGGGTAGGCGATGGGAAATAGGTTAATATTCCTATACCAATTAGGGTGTGCGATGGGAGGACGCATAAAGTTAGGTGAGCCAGCTGATGGATGTGCTGGTCGAAGGGTGTAGATTGGGAGAGAGGCAAATCCGCTCCTGTATTTGAAACCTGACAGGCTCTCTAAGACCTTCGGGTCGAGGGGAGAATCACTGACACTATCGTGCCAAGAAAAGTCTCTAAGTTTAGCCCTAATTGTCCGTACCGCAAACCGACACAGGTAGATGAGATGAGTATTCTAAGGCGCGTGGATGAACTCTCTTTAAGGAACTCTGCAAACTAACACCGTAAGTTCGCGATAAGGTGTGCCTACGCAAGTAGGTCTCAGCAAAGAGTCCCTCCCGACTGTTTACCAAAAACACAGCACTTTGCCAACTCGTAAGAGGAAGTATAAGGTGTGACGCCTGCCCGGTGCTCGAAGGTTAAGAGGATGGGTTAGCCGCAAGGCGAAGCTTTGAATTGAAGCCCGAGTAAACGGCGGCCGTAACTATAACGGTCCTAAGGTAGCGAAATTCCTTGTCGGTTAAATACCGACCTGCATGAATGGCGTAACGAGATGGGAGCTGTCTCAAAGAGAGATCCAGTGAAATTGTAGTGGAGGTGAAAATTCCTCCTACCCGCAGCAAGACGGAAAGACCCCGTGGACCTTTACTATAGCTTAGCACTGCTAATGGGAATGCCATGCGCAGGATAGGTGGGAGGCTTTGAAGCAGACACTTTGGTGTCTGTGGAGCCATCCTTGAGATACCACCCTTGGCGTTTTTGTTAGCTAACTGGCCTAAGTCATCCTTAGGCAGGACAATGCTTGGTGGGTAGTTTGACTGGGGCGGTCGCCTCCTAAAAAGTAACGGAGGCTTACAAAGGTTAGCTCATGACGGTTGGAAATCGCCAGTTGAGTGTAATGGCACAAGCTAGCTTAACTGCAAGAGAGACAACTCAAGCAGAGACGAAAGTCGGTCATAGTGATCCGGTGGTTCTCGTGTGGAAGAGCCATCGCTCAAAGGATAAAAGGTACCCCGGGGATAACAGGCTGATCTCCCCCAAGAGCTCACATCGACGGGGAGGTTTGGCACCTCGATGTCGGCTCATCGCATCCTGGGGCTGGAGCAGGTCCCAAGGGTATGGCTGTTCGCCATTTAAAGCGGTACGCGAGCTGGGTTCAGAACGTCGTGAGACAGTTCGGTCCCTATCTGCTGTGGGCGTAGGAAAGCTGAGGAGAGCTGTCCCTAGTACGAGAGGACCGGGATGGACATGCCACTGGTGCACCAGTTGTTCTGCCAAGAGCACCGCTGGGTAGCCACGCATGGTTGTGATAAGAGCTGAAAGCATCTAAGCTCGAAGCCAACTCCAAGATGAGCTTTCCCTGAAGCTCGCATGAAGACTACATGTTTGATAGGGTGGGTGTGTAAGTGCAGCAATGCACTCAGCTAACCACTACTAATAGAGCGTTTGGCTTGTTTGCTTGCTTTAGAGAGCTTCACTGCCTTATTGAGTGTAATGAGAGCTTTGTAGAAAACCGCACATAGACTATTGATTTAAAGCGTTGCCTTCTTTCACATAAAAATGCTAGAATGGTGTTTTTATGGGGAGCTTTAACAAGCTTTGCAAAAAAGCTTCGCTTTTTCCCGTGTCCCTAGTAGAGAGGAAATACCCAGCCCCATCCCGAACCTGGAAGTCAAGCTCTCTTACGCCGATGATACTGCCCTTTGCAAGGGTGGGAAAGTAGGGTGATGCGGGGGATTTTTTTAAAGTATTTTTTAGTTTTTTACGCTACAATTTCTCAATTTCTCAATTTCTCAATTTCTCAATTTCTCAATTTCTCAATTTCTCAATTTCTCAATTTCTCAATTTCTCAATTTCTCAATTTCTCAAGGCGAGAGGTGTGGGCAATTAAGAAGATGGATGGAGGTTGTGGGTTAAAGAAGATGGTAAAAACTAATTCTGTTGGAGGCAAAGATGCAAGTTAGCAATAAAAAAGAGTTGGCTGAAGCGATTGAAAATGGGGAAAATTCCATTGAGATAGTGGGCGATTTTTCGAAAAAGATCGTTAAAATCAAAGCGACTGGCGATGTAGCGTGGGGCGTTGCTATTGCTGCTATTGCGGCAGCTGTTGCTATTATTATTGCAAGCGGCGGACTTGGAGCACCTGCTAGTCTTTTTACGGCGGCTGGAGCTGTAGGGATTCTTGGAACTGCTCCTACTATTTCTGCAGTTACTATTGCAGTTGCAGCTGGTGGTGTCGATGTGTTGAATAAATTGCGAGGTTATAATCTAGCAAAGATTTCTGACAATCATGTCATTCTTACTAAGGGGTAAGGAGAGGAAAAACCCATGGCTTACTACAAAAACCAACATGGCGCAAGCGCAATACCAAATACCAATCCCAAAAGCAAAACGAGGCTGGGGCACAGGAGCACAAGGGCAAGGAGTGGTAAGAGGGTAAGATAAAGTTACCCCTTTGCATGCGTGAAAAGGTGGGTGGGGGGATGGTAAGTTGTGCGTTGGTTTCGCTTCTCTCTCATTATTTTTAGATTCTTACAAATCTTTGATCGCTTTGCCATGTTTAGTTCCTTATTTTTTTCTACTTGAGGGCTTGCTCTTGTTGTAGAGTTTTTTCAAAACGGCTACTTAGTGTTGTGGTTTGTTTTAGTTCTTCTCTAAGCGTTGCGCAAAAAGCCATGCACGGATGGGTTCAATGCTATAGGCTACACGCCAAGTGTTGCGGTGCGCGCTTATTTTATCTACACCCAACAGGCTATTTTTTTGAAACATGGTGTAGTTGATCGGAGCGCTCTTGGCGATCATCTCTTGGCAAGCTTGTTGAAATTGCGCTTGATCCCATTTGCCATCCCAAATAGCCTTAGCCACTTTAGCCCCTTTGCGTTCTAATCTCTCTATAATGGCGTTGCTAAGGGCAAAGCTACCCACATCATCGCCAGAGGTGAGCAACCAAAATTTATCCCGCGCTAAGGGATCGCATAAATTTGCATCCCAACGCCCCGCCACTAAAAAGGCGCTGGCAAAAAAATGTGGGTATTTGATGAGCAGGGCTATGGACATCATGCAACCCATAGATTGCCCTGTGGTGTAGATTCTGGAAGTGTCTATGGGATATTTTTGGCTTATCTCTTGGACTAGGTGCATGGTTACATCTAACATGGCTGAGGCGTGCGAGTTATCATCGACGACAATTTCATCATATTGTGGGGCGAGCACATAGCAGGGGCGTTTGCGCTGTTCTTCTGGGTGTGCCCAAATGAGCGCGCCCAAACCTTGCAATAAAGTGGCCTGCTGTAAATTACCCGTTGTGCCGGCATCGTGCATGAAAAGCACTAAGGGTAGGGGTTGGTTATCTGCGTGTTTAGGAATAAATAAATTGTAGCGCAAGGTTCTTTTCAAAATTTTATCTTCAAATGTGAAGGCCTTAAAATCCTCTATGATGGGATAAGATACCCTAGAGAGCTCCCATATTTTTTGGCTATTTTTAACTTCAAGTTGCGCTGTTGGGGTTTGTAATTTCAGGGTGTGACCGGGTTTACCCCCCGCGACAAATTTCTTTTTGTGTTGTGGATCTGGCTTGTGGTGTTGGATACTTGTCAGCAGGGCTGACTTGGGCTCATTTAATTTTAAGATCACAAACTTTCCATTGGCTGCACGCCTCTGCCCTCTAGCATCTTGACTGATATAAATACCCATGATCGAGCGCCCCAACACTTTAAAATCTTGCTTGCGCATCTTGAACACCTCTGTGTTATAGGCGATGCTAAGAGTGTCTAACTTGGCCCCATCGCCAAAGACATGCACAATCCCCACCACTTCCTTAATGGCCGCTTTGTTGTGCGCCAAAAGAGGCACACTAAGCCCCAAGAGAACCCCCGCCCCCTTAATGATGAATGTCCTACGCGATAACAATGATCAATCCTTGATGGTAAAATGAGGCGGTCATTATAGCCTAAAAGTTGCTTGCTGTTTTTGCTCGAGTCTTTAACATCTGAAATTTTTAAGTCTGATTTGAGAAAAATATAGTCTTATTGGCTTGGCGGATTAGAGAAAAGGAGAGGAACAATTACAAGATTTCTTGAAGGTGATGTTGGTTAATGACATTGTGGCCATCAAACATGGGCAACAACTCGTTGCGCTAACGCAAGCCGTCAGCACAGCCCAAGACATTAGAAAAGATCGCGCGCAGGACAGACTATCCCGCAGGGTTGTTTTAGTTTAAAAATCTCCTGTGTTGTGCTTTGCAAGAGTGGGGGAGGTGGGGATTTTGCGCAGATTCTTAAATCTAAACAAATCGCTGTCCATGTGTTACAATAAGCCTTTTGCAAACGCCTTTAGGAAGCACCATGAAACAATACCTCTACATTGTCCAATCCAGCCTAGAGCCCAGCAAATGTAAGATTGGCATCACCAATGACCTAAAAAGACGGCTTAAAGAATACAACAGTGTTACGGGGCAATCGCAAGAGAACACTTATAGCTATCTTTTTACTTGTGAAGTGGCTAATATGCGTCAAATCGAGCAAGACATTAAAAACGCCTTTACGCATTTAAGAGAAGTGCAGACTAGGGAAATCTATTTTTATAACCCTAGCCTTTTTGAAAATTACATCAGCTACATCAAAGCCCATTCTGATTTTATCGCCCAAATCCAGCCAAAAACCCCTAAATCCAGGTCCCAAGCCAAGCCTAAAGCGGTACCCAGCCTCAAAGATAGGGGCGTGCAGTGGGCGGACATCTTAAACAAGGCGAAAAGGGTGCAAAATGATGAGTTTTACACCCGCTATGAGGACATTGAAAAGGAGATCGCAAAATACCCCTTAAAGATATGGCAGGATAAAGTCGTCTTTTGTAACTGCGATGATGCCATCGGCCAGGAGAGAGATGACACCGACTCGTCCGCCTTTGCGCTGTATTTTTTAAAACACTTCTTTAGATTGAAGCTCAAAAAACTCATTTGCACACATTGTGGTAGCCCACAAGATTTATTCAATGCCGGCGCACGGGGCTATATCTTCACTAAAGAGGGCGCACACGAGATCAAGCACACCCCACCTAATTATAGAGGAGGCTTTGAAGAGGCAGAATCTCTTAGAATCTTGCACGAGGAAGCCAACATTGTGTGCACCAACCCGCCCTTTTCACGCGCCATAGAATATTGGGACTTGCTCATTAAGAGCAAAAAGAAATTTCTAATCTTGGGCAATATCATCAATTGTGTCAGCACTTGGTGCATCCCCTATTTTGCTAAAAAACAAGTGTGGGCGGGGTTTGACGAAGTGCATTGGTATTTAAACCCTAAACGCCAACCCGTGCGGGCTGGGGGGGCGTGGTTCACTAATTTGCCCATTAAAAACCGCCCCAATAAATCTAGGCTAAAATTCTTGCCCCTAGAGTAAATCCCCCAAAAGTATAAAAGATTTGACGATGCCGGAGTTTTGCTGGTCGATTACAGCCATATCCCCATAGATTACGATCTGCCCTTTGCGGTGTCTGCCACCCCCATTTTAAATGGTGTGCTGGAGTGTGGTTTTAAAGTTGCCGTTGCAAAGGAATATACCCCCTGCGTTGAGGGCAAGAGAAAGTTTAAAAGGGTTTTAATCTGCAGGGCG
The DNA here is from genome assembly GCF_019703305.1 of Helicobacter sp. NHP19-003. Classification (NCBI taxonomy): domain Bacteria; kingdom Pseudomonadati; phylum Campylobacterota; class Epsilonproteobacteria; order Campylobacterales; family Helicobacteraceae; genus Helicobacter; species Helicobacter gastrocanis. The sequence continues at coordinate 399,234 of NZ_AP024814.1, read as the reverse complement.
TGAGGCCTACATTCTTTGCGCTCAATAAATCCCACAACCATGGCCTTTTGTTGCGCAAACAAAGAAATGTCGTGCAACAAGTGCCAGAAAGGTTATAACAAGAGATTAAAGGCGTTAAGCGCGCGGAGCTGGTAGGTGTGGTGTCTCCATGGTTGCCAAAGTTAAACCCGTTTTGTTGGGTTGCAAAATTCTAATCGGGATTTCTCTCAAAAACAGGCATGGGGCAAGAATCAATTCAACACTGCCTTTCCTGCATCGCTGTGTTGCTATTTTGAACACCACAACATTAAGGCCACTCACTTAAGAATTACAGAAGGTACATTTGCCCATGCAGAAAAGGCGCAAGTGTTGCCCCACATTTCTAGCATGCTTGCCTTTTTAAGGGACATTTACAACGCTATAGAACACACGCAAAGCCTTTTTTACTCCAGCCCACTTGGAAGACTCTAGCTAGACATGCAAAATTAGCCCACCATTGCCTAGATATTTTTGTGTAGAGCAATGCGGGTTTTCTGCATTTTTTGACAGAAATTGCAAGTCGTGAGAACCCTTTAAAAATCAGCCGACAACAAAGAACAATCGTTTGGCTTTACCACTCGCGCCGTAAAGCCCCTAGCTTTAGCTATGGGGATATAAGGCTAGCATTAGCATGGACATGCTAATATTCAAGTCGCAATCAAGGGGTAATACCCTTGGGGTTGGGGCATCAACCTTTGGAATAGGGAACATAAGACTCCAAACGGAGCTGTCCTGCTTGAAGCCGCGATCTCCGCTAAAGTTAGAATCCCCTAGCTTTAGCTATGGGAGAGTATGTCAAAGACACCCTAGAAGTTATCAAAGGCGGGCGGTTTTTAGCATTGATGAGCCTAGTCCCACGATTCGAGGTGTGAATAGACCCATTCCTAAAGACTATCAACTCAAAGCTTGCGATCCTAGCGGTGTAGATTTACATGCTCTGCGCCCTCTAAGCACCCTAGAGAGAAGTTATCTACAAACCTTCCCTAAAAACTTCATTTTTAAAGGCACCAAAACAGACCTAGAGCAAATGATCGGCAACGCCGTCCCCGTCAATTTGGCCAAATACATTGCACAAGCCATTAAAGAACATACTAAAGCCAACACCAAGCCACACAATCCACAAACCTTTATGCTCGCCGACAAACCCCTACACCAACAAGGCATGCAAGCTTCTCTTTTCTAGTCCAGCCCCAACTTTTGCTATAATCCCGCTTATGCAAAAATTTAAGAAAATTCTACTCATCGGTTCAGGTCCCATTGTCATAGGGCAGGCGTGCGAGTTTGACTACTCCTCTAGCATTGCCCTTAAAACGCTTAAAAGCTTGGGCTATGAGGTGGTGCTTTTAAACTCCAACCCCATCACCATCAACACAGACAAAGCCCTCGCCTACAAAACCTACATTGAGCCCATCAACACGCAAAATGTGCTCAAAATCGTGGAGCAAGAAAACATAGAGGCGATTTTACCCACCATGGGGGGGCAAACCGCACTCAACATCATGGTGGAGTTGCACCAGCAGGGGCATTTTGAGGGGGCGTTAAAACATGTCAAACTCTTAGGGGCTAAAATTGAGAGCATTTTAAAGGCAGAAGATCGGCGGGCGTTTAAAGAGTGCATGCTAGGCATTGGGCTAGATTTACCCAAGGGGGGGTATGCCTACAGCGAGGAGGAGGCGTTAAGTGTCGTTAAAGAGGTGGGCTTTCCTTGTATTATCCGCTCTAGCTTTACTTTGGGGGGGGAGGGGAGCGCGGTTGCCTTTAACATTGAAGAGTTTAGGGACTTAGCCAAATTCGCCCTAGAGGCTTCGCCCATCAATGAAATCTTGATTGAAGAGAGTTTATTAGGCTGTAAAGAGTTTGAAATGGAGGTGGTGCGCGATTGTAAGGATAATTGCGTGATCGTGTGCTGCATTGAAAATGTCGATCCGATGGGAATCCACACGGGCGATAGCATCACCATTGCCCCCGCTTTGACCTTGACAGATAAAGAATACCAGCGCATGCGCGATGCCAGCTTTGCGGTTTTGCGGGCAGTGGGCGTGGATACGGGGGGGGCGAATGTGCAATTTGCGATCAAAGATCGGCGTTTATTGGTGATTGAAATGAACCCACGGGTTAGCCGTAGCTCCGCGCTTGCCAGCAAAGCCACGCTCTTTCCCATCGCTAAAGTCGCCACGCTTTTAGCACTAGGACACACTTTAGAAGAAATCACTAATGACATCACCCAAAGCACGACTTGCTTTGAGCCCACCCTAGATTACATCATCACCAAGATTCCGCATTTTGATTTTGAGAAATTCCCCCAAGTGGATAGCACTTTGGGCACTTCTATGAAAAGCATTGGCGAGGTGATGGGCATTGGGGGGAGTTTTAAAGAAAGCTTGATGAAAGCCTTAGAGAGCGATTATCTTTTAAAGAATTTGCGCGTCTTTTTAGAGAGCCCCTTAGATTTGGAGTTTTTAAAGAAAGAGTTGCGCCGCCCCAACCCTAAACGCTTGCTTTACGCCATGCACGCTTTTAGCGATGGCTTAAGTGTAGATGAGGTGCATGATTTATGCTACATCGATCCCTATTTTTTGAATGAAATTAAAGAAATCGTGCAAGCCCTTTTAGAGTTAAAAGAGGCTAACAAACAAGCTTTACTTAGCGACAGAAACGCCCTATTTAGGCTTAAAAGCATGGGGTTAAGCGATGCTTTGATTGCCAGCTTTTTAGGGGCAAGCGAGCTAGAGGTGAGGGAGGCTAGAGATGCCCTAGACTTGCACCCTAAAATGTATCAAGTGGATTTGAGCGCCAATGAGTTTAAAAGCCCCACGCCCTACCTCTATAGCACCTATGCGCCCTTTTTCCCCAGCCACAACAACCCCCCCAAATCCACCCGCCAAAAGGTCATACTCATTGGCTCAAGTGCAAATAAAATCGGGGTGGGGATGGAGTTTGACTACGCCTTGACGCACGCCAGCCTAGCATTAAAGAAAATAGGCTTAAGCCCTATTATTATCAACAATAATCCCGAGACGATCAGCACCGACCATGACACCAGCGACACGCTGTATTTTGAACCCATCACTTTAGAACATGTCCTAGAGATTGTGGCACAAGAGAGGGCGCATTTAATGGGCGTGGTGGTGGGCTTTGGGGGGCAAACGCCCTTAAAAATTGCCAAAGATTTAGAAGCCCTCAATATCCCCCTACTAGGCACAGCGTTTAAAAACATTGAAATTGCCGAAGAGCGGGATTTATGCCATAAACTCTTAAATGGTTTAAACATTGCCTACCCTAAAGGCTTGTGCGCCAACTCCAAAGAACAAGCCCTAGAGTGTTTAGACCAGCTAGAGCTGCCCCTCATCTTGCGCCCAAGTTTTGTGCTAGGGGGGGCAAAAATGCGCATCTTACGCACCAAAGAGGAGTGTTTAGACTACACAGAAAATTACAGCTTTGAAACCAGCCTTTTAATGGACACCTTCCTAGAAGATGCCCTAGAGCTTGATGTGGATGCCATTTGCGACCAGCAAAGCGTGTTTGTGTGCAGCGTTTTAGAGCACATTGAGCCCGCTGGTATCCACTCGGGGGATAGCACTTGCTTTATCCCCCCAAGCTTAAGCCCGCAAGTTTTAGAGGAGGTTTATACCCAAACGCAAAAAATCGCTTTGGGTTTGCAGGTGTTAGGGTTAGTCAATATCCAATTTGCCTATAAGAATGGCCAACTCTTCGTGCTAGAGATCAACCCCCGCTGTTCGCGCACTGTGCCCTTTGTCTCTAAAGCTTTGGGGCTAGACCTTGCGGCGATGGCAATGAGCGTGATGGCGGGGCAGAGTTTAGAGGACTTTAAGGGGCTAGAAAATAAAGGTGGGGGGTTATTTTTAGCCAAGTCTTTAAATTATGTCTTTGTGAAAGAAAGCGTCTTTCCCTTTAATAAACTCTATGGGGCGGATTTGGTGCTAGGGCCTGAAATGAAAAGCACGGGGGAGGTGGCCGGCGTGGGTCATACTTTGGCTGAGGCCTTTTATAAATCTCAATTAGCGTGCAACAACCCCATCAAACACAGCGGGCATGTCTTTGTGTCGCTCAAAGATGCCGACAAGCAAAAGGCGATGCCTTTAATGCGCGCCTTTGTGAGTTTGGGCTTTAAGCTTTACGCCACCACCGGCACGCATAGGGCCTTGTTGGCTGAAGGGCTAGAGAGTGTGCAGGTGCTGAAAATCTCAGAGGGCCGCCCCAATATTTCGGATTTTATGCTCAATCACGAGATCGACATGGCGATCAACACCAGCGACCGGGTGAGCGAGGACTCTAAGATCATCCGCATGCAAGTGCTCAAAAACAAAATCTCCTATTTCACCACGCTCAAAGCCGTAGAAAAGGTACTTTTAAGCCTCCTTGAATACTCCAAATTCAAGCACAACCCCCCCGTGAGTTTGCAGGAGTTGCAGGCTTAACTCAACACACTTCCCCTAACTTTAGCTATGGGGAGTGTGTCAAAAAGTGTAACCACACTAAAAGACTGTTTGTGTGTCCAAAAAGAGGATCAAGGTTTTGGCCAGCCAGTGTTTTTAGCTTAAGTGCTCGATTGTTGTCTAAAAGACTCCAACCATCTCTTGGCTCTTTGTGTTGGCACTTTGGTTTCAAAGGACTGCGCCCGCGCGCCCTTTGGTTCTTGCCAGCCGCGCAATCCATCCATCAGCTTTTGGTTTCTTTCGTGGGAGTTGGCTAAGGCCAGGCTACCCCGTTCGCCTTTTCTTATTTGCCAGAAATTCCCATGCCCTGGGCCACCCGGTCGCTGGCAGCTTTAATTTTTTCCATTAAATCTTGGGTTTCACAGGAAAGGTCGCAAGTCCTTTCTGCTTCATCTGCACCGCTACTGATGCTCTCCACCACTTGTTGGGTGATCTCACGGATGGAGCTGATGATCGCCGCAATCTCTGTAACAGACTTGCCGGTGCGTTCGGCCAACTTGCGCACTTCATCGGCCACCACGGCAAAGCCCCGCCCGTGTTCGCCCGCCCGGGCGGCCTCAATGGCGGCATTTAAGGCCAGCAAATTAATTTGATCGGCAATGTCTTTAATGGTTTGGGTGATTGAAGAGATCGAGTCGGATTGTGCGCTTAGCGTGTCCACTAATTGGACATTGTTTTTCATGGTACTGGTCACATTCTGGATATTGCTTGTGGTTTTTTCAATCATGCGGTTACCGTCGCTGGTGAGCTGTTGGTTTTCCTTAATCAACTCTAAAACCATGTGGATTTTTTCCTCTTTGTGGGTGGCATCCAGAGCAAATTTGATGAATTTATAAATCTTGCCTTCGCTGTTAAAAACGGGGTTGTAAGTCGCCTCCAAATAGACCTCTTTACCTGCTTTGGTGATTCGTTTAAATGTCCCTTGAGTGGATTGCCCCGACTTTAAATGGTCCCAAAACTCTGTGTATTGCGGGCTCTTGACAAACTCCGGATCGCAAAACATGGAGTGGTGTTTGCCCTTAATTTCTTCTAAGGTGTAGCCCATGATATCTAAGAAATTTTTGTTTGCGTTGATCACATGGCTATCCATGTCAAATTCAATGAGAGCCATAGAAGAAAAGTGGGCATTATAAACAGCACGCAAATCGTTTAATTCTAAAACGCCCGCCGTAATATCAATAGCGGTTTTGATGATTTTAGCCACTTCACCCCGATCGTCTAAAGCGGGGCTATAAGTGGCTTTTAAATACACCTCCTGGCACCTTTCTTGATCCGTTTAAAAGTTTTTTGCTGGAATTGTCCAGATCGGAGCTTATGCCAAAAGTCGCTGTAGCTATTTGAAGACACCAATTTGGGATCGCAGAGCATGGAGTGGTGTTTGCCCCTAATTTCTTCTAAGGTGTAGCCTATGATTTTGAGAAAATTGTCATTTGCATTGAGGATTTTGCCCTCCGTATCAAACTCAATGATGGCGAGAGAATGGTCGAGGGCATTGTAGACAGCGCGCAGTTCCCGGTTTTTTTCAGTCAATGCATTGATTTTTTCTGTGCATTCTGTGTGTTCTTTGTCTTTAGTTTTTGGATTGGTCGAGGACGAAAAGAACATTTGAATCCTTTTTATGAAAAATGTAAAAAGAGAGCTTCTGATTTATTGGTGCAAGATTTAGGAAGTTGCTGGCGAGTGACCAAAGAACGGTGAGATGGCAAAAAGCGGAGCACGGGAGCGTCAAGATAGAAAAGAGATGGAGGCAACGCTGGCAAGTTACCCCCCTGTTTGTGCCGGCTAGGCTGTCCATGCAACCTCCTATAAAAAAGAATCTCTCTCGATCCTAGCATGTTTTTTCTAACTATGCTACAATGGGGCTAAAATTTGGAGAAAACCTTGAACTTCCTTAGCCGTGAATGTTTTTTGACCCTGTTTTACTCGGGCAAGTTCCCCAGAGGGCCGGGTACGGCGGGGAGTGTGGTGGCGGTTTTTCTGGGTTTGCCCATCTTATACCTCTCAGCCAACACCTTGTTTTTATGCGCCCTTTTAATTGGGCTCATCGCCATTAAGCAAATTGACATCTATGAGGCCCAAACAAAGAGCCACGATGACAAGCAGATTGTCATCGATGAGTTGGTGGGGATGTGGATGGCGATGGCGATTGCGGGCCTTAGCTGGCTGGGCGTGATCGCCAGCTTTGTCTTCTTCCGCCTCTTTGACATTTACAAACCTTCTTTGATCGGTAAGATCGATCGAGATGTAGGCGGAGGGCTTGGGGTGGTGGGCGATGATGCTTTGGCTGGGGTTTGTGGCGGGTTTTGCGCCTTGTTGCTCACCCGTTTATTTTAAAGGTGTTTGTCTTTGCAAGACCACTAGCACGATGCCCCTCAAGCACGCTTTAATCGCCTCAAAACTATTGATGGATATCGCAAAAGGTGGAGCAGATGGTGGAAACTTTAAATACTCTGAACGAGGAAGTTGTGAGGAAGTCCTAAAAATTGTGAATATGCGCTAGATTCTTATTCTTTGATTGACAATAGAAAATCAAAGAAACTCATGAAAACAGACTCCAAACACCCACAATCCAAAGAAAAAACTATAGGGCATCTGCATGGGTTACAAAGAGGTTGTAAAGCTTTTATCAATCCACCCCATCTCCACTAAAGCCCCACTAAAAGACCGTTTTTTGGTAAGGTTGAGGGTTGGGTGTTTTGGATATTTTGGCTAGTGTGTGTTGGTGTGGTTGCCTTTTTCATTGTAGACATACACTTGAGACCCCTTTTGAACTGCTGTACTTGTCGCCATGGTTTTTTCCTCTATTGCAAATGATTTTCAACTCCACACCCTAGCTCCCGGCTCAAAGCCCTTTGAATCTCAAAGCGGCATCAAAGCACTCTACTTTTTTCGAGTCAACCCTCCTTAAAAGGATGCTTTGGACATAGCCGACCAATTCTTGCGCACCCCATCAACCCCCAAAGACTTTAACTATGAAATCTCAGCAACACCGCCAACAAGCCCAAAATGGGGTCTAATGGGTGTGCTTTATCGCAGGGATGACCTACACATATGCCGTTGTTTAACCCCCACAAACAAGCCTTAAGAAAGTCCCATTTAGGGAACACCAAAAAAGCGCACAACTCAAGGCCGCTTAGGATAAGAACAATGGCAAATCAAAGAACACAAAATGCCCGTAATATAGCACACATTCGGGCATAGTGTCAAAATAAGGCGATTTTGCTTATAACACGCCCCAAGTAAAACGCGGACACAATAGCCCTCAAAAACCCCCAAACACGCCACAAAATGCCCCCAAATTGCATCGTAAAACTTTAAGAAAACCGCCAAAGCCCCCATGCCACAACTTAAAATCCCAAACGGGCATCAAGACAACAACACCTTAACATAAAAAGGAGCAAGTATGTTTAAAGTAACCATCACCCGTAAACAAACCACCCCCGCTGTCAGCAAAAAGGGCAAGAGCGAACAGGGCACTTTAGGTGAGCTGGTGGTCTATGATGCAGAAGGCCAAGAGGTTTATAGATGCCACACGATGGAGAATGACGGCGAGCCCACACACGAGAGCGGCAAGGACAAACCCATCATGCCCGGCACCTACACCCTGCACTTTGACTACACCAGCGTCTGTGTGCCGCCCCAGTGGCGCAACAAGAACCCATGGGACAAGCCCATAGGCCTTTGGCTCAAAGACCCCAATAACCCCGCCTTTGCCAAACGCCGCATCACGATCCATGTCGGCAATGACGCGATAGACACTCTGGGCTGTATCCTGCTGGGCAAGAGCTACAACGACAAGCTGGGCATCATCCAACACTCCACACAAGCCGTAGACGAGTTTTATGACCTCGTAGAAACCGTTCTTACAAACCTATAAAACCGCAAAAGCATTCTGCTTTTTTCCTATAAAATTCTATCAATAGAAAAAATTTTAGCGGTTTTCGTTGTATTCCTGTTTCCACCATGCTGGTTGCTAGGCGATTTGTTGCCAAGTCGCTTAACAGAGCCGTCATGTCCGCTAGGCTAATTCAGTGGGAACTCCACTTACTAAATGCTTCACTAGATTAATGCTAGCGTTAAAATCTCTATCAACCACAGCACCACAAACGCCACACTTATAGACTCTATCGTTTAGGGTTAAATCCTTTTTGACACTCCCACAGCTAGAGCAGGTTTTAGAGCTCGGGTAAAAGGCATCGGCTCTTAAAATTGCACGCCCATAGTATTTGGCTTTATACTCCAAAAGGGTGTTAAAGGCAGAAATACTGACATCGCTTAAAGCCTTAGCTAGTTTGGAGTTTTTAAGCATATTCTTAACCTTTAAACTCTCTAAACAAAGGGTTTTAGCGTGCCTGATTAGGGCGGTGCTGAGTTTGTGTAAAAAGTTATTGCGGGTGTTGGCAATGCGTGTGTGTAATCGATTCAGCCGCAAGCTGGCTTTAAGAAAATTAGCGGATTTCTTAACCCCGTTATTCTTGGTTTTCGAATGCCGTTTTTTGCTAAGTTGTCTGCTAAGTCTTTTAAGCCGTCTTGCGAGCCTATTTAGTGGCTTAGGGGCGAAAATCTGTAAGCCATTAGATAGACTAGCAAAGGCTTTTATTCCTGTATCTACACCTAGAGTGTGGTTATTCTTTATGGGCTTGTGGGTGCGGTTAAACTCCTCTTGTGTGGTGTCTGTTTGGATTGAAACATAGGGCACAAAATCGCTCGTGGTGTTGTTGTAGCGCACCTTCACACTAGACTTTTTGACTTCGACAATGGTCGCCAAAAAAAAGCGGATTGCGCCGTAATTAGCCGCCATTTTTGGCCTTGAGGGGCGAATTTTTAAGCACCTTAGCCTCTTTTTTGAGCTCTTGCATGTGGCTGTCAAACTCCCGCCCCTGCTCTCTTAAAATTTGGCTTAAAGTCTTTTGCCCCGTATCTAAGGCGACCTTGTTGGCGTTCATCTCCTTGAATGGGTCGATGTACTCCCACCCTTGCGGTTTAAAGGCAAAATTATTAAGGATGGTTTCAAACAACTCCACCCTAAATGCCCCCCGCTTGATCTCATTTGCCAGCCACGCCTTAAAGACTTTGTTGTGTAAATGCCGGATGATGAAGTTTTGCAGACCCCTAAATTGCCGCCGCTGCTCGCTGGCCCCATGCCGTATGGAGCTGTAATTGACCTCGTTTAAATCGCCCGTGAGGGTTTGCATTCTTGGCCTAAGAAACTTGGTTTAGGAGAGCGGATAAGACTCGCATCTTTAATTACATCCGTTTTTTAATGTAAAATTAAGCAAGATTTGGCTAACCTGCGGGAAGTGGCCTACTTGGTGCGTTAGCATCTTCAGCTGCCCGGTCGAATGAAAGAGTAGATAGTGTCGGCATCTTTGATCTTTCTAACAATGTGGCTCTTCCTAATATCCGGTATCCCTGTGATGGGTAGTTTATCATCTTCAGCTGTAACCAATAGATAGGTCAAATGTTTCCCATTGTCTTTTTGAAAAACCTTGACATATTTCTTTCTACCCACATCATTGTTGATCATGACAAAATCCGGATAGTTTAATGTAGGTTCAACCAAATTTAAAAACCCTAAGCGCCTTTGCTTATCTTTTCTACTTGCCAAATGCTCTATAAAGTTCTCTTTGCTCTCAATCCCCTCTAGGCTCTTTAAAAACCCTTCTACATCTAAACTTGTGGGTATAGGCGTAGCACTTGCACGCAAATTGAGGTTCTTGATAAAGGCTTCTTTGTCCTCCGGTCGGTGTTCCAATGACAGCATAAGGTTTGCCACTCCCCTTTCCACTTCAATCCTCTCCCCCACTGCCCTTACCCCCACTGCCCCCTCTTGGTGGGGTGTTCTTAGGCGGCTTGGTCGTGTCAATGACTTTAAATTCCTGCAACACCAACCTTCTAGGTTGGCTGGGGTCGTTGTTGTTGGTCCAATCAATGCGAGCTTTAAAGTTCCACACTTTGCCATTGTAGGTATCTCTTAGGCTGAGTTGCACGTTTTGGGCGTTGAGGCGCGTTAAATCCCCTTCTTTGAGCGTGCGGTCAATGGCATCACTTAAATGTGTGTTGCGCCATTTCTTAAAGTCTTTCTTGGCCCTAATTTCGGCTTCTCTGCCTACAGGTGTTAAAAACTCTTGGGGCTGGGCCTTAAAGGTTTCTAGGCCTTGGTATTGTTCTAAATATGTGCCCGTGTTGGGGATTCTACGCATCGTCCAAACATCAATGCCCCTAATTCGGGTCTTGTGTAAGCTGACGCGATCTGCCCGTCTCGTTGTGTGCGCTTATACATCAAGGCCATTAAGCCCTCTTGCCCCTTGTTGGCGTATCTGGGGTAATTCTCGCCAAAGCTTTTATTGATGGGCGTGCTGGGCTCAATCTTAGGCAACTCTTCTAGCCCCTCTAGGCTTTGGGGCTGTTTGTAGTCTTTGGGCTTTTTAGCGGGGGCTTGTTGCGTTTAGCCTCCTCTTGTTGGGCTTTTAAGTGCCCTTCATCTCTTGCCCTCTCTTCTTGAACGAATTGCCTTTTTGTTTTGGCTTTAACTCCATTGCCCAAACGCGTAGCCTCTTTTTGTAGTTTCTCTAGTTGGTAGGGATAGAGTCTTTCAAAATAGTGGCTATTAATGCTGTTTTCCGTTCTGTAGCGGAAAATCTTGCCATCAATGTTTTTAACAAGATGGATAAAAAGCTCATCTTGATAAATGGCATCGGGGTGCTCAAAAGTCTGTTTCAAATAGGGCACATAGCCCTCTGTGATGCCCCCCCAAAACGCATCGCAATTTGTTTTAAACGGCTCACCTTTAGCGGTCTCTATCGCCTCTAAGACTTCTTTAGGCATGTTGGGGGTGAATTTGTCATTGCCGTCCTCAAGCCCAAAGAATTTTTTAAAGACTTCGCGTTGCTCGCGGGGGTCATATGTAGGGTTGTGGGGATAGGCCCAGCCTTTTAGCTTCGCGTATTCGTTATCCACTGCTTGTGATTGGAGGATCTCTTCTATGGTTTGGGGTGTTAAGTCTTTACTAAAGCTTGCTGTTAGGTCATCTAAGAATTTTTCTATTTTGTTTGGGTGTGGTAGAGTTGTTTAAGTCCTTTTGGGCAAGATCGGAGCCATGCCTAGACTTAGCCGCGACTTGGTCGGACTTCTGCGCGGGGGACTTTCTGTTCTCATGTGCCGTAACAATCCAATAGTTTTTGCCCTTGTGTTCCCAACCCTGCGAAACCCCTACCCTAAACTCTTTGCCCTTGTCTTTGAGAATGATGGTTTTTGCGCCCGCTTGGTCGGTAACTAAATCTCCACTTCTTATGATTTCCTCAATCCCATTGCCTAATTTCTCCAAAGGCGTATCTCCTGCAAAAGGGCTAAAGTCCTCAAGGTGCTTTTCGACAATCTTACTCAATCCATAAGGTTTAAGCGGCTTGCCATTAGCCCCCTTAAGCCCTTTTAAGCTTTCCGCGTTTGCTCCCCACACCAAATCAATATACCCCCCACTCTCGCCTAAGTCTGGGCGATAAAACGCCCCCGCCACTTGTCCGTGTTTCTCTTGTAAGAGCTTTTTCATCGCCTCTGCCCCCTTGAGCGCAAATTCGGCAAAGTTCTCGCCAAATTCGGGGGAAACGCGTAGCGTTTCTTGAGCCTCAATGTTTTTAAGGGGGGTTGTGGTATCTTTAGCTTGGTTTGCCCCATTGCTCAACGCTGCAATGTCATGGGGCTTAGCGATTATTGGAAGCCCGGGCAAATCGCTCATGAGGACTTCTCCCCCCTCTTTAACCTTGTTTAATAGATTGTTGAGGGTTTTAGGGACATTGCTCGTAATGACCCACTCTCCGCTATCATTTCTAGCCACGCTGGCGAAAAACTTGGTTGTGCCAAAGTCCTTAACAAAGATTAAAGCCCCGTCTGCTTGCCTAACAAGAGCGTTAGGTTGCTCTAAAGTCGGCCTAATCAAGGGCAAAAACTCTTCTCTTTGGCGTTTCTCCAACTTAATTAAGCTCCCTTTAGTGAGTTGGATTTGTGCACCTTGCAAGATAGGTTCTAGGGCTTCTTGGACTTCTTGGCTGAATTTGGGGATAAAAGGCTCATCCACGCTTTTAAGCCCAAAGGCTTCTAGCCATTCTTGCTCTAGGTTTTTGTCTTTGCCGATGGGTTCTTGTTGGGGCACATCGCCTTTAGGTGTGCCTCCTGTGGGGGTGGGGTTATCGCCTTTAGGTGGTGTGGGGGGATTGTCATCCCCTCTAGGGGGGCATTTTTCTATCCTCTATGACATCCATACGGCTAAAGCGCAGATTCTGGGGGGCTTGATAAGTTTCGACAATGTTTAAGGTCTTGTGATTGTCTAGGGGTTTGCTGTAGTGGAGCTCATCGCCTAAGATTGTTCTAGTAGAAGTGGGTAAGTGGCGGGGGTAATTTAGCACTTCTTCAAGGCTAAAGCCCTTGTCTAGGCTCTCTTTAACCTCTATGGCTCTAAGCTGGCGCGTGAGTTTGTCGGCACTAAAGTGTTCTTTGAGCTCTGCAAGCTCGGGGTCTTTCACCAGCGCAAAGTCTAAAACATCCGTGTCTTTAGGATTGGCTAAATCCCACTTCTCTACGGCTTGTTTCATCTCTTGGTCTGTTAAGTCTGTTTGCAGGGGGGGGTGTGGTAGGATCATCTGTGCGGGGCCAAACACTATCCCCCGCTCGGCCGGTAAAGGTTTGGATAAGGTCGGCGCTCTTAACTTTGTCTTGTAAGAATTTTAGCCGTGTTTTGGGGATAAAGGTGATGAGCCTTTTATCGCCCTCTTGCGTGGTGAGTAGGCTAAAACCCGCCATTGCCATCGCTAAAGCTTTTGATGTACTCGTTTCTCTCGCCCCTAACTAGCTTTAAATCCCATTCTTTCAAAGTCGGCTCGACTAGGTTAAGGTAGGCTAGACGGCTTTGGGCATCTTGCTTTTTGCTTAAATGTGCGATGAAGTTGTCTTTATTTTCCCCCCCTTCCAAGCTCTTTAAAAAGCCTTCAAGGTCTAGTTCTTTAGGAATGGGGGTGGCGTTCACGCTTAAATCTAGGTCTTTGATAAACGCCTCTTTGTCCGTGATGACTTCATAGGGTCTTTCTTTACCCCCCAACTGCTTAGCCCCCTGCTCTAGCTCCTCAGTCCAAGATTTGATGAGCCTTTTTGTGTTGTTGTCAAAGTGTGCAACAATCGCCCTAGTTTGGATGTTCTGGTTGAAGTCTTGGATCGTGTGGCTTTTTAAGAGGGCTTGTTTGATGGCGTGGGTCAACACCTCCCCACTCACCTTTTCATTGATGCGGGTGGCAAAGGGGATGTGGGACACTAAACGGGTCAAGAACGCAAAGAGCTCTTTTGTGATTTGGTGTTTAAACGCCCCGCCCACACTGGTCGCGATGCTGGCCCCGATGTGTTCTGTCCTAGCCGGGGCGAGCATCCTTGCGATCTTGGCATCGTTTCTAAAAAGGCGGTTAAACCCGCTGTCCATCTCTAGAAAATCCTTAGCCGCCCTAGAGGTGAAGGCTGGAACAAGGAGGAAGCCAAACCTCTCATCGAGTCCGTTGGCAACCAAATGTGGCTAGGGGGACCAGATAATATCAAGGCGAACAATAAGTATTTTAAATATTTTGATGGGCAAAAAGGAGTCTATGCCAATTCCCAATACCTGAAAGCTAGAGCTCTAGCTACGAATGCTAAAAGCGATTGGTTTAAAGCCGACACGGAAAAATGCAACGAGGATACCTACCAAACTCTAAGAAAATTTTTCTTAGAGAATTTGTAGTCTTAAGGCACTTTGGGCAAAGTGATGCCTTGTTGGCCTTGGTATTTGCCCTGTTTGTCTTTGTAGCTGGTAGCACACACGCTATCGCCTTGCAAAAACACCACTTGGGCGATGCCCTCATTGGCATAGACTTTTGCCGGCAGTGAAGTCGTGTTAGAAATCTCAATGGTGATGTACCCCTCAAATTCAGGCTCAAAGGGGGTAACATTGACAATGATCCCACAACGCGCATAAGTGCTTTTGCCTAGACAAATGGCTAAGACATCTTTAGGCATTTTAATGTACTCAATGCTGTGGGCGAGGGCAAAGGCGTTGGGGGGGATAGTGATAAAATCTTGCGTGTGGATCGTTTCTACAAGGGCTGGATTAAAGTCTTTGGGATCGACCACGCCCGTGTCTATGAATTTAAATAGCTTGAACTCCGTGCCGACTCGAATATCATAGCCGTAGCTGCTTAGGCCGTAGCTGATCGTCCCCTTGCTGATTTGCTTTTCGCAAAAGGGGGCGATCATGGCGTGTTGTTCGCTCATCTTTTTAATCCAAGTGTCCGCTTTCAAGCCCATAACAACCTCCAAAGCCCGCATTATAACACACCCTTTTAAACATGGATTGCACAACTAAATTTTTCGGTTTGCATAGGCATTATTGCTGAAAGTTTAGGGTAGTCTATTGTGTGAGATTTTAAGTAGATAAAAAAGTGGAGAAAACCCCATGAAACATTACGCCGTTTCGGATTTGCACCTTTTTCATAAAAATATCATCAAATACTCCGCTCTGCCCTTTGGGTCGGTGGAGGAACTGAACCAAACATGGGTGGGTATGCTAGAAGTCGTGCAAGCAGGGGACATTGTGTGGTTTTTGGGTGATTTGGCTTTGGCAAAAACAACTTCTAAAGGGCTCAATACAATCCTATCTAGCTTCAAGGGGCAAAAATTCTTGATTCGGGGCAATCACGATCTTTTGCCTGACAAGGTGTATATAAATTGTGGCTTTCAGGTGCTAGACAAGCTTTTTGCGGTTGTAGACATTAAAATGGACGGGCTTTACCGCTTCATTTTGTGCCACTACCCACCAAACTCCAAAGAATACAACCAACTCGTGGCCGAGGACATTTTAAGCGAGTGGGAGCGACAAGAGGCCACAAATCCATCCCTTAAAACCTTTTGGTTGCATGGGCACACGCACACCCGCACCCCACAGCCTGCAAACCCCGATGTCCTCAATGTCTGCATCGACTTTCGTTACCAGCACCAAATGCCCATTTTTTGTTTTGAGGATTTTATCCAACATAATCTGAACGATGCCCTTTTGACAACTCCACTTGGACCACAAATCTAGACCACGCAACCCGCCCTCCATTTACCCACTTGTGCTATACAAGCTTATTTCACGGAGGTTTGTATGCTACACAAGAAAAGCCACATAGAAAGAGATGCAGAGAAGTTTGTTTTCAAGGCGGACAACTCATCCACACCCATTTTTGGCAGCATAGAGAGCGATGTTTTGTTGCCCCGCGAGAAAATCGGGCAAAAAATGATGGACCCGCGCATCGCCTACCAGCTGGTTGCCGATGAGATGATGCACGATGGCAACCCCCGCTACAACCTTTGCACTTTCGTGCAAACCTACATGGAGGAGGAGGCTAGAAAAATCATGCTCGACTCAATGGCGACCAATGCCATTGACAAGGCCGAATACCCCCAAACCACAGAGGTCGAAAAACGGTGTGTGAATATCATTGCCAACCTTTGGAATGCCGACCCTAATGAGGACTACATGGGCACTTCTACCGTGGGCTCGTCTGAGGCGTGTATGCTGGGCGGGATGGCGATGAAATTCCGCTGGCGCAAGAGGGCACAAGAGCTAGGTATAGACATAACCGCCAAAAAACCTAATCTCGTTGTAAGTTCAGGTTATCAAGTGGTGTGGGAGAAGTTTTGCGTGTATTGGGACATTGAGCTTCGCGAAGTTCATTTAAGTGATTTTAACAACCTCACCCTAGATCCCAAAAAAGCCATAGAACTTTGCGATGACTACACCATCGGCATTGTACCGATTATGGGCATCACCTACACGGGAGGTTTTGACGACATCATCGCTTTAGACAAGCTCTTAAGCGAGTACAACCAACACGCCAAATTGAGCGTGCCCATCCATGTGGATGCGGCCTCTGGGGGGCTGTATCTACCCTTTATGCAACCCGATTTAGCGTGGGATTTTCGCTTAAAAAATGTTGTGTCCATCTCCACTTCGGGGCATAAATACGGGTTGATTTACCCGGGGATTGGCTGGGTGCTGTGGCGGGATAAGGAGTTCTTGCCCGAAGAGTTGGTGTTTAAAGTGGCGTATTTAGGCGACTTTGAGCCGACCTTTCAAATCAACTTCTCCCGCTCGGGCTCGCAAATTTGGGCGCAGTATTACTGCTTTGTGCGCTGGGGTTTTGAGGGCTACAGGGCGGTGCATGCCAAAACCCGCGATGTGGGGCTGTTTTTAGCAAGGGGGATCAAATCTTTAGGCTTGTTTGACATGATCAATGAGGGGCAGAACATTCCCATTGTGTGTTGGAGTCTAAGCCAAAAGGCGCAACAAGAAAGGCAGTGGGATTTATACGATTTGGCCCAGCATCTACGCTTTAATGGCTGGCAAGTGCCCGCCTACCCTCTGCCCGCAAACTTTCAAGAGGTGTCGGTGATGCGTGTGGTGGTGAGGGCAGATCAGAGCATGGAGCAAATGTCGCTTTTTTTAAAGGACATCAAGCAAGCGATTCAAGAGCTAGACAGCGCATGCACCACACGCCCCAAGCGGGCAACACAGCAAGGCAAGATTGTACCGATGGGTTACACGCATTGAAATCCGAGATGCCCCACTGTGTGGAGGATGGTTTTGTGGCGCGGGTGTAAGAACACTAGATGCCCTACACAGAGCGCACCGGTTAGTTTTTGAGTCGGCGACACACAGAGCGGTTGGGTAGGCTTGCCAGAGGGCTTTTGTGGGTTGTGAGATGGTTTAAGATTCTAAAGGGTGGAGTAGGCCTTTTTAAGTCCAAAGTTAGAGCTTTGTGAGATCAAATTCTAAATGCCTTAGATGCCTAGATGTTTGGCACGGGCGTTTTGTGTTCTTGTAAAGTAAATTAATTATAAAGAAAAACTGATTATTTTTTGAACCAATGGCATTCATTTCACTTTTGAAAATTTGGCTACAAAAACGCATAGACCATCACAAACCGCTACATATGAAAATCCAATCGATCATTCTTTGAAGATTTGACGGATTTTAAGACATGGATTTTGGCAAATCCACACAATGTCCACATTAGTTAACATATTATGTATAAAAAAGCAAAATATTAAGCTCCTTCTCTTTTTAAAAGACTATAATAGTGCGGTGTTTTTATATTATTTGACAAGGAATTGACATGCAGTCTCTTAAATTAGGAATTTCTATCTTGGTTTTGGCAGGTTTGTGCACCACTTTGTCAGCAAAAGTGGTTTCGCTAAAAAACACAGGCAATGCAGATCCCATCAAGTTGGTTAGTCAAGTTTCTCCAGACAAAGTACCCGATTATGACGGAGAACTTCACAAATGGGCCGAGAAAATAAATCGCGAACAACGGAAAGAATTTTACCGAATTGCCGGGATGATAGTGGACAATATCGATAAACGCATGGATGAGCTATCTGCGTGGCAATCCAAGCTAGAGTTCTCAAAATAATCCGTGCATGGTTTAAGCCGGCGGATTGCACTTAAATGAGAAGCCTCCAAAGAAGTGGAGGATCGCTCTTTGTGCTCTAAGGTCTCTAGCTTTGACTAGGCGAATTTATCAAGGGGTGATGCCCTTGGGCTTTAGGCATCAACTTTGGCAATGAGGAACACAAGACTCCTAGCAGACACTCTTGCTTGAGGCCACGATTCGGGGCTAAAGTTAAATCCCCTAATTTTAGCTATTAGTTATGAGGAGTGTGCCAAGGCGGGTTTTTGGTTGTGGGGGTTAAAGGCACAGACCACTTTATGATTGCGCTCTATTTGGCTCGTAGCACTGTGTAAACGGCATAGAAGTTTTTGGGTTTTGCGCCAAGCATACATGGCAAAAGCTACACGCCACAGAAGCAACCCCGTTTTAAACCTGTTTGATTTCGGCGGTTTGGGTGTTTTGCAAGCATCTGTTTAGGCCATGTCTACTTGCAGACCAAACCCCCAGCTTTATAAGCCAACAACACACAAGACAAGCACACCAAAAACAGCACACAAAGACCTAAAGGGGAGCACCCCTATAGACAACACAATGGCCAAAACCCCTATTCTTGTTGTAACTTCTTAGCCAAGTCTAGTACCTGTTGCATTTGGGCATCGCTCAGTTTGCCCTCGTGCACGAAGCGCACCTTGCCCATCTTATCCAACACAACGATCAAGCTTTCTTGCTTTTTTAAATCCCACGCCTTTTGCACCACACCATCATTGTCCATCACTACCTGGCTGTCGGGGTGCTCTCTTTTCGCCTTTTTGGTTTCCCCTTTCACAAATAGCCCCGTTCCCATGATGGCATCGTCTATGTTGATGATGTTGGTCGTTTGGTATTTGTGTGCATCAAAGTGGGCAGCCACGATTTTGTCCATGAGGGGCTGGTTTTCGGCCTTCACGCTTTTGCGCCCTGCCATGTGCTGCAAAATCCGCACTTTGCCCACTAAGTTTTTGCTGTCCCACTTCTTGTAATCCATAGAATTGCCATGCAAGATAAGCTCGCCCTTGTCTTCCACCACCACTTCCTTTAAGGGCTGGTTGAGGGTGATGTTCGTGGCTTGCGCCATGCCAACAACTAACGATAGACCTAACAACACTCTTTTCAATTTTCCACCTTAATTCAAGTCCAGGGATTATACTCAACTTGTGTAAACATATCCACTTGATCTTTAAACTTCTTGGGTTTGTCAAAATCTTCAGACTTAAAGCTGTGAGGAACATACAACCACCACTAGAGCGACATATAACTTTCTTTTCTCTCTTGATTTAATGCAAGATTTTAAACAGCTTAAGGCTTTTTATACTCTGAATGGCCGCAATAATGGCGTTTTCTCTTTGCATCAAACTTGGGGCTAAAGAGATTTTTATTCTCTATGTTGTCTTTGGTGTAAATCCTCGCAAGGGGCAAGGGAGAGTGGATGAGATCACCGCTTATAAAGGGTCTGCGCAGTGCTTGGGCGATGTGTTTCGCTTGGTCGGGGTGCTTTTTTTCAAAAGTGTCGTTGACACACTCCCCATAATTGAAGCGAGGGGATTTAAACTTTAGCCGGGAATTGCGGCTTCAAACAGGAGCATCCGCTAAGAGTCTTGTGTTCCTCATTGCCAAGTTTGATGCCTAAAGCCCAAGGGCATCACCCCTTGATCACAGAACAGATGGCACAAGATTGCTAATGCTAGCCAACGATCCGTTTAGCTAGAGATAGGGGTTGGCTGTGGTGCGAGTGGTAACACAACCATCAGCTAAATTGTGTGTGTGGGGGGCTAAAGGGCCCCAACGCTATTGTTTCTTAACCCATTTTGCGCCCAAAAAGCAAACTTAAGCCCATTGATATTTGGATTACTGTATCATTAAGCCCTTACTTTAAGACTAGGGGATTTCATGCTAGAGCCTTACGATGCGCTTTTCAATAACATATCTGACCGCCTAGAGAGCTTAGTAGCCCTAAACGCCCACAACGCCGACAAAAACATCCACGAGGAAATGGCAAAAAGCGGCATTGAGCGGCGCGACTTCATCAAGTGGGCAGGAGCGATGACCGCCACTTTTGCCCTGCCCGCCGGCTTCACGCCCCTAACGGCTAAAGCCGTGGAGGTGGCTAACCGCCTGCCCGTGATTTGGCTGCACATGGCCGAGTGTACGGGCTGTAGCGAGAGTTTGCTAAGGAGCGAAGACCCCAGCATTGACAGCGTGATCTTTGACTACATCAATTTGGAATACCACGAAACCATCATGGTTGCCAGCGGACACCAAGCAGATCTAAGCCTAGAAGAGGCCATTGAGAAGCACAAGGGCAATTACATTTTAATGGTGGAGGGGGGGATTCCTAAAGGCACAGAATACTTTTTAACGATGGGCGCACAGGCACGCACAGGGGCACAGGAGTGTATCCACGCCGCCAAGCACGCTAAAGCGATCTTTGCCATTGGGACATGTTCGAGTTTTGGGGGGGTGCAGGCGGCTTATCCTAACCCCTCTAACGCGCAGTCTTTGGATAAAATCATTTCTCAGCCCATTGTGAATGTCCCCGGTTGCCCGCCGAGTGAAAAAAACATTGTAGGCAACATCATCTATTATTTGATGTTTGGCACGCTGCCCCGCCTTGATGCCTACAACCGCCCCACTTGGGCCTACGGACACCGGGTGCATGACCTTTGTGAAAGACGAGGGCATTTTGACGCGGGCGAGTTCGTGCAACACTTCGGGGATGAGAACGCTAAAAACGGCTTTTGTCTGTATAAAGTGGGCTGCAAAGGGCCCTACACCTTCAACAACTGCTCAAAACTACGCTTCAACTCCCACACTTCTTGGCCCATCCAGGCCGGGCACGGCTGCATTGGTTGCTCCGAGCCCAACTTTTGGGACACCATGAGTCCCTTTGAAGAGCCCATTTCCAACCGCTTGATTGTACCCATAACAACCGCCTTTGGAGGGGCTGGGGCGGATAAGGTCGCCGACACTGTGGGCGTGGTGGCTTTGAGCGCAAGCGCGATTGGCATCGCTGCACACGCTTTAATCTCAGGGCTAGCTAAAGATAAGGACGCTTAATGGCTAAAAAAATCATTGTGGACCCGATCACGCGCATTGAGGGGCATTTGCGCATTGAGGTGGTGGTGGACGACAACAATGTCATCACCGATGCCTTTTCTTCCTCTACCCTCTTTAGGGGGCTAGAAACCATCATTAAACACCGCGACCCTAGAGATGCGGGCTTCATCGCGCAACGCATTTGTGGGGTGTGTACCTATTCGCACTACAAGGCGGGCGTTAGTGCTGTGGAAGATGCTTTAGGCATCACACCCCCCCTAAATGCCCAATTGGTGCGCTCTTTGATGAACATCGCGCTCTTGCTACACGACCATGTGGTACACTTTTACACTTTGCATGGCCTAGATTGGTGCGATTTGCTCAGTGCGCTTAAAGCAGACCCCAAGAAGGCGAGTCAAATCGCCTTTCATTACAGCCAATACCCCCTGGGCACAGGGGCAGATGAGCTAAAAGAGGTGCAAAAACGCGTGGGCGATTTTGCCAAACAAGGCGCGCTGGGCCCCTTTAACAATGGCTATTACGGGCACAAGACCTACCACTTAAGTCCTGAGCAAAATTTAATTGTGCTCTCCCACTACTTAAAACTGCTAGCTATCCAACGCGAAGCGGCTAAAATGACCGCCATTTTTGGGGCTAAACAACCCCACCCCCAAAGCCTCACTGTGGGCGGGATCACTTCCGTCATGGATGTGCTTGATCCGACCCGTTTAGCCGAGTGGAAAAGCAAATTTGAAACTGTGAAAGACTTTGTAGAGCGGGCATATTACTCAGACATTGTCATGGCAGCTGGGGCGTTTAACAAAGAGGACAGCGTGTTGCACGGCTGTGGGCTTAAAAATTTCATCGCCCATGAGGAGGTGTTGCTTAGTCGGGGCAAATACTTACTCAGCTCTGGCGTGGTTTTAAATGGGGATTTAAGCACCCTACACCCCATCAATGAAAACCTGATCAAAGAAGAGGTGACGCACTCTTGGTACCAGTATAACGACACCAAAGAAATCCAGCTACACCCCTATGACGGGCAGACAAACCCTCACTACACGGGCTTTAAAGATGGTGAAAGCATCGGCCTTAGCGGCAAATTAGAAAAGAGTAAGGTCCTAGACCCACAAAACAAATACTCTTGGATCAAATCCCCCCGCTACGATGGCATGCCCATGGAGGTGGGGCCACTTGCATCCCTAGCTGTGGGGCTTGCGGCCAAAAACCCCTACACCACTAAAGTGGCGCACCAATTTTTAAAAGACACAGGACTACCCATTGAGGCAATTTTTAGCACACTCGGGCGCACGGCGGCGCGCTGTTTAGAGGCCAAAATTTTAGTGGAAAACGGGCTGCAAACTTGGGATTCTCTGGTGGAAAATCTCAAATCCGATCAAAGCACTTGTGCCCCCTATGTGATCGACAAAAATAAAGAATACAAGGGGCGTTACATCGGACAGGTGCCAAGGGGGATGTTGAGCCATTGGGTGCGAATCAAAAACGGCGTGGTGGAGAATTACCAAGCGGTGGTGCCCTCCACTTGGAACGCCGGGGCCAGAGATGCGAAGGGGCAAAAGGGGCCCTATGAAATGAGCCTCATTGGCACAAGGCTTGCCGACTTGACCCAACCGCTAGAGATCATCCGCACCATCCACTCTTTTGACCCTTGCATTGCTTGTTCGGTACATGTGATGGATTGCAGGGGGCAGGACTTTGGGGAGTTTAGAGTCGATCCTAGTTTTGCCCGTTTTGACAGGGGAGGACAACATGGATAGTTACCACAGAACACAGGAGTTTAGCGGTCTTGTGCGCTTGTTCCACTGGGTGCGGGCGTTGGCAATTTTTGCTTTAATGGCTACAGGCTTTTACATCGCCTACCCCTTCTTGGCCCCCCACTCTAGTGTATATAAGCACATGGACTTGTTGCAAGCCTACATTAGAAGTACCCACACCATGCTAGGTTTTATCCTCATCGCCATTTGTCTTTTCCGTTTTTATCTCTTTTTCTTTGATCAGAAAAGCCACCGAGAACGCATAGCCGCTAAGAATGTGCTTAGCATCAGGGCATGGATCCGACAATTTAGAGTGTATTTTTGGATCGCCAAACCTATCCATACCAAAGGGGCTTATAACCCAATACAATTTGTAGCTTATTTTACACTTTGTGTCTTGCTGATCCTCATTGTCTTAAGTGGCTTGGTGCTGTATTACAATGTTTACCACTTGGGGCTAGGCGGGGTGTTGGAGCCTTTGTTGAAATGGTTTGAAGTGCTGTGCGGGGGGTTGTCTAATGTGCGCTACCTGCACCACTTAGCCACTTGGGGCATTTGTCTATTCATCCCTATCCACATCTATATGGTCGTTTTCCACTCCATTAAATTCCCCGATGGCGGGGCGGATGTGATGGTGAGCGGCATCCGCTATGTGAAAGATTAACCTGAAAATCTTGGTGCTTGGGGTCGGCAACATCCTCCTTGGCGATGAGGGGGTGGGTGTGCATTTGTGTCGCCAATTACAGTGCAACTATGCTTTTAGTGGGCAGAATTTAGACTTTATGGACGGGGGCACAATGGCACAGGCATTGATCCCCTGGATTGTGGAGTATGAGAAAATCCTGCTTTTAGACTGCGTGAGCGTGGCGGGGGCAAGCGTGGGTGAGGTGTTTTGCTTTGACTTTGCCAACATCCCGCCCAACATCACATGGGCGGGCAGCGCGCACGAGGTGGAGATGTTGCAAACCTTGAAACTCACCGCCTTAATGGGCGACTTGCCCCCCACGACCATCATCGGGCTGATTCCCAAGATCGTTCCAGACAGCACGACTTTTAACTTGAGCCCCGCCATGTTAGAAGGCGCACAGACCGCTAAAGCCAAGGCCCTAGAGATTTTGCAAGCGTGGGGCGTTACAGCCACACCAAAGCCAAAGCCTTTAGGTTTACAAGAAATCGCCAATCACTCTTATAGGATTGCCCTATGAAAACCTTTGCGTTTAAATTTAAATCTGTCGGTACAACTGGACTTGCCCCTTTGTTTATGGACTTCATGGCGCACCACGCCCACGCTCAAGGGTTGTCTTATGCCACAAGCGATGAAGTCTTTTATCTAAAAGCCCCCCCTAACAAGGCCGAGGACTTTGCGGTGCAATTAAGCCAACGCCTGCCCCTAGCTTTTAGCTTTAGTTTCACGGGCATAGAGGTGGCTAAAGAAGCACTAAAGTGGCAAGAGCAAGAAGTCGCCTGCCCGCCCATTGACATTAGCTGCGCTAAGGACTTTTTAGACCCTACGCACAAAGATTTTTGTGCCCCCAAAGCCCATTTTGAGAGCTTAAGTTATCACAACCAAGAGCTGACAACCCCAGCCCAGGTGCAAGAGGCGATGCAAGAAGCGGTGCAGGCCCTGCAAGTGGGGGAGCTTGTGGTGCAAACTTCTAGGGGGGTCATCACCCTTGCACCCAAAGCGCAAGAGAACGCCCGTGTGTTGTTTATGGACCTAGCCAGCGTGTTGTCGGTAACAAGGCTAGAGCCCAAGAGCGCACGCGTGCTTTGCACCTATGAAAAGCCCGCCATCCGCGCCCCGCTCAAAGAAGTCTTTAGCAAAGAGTTTGGGTGTCTAGAAATAGACGCTTGTCTGCCCTACGATTTGGGGCTTGCCCTTTTGGCGCATTTTGCCCTTAAACAGGGCATTTCCTATCTCTTTTTAAACAA
This sequence comes from Helicobacter sp. NHP19-003, assembly GCF_019703305.1. Taxonomy (NCBI): domain Bacteria; kingdom Pseudomonadati; phylum Campylobacterota; class Epsilonproteobacteria; order Campylobacterales; family Helicobacteraceae; genus Helicobacter; species Helicobacter gastrocanis. The sequence continues at coordinate 374,532 of NZ_AP024814.1, read as the reverse complement.
AGCCCCCCAAAGCCCCCCTAATTTAGCCTATGAGTGCCGCGCCCCAAGCACACCAGAGCAGACATACAGCGTGGCGCAAAGTGGCCTCATGTTGCCCCACGCCCTCACCTCCGCTAAGGACACTTTAGACTTTATCCAACAAGAAGCCCCCCAAGAGCCGCATTTGCTCATTTATTTAAACTTTGAACGACCCAGCTGCTTTTGGGTGTTCCAAGAGGGCTATAAGCAGCTTTTAAGTGTGGAGCAAGAAACCCACCCCAAAGCTCTGCTTGCAGGGCTGCAAAGCAACGCCAAGGGGCGCAAACTTTATGCCAATTACAAACAAGCCTTCCCTAGTTTATGCGAAAGCTTAGAACAAGCCCCCACCACCCCACCTAGTCAAAATCTTTTAGACTTTTTGGCCGGGTTGTTGCAGGTTTTGGGCTTTAGCAAGACTCACAACCCCCGCGCTATTTTTGAACTTGCCACAAGTTTTTTACGCAACAAGGGCCCTAGAGTGGATTTTAAACTCACCAAAGAGCCGCTAAGCCTAAACCCCACCCCCACGCTAAGGAGCGCGGCCAGCTACACGCTAGGGGGGACAGACGCGCCTACCATGTGCTTTGGGATTTTAGACTCCCTAGCCGAGTTCTTAGGCAATGTCATTTACGATGCCCACACCAAATTCAGCTGTAACCGCGTGTATTTGTGTGGAGAGGTGTTCTTGCAAAAGGTCTTTTTGGATTTGTGTTTGCAGTACTTCCCTAAAGAGTGCCCCGCTCTTTTCCCCACAAACGCCATGGATTACACATGCTAACGCCTGGCAGCCGCATTTTTGTCGCCGGACACCAAGGGCTTGTGGGGCGCGCCATCACTACATGCTTGCAAGAGCAGGGCTACAGCAACCTCATTTTAAAGACCCATGCAGAGTTAGATTTGAGCAAGCAGGGCGTGGTGGAGGCGTTTTTTGAGAAAGAACGCCCTGAGGTGGTGGTTTTAGCCGCCGCTAAAGTGGGGGGGATTTTAGCCAACAACACCTATAAAGCCGACTTCATCTATGAAAATTTAGCCATCCAAACCAACACCATCCATTGCGCCTATAAATACGGGGTGCAAAAACTGCTCTTTTTAGGCTCAACTTGCATTTACCCCAAAGAGTGCGCCCAGCCCATTAAAGAGGAATACCTCTTAACCAGCCCCCTAGAGCCCACCAACGAACCCTATGCCATCGCCAAAATCGCCGGGCTTAAGATGTGCGAGGCCTACAACGCCCAGCATGGCACGAATTTTATCAGTGCGATGCCCACGAATTTATACGGCGAATTTGACAACTTTGATCTGCAAAACTCCCATGTTTTGCCCGCTTTGCTTAGAAAACTCCATCTAGCCAAGCTTTTAGAAGAAAACCAAATAGAAGCCGTGCTTAAAGACCTACAAATCCCTAAAGAGCAGGCATTAGGCCTTTTGGCACAGCACGGGGTGAGCGCACAGAGTGTGCAAATTTGGGGCAGTGGCGCACCTAGACGCGAGTTTTTGCATGTTAGGGACTTGGCACATGGCTGTGTCTTTCTCTTAAAGCACCAAGAGGCTAGTGCTAGGCTCAACCACACCAACATAGGCACAGGCGAGGACATCAGCATAAAAGATTTGGCACATTTGATGAAAGAGATTGTGGGTTTTAAAGGGGAATTGGTCTTTGATCCAAGCAAGCCTGATGGGACTTTGCTAAAACGCTGTGATGTGTCTAAGATTTCTAGCTTAGGGTGGAAGGCGGGCATTAAGTTAGAAGAGGGGATTAGGGGAGTGTATTCTTGGTATTTGGCGCACCACTAGGGCGCGCTCAGGGCTAAAAGCTGTAGATGTAGCGCAAATACATAGAATACTGCCGTCTAAAGGTTTCTGTGAGGGTGTAAAGGTTGCCGCCCTTGCTGGTGCTGCCTTTATAGTACATGTTAGGGATGGTGGGGATTTTGATCCCAAATTCCACGCCATGGTGGTTGATGAAATTGGTACGCAAGCCCACATCCACCAAAAATTGGAAATGCGTCGTGTTGATGCGGTGTGCCAGCGGACCAGTGGAGATCAAGCTGGCGGGGTTGATTTCCCCGGTGGTGCCAATGGGACCGGTGATGTTAGCATTGGGAGCACAAGGGTTGACATTGCCCTCGGGGATGTAGGCGCATTGTCCGGGCACGGTGCCGATCACAAAGCCTTTATTGTAGTAACCGGTTTGGTTGCCTGTCCAAGAATTACCGGCAAATTGTACACCCAAAAACAATCCAAGGGCAAATTTCTTTTTATTGATGATGTCAAAGAGCGCATCGATCCCCGCCCCATAGGTGTACATGTCCACTTTATCATTGTTGAGGTAGAACACGCTCACCCGGTTAGCGGCGGTGGCGTTGGAAAAATTGCTGTGTCCGTAGTCAAAAAACCCATAGTAGCGCAAGCCAAACCATTTTTTCTTGCCAAAGAATTGTTTATACCCTGCCAAGACATTGAGTCCAAACATGGGCTGGTTACGCCCGTAATTTGTGGCGTTACTGCTTTGCATCCAACCATTGACCCCTGATGTCCACACCGCCTTACAATTACCCTTGACACACTCATCACTCCCATGTCCGGGGACATAAGAGGCGGTTTGCACGACCGTGCCACTGGGTACTTGGAAGATTTGGCCATTTTTTTCGCCCACGACTTGTTTATTGGCACGCCCCACCTCTAACCCCACGCCGATGAAAGCCCCGCTTTGCTCGGCTTGCAAGAAAGAAGCCCACAATAACAACCCCATTTGTAGGGCTTTGCGCCCCGGCACTTGACTTTTGAGTTCCATAAAATCGCATTTTCCTTGTATGTATTATTAAATATCTATTTTTTATTATAACATAAGCATTTTAAAAAAGCAAACAAAACATTTATAAATTAATAGTTCATATAAATTAAACTTTTAAAAACAATATATGTATTATTAAAAAATGTTTTTAAATAAAATATAAGCTTTTAGCATATAGAATACTCTCATTTATTCCACTTTATTAGGATTTTCCAAATGAAAACTCCACGCAAACACCGCCGTGTTGGCGGTTTAAAGTCCCGTTTCCCCCATGCTTTTTGTGTACTAGGGACTATGGGTGGTGCGCTCTTGGCCCAAGAGTCGCACACTTTGGGCAAAGTAACCACTTTGGGTGAGCGCACCTTTGAGTACAATAACCGCATGATCATCGGCCGCAAAGAGTTACAACAGCGCCAAAGTAACCAGGTCAATGACTTGTTTAGGACAAGGGCCGATGTGAATGTCGCTGGTGGGGGTTACATGGCGCAAAAGGTCTATGTGCGGGGCATGGAAAGCCGCTTGTTGCGTGTTACGATCGATGGAGCGGCACAAAATGGAAACATCTTCCACCACGATGCCAACACGATCATTGACCCGGGGATGTTGAAACAAATCGATGTGATCAAGGGGGCAGCCAATGCCTCGGCTGGACCGGGCGCGATTGCCGGTAAAATGGCGATGGAGACCATCGGAGCCAATGATTTTTTACATAGGGGACAAACTTATGGGGGGAGCGCGGCGGTGAGCTTTTACACCAACTTTGGTTACCGTGTCAACACCATTGCTGCATACCGGGCAGATAAATGGGATATTCTAGGCTATTACACTAATCAAAATATTTATTACTATCGCGATGGTAACAACGACATGAAAAACCTTTTCCACCCCACCTATGATATTGAAAACCCCGCCCTAAGCGACAAGGTGATCGGCAGTTCAGGGCAACAAAACAACATTCTCTTTAAAATCAATGGCTACTTCAATGAAAAAGACAGCCTCGCCGTGAGTTACAACATGACCCGCTACAACTCCGAGCGCTTGTTGCGTCCTAATGCCACAAGCGCGCTCAGCAAAGCCAATGACCCGGGTACACAACCCGCCCCCTTTTTGATCGACTTTGGTAAGGAACTAGCCTACCTCATCAATGTGAACCACAATCTTTCCTTTAAATACAACCATGAAGGGGGGGACAGCTTTGACAAACCTCGCATCACCGCCACGACTTTTTTGAATGTGCGTAGCGGCAATTACAAGCCCGTGCGCAACCCCTTTGCCTACACCTCAAACGAGCCCACCAATCCCTACTATGTTTCAGAAGTGGATAGTTGGTGTGCTGCCAACCCCAGCCAATGCCAACCGGGCACCATCACCCCAGTTGCCGGGGGCGGTTATGACATCGGTTACAGCGCCAACAGCCCACAAATGGTCCCCATCCACCAAGCCTACGACATGACCCCCCCTAATGCCCAAAACCCCACCCCTAACGATTGGACTTTAGGCAATGCAGATGCAGAGGGGACCTTACAAAGGGACATTTTCCTCATCAACTCAGGGGTGAATGTCAATGTCCAGCACCCCATTAGCCCCGATTATGGCAATGTCTTTGAATATGGGGCGATTTACCAAAACTTAAGCGCCTTTTCAGGTCTTGGCAAAAAGAACGGCTTGTATCCGGGCAACATCAACCCCAACGACCCCAGCGGTCCGGGCTTGCCCTACCGCCACTACTATGTCGATCCCGATGATGAATACAACCAAAACATGAGCACAGCCAACCCCGCCTACCGCAATTTGCCCCAAAACTCCTATAGCATCGGCAACATCATCGGGGGCTATGTGCAAGCCAACTATAATTTCTTAAAAAACTTAATTGTGGGGGCAGGTACGCGCTATGATATTTACACCCTCAAAGACAAAGACGGGGACAACCACTTGACCTCTGGCTTTAGCCCCAGCGCCACGATTTTATACAACCCCATTGAATCTCTGGGTTTAAAACTCTCTTACGCCTATGTAACTAAGGGAGCATTGCCCGGGGATGGGGTTTTGATGCGCGATCCAAGCGTGATTTATGAAAAGAACCTCAAGCCAACCATCGGACAAAATGTAGAATTTAACATTGACTATAACAATCCGTATTTTAATGTCCGTGGGGCAGGGTTCTATCAAGTCATCAACAACTTTGTCAACTCCTATGGGCAAGACATCTCCAAAAACGGCGGGGGCAACGCCACGGCTAAAAACCTCACGGGCAACCTGCCCGAGACCATTGTCATTTTCGGGTATGAAGTGAGCGGGAATGTCAAGTATAAGGGCTTTACAGGGACTTTCTCCATCGCCCGCTCGTGGCCCACAGTGGCTAACCCTACTGGGTATCACAAAGGGTATTATTTGCTCGCCGACACCTACGCCCTAGCGGCCACTTACGGCAATGTCTTCATTTTAAAAGCCGACTATGTGTTCAAACATGCGGGCTTAAGCCTCACATGGCTTAGTCGCTTTGTAACAAACATGTTTTACAATGGCTACAGCATTTATTATCCCGGCTATGGCCTCATGCCCGTGCACAAACCCGGCTATGGTGTACACAGCATTTTTGTCAACTGGACTCCACCCTACAAACACTGGAGCGGGCTACGCCTCTCAGCGGTGTTCAACAACATCTTCAATAAACAGTATGTCAACCAAACCTCTGTGTGGCAAGCCAGCGCAGACGCGCCTCACGAAGACATGGTGGCGCGCAACGGCCACATCCGCATGGCTTTGCCCGAGCCCGGCTTCAACGCCCGCTTTGAGATCTCCTACCAATATTAAAGAACACCCTAAGGGAGTTTTGCTAGCATGGAGGTTTTTAGGATCAGCCATTAAAAGGAGAGTGCATGCTGTTTGGGATCATCGGGGTGGGGGGGTTTGTCGCGCCCAAGCACATAAAGGCCATTTATGAAACAGGGCATGTCTTAGATTGCGCCGTAGATGTGCACGACAGCGTGGGGGTTTTAGATCAATACTACCTAGATTGTGAGTTTTTCACCAGCCTAGGGGACCTGCACCAATACCTGCAAGAGTGCAAGGCCGCAGAGAAGTTTTTAGATTTTATGGTGATTTGCACGCCCAACTATCTGCACTTTGAACACATTGAATTTGCTCTAAACCACGGGATCAATGTCATTTGTGAAAAACCCTTAGTCTTAGATCCGGGTGAACTTGATGAGATTCGCAATTTAGAGAAAAAATACAACAAACGGGTGTTTAACATCATGCAGTTGCGCCTACACCCCAGCATCATCGACCTTAAAAAAAATGTGCAGGCCACGCTCTTAGACGAGCCGGATAAAATCTACAACATCTCTTTAACCTATTTGATCTTGCGGGGCAAGTGGTATTTCAATTCGTGGAAAGGCGATGAGGAGCGTAGCGGAGGACTGGCGTTGAATCTGTGTATCCACTTCTTGGACATTTTATTAGACATCTTTGGGGCGGTGGTGGATTTTGTAGTGCATGTGCACGAACACGATTGCATCGGCGGGGCTTTGCATTTAGAGCACGCCCATGTGTCGTGGTTTCTTTCGATCAACCCCGCTAAACTAGGCCTGCACCGCAGCAGCTCCTACCGCTCTTTGGTCTTAGAAGGGCAAGAAATCGACTTTAGCCATGGGCTAGAGGATTTATACACCAAGAGTTATCAAGAGATCATCAGTGGGGAGGGGCTGGGCTTGGAGGATGTGCGCCCCGTTTTGGAGCTGGCTTCAGACATCCGGCATGCAAACCTTGCAAACACCGATGAAGAATGCCACCCGCTCTGCCACAAGGCTGCCTGTAACCACCACAACTAAAGGAGATGCATGCAAATTGACGACATGCTGTTAAACAAACTCGCCACACTCTCCATGCTAGAGATCGCCCCCGCCGAATACGAGAGCTTGAAGGGGCATTTAAAGGAAGTGTTGGAGTTTGTGGACAATTTGAACCAAATGGACTTAGAGGGCATAGAGCTAAAGGACGATTTGAAAACCCCTCTAAGAGAGGATAAGGTGGTGCACAACCCCCAAATCTCTCAAGACATCTTAGCCCACGCCCCAAAGGCCCAAGAGGGCTATTTTATTGTGCCTAAAATCATAGAAACTTAGGGGCGTTTTTGCAGCACCGCGTAACGGGCAGCCACTTTGTGCTTGTAGCAGATCTCTATGTCTGCGCGCTGGTCTTGTTGGATCAAGTATAAATCCCCTCCAAAACCGATTCCATAGAATTTGAGCCTGAGGGCCATTTTAGGCGATAGGGTGTTGATGTTATGAATCCCGCGGCTTTTAAGGGCACTGGCCAATTCTTTGGCGACATAGTGGGTACGCACAAACCGGTTATACCCCCCACCCCACAGCAACACACTTTCAAGCAAGAGTGTACCAAAAACCAAACTATAACGGATTCGATAGTGGCTGCGGAAAATGCGTAAATGCAAGCGGATGCTAGAGAGGGCGCGTTGCAATAAAATGGGCATGCCACAAGCTCCAAAGCTCAAAAATGTGGGGTCTAGCTCTTGACGCAACGAGAGCAAGAGGGGCAAACAAAACCCCACCGCCCCCACAGTCCCCACTAAGTTTTCTTGCTTGTAATCTTTCACCACTTGAGCGTACAAAGTGTAAGGATAGTAAATGCATAAAAAGGGAGAGTAGAGGATGAGCATTAAAAAGAGGGTGTTTAAGAAAAAGCCCTGTGGGATGCCCGCTATGGGCGCAAAGGTGTAAAAGTTCACACAAAAGGCACAAAACAAATACCCCCCAAGCAGCCGCTGTTTGTGTTTGAGGGCGTTGAGCAAGAGCCCGACCAGCAACACCGCACAACTCGCGTCTAAGAATGTGGCTAGACCCGCCAAGAGATAAATCAAAGATGTCTTAAACAAGAGCAGGCACAAAAGTCCCAGGGTGAGAAGCAGGCTCGCCTTGCCTAGCAAAATCGCCCCTAATTGCACGCCGGGCAAGAGGGCAAAGGTGATGGCCGCTAAGAGCGGGTCGTAGGGCTTTTGGGCACACAGCCGCATGCTTAAAATGTACATCAAAACAAGATTCAAGCTGTGCAAGAGCAGGCCGGGCAAGCGTAGGGCTAAGTCTTTGGGCAACAAGGCACTATCCACAAAGGCGTGCAGGGCGTTTAAAAGGATTTTGTCAAAGAAAAAATGCGGCGTACCAAAGTAAAGCAAGGCTTCTTGATAACTCACAGAAATTTCTAAACTTTTATACACCCCTAAGCCCAGACTAAGCACCACAAGCAACCCCAAGCACAAATGGTAGATTGCCGTGGGGGTGTTTTGGGGGAGACTACTCAAGGGTTTTAAGGCGATTTGGAGTAAACATAAAAATCCTTAAAGCTTAAAGGATCGCATTATACCCTAAAAAAATAAACCCTGACATCACTTCTTTTTATTAAAGATGATGAGCAGCCCCGAGCCCACCACAAGTGCCATGCCAAGCCCTTCATAAAATCCCAACCACGGATCACCCAGCCACACGCCAAAGAGAGTTGCCCAAAGTAAACGGGTATAATCGATGGGTGAAACTAGTCCGGCGGGCGCGCACATATAGGCTCTGGTTAAAAAATACTGCCCCAAAGTGCCAAAAAAGCTCATACCCATCAACAACCAAATGTCCCATTGCCACCACGCTCCACTAAAGCGTAAGGGGTGATGCCCTGTGGCAAAGGGTGGTACATTTAAAAACAGCCCCAAAGCCCCAATGGCGCACAAAAAGAGCGCAAAGACAAAGATCACAAACCCGCTGTCGTAGTAGGCCTTCAGCTGGCTAAGGCTTGTGTAAGCGATGGCCTTAAACAGGGCACTCAGCACCCCGCACACAATCAAACCAAAGGTCAATCCGCTGGTGTGCGGGTTGGCGATGAGCATCACGCCCAAAAGCCCCAAAACTCCCGCTATGGCTAAACGCCAAGTCAAAGGTTCTTTAAACACCAACCATGCAATGAAGATCGCGTAAATGGGCGCGCTTTGCCCAAAGGCGATCGCGGTGCCTAGGGGCATGGTGTAAATGTTGTAACACAAGAGAACCATAGCCACCGCCCCTAGCACCATGCGCCACGCGAGGATTTTGCCGCCGCCCTGTTTATGCGCTCCAAATTTAAAAGGCTTGGTGAAGTAGAGCAAGCCCATGAAAATGATCATAAACAAGGCGCGGTAAAAGACATTTTCAAGGGGGGAGTAGTGCTGACTTGTGATTTTAATGAGAGCATTCATCACCCCAAAGCTAAACGCTCCCAAAGCCATGAAAAATAAGCCTTTTTTAACTTCCATAATGACCCTTTTAAAACTCCTCGGCAGAAATCCCACTCGTCTTTAGCGGATGGGATGAATGCCACTAATTCGTGATACAATATCTCCATACATTTGTATCTACGGCAGGAAGTGCCGAAAGTTACGCCTTTGGAGATACGATGTGTGAGACCTGTAGGGAATGCGTTGGAGCTCAAACTCTGTAAAATCCCTACTATAGGGCACAGAGCGAGAACCAAACTCTCCCTGCGGGCAACATCAGCCTAGGAAGTCCAAATGTCTTTAGCATTTGGGCACTTCACTACAAGTACTCGCTAAGATGGATAGATCATAGCACAATCTATCCAAGCATACAAGTTTGTGTGGGCCAAAGATGGCCAAAAGCCTTAAGTTGTTAAACGGGTGTTGTCTTTGCTGAAGCAAGTGCGTGGGGTCCTTGTTGGACATCTCCTAAAAGCGGATGTAAAAGTGCAGGCCGTATCCGCCCCACTTTAAGGAGTGGCCCAGTGGGGACAAGAGCACCGATAGATTTTAAGCCCGCAAGGGGGCCTTAACATCAAACCACCCCGATGCCCTGAGCCACTCTATCGCTCGCAGTTTTGATCTCCTCGACAAGCTCTTTTGTTTGGTAAGAGAGATCTAGGGTTTTCTCCGATTCTTCTGCACCCATACTGATGTTTGTAACGACTTGGGCGGTGATTTCTCTGATGGAGCCGATGATGGCTGCAATCTCTGTAACGGACTTGCCCGTGCGTTCGGCGAGTTTTCTCACTTCATCTGCCACCACAGCAAAGCCCCGTCCGTGCTCGCCCGCTCTGGCGGCTTCAATGGCGGCATTTAAGGCTAATAAGTTGATTTGATCGGCGATGTCTCTAATGGTCTGGGTGATGGAGCTGATCGAATCGGATTGTGCGCTCAAGTTGTCCACTAGCATCACATTGTTTTTCATGTTGCTGACCACGCTTTGGATATTGTTTGTGGTTTTTTCAATCATGGTGTTCCCCTCGCTGGTTAAGCGTTGGTTGTCTTTAATTAAATTCAAAGTCATGAAAATTTTTTCTTCTTTGTCTGTAACATCTAGCGCAAATTTAATGAATTTATAAATCTTGCCTTCGTTGTCAAAAACGGGGTTATAACTTGCCTCCAAATACACCGCCTTGGTCGCTTTTGTGATGCGCTTAAAAGTCCCTTGTGTGAATTGCCCCGATTTTAAATGTTGCCAAAACTCGGTGTATTGAGGGCTTTTGACAAACTCGGGATCGCAAAACATAGAATGGTGTTTGCCCTTGATTTCTTCTAAGCTGTAACCCATCACCTTTAAAAAGTTTTCATTGGCGTTTAAAACTTTACCTTCTATGTCAAACTCAACTAAGGCCATAGACGCTAAAGCGGCATTATAGACGGCGCGCAAATCGTTAAACTCTAAGATGCGTGCGGTTACATCTGTGGCGATTTTAACGACCTTCACCACCTTGCCCTGATTGTCTAGCACGGGGTTATAAGTGGATTCCAAAAACACTTCTTGACCGGCTTTTGTGATGCGTTTGAAGGTGCCCTGCTTAAACTGCCCATTACGGAGTTGATTCCAAACTTGTGTGTATTCGGCCGAAGCCACTAATTTAGGGTCGCAGAAAATCGAATGCTGCCTGCCCTTGATTTCCTCCAAAGTGTAACCCATGAGCTTTAAAAAATTCTCATTGGCTGTGATGACCCTACAATCTGTGTCAAACTCAATGATCGCCATCGAGCGGTCTATAGCGTTGTAAATAGCGCCCAATTCGTGGTTACGCTCCTTAAGCCCAGCGATGAATTCCTGAGTGGATGTATCATCCTGTTTTTTGTGGCTAAAAAATGGCATGAAGACCCCTTTCCGTGGGGTTAAACCTGAGGGTTAGAAAGGGAAAACGGAGAGTTACCACCCCCCCCTGTCAAACGGCGTACACAAATCAATCATAAAAACTCCTTAAGTTATGTGAATCACCCACCCGCTAAAGACGGGTGGGCTTCTTGCTTCAACGATCCATAACTAGCAGTATCCAGTATGTAGCCATACTTGGTTACAGCCCCGTTAGCGGAATCTCCACAAGCGTAACTTCGGGTAATCCCTACCCTAGTTTTATCTACCTTGATAGCGTGTCGCTCATCTAGCATTCCCAAAGCATAGTTTCTGATATTGATGCTAGCGTTTAGGTCTCTGTGGTGGTATGTTTGACAACAAGGGCAGATAAAATTTCTAATAGGCAGTGGCTTTTTACCTGTGTTGCTCCCACAGGTCGAGCAGATTTGAGAGCTAGGGAAGTATTGGTCAATTTTGATAAGGGTTTTACCCTTCCAACCAGCCTTATATTCTAATAGACTAATGAGCCTAGACCAGCTGGCATTGGCAATGCTCTTAGCTAGTTTGTGGTTTTTGACCAAATTCCTAACTTTCAAGGTTTCTACTGCTATCAAATCGTATTGATTGGTTATCTCATTACTGATTTTATGTAGGTAGTCCTCTCTGCTATTCCTGATAGAAGCGTGGATTTGTGCCACTTTCTTGGCTTGTTTTTTTCTATTACTAGAACCTTTTAGTTTCTTAGACAATCTCCTTTGCGCTTTAGTGAGTTTGGTTTGTAGATTCTGGAAAAACTTTTTATAGGGATAGAGCACGCCACTACTGGCTATCACTAAAGACTCTAAACCCATATCTAAACCCACAGCTTTTTTGATAGTTGTGGGTTTAGGTTCAGGCTCATTATCCTCATAGCTTATAGAGAGATAGTATTTATCTGCTACGCAAGAGATAAACCCCTGTTTGACGATAGAGTTTGTAGGCAAATGCCTATGAAACTTGGCTTTAATAGCTTCTTTGAATTTGGGTAGCTTGACTTGGTTGTTGCCTAAATCCATCTCTAAGTGTTGCGGGACACAGAAAGACTGCTTCGCATGCTTTTTAGATTTGAATCTAGGATAATCTGCCAGCTTAGAGAAAAACCTATCAAAGGCTGTTGTCAGCTGTCTTAGTGCCATTTGCAAGCTTTGAGAGTTGCATTCACTTAGGTAAGCGTAAGCCTCTTGTTTTTTGAGAGTAGTGAGCGCCTTTTGCATGCTAAAGTAATTTTCTCTAATGCCTTGTGCGTATTGCTTTTGGCGGTATGCTAAAAAGTAGTTATAGACCACCCTAGCACAGCCAAAGTGCTTGTGTATCAAGGTTTTTTGCTCTATGGTGGGATAAATTCTAAACTTTATTGCTTTAAGCAATTTCTTACGCCTTAACTTTACATCATTATAACATAATTTTATAAAATATTTTTGAGGTAGAGCTATGAAAGAAAACCATTACAAACTCAAAGGCTATTTGTCCACAAACAGGAGCAAACATAATCTAAAAGCCCATTTGATTTTAGTGTGTAAATACAGAAAAAAGTTGCTCGTAGGAGATGTGGCTATTTTTATAAAGTCTGTGCTTGAAGAGATAGAGGAAAGTTCAGATTTTATCATCATAGCAATGGAGACAGATAAAGATCATCTACACCTGATGATTCAATATATCCCTAGGGTGTCTATCAGTTCCATTATCTTGCGGATCAAGCAGATGACTACTTATAGAGTTTGGAGAGAACCAAGATTTATCCCGTTCTTACGCAAGCATTTTTGGAAAGAACAAAAATTTTGGACAGATGGATTTTTTGCCTGTTCCATAGGAGAAGCTAACCCAGAAACCATCAAAAGATACATAGAAAATCAAGGGTAGGGGGCATTCATCCCACCCGCTAAAGACGAGTGGGATTTCTGCCGGAGAGTCTTAAAACCCCCTATACTAATGCAAACAACATGAATCCCAAATAAACTTTTGCGCTAGAATACCCTCGTAAAGGATACGCACATGAAATTAGCCGTTTTTGATTTTGATTCAACTTTGGTTAATGCTGAAACGATTGAAGAGTTGGCAAAGGGTTATGGCGTGGGCCAAGAAGTTACAAACGCCACAGAGCTGGCGATGGCGGGTAGGGCGGACTTTTACACGAGCCTACTTAACCGGGCTAGTTTGCTCAAGGGCATGGACGCACAACATGCACAACAGATTTGCCAAAACTTGCCCTTGCACACGGGCGCACTTGAGGTGGTGCAGGGTTTGCACGACTTGGGTTATAAAGTCGTGTGTCTTAGTGGGGGCTTTAAGTGGGCTACGGGCTATTTTAAAGAAAAGCTGGGCTTGGATGCGGATTTTAGCAACACTTTGCATGTGGAAAGTGGGGTCTTGACAGGAGAGGTGAGCGGGCCCTTAATGCGTGGGGACTCTAAGGCGGAGATTTTAGCCAGCTTACAAAGTTTGCTAAACGCCAAACACACTTTAGTGGTGGGCGATGGGGCTAATGACATCGGCATGTTTAAACGCGCCGATGTCAGCGTGGCCTTCAATGCCAAAGAGATCACCAAAAAAGCCGCCACTTTCGTGGCGCAAACCCTAGATTTGCGAGAGATTTTAGAGTGTCTTTAGTGGGTTGGGGCGGGGCCAAGCCTCAAAGGCACAAACAAGGCTGAAAACCACAGCCACACAAAAGGTCGCCGCAATTACACATAATATCTCCGCTGCACTCACCCCAAAGGCAGCTTTTGTCATGTTGCTCTTTAAGCCCGTCTAAGGTGATTTGGAAGCCTTTGACATTGCGCTGCACCGTGGCGCTAGCTTGGCAATAGACCTTTCTTCAATGGCAACACCAATGTCGTAGACCAATTATAAAGGTAAAGCTCCCCCCCGCTTATCTAAAACGCTCACTTGTTAAGCCCTTATCAATAAAACAAAAACAGCCCGGGTTCTAGCATGTTTTTCACCAAAGAACTTTAATGGGCGGTGGGCTTGAGATAGCCCAAATCCACTAAAGCGTTGGCCATTGCCTTGACAATGGGGCCATCCTTGCTCCCCCCCTCGCCGTGCTCCACTAAAACGGTGATCACATATTTAGGATTCTTGAAAGGCAAGAAGGCAGTCATCCACGCATGTGAGCGGTGGAAGTACTCCATTTGCTCCTCCTTCACGCGCTTGATGGTGTCTTGATCGATCCCCACGACCTGCGCTGTACCTGTCTTGCACGCCAAAGCGACTTTAACCCCTCTTGTGGTGTGATAGCCAGTCCCCCCTTGTGTGCTGCAAGCTTCATACATCCCCCGTCTTAGGGCGGGGAGTTTGGATTTTTGAAAATTGTCAAGAACATCCTTCACTTTAAAGTTGCCCTTGAGCGCAAAGTGAGGGGTGGGTAACTTGCCCGAGGCGATCAAAGCGGTGTAATTAGCCACTTGCAAGGGTGTGGTTAAAAACGAGCCTTGTCCAATAGAGGTGATGAGAGTGTCGCCCATATTCCAAATATCCCCAAAGCGTTTCATCTTCCAGCCGGGGTCGGGCAAAATCCCGATAAACTCGTTGGGCAAATCCACACCCGTTTTTTGCCCAAAACCCATTTGGCGGAAAGTCTTGGTTAAATTGTCAATGGAAATGTCTTGGGCAAATTTATAAAAGTAGACATCTACGGATTCTTTAAGTGCTTTGTATAAATTCGTTTTGCCATGCCCGCCCGCCTTCCAGTCGCGGAATTTGCGTTTGCCCACCTCGATGTAGCCGGGGGCAAAGACCTCGGTTTGCTCCGTGATGGGCAGGTATTCTAAAAAGCTCAAAGCCGAGCCCATTTTCACCACAGAGCCGGGAGGGTAAAGCCCATTGATGAGGCGGTTTAATAGGGGGTTGTAGATGTTGTCTTGCAACTCTCTCCAGTGCGCCACACTGATCCCGCCGATGAAATTGTTGAGGTTGTACTCGGGGTAGCTGCCCGCAGCTAAAATTGCCCCTGTATGCGCATCCATCACCACCACCGCCCCCACCTTATCCACAAAGAGCAAATCGGCTTTTTCCTGCAAGCGTTTGTCTAAAGTCAAAACCAAGTCGTTGTTGGTTTGGGGTTGCTTTTCTTCTAAGACCTTTAATTCTTGGTTTAGGGCGTTCACACTCACCAGCTTATAGCCCATCTCTCCCTGCAAGAAATCGTTGTACTCTTTTTCTAAACCCGTTTTGCCGATGGTGTGGGTGTATTGACTCTTAGGGTCGGTTTGTATGTCCTTGGCATCAGCTGCCCCTAAGTAGCCCAAAACATGCGAGGCTAGAGAATTGCCCGGGTAGTGGCGCTTGTTGGCAGGGGATATGGTGATTTTAGGGTCTAAAATGAGCTTTGGGTAGAGGGTTTGCATTTGGTCGTAGGGGATAAAATCTAAAATTTGGATGGCGTTGTGGTTGTAGACAGAGTTTTGTTTGTGGTAGTTTTGAGCGGCGGTTTGGGTGTCTAGGGTGGGGAAGTGGCGTTGTAAAAGCTCTAATTCTTGTTGTAATTGGGCTTTTTTGAGGGCGGGGACTAGAGAAATGCTAAAACCCAGCTCGTTCATGGCAAGCAGTTGGTGGTTGCGATCTAAGATGAGCCCCCTTGTGGGGACTAAGATTTCTTTTTTGGTCATGTTGCGCAGGGCGAGTTGTTCGAAGTAGTCGTTGGTTTTGATCGTCAAGATGAAGATGCGCAGGAGTAGAATCGCCCACACAAGTGCTAAAAATCCAAAGATGAAGCGGAATCTAAGCTCTTGCATACGCCCTCCACAAAATGAACTCAAGTGCGCTGTAGGTTAAAAGCCGATCCCAAGGGGCTAGGGGCGTGTCATGCAAAGTGGCGAGCAATAAAGTGTAGAGCACATAGACGGCCACCATATGGAAAACCTCCCATAAAATATGCTCTTCAAATGTCCTCAAAACGAATTGCAAAACGATCTTTTCATATAGGATAAAGAGCAAAATCAGTACACCTAACGGTTCTTGATTGATCGCCTCAAAGAGCAATAAACACGCAAAAATACAGAGGATATAGCGGTCTTGCAAGCGCACCTCTCCTCTGTTTTTATACAGCATAAAAAGCAGACTAAGAAGGGGGGGGTAAATGGGGTAGAGTGCTTGTAAATTGCTGTAAAGATAAAAGCCTAAGACATATAAGGTGCAATGGGTGTAGGTTAACCTTAAGCGCATATGCGCCCCAACAATGCGTTCAATAAAGTGGTTTGCAAGTGTTCTAAAGACCCAAATTTGGGCTTGAGTGTAGATGGCTTTAGCACGCTCACCAACGCCCCCGGGTGTTCTTGCAGCAGGGTGTGCTTGGCGTGGCTGGTGAGTTTGTCAAACTTTGTGTAAACACAGCGGATTTGCTGGTCTGGCTTGATGAAACTTTGTAAAAACGCTTGCACTTGTTGATCTAGGTTTAATTGGGGGTGTCTGGCATCGATGAGGTGCAAGAATAATTTAATGCTGGGGCGTTGCTGCAATAAGGCACATAAAAACGCTCCCCACTCTTCTTGCAAACCCTTAGACACTTTAGCATACCCAAAGCCGGGCAAGTCGATGCACCCAAAGGCGACTTTCTCATCGCCCATCTGCCAAGTCGTGGCAAAGAAATTTGCCATTTGGGTTTTGCCCGGGGTGGCTGAGCTCTTGGCGATTTTGCGCCCTAAAATCTGGTTGATGAAGGAGCTTTTACCCACATTACTGCGCCCCAAAAACGCCACTTCAGGCAGGTGCGTGGGGGGGGTTTGTGCTATATTTGTGGCCGAGCACACAAAGTGGCTCTCTAAGACTTTAAGGCTTGGGCTGTTCTTTAACATGCTTTTTGGCCTTTTGCTTTTTTTGTTCTTTTTGGATGTCCTCCATATCAAAGACAAAGGTCGCCGGCTTGTCTTTGCCCCCCAAAACATCCGCATAGCCGTGCTCTTTGCTTAAAATGATCTCCTCGCCTTTCACGGAGTTAACCTTGCCCACCTCATCCACCACCGCATTTTGCAGCAGGCGGTACTCTTGCTTAATGGCATCATAAATCAAGCGATCCGAATGCCCCTTGACCTCCCGCCCATCCTCTGTAAATAAGTGGAAATGCACATCGCCGATCGCCTCGTACTTGGTGGGTTTGCGTTTGTCGTTGGTGTAAATGATCACTTCATTTGCCGTGAGCGTGTCCTTGCCCTTTTTAATGTGGACATTGCCCTGTATGATTGTAGTTTTCTTTTGCTCATTGGCGGTGAATTTATCCGCTGTAACCTCTAAGGTTTCTTTTAAGGGCACAGCCCACAACAAGCCACAAAAGAGCCATAAGCACCCTAGTCTTTTCAAAATTTAAAGCTCCGTGTATGCCGCCCTTTGGGGTGCTGTGCCTCTGCTAAGTTGATGAGGGCGTGGATGCTCTTGGCTTGCAAGACTTGGGTTTTATGGTTGTAGGCGATGTTTTGCCCGCTCACATGCCCCTCGGGGCCATTTAATAAGAAATTACCCTCTCCTTGGAAGCTCTGTTTGGCGTTGTCATAAACCCCTTTTTGACTCCAAAAACTCTCGTGATTGCTGGTCGTGTAAAGCACCCCTTTGGGGAAGTTGTATAAATCGTTGTGTCTGATCAAAACCTCCCCTCTAGCGTGCTCTAAAACTTGGCTATCATTGTCAAACTTGCTCAAAACAAAGTCGTAAAGCACTTCGTGGTCGTTAAATTGCAACGCCCTAACACCTTTAATGTTCAAATCCGTGCTGGTGGCACTGCTCTCAAAGGCGCTAAAGCCATGCAACTCGATTTTAGCAAAATCCCCGCTAAAGGTGGGGGCTTGTCTTTGGGGGCGCAAGAAAAACAAAATCAAGCCCCCCATCGCCACCGCCAAACCGATGAAGAAAATCCAAACAGGATTTGCACGCACCTATTCACGCACCAAAAAGCTGGGTCTGTTGAGGCTCTTGGCGTAGTCGCTGGCCTCCTCTTGACTTTTAAAGCCCTTGATGAACACCCGATAAATGGGCTTGTCGTTTTTCACACCCTCCACAATTGTGCTAGAGTAATTGGTGCTTTTCAAATGGGATTGTAGGGCATTCTCGGCACTCTGAGCCCCCTGTTTGTTGGAAAACGCTCCCACTTGCAAAGAGAAGTTGCCCCCACTGTAACTCTTTTGACTCTCGCCCACCTTAAACTCTTTTTGTAGGGTCTTGGCTTGTTTGTTTTGTGCCAAAGAAGGGGCATATTGTTTCGCCACCACCCCCCCAAAGCCAATCACCTCCAAACGCACAGGGGCGACCCCCTTGCCCACCATCGCAATGTCATGGGCAGCGGCGTTGGAAAGGTCGATGATGCGGTTACGCACAAAGGGCCCTCTATCGTTGATGCGCACAATCGTACTTCTGTTGTTGTCCTTATTGGTAACCTTAACAATCGTGTTCATGGGTAAGATTTTATTGGCGGCGGTGTGGGCGTGCATGTTGTAGGTCTCACCATTGCTGGTCCTTTTGGCGTGAAAGTTTGGCCCATACCAACTAGCATACCCGTCAAAAATTTGCCCGACTTTCACCTGTGTAGGGTAGTAGGTCTTGCCTCCCACTCTGTAAGGGCGCATGGTTGCCCGTTGCATCGCCGCCGAATCGATCATCCCCGCCGTCAAGCTGCTCTCAGACACATGCGCATTGTGGGGCGGGTTGTTGCTGTGTTTTCCTTTGTGGTGGTGGAAAAAAGAGAAATGCTTTTTAGGCGGAATTGTGCCGTCAAAATCCCTTGCATCTTCATAGGCGCGCAAGCTTTCATGCTTGTCAAAAAGGGCGTAGTTTTGTTGCCCTGCTGAATCCTTAGCACAACCCATAAAAGCGGCAGTGGCGAGCACCAAATGGCTGAAGTAATACAATTTCATAGCACCTCGTTTTGCGCCACTTTCAGGTGGCGGATTTGGGGACTTAGCACGGGGATGATGAGCTTTTGTTTGCGACTCAAGTAAAGACCTTTGAGGTTGTTTGTGTATTTGATTAGGGCTACAGAGCTGTGGAATTTTCTAGCAATCGAATAGAGGGTTTCTCTGGGCCTGACCTTGTGGCTGAGGACTTGCACAATGTAGCTTTTGGGTTTGTAGTGTTGTCTAAAATAGGCTAGATTTTCATAGGGGATATAAACCATGCTAGGCGCGCCTACGGGTGAAAAGTTGTATCTAAACTGATGGTTGTAGGCCCTCACCTGTGCTATGGACAAATGTGCTGCGTTGGCGACTTGGCTAAGCAAGGTCCCGCCCTTCACCCACACACTCGCCAAAGTTTGGCGTGCTCCTCTGTTGAGTAAATACGCCTTCTTGCCCTCTGTGTCTAAATTATTGAAGGCAATGGCGAGGCTTAAAATAGAGCGGATGTAGTGGCGGGTTTCTTGGGGCAAGTATTTTTTATTGTCGTCTAGCAAAACATTGATGTTGTCTGTGCCGGCGGCTTGGATCGCCTCTAAAACCCGTCTGAGCCCATAGTTGTAGGCCATCGCCACTAAATACCACTGGTGGGTTTGTTTGTAAAGCATTTTAAAGTAGGTGATCGCCGCTTGGGTGCTCTTGATCGGGTCGCGCCGCTCGTCCACAAGGGCACTGACTTTTAGGCCTAACATTTTGGCGGTTTCTGGCATGAACTGCCAGATGCCCACCGCCCTTTTGACGCTGTAAGCCCGCACCGAAAATTTAGACTCCGCCATGGCCAAAAACAAAAACTCAACAGGGATATTGGCTTGCAAAAGCATGCTTTTAATTGTGGGGATAAACACCCCATTGGCATCGTAGTGTTGCAATAATCTATCAAAGGTTTGTTGCACACTCTCTAAAGTGTCCGTGTTTGCACTGTTTGCGAGAAAGTCGGCATCCACGCCAAAGGCATTGAGGGTTTTTAAACTCACGCTGTTGATTGCGGGGGGCGTGGCACACAAAGACAAGCTTAAACAACAAACAACGCCCAAGGGCTTTAATAAAGATTCAAACATCAAGACACCTTTAAGTTAAAGAGCGCTTGGGCATTGGCGGTCGTGTTTTGCGCCAAATCTTCTAGGCGCATTTGGCGCACCTTGGCGAGTTTTTCGGCAATCAGGGGGATGTATTTAGGTTCGTTGCGCTGTCCTCTAAAGGGGTGTGGGGTTAAGTAGGGCGCATCGGTTTCTAAAAGCAAGCGTTCTAGGGGGATTTGTGGCAAAATCTCCACTAAGGTTTTGGCGTTTTTAAAGGTCGCCACCCCCCCGATGCCGTAGTAAAAATTGTGCGCTAACTCTAGTAAAAGTGCATCCCCATTAAAGCAATGCAACACGCCCTTAAGTTTTGGATGTTCTTTTAAAATCGCGTGCGCGTCTGCGCTGGCTTCTCTAATGTGCACGATTAAAGGTTTGTTGTACTCTAAAGCTAAAGCGATTTGGGCTTTAAAAACTTCTTTTTGGGTGGCTTTGGTGGTGGGGTCGTTTTTATAGTGGTAGTCTAGCCCACACTCCCCCACCGCCACACATTTGGGATGGTTGATGTGCGCCTTTAAAAAATCCAAATTAAAATCTTCTAGGTCTAAAGGGTGTACGCCCACGGCAAAGTAAAGGTTTTGGTTTTCTTCACAAAGTGCGATGGCGCGGGCTAGGTCTTTGGGGCTGGCAGCGGGGATGATGGCGGTTGTTACACCGGCTTCTTTAGCGTTGCTTAAAACTTCGAGCACATCGGCTAGGTAGTGGGCGTGGTCTAAGTGGCAATGGGTGTCGATCAGCTCTAACATTTGGCTCCTTTAGAGTAAAAAAGCTCTATTGTACTATAATTGAGGGATCGATACCCTAAAACGATACAAAAGGTGCACATGTTTAGCGGATTGATCCATGAAGTAACGCAAATCCTTAGCTTTCAGAATGGGGTTTTGTGTCTAAAGAGCGCACACAAGCCTAAAATAGGCGATAGCATCGCTATCAATGGGGTGTGTCTCACAGCGGTTTCTCTCTTTAAGGGGGGCTTTAGCGTGCAGATGAGCGCACACACGCAGGCGCAAATTGCGCTAGAAAACTACCAAGCCGGCCAAAGCGTGCATGTCGAGCCGGCTTTAAAGGCAGGCGATCGCTTTGATGGGCATTTTGTGCAAGGGCATATTGATGGGGTGGGGGTGATCAAGCATGTGTTCAAAGAGGAGAGCCAAGTGGAGATAAGCATCCAAGCCCCCCCTGCTATTTTAGAGCTGTGTATCCCCAAAGGCTCGATCGCCATAGACGGGGTGAGCTTGACTTTAGCGGGCATTGATAACGACAGCTTTTCTTTAGTCATCATCCCCCACACTTTTAAACACACTTTGTTTAACACCTACAAGCCCGGGCACAGAGTGAATATTGAAAGCGACATGCTGGTGAGGGCGGTGGCGCACCTGAATAAACGCCAAAATCCCCTTTCGTGGGCGGTGTGCGACTCCTTAGCGATGGGCTATTAAATGGGGATGCCAAAAGCCGTAGCCCTCGCCTACAACATCGGGCAAGATGCCGCACCTAAGGTCGTGGCTAGCGGGGTGGGGCAGATCGCCAAGGCGATCGTAGAGAAAGCCAAAGCCTTTGATGTCCCCCTTTTTTGCAATGAAGCCCTCGTGAACTCTCTTTTAGATGTGCGTCTAGACACACCCATACCCCCAGAGTTGTACGCCAGCGTGGTGGAGGTCTTCATTTGGCTACAAAATGCCGAAAACGGGGCGCAAATGAGCTAGGAAAAAGGATTGTGCCCTCCCTTGTTAGATGGAGCGCGCTTTCTAACTTAGCTATGTGCTTTTTTGGCGTTGTTTGTATTGGTTTGACATACTCCCTATAACTAAAGTGAGGAGATTTAACTTTAGCCCAGAATCGTGTCTTCAAGCAGGAGTGCTCTGCTAGGAGTCCTGTGTTTCTCACTGCTAAAGTTGATGCCTAAAGTCCCAAGGGCACCACCCTTTGATGAATCTGCCTAGTTAAAGCTAGGGCTCTAGGGCGCGGGTGGGATAAGGGTTATATTCTTACAATCTCCTTGATTTTGCGTAAGTTTACTAAAAATTTTGTATAATTGCTCCCTCAATAATGGACTTTTTGTTGTCTATGGAAAAGGAGAAAGATGCTAGAAATTCGATGGCACGCACGCGCTGGTCAGGGTGCAGTTACGGGTGCAAAGGGTTTAGCCGATGTGCTCACCACTACGGGTAAAGAAGTGCAAGGCTTTGCGGTCTATGGGTCGGCTAAAAGGGGGGCGGCGATGACGGCGTATAACCGCATCGACTCTGAGCCCATTTTAAACCACGAAAAGTTTATGCACCCCGATTATGTGTTGGTGATCGACCCAGGGCTCACCTTCATTGCCGACATTACAGAAGATGAAAAACCCGACACAACCTACATCATCACCACGCATTTAAGCAAGGATGAGTTGTTTGCTAAAAAACCCGAGCTGGCAAGCAAGAAGGTTTTCACCTTAAATTGCATTAAAATTGCGATGGACACAATCAAAAGACCCATCCCAAACACCCCTATGCTTGGGGCTTTGATGAAGGTGTCTGGCATGCTGGAGTTGGAGTTTTTTAAAAACACATTTAAAGAGGTTTTGGGTAAAAAAATGCCTCAAGCTTTGATCGATGCGAACATGCTCGCCATCGACCACGCCTATGCCCAAGTGCAATAAGGAACAACCATGAAAAACTGGCAAGAATTTGAAGCAGGGGCGGTGCTCTTCCCCTTTGAGAAACAAGGGCAAGAGGAATTAGGCAAGCACAACAACGAGCGCACCTACACCACAAACAGCTCTTTTACAGCGAGCGTGGCGAACTGGCGCGTAGAAAAACCCGTGCACAACAAAGAGGTTTGCATCAACTGCTTTAATTGTTGGGTTTACTGCCCCGATGCGTCCATCCTCTCGCGAGAGGGCAAAATGAGCGGCATTGACTACGAACATTGCAAGGGTTGCGGGGTGTGTGTAGATGTTTGCCCCACTAACCCCAAATCTCTGTTAATGTTTGACAATTTAGAGTCCGAGCAAGAGGCTCTTGCCAAGTGGCCACAAAAAGCCGAGGGACTTAAAAAGAAAAGTTACCGCACAGAGGGGGGTTATAATGGCTTCTAGTTACCATTTAAACGGCGTGGAAGCGTGGGATGGCTGCACGGCGAGTGCGCACGCTTTAAGACAAGCACAAGTAGATGTCGTGGCGGCTTACCCCATCACCCCCTCTACGCCCATTATCCAAAATTACGGCTCTTTTAAAGACAATGGCTACATCGATGGCGAGTTTGTTTTGGTGGAGTCTGAGCACGCGGCCATGAGCGCGTGCGTGGGCGCAGCTGCGGCGGGCGGAAGGGTCAGCACCGCCACAAGCTCACAGGGCTTTGCCTTAATGGTTGAAGTGCTTTACCAAGCTTCAGGCATGCGTTTACCCATTGTCCTAAATGTCGCTAACCGCGCTTTGGCTTCGCCCTTAAACATCCACTGCGACCACTCGGACATGTATTTGGGGAGGGATAGCGGTTGGATCAGCCTTTGCACCTGTAACCCCCAAGAGGTCTATGACTTCACTTTAATGGCGTTTAAACTTGCCGAACACACGGGGGTTAGAGTGCCTGTCATGGTGCATCAAGACGGATTTTTGTCTTCGCACACCGTGCAAAATGTCCGTCCTCTAGCCGACCATGTCGCCTATAAATTTGTGGGCGACTATGTGGGCGTGCACCCCATGCTCGACTTTGATAAACCCGTAAGCTATGGTGCCCAGGCAGAAGAGGAGTGGCATTTTGAGCACAAAGCCAAATTGCACCACGCCATCATGGAGTCTAGTGCGGTGCTGGAGGAAATCTTTAACGATTTTGCCAAACTCACAGGGCGGCAATACAATATTTTGGAAACTTTCAACATGGAAGATGCCGAAGTGGCGATTTTTGCTTTAGGCACCACTTGGGAGTCTGCGATTGTGGCGGCAAAGAAAGCCAGAGAAAAGGGCATTAAAGCGGGTGTCGTAACAACCCACCTACTGCGCCCCTTCCCCTTTGTCGCCCTAGGCGAAGTCTTTAAAAAGACTAAGGCCGTGGCCATCATGGATAAAAGCTCTCCCTCTGGCGCGATGGGTGCGCTCTTCAACGAAGTGGCGGCAAGCCTCTATCAAGTGCAAGGCTCACGCCACCCGGTGCTTAGCAACTACATTTACGGGCTAGGCGGTCGGGACTTGACCCAAACGGATTTGGACCGCATTTTTGAGGACTTGAGCCAAGATGCCCAAAAAGGCGCGCTCACCCACCCCACACAACAATTCATCGGGCTCAATGGTCCTGAGTTGTCTTACTTTTAAGGAGAATACATGGTTAAAGAAGTCAAAACGCTCAAAAGTTTTAGCCAATCGGCGGAAAAATTTGAAGGCTCGCACTTACTTTGTCCGGGCTGTGGGCATGGGATCATCGTTAGGGAAGTGCTCAACGCCGTGGATGGCCCCATTGTGCTAGGCAATTCCACCGGCTGTTTAGAGGTCTGCTCGGCAGTGTATCCACACACCTCTTGGGATGTACCTTGGATTCACATCGGGTTTGAAAACGGCTCAACCGCCATCAGTGGCGTGGAGAGCATGTATAAAGCCCTAGAGCGCAAGGGCAAATATAAGGGGCAACGCCCCAAATTTGTCGCTTTTGGCGGCGATGGCGCGAGCTATGACATTGGTTTTCAATTCATCAGCGGTTGTTTAGAAAGAGGGCATGACATGACCTACATCTGCCTAGACAATGAAAACTACGCCAACACAGGGGGGCAAAGGAGTGGGAGCACGCCTATGGGCGCAAGCACCAGCACCACGCCTGCGGGCAAAGTGAGTTTTGGGAAAAAAGAGCGCAAAAAAGACCTGCCCCTCATCATGGCAGCCCATGGCATCCCCTACACCGCCCAAATCGCCCCCAACAAGTGGAAGGACATGAATAAAAAAATCAAAACTGCCCTAGACACAGAGGGGCCATGTTTCATCAACGCCCTTAGCCCATGTCCGACTGAGTGGAAATATCACTCTTCTTTGGCGATTGAAATGACGGACTTGGCGGTGGATTGCTTGATCTTCCCCTTGTTTGAAATCTTCCACGGGCAAGAACTCAAAATCACCTACCGCCCCCGCAATGTCTTGCCCGTGCGCGATTATTTGGGCGTGCAAAAACGCTTTGCCCATCTCTTTAAGAAAGAGAACGAGCACATCATCGAGGCGTTGCAAAAAGATGTCGATGCCCGCTGGGAATACCTGCAGCGGCGGGAGGAAGCCAAGGTTTAGATGATAGATCGTTACTCTTTGGAGGGGATGGCGCGCCTTTGGAGCGCACAAAACAAGTTTGACACTTACCTAAAAGTTGAAAAAGCCATCGTGCAAGCGTGGCACACTTTGGGCGTTGTGGACACCCAAAGTTGCCAAAAAATTCAAGAAGTGGGCTTTGATTTAAAACGGATTTATGAAATCGAGCAAACCACCAAACACGATTTGATCGCCTTTATCAACGCCGTTTGTGAGAATTTAGGGGAAGAAAAACGCTTTTTCCATTACGGCATCACTTCTAGCGACTGTATCGACACCGCCCTAGCCCTATTACTCAAAGAGAGCCTAGAGATCGTTTTAAAAGATTTACAAGGACTTTTAGAAGTGCTTAAAACACGGGCACTTGAGTTTAAAGACACGCCCATCATCGGGCGTAGCCACGGGATTTGTGGCGAGCCCATGAGTTTTGGGCTGGTGTGGGCGTTGTGGTTTGAGGAAATGCGCCGCCATGTGCGGTCTTTAGAAGGGGTCTTAGAAGAAATCAGCGTAGGGATGGTGAGCGGGGCAATGGGCAACTTTGCCCATATCCCCCTAGAGTTGGAGGAAAAGACTTGCGAAGTTTTGGGTTTGAAACCCGCCCTCATCACAAACCAAGTCATCTCAAGGGATCGCCACGCTAAGGTCATCAACGCCCTAGCGGTGCTCGCCAGCAGTTGCGAAAAAATCGCCATCAATGTCCGCCACTACCAACGCACCGAAGTGTATGAGGCGGAGGAATACTTTAGCACGGGGCAAAAGGGCAGCTCAGCCATGCCCCACAAGCGCAACCCCGTTTTGAGCGAAAACATCACGGGGCTGTGCCGGGTCATTCGGGGTTATGCGATGCCTATGCTAGAGAGTGTCGCCCTTTGGCACGAGCGCGACATTAGCCACAGCTCGGTGGAACGCTTTGTCTTCCCCGACATTTTCACCACCACGGATTTTATGTTGCACCGCCTAAGCAATTTGCTTAAAACCCTTGTGGTGTATCCTCAAAACATGCGCGCGAATTTGGAGTGCACAGGGGGGCTGGTGTATTCGCAAAAGGTGCTCTTGGAATTGCCAAAGCTAGGCTTTAGCAAGGAGGAGAGTTATGCCATCGTGCAAGAAAACGCCGCGAAAGTGTGGCAAGATTTGCAAGAGGACAAGCACCACAAAGAGGCTTTTTTAAACGCCCTACTTGACGACCCTAGGCTCAAAGACATTGAGCCTAAAAGACTTAAAGCGTGCTTTGACATGGCACATTACCTACAACGCACTGACCAAATTCTTGAGCGGGTTTTTGGCAAATAAGCCAGATTTAAGACTAAATACGCTATTTTCTGCTGTCCTTTCACGGGTTAATCTTGTGGGCTTTTTAGCCCCCTGGTTACCTTTTACCCCCCAAAATCCCAAGCCCGCAGACCTTTAACCTCCCCAAAAGCGATCACCGGCAGGCTTAAGTACTGTAACCCTGCTCGTGTCTCAACAACCACTCTTTAATCGCCACGCCACCCCCATAGCCCCCTAAGCCACCGCCTTTTAAAATCACTCTATGGCAGGGAATAATGATGGGGCATGGGTTGTTGTGATTGGCGTTGCCTACAGCTCTACACGCTTTGGGATTGTTTAGGGCGTGGGCGATTTCTTGATAAGTCCTTGTTGCGCCATAGGGGATATTTTGCAAAGCCCGCCACACTTGCAAGCTAAAGGGGCTGGCGTGCAAGCTCAAGGGCAAGTCAAAGGTTTTAAGCTCTCCGCTAAAGTAGCTTTCTAAACTCTCTAACATGGCTTGCATGAGAGCATCGGGCTTTGGGACGCTTTGCTCGGGGACGCTTGGCATCCCTTTTACAAAGTCTAGGCTCACTAAGCCCTTGCTGTCTGTGCGTAAAGCCAAGTAGGGGCTAGGAAAACTCTTGGGGGGCTTAAGGAAGGCTAAAATCACAGCCCCATTTTAAAGGGGTTTAAAATATTATTCGGGTCAAAGGCTTTTTTGATTGCTCTAAATAACCCCATCTCTTCAGGGCTAAAGGCTAGGGGCATGAATTTGGCTTTAGACAGCCCGATTCCATGCTCTCCGCTTAAAGTCCCCTCCAAAGCAATGGCGCATTTAAAAATCTCCTCCATCGCCCTTTGCCCCTGCTCTAGCTGTGTTTCTGGGTTTTCAAGCATGATATTCACATGCACATTGCCATCGCCCGTGTGGCCGAAACAGGGGATCGGCAAGTTGTAGGCCTTAGAGATACGCCCCACTTCTTCAAGCAAGGCAGGTAGGCTCGCTCTAGGCACCGTTACATCTTCGTTTAATTTTTTCTTGCCATAAACACTGATGCTCTGCGAGGCGTTGCGCCGCGCAAACCATAGGTCTTCTTCCTCCGCAACCGTTTGGGCGATCTTAAAATCCACGCATCCATTTGCCTTAAAATGCCCCTCAATGGCACTCAACTGCCACGCCATTTGTTCGGGTACGCTGCCATCCACTTGGGTGATTAAAATCGCCCCTGCCTTAGTGGGTAGCCCTTTGTTAAAACGCTCTTCCACCGCCTTAATGGTTAAATTGTCTAAAAACTCCATCGCCACAGGCACGACCCCGCTAGCCATCGTTTTATACACCGCCTCCATCGCCTCTTGAATGGTGTGAAACACCCCCATCGCTGATTGGCGCAATTTGGGCTTGGCTAGAAGTTTTAAGGTGATCTCGCTAATCACGGCCAAACACCCCTCGCTGGCAATGAGTATCCCGGCGACATTAAAGCCTGCCACATCTTTAATCGTTTTCTTGCCCGCGCGGATAATGTCGCCATTAGGGAGCACCGCCCGTAAAGCCATCACATAATCTTTAGTGATGCCGTATTTGGCCGCACGCATGCCCCCCGCATTTTCACTCACATTGCCCCCCAAAGTGCTTTGATCTTGGCTGGCTGGATCGGGCGGGTAGAAGAGCCCGAGTTTCTCCACTTCGTTTTGAAAATGTTTGTTGATCACTCCGGGTTGTACCCGTGCGATTAAATTTTTGGTGTCGATCTCTAAAATTTTGTCTAGGTGTTTTTCTAGGCTTAAAATCAATCCCCCACTCACCCCCAAAGCCCCCCTGTAAAGCCACTGCCCGCTCCCCTGGGCACAACGATGATTTTGTGCTGGTTACAATAGGTCAAGACTTGGCTGATTTCTTGTTCGTTTCTAGGGAAGATCACAGCCTCGGGTAAGTGGCGCTCTCTGGTCGCATCATAGGCGTAGGCACTCAAATGTGCGGGGTCTGTAAAAAAATTATCCTCTCCCACAAACGCACCCAAAGCTTTAGCGTGGTTAGGATCTAGCATAGACAACCTCCTATTCTCTTTCTTCTTGGCGTATCCGCTTCTCCTCCGCCTTTTCTCTTTTTTTCTCTGCTTTTTTGGCCTTCCTTTCTGCCTTTTCCTCCAACCTTTCCTTGGCTAACTCTTTTTTACGCCTTTTTTTTGCCTCTTTGGCTTCCTTGGCCCGCTCTTTGGTGGTCGCTTGGTCTAGGGATTTTTCCTCTGCCTTTTGCCGTTTGGAGAGTGCGGGGGCGATTTGTTGTTGCTCCTCTTGGATTTCCTTGTTGTATTCCCTCTCTAGAGCTTGTTTTTGCTTTTGACTCTTGGCCTTTTTGATGTCTTTTCTAAGTTCTCTTTTATCTTCTGCCTTGACTTCCCTAACCAGCTTTTTCTCAGACTCTTTACGCAACAAGTTGTCGTAGTAGGTGAAATAATGCTTGGCCTTGCCCCCAGCGACCAACTTGCCAAAAGTGCCCCGATCCACGCCTTCTACACGGGAGAAAAAGGGCGTGAAAGTGCGCCCCACCCTTGTGGTGTCAAAGGGTTTAGTTTCTAAAATGGCAAAACTTTGGCAATCTAAAATATTCAAGCGATTCGTACTGACAAGATAGACCAACCCCACGCTGTAAATGTCGCAAGCCCGCCTCAAGGTCTTGGCTGTGGGGTCAAACCCGTTTAAAAACGCCACGAGTAGATCCGAGCTGATGAAGGTCGTGTCGGGGTGATCATCCTTGATTTGTTCATAGGTGTGTACATCGGGAGCGATTAAAAAAGCTTGGCTGTTGAACTCCCTAAAAATCGCTAAATTGCCCTTTTTAGGTGTCATGCGGGGGGTGGGGAGGTGTTTTTGCTTCATCACCTTGTAGGGGGTGTATTTGGCATAAGCCACGCCGTTTTCCACAGAGAGTACTTCAAGGCTGGCAGAGATCACATCGTAATCGGTGAGTTTGGCCAGCACATACCCACTCTCCCCCACTTTGAGATCGTAGGCTTGAAACTGCACGACCTTTCTTGCGGTGTCCACGCTGTCAATGTTGATTTTAAGCGGCGCGCTCCAATCTTTAGCGCTTAAGAGCCCACACAGCCCCAAAATGAGAAAAATCCACTTACGCATGCCCGTCCTTAAAATGTTGTTGAAACCACACCAACGCATAGCCTAGCCCCACACTTTTACAAAATTGTTCATCCGCCATAAAACTCTCTACTTCTTCTAAGGGCAAGTAAATGATTTCTATGTCCTCGGTGTCAATCCCCCCGCCTTGGTGGGCGCGTTGGTTTTGGCCAATGCGGGCAAAAAACATGGTTTGCTTGCTCCCGCTAATGCCCGTGGAGCCGTAAAACACCCCAATTTTTTGCAACATTTCAGGCACTAGGGCATAACCGCACTCCTCTAGCACCTCTTCACAAGCGATTTGCTCCACGCTCTTATGCGCCTTATCCACCAGCCCCGCACACAGCTCATAAGTGTAGCCATCCACGCTCTGCCCGCCATACAGACATGCGCTCACAAACACGGGGGGTCTAAACTGCTTGACCAGCACAAAACTTTGTCTCTCTATGTGGTAGAGCAAGATCGATACACTATCGTGCACGCGGACCATGTCCCAGCTTTTATTCACGCCATCTTCCTCATATAAAATGCGTTTGGGTTTAAAGTAAGCGGAGGTGGGACAATCGATGATTTGGATATTGTCGTAGGCAATCATTAGTCTGTGTTCTTTGTATTTTCTTTTTGGGCGTACTCAAAAGAAGTTGTGTCTTCTAGGGCTTTTAAGTAGGGCTTGATGGCTTGGCTGAAAAGTTGTTTTTCATGTCCGCTCAGTTGGTTTTTAGCCGTGCGGATGCACCCGAGGGGGTCAACGGGGCGGTCGTTCAAATACACCCCAAAGTGCAAATGCGGGCCTGTGCTAAGCCCCGTGCTGCCCACCTTGCCGATCACCTGCCCCCTTTTGACATAGCTGTGCACATGCAGACCCCTAGCAAAGGCACTCATGTGGGCGTAGACCATGCGTAAATCCTGCCCGTGCTCGATCTCAATTTCGTTGCCATACCCGCCCCTACGCCCGATAGACACGATGTAGCCATCGGCGGCGGCGTGAATCAAGCTCCCCTTTTTAGCCGCAAAATCCACGCCATAGTGGGGGCGGATTTGTTTTAAAATGGGGTGCATGCGCCCTGAAGAAAAGTGCGAAGAGATTCTTGTGTAATGCACGGGGGTTTCAAGCAAGAACGCCACAACCTCCCGCCCTAGTGCGTCATAATATTTACCCTTGTAGGCAAAGACATAGTGGTTGCGCCTGTGGGTTTGTAACATGGCGGCCTTGATCGTGGGGTAGCCAAAGGGTTGGTTTAGGCGGTATTTGCGGGTGTAGATCAGGCTTAGTTGGTCGTCTTTAATGACTGCGCGTTTTAGGTTCAAGGTCTTTTGGTACACCCCGATGAACTCTTGGGCGAGTTTGGCATCCCCTGTAGCTTTAAAAAGATCATGGTAGGCGGAGCGTTTGATGCGTAGGTTCAACGCCTTTTGTGTGGTGCTGTAAACGATGGGGATGAAGTCTAAATTGTATTGTCCACTGCGGTCTTTGTAAAGGCGTAGTTGCACGGACTCGCCCACAGGCACTAAGACCTGCAAAAGTTGGTTTTTGTCGTCTTTCAGCACATAGTAGGGCACGCCCGCTCTAATCTCTGTGCCTAATTCTTTGTCTTGGTAAGACAGGTTGTAATAAATTTTAGGGTCAATGTGGTGTTTGTCAAAAAATTTGAGTAAGGTCATGCCATGCTCCCAAACAAGCCTTTGCCCCACTGCCGCCCCGCCAAAACCCACACAAAACAGCCACGCTAAAATGAACCGAATCATCGCCATCCTTACTTTGAAAAAGGTTAGATTTTAGTATAGAATAGCTTATAAATAAACTTTTTGGAGGGCTTGATGAAAAAAGTGCGCCTCAACCGGCATATTTGGCTTGTACCAACCATCACCTTTTTACTCTTTTGCTGTGTACTCCTGCTCTTGTTGGTTTACACTTTCAGCAGTACACAGTCCGTGTTTTCAGCGATAGACACGGTCAAAAAATCCCCAGCGAGCGCGAAGGAATTGCGCCAAGAGTTGTCAAAAAGAATGCGTTTATTGCAATAGTTGAAATTTTAAAACTTTTGCCGATATAGCCCGAAACTTAGAAAGGATCTCTCATGGTTAAGCCTGTAGGCACTACTCCCTCTTATCGCCACCTAAGCCCTGTGCAAGCATCCCGCCCCGCCAACCATGCCCAAGCCAATGAAGCCCAAGAATCCGACCGAGTCGCCCAAATCAAAAAGGCTGTGGAAAACGGGCATTACAAAGTGGACATGGACAAAACGGCCCATAAAATGGCACAGGATTTGCTTAGCTGAAGCGATACCGAGCGTTTCGTATTCTTAACAAAGGTAGCTTGGTATGAAACCACTTAAAGGCGGCGCATGCTTTATGGCTATCTTGAGCAGTCCGTGCAGGACTTACAGACTCTCATCCAACTCACTTCCCAAGATTTAGAAGACATTAAAGAAGCCAACCACGAAGCGATTTTTGGCCGCAATGGGCTCAAAAGAGAGCGGATCGCCTCTTTTGAAAACTGCAAAGCCCTTTTTGACCAAGAAATGTTGGTGTTAATGGAGCAAAACCCCGGCACGCCCCTAGCCAACTTGCTCGATGAAAGGGGCTCACGCCTTTTAAAGGAAATGCGCCAACTTTTAACCGAGCTCAAGGACCTCAATGCCGATTACGCCCGCATTGTCTTTGCGGTGTCGGACTTTTACTCTAAGCTCATGCAACAAATCGTACCGCATGAGAGCACGGGCTACTACAACCAAAAGACCATTGTCAGCAGCTTTTTACAAGTGCAGGCTTAAGGGGGTTTTATGGGCGGGATATTTGCGACTTTAAACACTTCCTACACGGGCTTGCAAGCCCACCAGGTCATGGTGGATGTTACGGGCAACAACATTTCCAACGCCAACGATGAGTTTTACAGCCGACAGCGCGTGATCGCCACGCCCCAAAGCACCCTCATGTACACCAACCGCAACATGAACATGGGGGTGAATGTCCAAAGCATCCAGCGCACGCACGATGAATTTGTCTTTGCCCGCTATGCGCATGCCAAACAAGAGCAAGCCTACTACAGCACGCAATTTGACAACCTGCGCGAGGCCTCTTCCTACTTCCCCGACATGGACGAAGTGGGCGTGCACACAGACCTACAAGACTACTTCAATGCGTGGAAAGACCTTGCCAAAGACGCCAAATCCCCCGCCACCAAGCAAGCCCTCGTACAGAAAACAAAAACCTTGACCAAAAGCATCCACGATGCTAGAGCGCGCCTCGTGGACTTGCAGAAAAAAGCCAGCCACGAACTCACCAGCACCATCACCGAAGTGAACCGCCTGGGCAGAGAAATCGCCAACATCAACAAACACCTTAAAGAAATGGAGGATGCTAAAACCCTCAAACAAGCCAATGAACTGCGTGATAAACGCGACCAACTTGAGTTCCACTTAAAAGAGCTCATCGGGGGCAATGTTACCAAGAACCATATACAGACCTACTCGCTCAATGACATCAAAACCGCCGACTTTGACGATGGTTATGTTTTCAATGTGGGGTATGGGTTCAACATCGTAGATGGGGCGATCTTCCACCCCCTTGTCGTGGAGCAGAATAAAAACGAAAACCAGCTCGCCCAAATCTACTTTAGAGGCGATGATTTTAAAGTCGTTAACATCACCGACAAAATCGATCAGGGCAAAGTCGGGGCGTTGATGGGCGTGTATAACGATGGCTTGAACGGCACTAGAAAGGGCAAATTGCAAACCTACATCGACCGCCTAGACACCTTCGCCAAAGGCTTGATTCAAGCCACAAACGCCATTTACGCCCAAAGTGCGGCGCACCGCATCGAAGGGCACATCATGGACTTTCAAGGCGATGAAACCCTAAAAGACACCAACCACAACATCAAAACGGGGACTTTTGACTTGCTCGCCTACAACACAAACGGGCAGGTGATCGCCAAAAAGACCATCACCATCACCCCCATCACCACCATGAACGACATTGTCAACCAAATCAACGCCAACACAGACGACAACCACGACAACAACACCACAAATGACTTTGACGACTACTTCGTGGCGCATTACGACAGCGATGCCAAACAATTCACCATCCAACCCAAAAACGCTTCTCAAGGACTGTTTGTGTCGCTCAAAGACCACGGCACAAACTTAACAGGGGCCTTAGGCTTAAACACCTTCTTTGAGGGAGACAGCGCAAGGGACATTAAAATCAACGACACCTACCGCAAAGAGCCCACCGCTCTGCGTCCGTGGCTTGCCCCCATTGATGGCAACTTTGATGTCGCCAACATGATGCAACAACTCCAATACGACAAGGTGGACTTTTTCAAAGACAATAAGCTAGACAACAAACCCATGACGCTTGAGAATTACTACCAATTCCTTGTGGGTAAGGTCCATACTGAAGCCGAACACGCCAAAAAGACCCTAGAGAGCAAGGATGCGATTTTGCATGTCATCAAGAAAGAACAGCAAGCCATCTCAGGGGTCAGCACCGATGAAGAGATGGTGAATCTCATCAAATTCCAAAGCGGTTATGCCGCCAATGCCAAAGTTGTTACAGCGGTCGATCGCATGATTGAAACTTTGCTGGAGATGAAGCAATAGAGTTAAAGTTATGGAGTGTGGGGCTGCAAAGGTGGGGTTTAGGGGTGGGGGTCGGGTTATCAAAATTGGGGCGTGAAGCATGTGGTGCTACAGGGCAACACGGCTGAGAGCGAGATTTGGGGGCGGCTGTATCGCGAACTGAAGGCGATTTTCTACACCACAAGTGGGCGCAAATTGCAAAGCACACTTAATCTCGTGGATAGCGGGTTTAACACCGAGCGGGTGTATAATTTTGTGCGGCTAGACAAACGCTTTATCGCCACAAAGGGGGCGAGCGAAACCACCTCTAAGAAGGAGTTTTTAAGCCCCCTAAAGCGCATTGCTAAAGGCGTTAGTTTGTGTGTGATCGGCACTTACACGGGCAAGGCGGAGGTGTTTCGGCTGCTGTCTGTGGAGAAAAAGGACATGTCGGGGTATTGCCATTTCCCAAAATCGTACCCTTTTGAGTATTTTGAGCAACTGACCTCAGAGAAAATCGTTAAAACCACCACGCCTAATGGCTACAAGACTTACCGCTGGGTCAAAGTCCGCGAGCGCAATGAGGGCTTGGACTTGTTTGTGCTCAATTTAGCGGCGGCAAAGCTCTTAAAAGTCATTGACAAAATTTAGGGCGCACGCACCCGCATTTTAGCTGAAAGTGCCTATTTTAGGGCTTTGTGGACATGTGGGGCGCAACATGTCAGGGGGGCGCTTTTAAAGCAAATTCAGCAAACATCAAGCGAGAAAAAGGGGCGCTGGGGAGTGGTTTAAAGCCCGCTGCAAACAAGCAAAAAGAGCGCAAAGTGCCTAAAATAGGGGGTTTGATGGCAACATGCCACCCCAAAATAAAATAAAAAATTTGCGTTTTTCGTGGTCTTTGTCGACCGCAATACCCCTCTCAGAGGACCCACAAAGACACCAGCGCCCCCACAAACACCGCTATGCATGTCCAAAGCTCCACGTTAAACGCCTACAAACTTTCCACGCACCACGCCCACTAGTTGCAAGAGCTCAATGCCCTCGATCGTGTAGGGCGTATAAGCCTCGTTATGGGCACTTAGAGTGATCGCACGGCTGTTGTGGTCTTTGCCCAAACGGCGGATGATGATCTCGCCCCCATAATGCACCGCCACAATGTCCCCGCTATTGGGCGGCGTGTTCTCCACAAACACAAAATCGCCGTTCACTAGTAGTGGACTCATCGCATCGCCATGCACTCTTAAAATCTCCATTTTTGCCAAGCTCGTCTTCAGTGCATTGATCATCGAAAAATCTAGACCGCCGCTGAAGCGGTTAAACGGGCTTGCCACGGCAAGCGCAACACCCCCGCCCCCATCGCCCAGCACAAAATAGGCATCCACATCCACAAGCTTCCCAAAAGCCCGCACAAACTTCAGGGAGGGCGCGGTGTTGTTTTTGAGTTTGTGCATGTAGAGCAAAAACGCCTTTTCACTGACACCTACAGCATTGGCCATCTCTTGCCAAGTGCCAAAGTGAAAATGCTTCCTCAACATCTCCACAAATGCCAAAAACGCGCCACAAAACCCCTCGCTATCCACCGCCACCCGATCTGCCAAATCCGGCACAGGCGGGGGCACTTTGGCATCCCCACTTGTGGCGATTTTGAGGTAAGAATACCAAACCTTGTTGGGGATTTTCTGCACGCTTATCCAAGTCGCCGCCGTTTTCCTTGACCGCCCCAATTTCTCAGCCACCGCCGCCAAAGAGCGCACGCCAAAAAAGTCCTTCATTGTTTCAACACGAGTCTTGTACTCTTGTCTATCCTGCTTGTCTTTTGCCATCGTGGGCGGCATTGTAGCAAAACCGCCAAGAAAACGCAATTTTGACGCGCTTTCACCCGCCCAAACGCTTTAGCCTTTTTGTCCACCTACACGAATGCCCTTTCTACCCCCTAGAATGCCCCCAATCAATCAACACAATACCCCTAACCTATAAAAACCCCCTTTGCACTCTCCAAAGCGATTTTAGAGGCATTCACACGCAATTCTTGTTTTAATTCAAAACTCTCTCTTGGGGGTTTGGGGGCTTGCCCCCAAGAGCATATAGATCCAAGCGCAAAGCTTGGCTTACCGATTCCATAGCCGCATGGATTTTTTGAAAATTGCTTTTGTTTTTCCATTGAAATGTGAAAGGCGAAAAAAAATAAAAAGCGATTTTTCGCTAAGAGTTTGTACAATATTTATACAGTACATTGTACGCCTCCCGCAAGTCCCCACAGCACGGGGTTCGCAACACCTAATTAACAGATTTTCCCACCGAAGTTAACAGATTTTCCCCGAAGTTAATAAGATATTAACTTAGCCTTTTAGTTTTTGTTTAGCCACAAAGGAGCTAATAATCTCCGCTGCATTGACATACTCTCCATAGCTAAAGCTAGGGGATTCTGGTATCATCAAGGCTAGCCCGCTAGGCGGGTCTTACAGCCTCTCCTCCAAGAGTGGATGCCCCCACTCTGTGTATAGTAAAACTAAATCAATATCTTTTTCCTAGAAATTAACAAAGTTTTTATTTAATCAGCCACACCATCAGCGATGACAAGCACCAAGTCTTGCAAAATATTCTAGAAAACGGACTAGAGCAAGACGAGCCGAGGACAGCTCAAATTACGAGAAAAACTACCGCTACTTTGTAACGCAGCTAGATGAATTTAGCGCAATCCACACCACAACTTTTCACGAGTTTTGTCTGTGTGTGTTGCGATCGTGCATTGTGTTGTCGGTGGAGTGTGGGGGGCAAGATGAAGAAAACCGCCTAGAATACGCCCTAAGGGTTTTTAACACGCTCAACACTAGAGGACTCCCCCTAGTGGATACGGACATTTTTAAAAGCGTGATTTTCTCTTACACAAAGCCCTAAGAAAGGGAGACGTTTACTGAGCGATGGCAGAATTTAGAGCAAGAGTGCAGCATTGATTGGCTCTTTAGGCTTTGTATGCATGTCTTGCGGGCACGCAATGGGGAGAAAAGCCGAGAAATGGGCTTACGCCCTTTCTTTTTAAACAAGCACCGCAATTTGCTTAAAGACGGCTCTATCATGCAAGAAATTGCAAAAATGGAGGAGTATTGGTATGGCACGGACGAGCCACGCAAATACAGCCTTAAATCAAATCAGTTTTACAATGTCCTTGCCACTTTAGAGAGTGGGTATTGGGAGTTCTTTAGATGTGGCTTATTATACCTATTGTTTAGAGAAGGGAAAGGACTATCTAAAAGGACATGAGGAAATTTTAATGCGGACATGTGCGCATTTCTTGGTCTATACCATTGCACGCCACCCCGGGCAGATTAAAAACTTGGTCTATCACGCCTACACTTCGCTTTATAAGACAGGGAGCATAGACTTTGGGGCAGAGAGCCAAGAGCTTTTAAAAAGCGTGGTTTATACTAAAAGGAGCGAACACACTTTCCGCACTTTTTTTGAGGCGGCGCAAACCAAAAGGCTCACCAAAGCCCTTTTATTGCTCAACATGGTTTTAAAATACCCCACGCAAGAAACGGGGGTTTGTGAAAAACCCGAGATTGAGCACATTTTCCCCAAAAAGTGGCAAACAAATTATGTGAAGATTGATAAAAAAGAGGCAAACGCCTTAGTCGAATCCATTGGCAATAAAATCCTTTTAGAAAAACCGCTCAACATCAAGGCGAGCAATGGCTACTTTGACGCAAAAAAGCCCAAATACGCCAAATCCAAGTTTTTAGAGGCGCAAGATTTAGCCAAATTCCCCAAAAGCGATTGGCTCTTAGAGGACATACAAGAACGCACAGAGGAGATTTATACCCAGCTGTATGCGTTTTTTAAAGAATACGCCGTTTAAGGAGGCACGATGATAGAAAGAGTGGCTTTAGGGTTTAAAGAGAAAGAAGAGCTTAAAAAATGTCTTGATGCCTTTGATGACAATGTCAGCAATGAGAATGACACCCCCATAGAGGGCATTGTGAAGGACATAAATAAGCTTTTAAAGGCGATTGGGTGGGTGTGTGCGTTTGAGAAAAAGCCCTTTTAAAATTTTAAACCATAAAGGGGTGGCAGAGGAGGTTAGGGGGGTGTTGATTTTTGCCCCTAAAGCTCTCTTGCAAGAGGATTTGGCAAATACTGCCAAGCTAGAGAGCACGCATGGCTTTTATGTGTGTTTTGCCCCCTTAAGGCATGGCGAATACCGCTGTTCCTTCATCATCTCTTGTGGGGTGCAAAATCTTAAAGAAGCCCAAGCTTGCCCCGCTTTTAAAAAACTCTTTGAGAACGACAAAGCCAAATACCACAACAAATACGGCGCAAAATTCTACTTAGATCATGACGACTATACTCTTAGTTTGTTAAGACTTGTGGCGTTGTTTAACGATTTGCCCGTGCAGGATTTTAAAGTGGGGGGTGTGGGCTCTAGACAAGCCTTCCCTAGAAAGGCAGATGTATTGTTCTTAAGGGGCGTGCAGGCGCACGAGAAAAGATATATTAATGAAGCCCTAGAGTGCCATGAAAAGAGCGCAAAACTGGGCGATGTGGAGAGTTTCTACGAGCTAGGCAAGATTTATCGCAATAGCATGACGCTACGCTCTTTTAAGGGGTGTCCTAATTTCACCAAAGCCCTAGAATACTTGAAAAAAGCGGGGGACATGGGGGACACAAGGTCTTATAAAATACTCGGGAGGTTTTACCTAAAAGGTGAGGGGGTGCCTGTGGATATAGAAAAAGGCTTAGAATACCTAAATCGAGCGGTGGATATGGGCTCTGTGGGGGCTTGTTTTAGATTAGCTGACTTTTATCTTGAGGATGCCGTGTATAAAGACCCTGAAGGAGCGGAGTATTATTACAATAAAGCCCTTAAAATGGGTAAAAGTAAGTTAGAGAAGGCACGCATTTACTATTACATTTCTCAGCAATACAAGAATCGTAGTGAGGGCATAAACTCTAAGAGTGATCGCAAAAAGGCGGCGGCTCATTACAAAAAGGCGATAAGCCTTGCTGAAGAAGTCTTTGGCGCAGAGGCTTACGATCGCTTAGTGTCTATGTGTTGGGGGGATTTTGACGATACACAGCTTTTAGAATGGTGTTTAAAAGCCATAGAGCTGGCAACACGCATCTTTATGGCCATGTGGCAAAAAGGTATCTTACGGGCAGTGGGTGCGTCAAGGACGAGCAAAAAGCCCTAGAATACCTTAATAAGGCGATAGAGGTGAATGCTAGGGATTATACAGCCCACTTTAATTTAGCCGAGCTGTATTTTGAGGGCGGCGAGGTGGTGGGGCAAGACTACGCCAAAGCCCTAGAGCATTACAGCATCGTCGCCAATGAGGCAGATTGCGAAGAGCCTTGTTACGAGGAAACCTTTCGTCGATTAAGTAAAATCTACGACAAGGGCTTGGGCGTAACACCCGACCCCCTCAAGGCGTTTGAATACCTTAAAAAAGCTTTCGGAGAGTGGGAATGGGGGGATTAAAAATTCACTACATAATTAGCAAAGGCCACAATGTTGCGTTTGAGCACAGAGGAA
The DNA here is from genome assembly GCF_019703305.1 of Helicobacter sp. NHP19-003. Lineage (NCBI taxonomy): Bacteria > Pseudomonadati > Campylobacterota > Epsilonproteobacteria > Campylobacterales > Helicobacteraceae > Helicobacter > Helicobacter gastrocanis. The sequence goes on along the minus strand of NZ_AP024814.1, from coordinate 334,872 downwards.
TTGTTGAGCAAAGAGGCAAAGAAGGGCAAAGAATTCTTACCGGCTTTGGTGATGAGATAGGGGTCTGTGATGAGCGGGATACGCACGCCGATCTCATAGCCTTGGTGTGGGGTGAATTGCCCTCTTAAGCCCGCATTGATGGAAATCTGTAAATGGACAGGGTTAAAATCAATGTTGCCACCCATGGGCTTGATGAGACCAGGAAGGGTTTTTTGCGCAAAATCGTTCATGGTTAAACAGCCACTGCTAGGGTCGCCAAATTCTTTAGTGGTCGCGCATACGCCATTGGTATAAACCTTGCCCAAGCGCCATTGGCTCGCGCCCACCACAGCTCCGCCAAAAATCCCAAAACTGCTATGGTCGTTGTCGTAAAAATTAACCATGGCATCCATGCCACCGCCGTAGAAATATTCAGCAGCAGAACTACGGATGTTGACGCCACCAGATTTATGTGTGCCGCCACCAGCTTGGGCACTTGCCATTGCGTAAAGGCGTAAGCCAAAAAAGCCGAAGAAATGCTTATAGCCAACTTCGATATCTCCACCAAAGATACTTCCCGGGACTTTTCCGGATTTGCCAAAGATGGGGAAGGCAAATTTAGAGTCGGTGGTGAAGTAAGAATACTGGAAACCTAGCCCGATAAAGGGAGCATTTCTCTCTGCATGTAAAGAAGCCACTGAAGAAGCTAAGGCCAAACCTAAACCATCCCCCTAACCTTAAAACCAAAAAACATAAAAACCTTTCAAAAAAACTAAAGGTTTTTACTCTAGCAAAAACTCTCAATTTTTGTCAAGTTTGTTAGGCTAAGAGTAGCTGCGAGATGGACTTACGCAAATGCAACAAGGGTTCAGAGCCATTGGCTAGGGCTTTGAGGCATAGGCTGAAGTAACCCTCGGGCAGTTTAGAGGCTAAAGTGCTGACCCCCACTTGCCCTTCAAAGTTCTCTAAAAAGCCGAGCAAGGTGTCCTTGTCTAAACGCTTGGTGAAAGCCACTAGGTTTAGATAGTGGGTGTAGTTGCCAAACATGCACGGGTTTTTTAAATCCATCTTGCTAGGTTCTAAAAGCGTGTTATCCACAAATAAAGGGTGCGTGCTGTTTTCTTGCGAATAGGCAATGTTGAGTGTGGAGTGCAAACGATTAAAGGCAAAGGCTTCGCCGTGCGCAATGCGTCCGGCGGTGATGATTTCGCTATAAAGCAGTTGGGCGTTTTCATGTAGCACGATTTGGCTGTGGTTTTGAAAATGCGCGTTAGCAAAGGGGATAATAGGCAGGGGGCTAAAGTCCAAAAGCGCATTTTCTCTAATCTCTATGCGGGTTTGGCGGCTGGCATAGCCATCTTCCGTGTCTTGGATTTTCTCAAAGCTTTGGCTTGAGAGTTTGAGCTGGCAATCTTGCCCCACTTCTATGTCTATCTCGTGCGCGTCCCCCTTTAGCATCCCTGGGCTCACGGCAATCAGCATGATCTCAGCGAGGCTATCTCTTGCGTAAAAGGGGGGCATGAGCTTAAAAGGCGGGGTGAAGTAGTTGTCGGCAATGACACACTTGCCATTCAGCCCCATTTTGGTTTTGAGCTTCAGCCGTGAGGCTTGGGCGTAACTACTCTTATGCTCCATTTTAATCTTCTAACAAGGCGTATTTTTGAATCCAAGAGATCACCTGATCTAAGCCGTCCTTGCTTCTAATGTTGGTGAATAAAAAGGGTTTGTCCCCACGCATTTTTTTAGAGTCGCGCTCCATCACGCCTAAATCCGCTCCGACATGGGGGGCTAGGTCAATTTTGTTGATGATGAGTAGATCAGAGCGGGTGATGCCCGGTCCGCCTTTTCTGGGGATTTTATCCCCTTCAGCCACATCGATCACAAAGATCGTAAAATCGGCAAGCTCGGGGTTAAAGGTGGTGGAGAGGTTGTCCCCCCCACTCTCAATAAACATCAATTCAATGTCGGGGAAACGATTATGCATTTCTTCCACCGCTTCTAGGTTCATGGATGCATCCTCGCGAATAGCGGTGTGCGGACAACCCCCCGTTTCCACCCCGATAATTCTTTCACGGGGCATCACAGAGTTTTTACACAAAAACTCGGCATCTTCTTTGGTGTAAATGTCGTTGGTGATCACACCTATGCTGTAATTCTGGCTCATTGCCCTTGTCAGGGCTTCGATCAAAGCCGTTTTTCCACTGCCCACAGGGCCACAAACACCGATTTTTACCATTTTGTTCCTTTAAGTAAGTTGGAGTTAAGACATATACAAGCGGGAGTAAAGTTGCTCGTGTTGCATCGCCTTGATGTCGTTTTGGACACTTGCCGCACATAAATGGCTTTCCTCCAAGCCCTCTAAAGTGGCGAGCAGGTCGCTAAAAGTTTCTTGCAAGGCGAGTAAAATCCTTTGCCCGTCATTTTGGGCGAGGGGGATGGTTTTGACGCAGTTGATCGTCATATTGGAGCTTTGGGCGTAAAGGTAGTGCTTTAAGGCGGTGTCTAAACTAATACCCATACACGCACAAAACACCCCATAGCTTGTGGCATGTGTGGGCGTGGTGGCTGCTTTGGCGTAGGCTCTAAAGAAGCGCACAAAGGGCAGGTCTAATTGCAAAATCGTTTTTAAAAAGCGATTACCCAGCTTTTGGTTCGCACTTCTTAACTCTAGTGGGGGGGTAGCTAGGCAAACCTTTTCTTCAATGTCTAAAATATGCCCCAAGTGGGGGTCTTGATTCTCTAGCCCTTTTAAGGCGTGCTGGTAGCTCAGTTTCAAGCTTAGCAGGTCGCTGTATAAAAACTGCGTGCCTAGATTGGCTTTTAAATACTCTAGCGCGCTCTCTTTGTCAAACACTTCTTTGTGCTGGATATAGGTTTCTAGCCCAAAGGAATGGGTGTAAGAGCCAATGGGAAACACGGCATCGTTGATTTGGAGCAGTAAAAAGTCGGTGTGCATAGAAATCCTATTTTTTAATCACAATCTGTAAGTCAGTGCTGTCAAAGAATTTGAGCGGAGCAGAGGTTTCGCTGTGGGGCGATGCACTTGCAGAAATGCGCTTAGAAGCGTCTAATTTGCTTTTTAAAACCGCATGTTTCACGCCCAGCTTTTCAAACAAGGCTTGTATAGGCTTTTCGTATGGGGTTTTAAAACTCAAATCTTCCTCACCATAGTATAAAGAGGCGTGGCGGTTACCCACTTCATAGCAGATTTTTGCCACTTCGTGCATGTTAGAGGCGTAGGCGCAAAGGACATCGGTGGGCAAAATGTTGATGGCGATGGTCGTTTGGGAATCTTGGAATAAAATGTCCCCATCGGACAACCCCATTTTAGGGGGATTTTCTAATTTCATCACCACTTCCTCCCCCCCTCTTGTCTTAAAACGCCCCATGCGCTTCTGGCTATCAAACCATTCTAGGTCAATGTAATCCACAGCCCCGCTTTGTGGGGCTCTAGTGTGGAGATTGCCTAAGATAGCCCTAGCGTGCATTTCTTACGCCCAGTGTTGGATGAAGAGAAGCCAAGCAGGAATCCAAGCTGTAACGATCCCTTCAACGATGGCGAGCCAGGGCACAAAATTGCCGAGTTTAATTTTAGCCACTTCCTCAATCCAACCGGTTAACCAGAGCACGCCCCAAGCAAGCCAAATGAACGCCCACCAGTCGCCCTCAGTGATTCCTAACATTTTGTGATCGTCTAGGGCATCAGAGTAGTGGGAGAGAATGGCTGCAGGGATGGTATTGATGGTAACAAACAAGCAATACCAACCATAGGCGCGCCAATCCAAGTTAAAGGTGTTGTTGATGGCAGCATAAAGGTAGGTGAAGCCAAACAACAAGCCAGTTGCAGGGCCATAGAAGTTAATCAGATGGTGCGCCACTTGTTGGATATTTTCTGCACCTTCCACAGGAGGAGTCATGTGGAAAGTGGAGTAAATGATCGCCACAATGTTGCAAACGATGGAGAGCCCGCCCACAAAGTAGTTCATCACTGCTTTGCTTTTGGGGTCTACGCCAGTGAGCCCACAAACGCCGTTGCTGATCAACACGATCGCAACATACAATAACACGAGTCCTAACATTCCTATCCTTATTGTGAAATAACCAGAGCGTTTATCGCTGCATAACGAAAAACCTCAAGGAGTCTTCATTATAAAACAATAAAGTAAATCAAACCCCCTAAACAACAAAAGCCCCGCTTAAAAAAGCAGGGCAAAAAATTCCCCCCCTTCGATCGACACTAGAATAGATTGTAGAGTTGCGCCAAGCTCAATTTGTCCGCAGCGTGGGAGGTAACCTCGTTGCCATCCACTTTCACTTTGTAGGTTTCAGGGTTGACTTCGATGTGTGCGGTAACATCGTTGAATTTGAGGTCTTTTTTGGTGATGTTGCGGCAGTTTTTCACAGGCAACACGATTCTTTGCAAGCCCAACTCATGTTTAATGCCGTTTTCATAGGCCACTTGAGACACAAAGGTGATGTTTGTATCAAATTTGGCTTTCCCGTGGTGGCCAAACATTTCGCGATAATAAACAGGTTGAGGGGTGGGGATAGAAGCGTTGGCATCGCCCATTTGAGAAAGTGCAATGAAACCGCCTTTGATGATCATGTTGGGTTTAATGCCAAAGAAGGCGGGGCTCCAAAGCACCAAGTCGGCGTATTTGCCCACTTCCACAGAGCCGACATACTCAGAAATGCCGTGTGTGATGGCGGGGTTGATGGTGTATTTGGCGACATAGCGTTTGATGCGGAAATTGTCGTTGTCGCCTTTTTCTTCAGGCAAGCGGCCAAATTCTTTTTTGTTTTTGTCCGCTGTTTGCCAAGTGCGGGTGATCACTTCGCCCACACGACCCATGGCTTGAGAGTCGGAGCTGGTGATGGAGAAAATCCCCATGTCGTGGAGTTTGTCTTCAGCCGCAATGGTTTGGGGGCGGATACGAGAGTCGGCAAATTCCACATCTTCTTTGATGTTTTTATCCAAGTGGTGGCACACCATCAACATGTCCATGTGCTCAGCTTCTGTGTTTTTAGTGAAGGGGATGGTGGGGTTTGTGGAAGCTGGGAGGATGTTAAATTCGCCCGCCATTTTGATCACATCGGGAGCGTGTCCGCCGCCAGCACCTTCAGTGTGGAAGGTATGGATGGTGCGGCCAGCGATGGCTTCTAGGGTGTCTTCCACACAACCGGCCTCATTCAAAGTGTCGGTGTGGATCGCCACTTGCACATCGTATTTGTCGGCGATGTTGAGAGCGTGGTGAATCGCTGAAGGAGTGCTGCCCCAGTCTTCGTGGATTTTAAAGCCAATCGCACCGGCTTCTAGTTGGTCAATGAGAGCAGGTTCAAAAGACACATTCCCCTTACCAAGGTAGCCAAGGTTCATGGCGTATTCTTCAGAAGCGCGGAGCATTTCTTTTAAATTCCAGCGGCCGGGAGTGATGGTGGTGGCGTTGGTGCCATCAGCTGGTCCTGTACCGCCCCCGATCATGGTGGTGATCCCGCTGGCAAAAGCTGTGGGGATTTGTTGAGGAGAGATGAAGTGGATGTGTGTGTCGATCCCACCAGCAGTAACGATCAAACCTTCCCCAGCAAGAGCTTCTGTAGCAGGGCCTACGCAGAGCCTATTGCAAACGCCGTCTTGTAGGTCTTTGTTGCCCGCTTTGCCGATGCCATGGATTTTGCCATTTTTAATGCCAATGTCGGCTTTGTAAATGCCGGTGTAGTCCACGATGAGGGCGTTTGTGATGACTAAATCCAATTCGTGGCTGCTAGGGCTGTTGGTTTGGCCCATCCCATCGCGGATGGTTTTCCCGCCCCCGAATTTGATTTCTTCGCCATAAGTGGTGTAATCGTGTTCAACTTCTAGGATTAGGTCAGTGTCGCCTAGTCTCACTTTGTCGCCCGTAGTGGGGCCATACATAGAAACATATTCTTTGCGAGAAATTTTTTTCATCGGTCTTCCTTTCCTTATTTATTGTCGCAACCGCAGTTGATAGTGCCAAAGCCGTGGGCTTTAGCGCGTTTTAGGGCGAGTTTTTTACCATCGTGGTCAGCTTGGCGATCCACAAGAGCGTTGAAGCCGTAGATGCGTTTGTTGCCACCAATGTCGATCAAATCCACGGTTTTTTCTTCACCAGGTTCAAAGCGCACGGCTGTACCAGAAGCGATGTCTAAGCGTTTGCCATAGGCTTTTTCGCGATCGAAATCCAAAAGTTTATTGACTTCAAAGAAGTGGAAGTGTGAGCCCACTTGCACAGGGCGGTCGCCTTTATTTTTCACTTTGAGTTGGATCGCGTGTTTGCCAGCGTTGAGGGTGATGTCTTCGTTTTTGAGGATCACTTCACCGGGACTTAGTTTATCACTGCCGGCCTCTACTGGGGTGTGGATGGTAACAAGTTTAGTACCATCGGGAAAGCCTGCTTCAATCCCCACTTCATGGATCATGTGCGCCACGCCGGGCATCACATCATCGGCTTTGAGTAAAGTCCTGCCTTCTTGCATCAAATCTGCCACGCTTTTTTTACCCGCGCGGGCTTCTTCCATTACATGCGCACTGATCAAAGCTACGGCTTCGGTGTAATTCAACTTAATGCCTTTAGCCTTGCGTTGTTTGGCTAATTCTCCCGCATAATGGAGCATCAATTTATCTAGCTCTTTAGGGGTAAGCTTCATCCTAAACTCCTCGTATAAAATGGTGTTATTGAATAGCGCAAGCTATCAACGGGGCAGATTTTAGTATCTTTTGGCTAACGATTGTTAATATTTTGTTATCCAAAGATAATATTATTTATTCTTTGTTAATCTTATTCACAGAAAACATTAAAAAGGGGGAAAATGGCGGAGAGAAAGGGATTCGAACCCTTGAAGGCTTGCACCTTACACGCGTTCCAGGCGTGCTCCTTCAACCACTCGGACATCTCTCCAAGAAAAGCTTTTATTCTAGCATATTTTGCCTAAAAAACCTAAAGCTCTAAAAATGCTCTAAACACCACCCCATCTATTCTCATTTTTAAGGCTTGCTCAATTTGCTCTTCATTTACAATCACCCACAAAATCCGCGAATCGCTCAAATAGTCGTCCGCTAAATTTTGGTAAGTCTTAGGTTCGCTCTCCACTAAAATATAGCGGGGCTTAAAATTCTCCATCAATGCCCACTCCAAAGGGTTAGCCACGAAAACGCCATATTTCACCCCGTTTTGGGTGCAGTGGCTAGACAAATTAAGGGCTTGCTCATCTGTGGCGTAAAAATACACAACCTCGTTAGCCAAAGTTTGGGCGATTTGGGCGACTTCTGTAACCCGCACAAAGGGGCTTGTGGCGATTTGTGGATGCCCGAAAATCAACATGTGCTCTCCTTTAAACACGCTTTGGAGCAATAGACACAGCCCTTAGCGTGGATGGCTTCTTGGCTTGTTACATAGGTCTTGCAATGGGCGCACTCGAGCATGTCTAGCCCTGTGTTGGGGTCGTTTTTGGGCGCGGGGGCTTTCACCTTAGGCCTTAGCCACAAAAACAGCCCCACGACAATGGCTAGCAATAATAACAATCTCAATTTGTCCTCTTGCGGTAAAAATACACCCGTTTTCCATAGGTGAAGCACTCCTCGGGCAAACAAGCGATTTCAGTGCTTAAATGGCTCCCCTTGTAAAAAAGAAAATGCCCGCCTTTCTCCAAAAAGGGTGCGCTCAAGCTCAATAATTCTTGTGCGCCCATCAACGCTCTAGAAGTGATTAAGTCCACTTTTAAGGGGGACAACTCTTGTATCCTCAAGCGTTTCAACACAACATTTTTTAAATCTAAATGCGCCTTTACATGGTGCAAAAACGCCATTTTTTTAGCATTTGGCTCAAGCAAGATAAAATGAGCACTAGGGCAGGCTAGGCTTAGGGGGATCGCAGGAAAACCCGCCCCCGAGCCTATATCTAAACAACTTTGAAAGGGCTTGATAAAATCCAAAACTTGCAAGCTATCTGCAATGTTGCGCTCTATGTCTTGGCGGTTTTTCACTCCGCTCAAATTATGCACCCCGCCCCACTCTAAGAGCAAGTTTGTAAATAAGTCTAATTTAGCCCTCATAAAATCAACATCCCATCGCCATAAGAATAAAAGCGGTAGTTGTGCTCTATGGCGATTTGATAGAGTGCTAAACATTTTTCTAGCCCCAGCATAGAAGCGACCAGCATGATTAAAGTCGATTCAGGCAAGTGGAAATTTGTCAGCAGTGCATGGGCGTGTTTCACGGGGTTACCCGGGTGCAAAAAGAGATGACAGGGGGCATTGCCAAAGCCTCTTTTGTAATGCTCGATTGCCCTTAAGGCGGTCGTGCCGACACATAAAATATAGGGGGAGTTGTCTAGGGCGTTTTGTGCCTGCGGGGACACTTCTACAAACTCGGCATGCATGGGGTGTTTTCTAATGTCTTCACTCTCCACGCTTAAAAAAGTCCCCGCCCCCACATGCAAGGTGATGAACGCATACTGATAGTTGCTTAAAAGATAATCTTTTGCCTCTTGGGAAAAGTGTAAAGAGGCGGTGGGGGCAGCGATCGCGCCTAGATTTTTGGCAAACACGCTTTGGTAATCCTGTTGATCTGCGTTTGTGTCGGGGCGTTTTAAATAGGGGGATGGGCATATGCCCTAGTAATTCAAGCATCACAAGCACCCCGCCCCACTCCAACACTTCCCCCTTGTGCCTAAATTCCAGCACCCTTAAGCCTTTTTCTAGCACTTCTAAGACTTCGCAAGAATAATCTTGCCCTAGCTCAAGCATCAGCCCGGGGCGCACACGCCCACGCATTTGGGCTAGGCAAGTCGTGAGGCTATGGGCGTGGTGGAGCAAAATCTCTACTTGGCGTTGGTGGGGCGTGTGGGCGAATAAGCGGGCTTTCATCACCTTCGTGTCGTTGAGCACCACTAGGGCATCTCTTGGCAAAAAGCTAAAGATTTCTTTAAAAGTGGTGTGGGTGAGCTTGTTGCTCGAGCGTTCATAGACCATTAATTTAGCATTTTCTTTGGGCTGTATGGGGTGCGTGGCGATCAAATGCGGGGGCAAGTCGTAGGTGTAGCTGGTACGCTTGAACTCTTTGGGGATACTAGGCACTTGGGGTGTCATCGGGGGCTTCTTTAGGGGCGGGATTTACCATTTTAGCGATTAAAATAGACAAGCCATACAGTCCGATTAAAGGCAGGGCCATTAAAATTTGGCTCATCACATCGGGAGGGGTGATGATCGCCGCCACAACGAAAATCACCACAATGGCGTATTTGAAGTGGGCTTTAAGCGTGGCATCGGTGATCAAACCCACTTTGGCTAAAAAGAACGCCAAAACGGGCAACTCAAACGCCAAACCAAAGCCCAAGATCAGACGGGTAAAAAAGCTCACATAGCTAGAAGCCGAAATGTTCGCCTCAAACATCGTCCCCCCAAAGTTTGCCAAATAGTGCATCACAAAGGGGAAGACCACGAAGTAGGAAAAACACGCTCCTGCTGCAAACATCACGCTCCCAAAGAACACAAAGGGCAAAACAATTTTTTTCTCATTTTTATACAGCCCGGGGGCGACAAAGAGCCACGCTTGCCAAAAAATCACAGGCATAGACACGGCTAGGGCGGTTAAAAAGCTCACTTTAATGGCGACCATCACCCCCTCAATGGGCGAGATTTGTATGAGTTTGCCATGGTAGGACGCTCTGATCCACGCGAAAATTTCTTGCCAAAAGCTAAAGCACAGTCCAAAGGCAAGCACCAAACAAGCGACAGAAATAATGAGTCGCTTGCGCAGGTCTTGCAGATGCGGTTTTAGATCTTCAAGCATCGGGTAGGGCTTTTGGGGGTTTTTGGGGTTTTTCTAGACTCACTTTGGGTTTTTCTACCTCTTCTGTTTTTTCTTCTTCGGGGGCATTTAGGCTCTCTAGGGGGTTAGATTTAGCGATGCTCTCCACGCTTTTTTGCAATTCTTGCACTTCGGGCATTTGGGGGATGTTTTCTAATTCTTGCTTCAAATCCCCTAGGGGTTTGGCTTGTTGCTTAAAAAGCTCTTGGTATTCAAGAGCTTCTTTTTTCAACTCTTCTAAGTGGATTTCTTTATCTAGGCTCTCTTTGGCTTCGTTTAAACTCTTTTTCACCGCCCTAAAAAGGCGGGCTAAATTCAACATGGCTTGGGGGAATTTGTCTGGCCCCAAAAAAATAATGGCAACCACCACAATCACCACCAACTCAAAAAAACCCATCCCAAACATCGATCGGCCTACCTGTAGTAAAAATCCCCATTATAGCACAGCCAATTTTTAACCTTTTATGCGTTTATAAGCCACATTTTGCTATAAAGACCAGTTCCTAAGTGCTCATCCAAGTTGTAATCCATTTTTAAAGCGAGGATCTCATGGAAAATAAAGACAACAAAGTTCAAAAACCCTCAAAAAATTCCACCAAACGGCCGAGTGCTCAAGAAGAGTTAGAACAACTTTTTAAAGAAGAGCAACCTAGTGTTTCTTACGAACGCATCATTGAAATTTTGCAAAAAATCCCTAGCACTTCTCAGCTTAAAAAACTCAAAGAGTGGGCGCAAAAATACCATAAGACCTTTATCCACTCCTCCGAGTACGCCCACACTTCGTTATCCTCTTTGGAGCGCAGGGCGGGGCGTAAAAAATCCAAGCAAATTGAGGAAGAGCCCGAAGAAAACTTAGACTTTAAAGAAAAAGAGTTGCCCGAGTGGTCCAGGAGCGATAGCCCCGTGCGCATGTATTTGCGTGAAATGGGCGAAATCCCCCTTCTTAGCAAAGAAGAGGAGGTGCATTTAAGCAAGCAAATCAAGCTTGGCGAAAACATTATTTTGGATGCAATTTGCTCTGTACCTTATCTCATCGACTTCATTTACAATTACAAGGACGCGCTCATCAACCGCGAAAGACGAGTCAAAGAGCTGTTTAGGAATTTTGATGATGAGGGGAGCATGCCCAAGAAAGATGAAGAGGGTGAAATGGAGGAGGGCGAGAGCGAGGAGGAAGACAGCCTTGAAATGAAAAAAAATGTGTCCGAAAAAGACAAAAAGCGGGTGGAAAAAGTCCTAGAGAGTTTTAAGGCCCTCAGCAAGGCGAAAAAGGATTGGCTCAAATCCTTAAACACCCCCAAAGAAGAGCAAGAAGACTCGCTTTTACACGAATTGACTTTAGCCTACAAATGCCGCATTTTGAAGGAAAAGCTTTATGACCTAGGGCCCACAAGTAAACTCATCGGTGAATTGGTCAAGGCGATGGAGACTTCACTCAAAAGCGGAGATGGCTTTGAAAAAGAATTAAAACGCTTGGAGTACAAACTCTCTCTTTTCAATGAAAGCTTGATTGAGAACCACAGAAATATTTTAAAAAACATCACCACCATGAGTCGTGAAGAGATCGCTGCGATGGTGCCCGAGTCTACAATGGTGAGTGTTTATATGGAAATCAAAAAACTCTTTCAGACCAAAGAGGCAAGCGAGGATGGCTTCAACTTAGAACCCACCAAATTGAAAGAGATTTTAAACCAAATCAAGCGAGGTAAGCTCATCTCGGATAAAGCTAAAAATAAAATGGCGCGCTCCAATTTACGCTTGGTGGTAAGCATCGCTAAACGATACACTTCAAGAGGCTTGCCTTTCTTAGACTTGATCCAAGAGGGCAACATTGGCTTGATGAAAGCGGTGGATAAGTTTGAGCATGAGAAAAACTATAAATTCTCCACTTACGCCACATGGTGGATCAAGCAAGCCATCAGTCGTGCCATCGCCGACCAGGCCCGCACGATCCGTATCCCCATCCATATGATTGACACGATCAACCGCATCAACAAAGTCATGCGTAAGCACATGCAAGAAAATGGCAAAGAGCCGGATTTAGACCTCGTGGCTAAAGAAGTGGGCTTGCCTTTAGATAAAGTGAAAAATGTGATCAAGATCACCAAAGAGCCCATCAGCTTAGAGTCGCCCGTGGGCAATGATGACGATGGCAAATTTGGGGATTTTGTGGAGGACCGCAATGTCGTAGGCTCCATGGATCACATCATGCGCGAGGACTTAAAGGCACAGATTGACGGCGTGCTTGACCAACTCAATGAGAGAGAAAAGTCGGTGATTCGCATGCGCTTTGGGCTTTTAGAAGATGAGAGCGACCGCACGCTTGAAGAGATTGGCAAAGAGCTCAATGTAACTCGTGAAAGGGTGCGCCAAATCGAGAGCAGTGCCATTAAAAAGCTAAGAAGTCCCCAATACGGGCGTTTGCTTAGAAGTTATCTACGCATATGAGCCTTTTGTTTTTATGTCTGGGCAACATTTGTCGCTCTATGCTCGCACGGGGGATCGCCACCCAAATTATCCAAGAGCAAAAATTGCCCTTGATCGTGGATGGGGCGGGCATTTCTAGCTACCACGAGGGCGAGTCAGCCCACCCGCCCATCATCGCCCTAGCCAAGAGGCATGGCATCGATTTAACCCCCTTTAGGAGCAAACCCATTAGCCAAGAGCTTGCCAGCCGATTTGATTGCATTGTTGCGATGGATGAGAGCAACATTAGATCCTTAAGAGAGCTGGGCGTTTTGCACCCCAATGTTTGCAAACTCGGGGATTTTGGCCTACAAGGTGTGGATATTCCAGACCCCTACACCTATACACAAGAAAAGGACTTGGAAGAAGTTTATGCCTTGATCGATTTGGGGGTGAAAAATCTCCTAAACAGCGTGCATGCTTAAAGGCACTCTTGCCCTTTTAGCCCTCTTGTCCCTTTTAAACGCCACTTCTTTAAAATTGCTAGGTTTGCCCCAAGAGGCAGGGCATTATCTGCCCCACCACACCCTGCCTGTCCCGTCTAAAGCCAAACTGAAAAAATCTTATCTACAACAATGGTACGCCCCGTGGACAGACATGCAAGCGATGGAGGACTTAGACGAAGTTTTTTGGATGCAAGACACCTTACGCAAGGTGGGCTACGACAAAAACCTACAGCCCTATAGCTTAGAAAAATTGCAAGAAATCCTAAAAGACATGGACATCCCCCACTACCCAAGCGTGGGGCTTAGGGCGGTGGTGATCGCCGATGCCAATGTACGGGCTGTGCCTAGCGATGCACCCTATTACCTAAAAGATGGGCAGCCCTTTGACCGCTGGCAAAACTCTTTGATTTTTGCCGGCACACCCGTTTTGATCACCCACTACAACAAGGCAAAGACCTACGCCCATATCCAAAGTTCTTTTGTCTTTGGCTGGGTGCGCTTGGACAAACTCGCCGCTATAAGCTCCGAACAAATGCAAACTTTTTTACACTTCAAACACTACTTAACCCCCACAAAGGATAAAATCCCTTTAGCCAATGGCAGCACAGCACACATGGGTGAGATTTTCATCAAAGTCCCCCACCACTTTAGACAGGTCTACACCTACGCCAAGGACTCTAAAGGCTTTGTGCGTTTTGTCAAAACCCCCTTAAACTCCCCACACTTCACCTCCTTCCCCCGCCCCTTCACGCAAAGGGCGATGGCGGTGGTGATCGATGCCATGCTCGGCCAACCCTATGGCTGGGGTGGGGCAGAGCAAAAGCGCGACTGCTCGGCGTTTACAAGGGATAGCTTTGCAAGTTTTGGGATATTGCTGCCTAGAAACTCTTTAGCCCAAGTGCGCTACGCCAACAACATGGTGGATTTAAGCCGCTTACCCCCTAGAAAAAAGGAAGCCTACATCATCAAGCATGCCACGCCCTTTGCCACGATTTTATGGCTCAAGGGGCACATCATGCTCTATTTGGGCGCAAAGAACCACAGGGCGATTGTGGCGCACAATGTGTGGTCTGTAATGGTGTCTAAGAACAACGCTTACGACATTAGAAAGACAGCGATCACGAACCTAGACATCGGGCATAAAAACGCCAAAAACCCCCCTACCTTCTCACTTTTAGCTCGGATTTTAGGCATGTCGGATTTGTACCACTATGCGTTCAAACCATCTCAGCACTTGTGAAGGGCTTAAATGCGCCAAGACTTTGGGCTCGCTTGGCTGGTGTTGTCCAAAGGGGGGAGTCTGATGCCCACTCTATGTCCCTACAGGCGGGGTTTGACAGAGTTGAAGCCTCTCCTGCATTCTGCAGGCCGCACACATCGTCTGTCCCAAGGCGTAACTTTTGGCACTCTCTACGCTCGATATAAGCGCATGCGGACACCACACCACACCTTAGAGGCATCCGTTCCACCCGCTGAAACAAACGGGTTGCGTTTGTTAAGGGAGATTTTTTGCCAAAGAGGTGCTAAAGCGCTTAAAGGTTTTCATATATAAATGTGCTAAAATCGCCCTTTACTGCTGGTAAAAAAGGATAAGAATGAACCATGAATTTGATGTGGCGATCATCGGGGGTGGCGTTTCTGGCTGTGCTGCTTTTTGGGTGCTTAGCCAATACACCGACCTTAAGAGAATCGCCATTATAGACAAGAAAGAAGCTTTGGCAAGGGTGAGTTCAAGCGCAAAGGCAAATTCGCAGACCATCCATGATGGCTCGATTGAAACCAACTACACTGCCCAAAAAGCGCGCAAAGTCAAGCTGTCGGCGGATAAAGTACGCCATTACGCCCTCAATAAAGGTTTGCAAAACAAGGCGATCTTTGAGTGCCAAAAAATGTCGATCGGCGTGGGCGATGTGGAGTGTGCCTTCATCACCCAAAGGCATGAAGAGTTTCAAGAAATCTATCCAGGCTTAACTTTCTTCGACAAGAAAAAAGTCAAAGAGATCGAACCGCAGGTGATTTTAGAAGACCACGGGCTAGAGCGCCCCGAAAATGTCGTGGGGAGTGGGTTTGAAAAGGACTGGTGTGCCATGAACTACGCCTTGCTGAGCGAAAGTTTCGTCCAAGAAGCGATGGCGATCAAGCCTAATAACCAAGTCTTTTTGAACTTCCATGTGGAGACCATTGAAAAACGGCTGGGCGATTGGGCGTTGATTTCCACTGAAACCGATGAGATTTACGCCAAATACATTTTAGTCAATGCGGGTTCTTACGCCTTGCCCCTAGCGCAACAAATGGGTTATGGTTTGGATCTGGGTTGTATGCCTGTGGCTGGGAGTTTCTATTTTGTACCTGATTTACTGCGGGGAAAAGTCTACACCGTGCAAAACCCCAAACTCCCCTTTGCCGCTTTGCATGGCGACCCTGATGTGGTGATTAAAGGGCGCACCCGCATAGGACCCACTGCCTTGGCCATGCCAAAACTCGAGCGCAACAAACACTTACTCAAGGGCATTAGCTGGGAATTGATCAAAATGGACTGCAACACGGATATTTTTAGCATTGTCTTTGACTTGTTCGTGGAGCGGGACATCCGTAACTATGTCTTTAAAAACATGGTCTTTGAAGTCCCCTACATCGGTAAACGCAAGTTTTTAAAAGATGCCCGTAAAATCATCCCCTCCCTTTCTCTAAGCGATTTGCATTACGCACACGGCTTTGGAGAAGTGCGCCCTCAAGTGCTGGATCGCACTAAGAAAAAGCTCATTTTAGGCGAGAAAAAGATCAAAACAAATCAAGGTTTGACTTTCAATATGACTCCCTCCCCCGGAGCGACAAGCTGTTTACAAAACGCCCTTGTGGATGCTTTGGACATCACAAAATATCTAGGTGTGGATTTCGCACTTGAGCGCTTTTATGAGGATTTATCCCCAGAAGAGCTAGATACGCTCTAGGGCTTTGCCCTGGGGCTAGTGGTAGATACAAACCTCTTCTTCTAGGGCGATGCCAAAGGCGTCAAATACCCGCTCTTTGGCTAGGGCGATGAGTCTTAGTGCCTCTTCAAACCGCCCCCCTCCTAAATTGACTAGAAAATTCGCATGCTCTCGGCTAAAACCCACCCCCCCTAAACTAAAACCTTTAAGCCCCACCGCTTCTAAGAGCCGCCCGGCAAAATCCCCCACGGGGTTTTTAAAGCAACTTCCAAAGCTGGGCTTTTTAGGGTGGCAACGCATGCGTTGGCACTCTTGAAAAACGCCATGTCTAAAACCCTTGCGCTTTTTTAAACGGGCTTTAAACACCACACCTCTCACCCCACTTGTGCGGTAACCAAAGCCCAAGTCTTTTGCCTCCACCCATTCCCCATTGATGTTTAAAGCCTCCACGAACTCTTTGATCTCATAGGCTTTCATGCCGGCGTTCATTTTGACGAGTCCGCCCAAACTCCCGGGCAATGCGCTTAAAAACTCCAAACCTTGCAAATCGTGGTTTTTGTAGTAACTGAAGAGTTTTTGGGCGTTTGTCTTTGCCCCCACTTCTAAGTGCGTGCCTAGATCGACGATGTAATCAAAGCTCTTAGACAGAGTGGCTAGGTTTTTAGCTTCAGGGGACACCAAGAGATTACTAGCTAAGCCCACCATCTGTACGCCCACATAAGGGGCGCATGTGTCAAGTACCCGCACCTGTACGACTCCCCCGATTTTCACGCTAGAGTAGCGGCCAAAGTCGATCAGCACTAAGAGATCACCTTAGGGATGAGTTTAAAGAGCATGTGGGTGTAGTCTAAGAGCATGTTAAGCATCCAAGGCATGGTGAAGATGATCACGGCGATCACGGCTAAAATCTTAGGCACAAAGGATAAAGTCATCTCATTGATTTGGGTGGTGGCTTGGAAAATGCTGACCAACAGCCCCACCACTAAACCCACTAACAGCACGGGCAAAGAGATCATTAAAGTGATTTTATAGGTTTCAATGGCAAGTTTCATCAGTTGCGCCTCCATCAAATCTCCTTACATGAACTCTTGCAATTTGTTTGCCCGCCCCATCCAGCCTTCTAAAGCATCCCAGTCCTCATTTTCTAGAAAGCCTTGTACCACGCCCATTTCCTCCAAAAATGCCTCCATCGCTTTTAGCACCTGTGCCTTGTTTTGCTTAAACACACTGCGCCACATCACGGGCGAGCTTTTAGAAAGGCGACTCATGTCTTTAAAGCCCCCGGCGGCTAGGGATAGAATCGTCTGCGGGCTTTTTTGCGAGAGGACCACATTTGCCAAAGCATAGCTGAGAGCGTGGGGCAAGTGGCTCACAAAGGCGATGTGTGCATCGTGGCTCTTTGCATCCATTCTGACAAGTTGCATGCCAATGGCGCTAAAAATTTCTTTGGCTTTCTCTACATGTTCGGGTGCGCTCTTTTCATCGTCCACGAAAATCACAATTTTGTGTTGATAAAGCCCTTTAAGAGCGGCTTTGGGGCCATAAAACTCTGTCCCACACATGGGGTGTGTGGCGACCACCTGGGGGCGTGTGCTTAAGGGGATCGCGTTGATGATTTGCTCCTTTGCCCCCCCGATCTCAATGATGGTTGTTTGCAAGCTGGGCTTGAAGGTTTGTAAAATGTCCACAATGCCACCCAGCGGAGTCGCTAAAAACACCACGGCGCAATGTTGCAAAGCGTGCAGGTCCACGCATTCCTCCACAAGGCCTAAGCTTAACGCCATTTGGGCGTGCAAGGGGTTGCTATCACAACCCAAAATGCGCTTAATGCCTAAACTTTGACGCACCTCTTGCAGAGCAAGCCCTAAAGACCCCCCCATCAAACCCAGCCCAACGATGCCAACTTGCATTAGGGCACCAACGCCGCACCGAGCACATCTTCAATCGTTTGCACCGCCTTGATTTCCATGTGCTCTTGCACCTCTTTAGGGATGTCTTTTAAATCCCTTTGGTAGTTTTTCTCGGGGATCAGGGCGGTTTTAATGCCCGCCTTAAAGCTGGCGATCAGCTTTTCTTTAAGCCCGCCTATGGGTAAAACCCGACCGCTCAAGGTCAGCTCGCCCGTCATCGCTACATCCGAGCGCACTTTTTTCTCACACAGAATAGACGCAATGCTGGTCGCCATAGTGATCCCGGCACTGGGCCCATCTTTAGGCGTAGCCCCCTCTGGGACATGCAAGTGTATGTCGTAGAGATTGTAGATTTTCTCTTTCTCTTTTTTCTCGTCTTTCTCTTTAAGCTTCTTTTTCTTGCTTATCAGCACTTCTTCATCTAAGAGGGTTTTCACGACTGAGTGGGCGATTTGGGCGGACTCTTTCATCACTTCGCCTAAAGAACCTGTGAGTTTTAAGTTGCCCTTGCCCTTGATTTTCACCGACTCGATTTTCAACACATCTCCACCCACACTCGTCCACGCCAGCCCGTTCACAATGCCCAGCGCATCCTCTTTATCCACAGGGTCAATCTCGAACACGATTCTGTCTAAGAAGTCGGGGACATTGTCAGTGGTGATCGTGATTTTGCGGTTACGCTTTTTACCCTCCTCTTGATTGTTTACGATGTTCCTAGCGCATTTGCGCATGATGCTCGCAATCGTGCGCCTTAACCCTCTAACCCCTGCCTCTCTTGTGTACTTCTCAATGATGAGTTGCACCGCTTCTGGTGTAAAGACCACTTCCGTAGGCTTTAGAGCGTGCTTTTTCAACTCCTGGGGGATCAAGTAGTTGATGGCGATTTGTTCCTTTTCTTGGGGGGTGTAGCTGGACACACTGATAAACTCCATGCGATCTCTTAGAGGTGGGGGGATCGTTGAAATGTCGTTGGCCGTGGCGATGAAGATCACCTTAGATAGGTCAATGTTGAAGTTTGTGTAATAATCCCTAAAGCTCGTGTTCTGCTCGGGGTCTAAGATTTCTAAAAGCGCGCTGGCGGGATCGCCACGCATGCTTTTATCCACTTTATCGATCTCATCAAGCACCATCACGCAGTCCATTTTCTTGGCCTCGATGAGGCCCTGCACAATGCGCCCGGGCATAGAGCCTAAGTAAGTACGCCGATGTCCTCTGAGCTCATTGACATCCTCTAATCCCCCCAGCGCAATCCGCACCAAGGGGCGCTCTATAGCTTTAGCGATCGAGTTGGCCAAACTCGTTTTACCCACCCCAGGAGGGCCATAAAAGCACAGAATCGTACCCTTGGTTTCTTTGTTCTCTTGTTTGCGTAGACGCATCAACTCCATTGTAGCGAAGTACTCTACGATGCGCTCTTTGGGCTTTTCTAGGCTGTAATGGTCGGCATTTAGCTGTTTCTCCACCTCTTTAATGGATAGGATTTTGTCGCTGTATTGCCCAAAGGGGATGTCTAGTACCCACTCAATATAGTTTTGCAAAATCCCCACATCCGAGCTGTCTTGATGCACACGGCTTAGGCGTTCAATTTGCTTTTTGATCTCTTTGTAGACCTCTTTGGTGATGAAGGGCTCAATGTCGCTGAGTTTTTGAAAGTACTCTTGTATCTCCTCATCTTTCTGCTTGTCGATGCCCAGCTCTTTTTGGATCTGTTTGAGCTGTTCTTTGAGGAAGTACTCCTTATTCACTTGTTCCATTTTGCTATGGACTTTGCTCTTGATCTCTTTTTGGAGTTTTTGGGTTTTGATCTCCTCCATGACTAAGTCAATCAGTCCTAGCAATCTTTCTTCGATGTCATCGCTTGCAAAGAGGGTGTAGGCTTGGTCTTTTTTTAAGTGCAGGGCGGACGCAACCAAGTCCACAATGCGGTTGGGATCGTTGTTGTCCTCAATCGCCTTTAGCAGATCGGGGGGGAAGAATTGACTGATGTTAGCTAAATTGCTGACCTTCTCTTTAAGAATGTCAATGATGGCATTGATTTTGTCGGTATCGTATTCCTTATAGGTGATGACATCCACCATCGCCTCTAGGGGGTCTGTAGACTCGATGTTTAAAATCCGCCCCTTACAAATGCCTTGAAATAAGACTTTCATGCGGTTATCGGGCAGGATCACTTTACGCACAATCGAGCCGATCACCCCCACATCGTAAAACTTGTCCCTATCCACCACACCCGATTCACCCTTAGAGCAACTCACAAAAATTAGGTCGTTGCGCTCTTGAGTAGCTTTGTTGACCGCCTTGGTATTAGCCTCATTGTTGATAAAAATGGGGGCGATCATAAAAGGGTACATAAAAGCCTCTTCTTCTATGATCACAGGTACAACACTTGGAAACTTGTCTGTCATTTTGTCCCTCACCAGTTAAAGATAGCCACATACCAAGGCATGTAGGATTTTTTGGGGTGGGTTTCCTTCTCCAAAACCTCATCTACCCTTTCCAAATAGCGTTTCACCCCCTCTTTCTGGTGGCGTTTTTTATAAACATTGGCGATCGCCCGATTGAGCTCATTTTGCCCTAAAATGAATTTAACCTGCATGTACTCCACTTGGTTTAAAAACCGACTATTTGGGTATTTGTCCACAAAGTCGTTTAACATGCCTATAGTATTAGCCATAAACTCTTGGTCCTTACTGTGGTTTTTAAAGGCGTAGTAGCGGGCCTGCAATTTCATGAACTTCAAATAGTCAATGTTGTCTTGATTGCCAAAGCGCTTAATGTACTCATCAAAGTAGTATTCTGCCAAAACAAATTCTTTCTTTTTTAAGTGGGCTTGCCCTAAAGCCAGCATGGCATCGGGCACCAAAGGCGAATTGATGTGCTCGCTTTGCAAGGAAGAATAATAGTTGTCCGCTGTCTCTAAGTTCAAAAACAAAATTTCACGCAAAATCCCTTGATACCAAAAAATCGCCGGTCGGTTGTAAATAGACTCTTTTGTCTTTTTAGTACACCCAAAGAACAGGGCTAAAACCACCGCCGAGAATAAAACTACACGCATCCTTATCCTTAAAGCTAAAGCCACTATTATACCAAAAACCCCTGAATTAATTGAATTGATTTTTTGGAGTAGTTTTAGTAAAATCAGCTCCTTAAGTTACACAAATTCAAGGGTTTGTATGGTTTTTAGTGTAAAATCCCCCATTTTGGGGTTTGAAGAGGTCTACCAAATGGAGCTAGAAAAAATTGACGAAATTTTTATGCGCCTACGCAACGCCGATGCCCCCGCCCCCACTTTCACCCTAGTGAATCCCTTTGCCCTGCGTTCTTATGAATTTGAAATCCCCCTAGCTTTACAGACCCTTTTAAATTTAGACCAAGCTCAAAATATTTTAATCGCCAATATCATGGTGATCCAAAACCCCCTCAAAGAATCCACCATCAACTTTTTAGCACCTCTAGTCTTCAACTTCGATCACAAACTCATGGCGCAAGTGATCTTAGACAGCGCAAAATACCCCAACTACCAAATCTCGGAGAAAATCTCCAGCTTCTACCAAGAAAGGCAACCCGTCCATGACAAATAAAATTTTATTCATCGGCTACGGCCAAATCACTAGGGCGATCTTAAAGGGCATGCAGGGTGCGTTAGCGGGGCGGTCGGTTAGCATTGCAGGCAAAGACCCTAGCAAGATCGCCCCTTTTTTAAAACAAGAAAGGCTAGACTTCATCACTTTGCAAACTTGTGATAAGAGCATTGAGATCACAGACAGCGTGGTGTTTCTCACCCTAAAGCCCCACGCTTTAGGGGCATTTAGTTACACAGGGCAGGCCAGCGCCATTTTAAGCGCGCTTGCCGGCGTGTCTATACAGTTCTTGCAAGCCCACTTGCAAGCCCCCCATTTTGTGCGTTTCATGCCAAATGTCGCCGCCTTTTTGGGGCTTTCGGCCACAACCTACTTTAGCCCCACCCCTATACCCAAAGAATTAACAGACTTGCTCGCTAGCTTTGGCACAGCCGTGCAAGTGGATAAAGAAGAGTTGGTGGACGCTTCTATGGTTACAAATGGAAGTACACTCGCTTTTTTGAGCCTGTTTACCCAAGCTTTGATCGACTCTGGGGTGAGAGCGGGCTTACCTTACGCCCAAAGCAAAGAGCTGGTGAGTCAAAGCTTTAAAGGTTTTAGCGCTTTGCTTGCCACAAAAAGCCCTCAAGAAATCAGCCAAAGCATCTGCACCCCCGCCGGGGCAACCATCGAAGGCTTGAGCGTGCTTGAAGAGAAGGGCGTTAGGGGGGCGATCATGCAAGCCTGCCACGCCATAGCCCGAAGATACAAACCTAAATCTTAATCCCCTATCTGTTACAAAATGTAAAACTCTTGGCCTTTTTTCAACCAAAATCCCTTTTTTGTTAGCACAACAGTGTATATTTCTGTGTAATAATACCCCTACAACCAGAATGAGGAGCGAAAATTATGCATAAAGTCCACATTTACAGTGCCAAGCGCACCCCGATTGGGTCTTTCAACGGCACTCTCTCTAGTGTTCCTGCCACGAAGTTAGGGAGTTTGGCGGCCATAGAAGCTCTAAAGACGAGTGGGTTTGACCCTAGCCTTGTAGACAGTTGCGTTGTCGGCAATGTGTTGAGTGGTGGGTTAAAACAAGCCCCCGCCAGACAAGTCGCCCTAGGGGCAAACTTGCCTAAGTCTATTGCCTGTTGGTTAGTCAATGAGGCTTGTGGATCGGGCTTAAGAGCCGTGATGCTTGGGGCGAATGAAATCGCTTTAGGGCGTGCTCGGGTGGTCTTAGCGGGAGGTATGGAAAACATGAGTCTTGCTCCGCATTTGTTGATGAAAAGCCGGGCAGGCTTTAAAATGGGCGACACTGCCTTAGAAGACAGCATGCTCAAAGACGGCTTGCAAGATGCCTACAAGAAGGCGCGGATGGGCGACTTTGCCGAAAATTGCGCCCGTTTAAACCACTTAAGCCGTGCCGAGCAAGACAACTTCGCCAAAGGCAGCTACGAAAAGGCTTTAAAAGCCGTTGAAAACCACGCCTTTAAACCCGAGATGATCAGTGTGTCTATGCGGGGGCGCACAGGCGAGATTGTGGTGAGCGTGGATGAAGAGCCCACAAGGGTGAACTTTGACAAGGGCTTAAAACTCAAACCTGTCTTCGATCCGGAGGGGACAATCACTGCTTTTAACGCCAGCAAAATCAGCGATGGGGCGAGCATGCTCGTTTTAGGTTCGGCTGACTTGTCTAAAGAAACCCACACTAGGGCCTTGGCTAAGATTGTAGATTATGCGACATTTAGCCACGACCCCCATCTTTTCACCACCGCTCCTGCCCCCGCCATTAGAAAACTTTTAAAGAACAACAACAAACAGCCCGGCGACATTGATTTATACGAGATCAGCGAAGCGTTTGCGGTGGTGGGGGTGTTGACCCAAAAGGATTTGGGTTTGAAAGACAGCCAAGTCAATGTCAACGGGGGGGCGATCGCTTTAGGCCATCCCATCGGGGCGAGCGGAGCTAGGATTTTGACGACTTTGGTACACGCTTTGCACACCTATGACAAACACTTAGGTGTGGCGTGCTTGTGCGTGGGTGGAGGCGAGGCTTTAGCGATTCTCATTGAGAGATTGTGAGGGTTGCCTGTGGAGAAAGTCGTTAAGAGTATCCAAGAGGCAGTCAGTGGCGTGCAAGATGGGATGACCCTGATGTTTGGGGGGTTTGGACTGTGTGGCATCCCCGAAAATGCCATTTTAGCCTTAAGCCAAAGTGGGGTGAAAGACATCACTTGCATTTCTAACAACCCCGGAGTCGATGATTTCGGTTTGGGCTTGCTCGTAAAAAACAAACAAATCAAAAAGATGATCGCCAGCTATGTGGGCGAAAATGCGGCTTTCGAGCAGCAATTCTTGGCTGGTGAAATTGAAGTGGAGTTCAACCCACAAGGCACTTTAGCCGAACGCATTAGAGCCGGGGGGGCGGGTATCCCCGGCTTTTACACACCCACAGGTGTAGGTACAATCATTGCTGAAGGCAAGGAGCATAGGGAGTTTGGGGGGCGCACTTATATTTTAGAAACCGCCCTGAAGGCGGACTATGCTTTCATCAAGGCACAAAAGGCAGACACCTATGGCAATTTGGTTTTCAACAAAACCGCCATGAATTTTAACCCGATGATGGCAAAGGCGGCTAGAGTTACGGTGGTTGAAGTCGAAGAGATTGTAGAGCTGGGCGCGCTTGATCCTAACTTTATCCATGTCCCCGGGGTGTTCGTGGATCGCATTTTTAAGGGGAACTTTGAAAAACGCATCGAACAACTCACACTGAAAAAGGGAGAATAGATGGAAAGTGGCTGGAGCAGAGAAGAAATGGCCAAAAAGGCGGTGGAAGACATCAAAGATGGCTACTCCATCAATTTAGGCATCGGCATCCCCACTTTAGTTGCCGACTACATTCCTAAGAACATTAAGGTCATGCTGCAGAGTGAAAACGGCTTGTTAGGCATGGGGCCCTTTCCCACAAAAGAGCAAGTGGATGCGGACTTGATCAATGCCGGTAAGCAGACCATCACCGAGAGTTTGGGGGCGAGCTATTTTAGCTCTGCCGAGAGCTTTGCCATGATTAGAGGCCAACACATCGACTTGACAATTTTGGGGGCGATGGAAGTTTCAGCAAACGGGGATTTAGCCAGCTGGATGGTGCCGGGCAAGTTAGTGAAGGGCATGGGCGGAGCGATGGACTTAGTGGCGAGTGCCAAAAAGGTCATTGTGCTGATGCAACACACGGATAAAAAGGGTAATTGTAAATTGGTCAAAGAGTGTTCTTTGCCCTTGACAGGCCCTAAATGTGTCTCAAAGGTGATCACCAACTTAGGAGTCTTTGAGATCCATGGGGGTGAGTTTGTACCCCTAGAGTTGGCACCAGGGGTTTCTAACCCCCCCCTGCCTTAAGTTAAGTGTGCGTAATGCATAGGTTTTTGGGCATAAGCAAACTAAAAAATTAAAAGGATACCCATGAAATATCTAATCAACCTGGACAATGGCGGGACTTTGACAGACATTTGCGTGGTGCAAGGCTCACAGGTGCGCTACACCAAAACCCTAACCACTCCCGTGGATCTCTCCGAGTGTTTTTTTAAGGGAATCACCAAGGCGAGTGAAGAGATTTTTGGCCCCGATGGCTTTGTCCAACTCTTACACAGCACGGACTTGATTCGCTATTCGTCCACACAGGGCACAAATGCCCTAGTGGAGCGCAAGGGTCCAAAGCTGGGCTTGATCACTAACGACACCTCCCTCATGCAAAAACTCACGCAAAGCGCGAACCAAAAAGAATTGTTCCAAAGTTTGGTGGGCGATCGGGTCTTTGTGATCAGGGATTTGGGGGGCGAAAACTTTGAGGCGGATTTAGCCAATGCCGTGAACACGCTAACGAACAAAGGAGCTGAGCGACTCGTGGTTGCCATTGAGAACCAGCACGATGAAAAGGCTTTCAAACACACCTTTTTATTGCAATTCCCACGACACTTGCTAGGGTCTGTACCTGTGCTCTTTTCTTGGGAATTCACCAACGACACAAGCCGCACCCGGCGTATTTGGTCGGCTCTTTTAAACAGCTTTTTACACCCCACTATGGAGCGTTTTTTATACTCTGCTGAACACCGCCTGCGCGCCCATAAGGTCAAAAACCCCCTGTTGATCTACCGCAACGATGGGGCGTCTTCGCGGGTGGCTAAATCTGTTGCCTTAAAAACCTACTCTTCAGGCCCTAGAGGGGGCATTGAGGGGACTAAAGCCCTTGCTAAGGCTTATGGCTTTAACCATGTTTTGATGGTCGATGTAGGGGGCACGACTTCGGATGTGGGTGAAGTGGAAGCGCACAAAATCAAGACGGAGCGGCGCGGACACATAGAGGGGGTGCAAATCTCCTTTGAGCTTAGCGATGTGAAATCCTTTGGTGTTGGGGGAGGGTCTATTTTTAGGCTCAACGATCGGGGCGAGATTTTAGTGGGCCCTGAGAGTGTGGGAGCAGCCCCCGGTCCGGCTTGCTTTGGTTTTGGAGGCAAAGAGGCGACCATCACCGATGTCAATGTTGCCCTAGGGATCATCGATCCAGACACCTATTTAAACGGGCAGCAAAAGCTAGACAAAGAGCGCGCGATCCAAGCCATTAAAGAGAAAGTTGCCAAACCTTTAGGTTTAAAGTTTGAAGAGGCCTTATTTAAAATGGAGGAAGCTTACGCTGACCGGCTTGCTGCATGTTTGAAAGAACAGGTACAACAAGACACGGTCTTAGCCGCTTTTGGGGGTGGAGGGCCCATGAGTGCGTGTTTGGCCGCCAAAAAAGCGGGCATTAAACGGGTGATTGTGCCTAAATTAGCGGCGGTGTTTTCGGCTTATGGGATCAGTTTTTCTGATGTGGCGCAAACTTTCGAACACGACATCACAGACTTGTCTAAACACGAGATTGAAAAAATCAAAACCCAAATGCAAGAGCGCGCCAAAAGACACATGTTCCAAGAAGGCTACGACTTTGAGGATTGCAAGGGTGCGTGGCGGGTGATTGTAGAAAACGCCGATGGCTCTGAGAGCCACAGCACGAGCCTAGAGGACACAGCCCAAATCAACAAGGACCAAAGGTGCATTTTGGTCTACCATATCCGCTACGAACTCTCACACCCCAATTTACGGGCGAGTTTGCCTAAGCGTAAAATCGGGGCTAGGGTGAGCGGAACGAGGAATGTCATGGGCTTAGATGGCGTGCATCAAGAGGTGGTGTTGGTGCTAGAAAAACAAGAAATGGGGGCTTACATGGAGGGGCCAGCCATTGTGGAGGGTCCCTTTTTCACCGCTAGGGTGCCCGAGGGCTGGAGCTTGATGGTAACCGACAACGGCGATTTGATTCTAGAAGACTTAAAAGCATAAGGAGAGCAACATGCGTGTGCCGATGACAGAATACTTGATGATTGATTTAAACAGCGAGCGGTGGCTGTGCCGTGTGTGTGGGCATGATTTTGGTGATGCCAGGGACACTTACAAAAAAGGCACGCTCATTTACGATCGCAACCCCGAGGAGATTCACCCTCCTATTTTAGACCCCAAACGCTACCAATACACCTTTTCACCCGACCCTAAATTTTGCCGCATTTACGAGTATTACTGCCCCACTTGCGGGACACAGATCGAAACCGAGTATGTCCCTCCAAACTACCCCCCCACCATCGACATGCTTTGGGACATCGATGACTTAAAAAGGCGGTGGAAAGAGATCGGCGAGGACCCCGAGACCAGCATACATTACGGGCCCGGCGAGAATGCCCAAGCCGACTTGCGGGCGAAATTTGACAAAAGTAAGGAGGGCGCATGAAACGCATTTCTGTAGACATTGGCGGGACTTTCACAGACTGCTTCTTTGCTTGGGATGGAAAATACATCGAATCCAAGTCCCTGACCACACACCATAATCTCTCTTTAGGTTTCAATGCAGCCTTAGACAATGCCTGCAAAATGGCGGGCTTAACAAGGGAGCAGGTGCTCAAAGAAGTGGACAGCGTGCGTTATGCTACCACCTTAGGTACGAACGCCTTGATTGAGGGCAAGGGTCCTAGGGTAGGCGCGATCGTTACCCATGGCTTTGAGGATACCATCCACCTCTCTAGGGGTAAGGGCTATGGGGAAGGGTTAGATGTTACCGAGCAGGGCAATATGCCCAATGCCCAGCGCCCCGACCCAATAGTGCCACGGCGCATGGTGCGCTCTGTCAAAGAGCGCGTGGATAGCGTGGGTGAAATTTTAGTACCCCTACAAAAAGAAGATGTGCGTAAGCAGGTACGCGATTTGGTGGACAATGGGGCACAGGCGATTGTGGTTGCCCTAACAAACGCCACCGAAAACCCCAGCCACGAGCAGCTCGTGCTAGAAACGATCTTAGAGGAATATCCCGCCCACGAATTGGGGGCGATCCCGGTGATTTTGAGCTCGCAGGTCTCTGGGCGCAAGGGGGAGTATGTGCGCGCCAACACCACAATCATTGATGCCTTCTTGTATGAAATCATGTTCCACGCCTTGGGGCAACTGAGCTCCAACCTTAGAGACAGCGGATACAGCAAGCCCATGCTCGTGATCCACAACAGCGGAGGAATGGCGCAGAGCAACTCCACAGATAGCCTGCAAACCATCCACTCCGGACCCGTGAGTGGGGTGAGTGCCTCCCAACACCTCTCAGAAACTACGGATATTGGCAATGTGGTTTGTATGGACATGGGCGGAACTTCCTTTGACATTGGGATTTTACCCAAAGGGGGGGTGAAGCACTACGACTTCCAGCCCGTGATTTGCCGTTGGCTGGTAACTCTGCCCATGATTCACTTAAACACTCTAGGAGCAGGGGGCGGATCGATCGCCACTTACGATCGCATCCACCAAGCCATTAAAGTGGGCCCCGAGAGCGCGGGCTCTGATCCAGGGCCTGCCTGTTACGATCGGGGCGGATTAAACCCCACGGTCACCGATGCCGACTTGCTCTTGGGCTATTTAGACCCAGAGAATTACGCAAACGGGGTGATCAAGCTCAATCCTAAGCGCTCTAAATTCGTGATCGAGGACAAGCTTTGCGACCACCTAGATTTAGATGTGATCGAGGTCGCTAAGGTCATTAAACGCTCTGTGGATGAGCAAATGGCGATCGGCATTGAAATGGAGCTACGCAAAAACGGGGGCAATGTGGACGAGTTTACCATGGTGGCCTATGGAGGCAATGGGCCCTTGCACGCCTGTGGGATCGCCTATCATGCGGGGATTTCTAAAATCCTCTTCCCCCCCTTTGCTTCTGTCTTTTCAGCTCTTGGGGCGGGCAATATGAAACCTTTGCACATCCACGAGCGCAGCGGCTATATCGTGCTTTACGAGCCCATTGAGCGCAAGCTCTTTGACGAATACGAGCGTATAAATGAATACATTGAGGAGTTGGAGATACGCGGCAAGGAGGATCTCAAAAGGCAGGGTTATGATATTTCGGGCGTGAAACACCGCTTAGAAATGGACATGCGCTATGGAAACCAGCGGGTAACGACCTCTGTGGTGCTGGACATCAACCGCTTTAACCATGTGGGTGATGTCTTACGGGCGATCCGTACCTTCTCCGATGTCTATGCCCAACGCTATGGCAAGGGGGTAGAGGCCCCAGAAGCGGGTGTGCGCGTACAGACCGTGCGCGTGGCCACTTTCATTGAAACCGATGTCGTGCATTTTAAGGAACTTTACACCGATCACAAACGCACCACTCCTCCGGCCAAGAGTATGCGTAAAGTCCATTATGTGGATGAAAAAGAGCCCATTGAAACCCCCATTTATGATGAAAGCGTGCTCACAGCTGAATATGTGATCCATGGCCCAGCCATTGTGACCACTAAGAGTACGACCTATTTGGTGGAAAAGAATTGGCGTATCGAGCCCACCCCACAAGGGGCGGTTTGGTTACTTAAAGACAATGTCAATGCAAAATAAGGAGAACCCCATGCCAAACAACAATAAAGGGAAAGGGACTCATGTCCACGCCCACAACCACCCACACGCCCACAACCACCACGCCCACGAAAAAGGGGGCGATAAAAAGGAATTGAGCGCTGAGGAACAAGCGTGGGTGGATGATTTTATGAACGAAACCACGCTGTTTTTAGGCCCAGACCCAGCGATCATGCGCCACCATTCCATTGCTAAACGCACACCCCTAGAGGATGAGGTGCTTAAAAAAGGGGGCGATCCGCTTCTATATGATAGGATTCGTCGCCGCTTGAGTGGCTCATTAGATGAAGCCTTCGAGATGTGCGAGAGCATGGGGGCGGCCCCGGGGGCCAAGTGGGCAGACTTGTCCGTGGCGGTTTATACGGCTAGTGGAGATGTGTGCTACATGTCTAACCGCGGGGTGATCGCTTTTGCTGCCGTTTTGCACCACCCGATCCGCTATATCATGAAGTATTGGAAAGATGAGCCCACTGTGGGGATTCACGAGGGCGATGGTTTTTTCCACAATGACGCGCGCTTTGGATGTGTGCACAACACAGACCAGTCCATGCTCACCCCGGTGATTCGCAATGGAGAAATCATCGCGTGGGTGGGCGCGACCATTCACGAGGGTGAAAACGGGGCGTGTGAACCCGGAGGCATGCCCTCAGGCTCTGAAACCCCCTTTGATGATGGCTTGCGTGGAAGTCCCATGAAAATCGTAGAGAGGGGTAAATTGCGCCGCGACTTGCTCACTTTTTTACAGCACTCCACGCGCGATCCAAAGCTGATGCTGGCTGACATTAAAGTTAAAATGGGGGCGGTGCGCCGGGTGATGGACATTGTGGATCGCATGATCGATGAATACGGCATCGATGCCTTTGTGGGTGCGATTCGCATGACAGTCGAAGATGTGGAAAATGAGGTACGCCGCCGCATCGCCGCTATGCCAGATGGCATGGTCACAGTCGAGCAGTTCGTGGATTCCACACTCAAAGAAAATATCCTCATCAAATTTGCCTGTAAAATCACGGTCAAGGGCGATCACATGACCGTGGATTTAAGGGGCTCTGGTAAAGAGATCATCAACCGCGCCATCAACTCGCCTCTAGCTTCCACAAAAGCGTTCTTTGCCCAAGCGATTTTAAACCACTGGTGGCCCGATCTGCCCCGCTCCACAGGTGCGCTTTCTCCCATTGAGATCATCTCCGATGAGGGCACTTGGGGGGATTGCTCTTATGACGCGCCCAACGGGCAGAATTTGCAGGCTTCCTTTAGGGCCTTTAGTGCCCTGCAAATCGCCTATGCTAAATTGCAATTTTCCATGCGCACCAAGTACGCCAATGTGCTCGCCCCTTGGTTTAATCAGATCAACGACTTCTTATGGGGCGGGGAAACCCAACATGGCGAACAGGTGGGCAATCTCTGTGCGGACTTAAATGGCATGGGCGGGGGGGCGAAGGCCTTTAGAGATGGCGAGGATGCAGTCGCCCCACTTTTCTGTGCGATGGCTGACATTGGCGAACAAGAGGTGATGGAAGAAGAAGTGCCCTTCTTGCAATTAGTCAGTAAGCGCGTGGTGCGCGATAATCAGGGCTTTGGCAAATACCGCGGGGGTATGGGCTATGAAATGATTGTGGCCGCGCGCAACACGCCCGAGTGGGGCTTTATGACCGTTACCTCTGGAGCGAAGTTCTCCAGTGTGCCCGGGCTCTTTGGGGGCTATGGATGCGCGACCTACCCTCTAGCAATGGTCAAGGGGATCAATATTTTTGAGATCATCAAAAAGAACCCCGAAGAGTTTGACCTCTCTATGGAGCGCGTGATGAATGAACGCCCCTTTAAAGGCGGGGTTTATACCACCTACCATATGGGTTTGCAATTTGACCGCTCCCAAGAGGGTGAGTTGTATATGATCGCGCAGGGCTGTGGGGGAGGCTATGGAGATGTGCTCGAGCGCGACCCGGAATTAGTCATGGAGGATTTGCAAATCGGGCGCATTTCAGAACATGTCGCCTCTGAAATTTATAAAGTCGTGTGGGATAAAGAAACCTTCGTGGTCGATGAAAAGGCGACTATGCAGCTACGCGCCAATGAGCGCAAAGCCCGCTTAAAAAGGGGCTTGCCCTATGATGAGTTTGTCAAAAAGCATGTCAAGGACGAACCCCCCAAAGATCTTTACTACTACGGCTCTTGGGGTGAACAAAACCCAGAAGAGCTCATCGCCACCGTGTGGGATCACCACGGACCTAAACGCATTAAAGGCAAACTTAAAGACATTCCTCTAGTGGTGATGCCCAACCGCCATGTGGTTAAAATCGCCCAACTCGAAAAACGGGTTGAGGAGTTAGAAATCAAATACGAGGGAGGCGTGCGGCCCAAGTTAGTTTAGCCCTTTTTGCCAAGTTGGTGAGCTTGGCGATTTAAAAGGGTGGGGTTAGTTTAGTGATTGGGCTTTTGATTCAAACACCAAGCACTCGCTTGGGTGTGGTTCAGGCCATGGTTATTTACCCGCTCGTGGTGCGTCAACCCCTAGCTTCGGAAAGCATCACCAAAGATAATCGCCTTAAAGTATGGGTTCGTATGATTTGTATTGCACACTACATGAAAGCTCCTATTCAGTACAAAACAAAGGCAACAACCATGCAGCCATTCGTTCATTAGCAACGCAGCAAATGCCTGGGACTTTACGGAATCTAAGCAGCCTGAGGATTCCATTAATGAAGGTTTGAATGTCTTGTTTGCCCTTATATATAAGCGGATCTCAAGTAATGCTGTAAGTTTGTGGCGTTTACCCATAGGTGTGGCAAATACAAGAGAGAAGCTAATGAGTGGGATACGCCCCTAGAACGCTCTAGGATTGCCTACAATCGATTTTGTGGATTTGATGGTGTTTCCCTACCTTATGTTATCTTTTTTGCGTTCTATAAGCCTTTTATAGGGCTAAAAACGCTATGTATTTTCTGGGTTGGTTGGCTGATTGTTTTGTCTTTTGCTCTTTTTCTTGGTTTTTGGCTCAATTTGGCTTGAGAAGATCATCTTGCCACGAAATACCATTCAAAAAGAACGGCAAGATTTAATCTTTCCATAGTTGTATAGCTTTTGGGAAACAGTCAAAAACTTTGACTCTGTCTTGGACCTTATATCGCCCTCAAAACCAAGTCTGTAGTGTTTTCTAGAACACTCATCTTTCTCAGCCTTTGTGCAGCGTTCTCTAGCTCTGCTGCCAGCCCCGCTAACTTACACCATGGCAGCCATTTGCCAATCTTCTCACTCTTCAATTTATTGATAATCAAACTTATTTTTGTAATTCTATGATTTATGCTCAAAGACACGGACAGCCCCTCATTACTGATATACAAGAGGTGCTAGAGCAAGCCAGCCAAGCACAACAAGAGCAAGCTAAAGCCCAAGCCCCTCATGTTTTTTATATAGGGCAATTATTGCTAGGATTTTTGGGTTTAAAACCCCATTGACCCTAAATTGTATGCAAATTCCTCGCGTTTTAGGGCTGGGGACAAAATCCACCACACATGCATAATTTAGGGCAAAGTCTTTGCCCTCTTGGTCTTTGACGATGAGCGCGCCTTGCATGCCAATGGTGTCGTTTAGGGCTTTGATGTCTTGTTTGGTGAAGCGTTTGGGTTTTTTGTGGGGCTCTTGCCCCTTTTCTAACTCGTTTGCTTGCTCTTGCTCGGGGGTGTTTAGGGTAACTTCAAAGGTGTAGCCCAGCACTTTTGCACCCTGCGCTTTGGCTTTATTTTTAATCACTTTAATGGACTTATAGGGGGGGGTGAAAGATTTTTTAGGGCTTTTTTGCGTGAGTTTTTTAATGGCGGGATTCAGCACATAAGCGTCTATATTGTCTTTTCTAAAATCTTTGGGCACGCCCATGAAGGCGCAAAAACCCTCTAAGTCGTTTTGGTACATATGCACTTGGAAAACGCCATCCACCGCCTCGTTTTTATACCGCTCCAAAAGCCTAAATAAATTCTTAGGGTATTTGCCGCTTAAGCTCATATAAGTACTTAAGCGCATGGCTGTAAAATTTGCACTTAGCTCATTAAGTAGATAGGTGAAATGAGGGGCATTGACCTGTACATTCAAAAACTCCACAACGCGATCCCTTACGCCCACCTCAAAAACGCTAAAAATGGTGGCGGTGCGTATTAATGTTAATTCGCCATCAACTTGGGCAATTTGTCTAAAATTTGCCTTGATGAGATTATCCACTAAATCTATGGATAATTTTAGCAAGTTCTTATTAGACATTTTGGGATCGCCTGCAAATGCTCTAATTTCTTTAGCCGTGTAAGTTACTAAGGTGTCTTGCTTGTCCTTTAGGCGGTGGCAAAGGTTAAAAAGTAAGTTTGTTTCAAGTTCGCTCAAATGCCCTAGATTCACCTTGTAGATGTTGTTATGCATGACGATTTGGCTTTTATTGGCGATGCTTAGGCTTTTGCCCGGGACAGATGGCGCATTTTGGGGGGCTAAAAGCCCTTGTTTTTGTAGGTCTTGGGGCTCTTGCACGATGGGCGCTAAGGCTGTTTGGGGCTCTTGG
Organism: Helicobacter sp. NHP19-003; assembly: GCF_019703305.1. Classification (NCBI taxonomy): domain Bacteria; kingdom Pseudomonadati; phylum Campylobacterota; class Epsilonproteobacteria; order Campylobacterales; family Helicobacteraceae; genus Helicobacter; species Helicobacter gastrocanis. Next base: position 301,244 of record NZ_AP024814.1, on the reverse strand, counting down.
GCTACAACTTCTTTAGCCACTTCTTGGGGGGGCTCTTGTGGCTGGGGCTGTGGAGTGTTTTCCTCTTGTGGTTTTGCGCTTTGTGGCTTTGTGAACTCGGTGATGGGGATGGTGTCTTTGGGCTTGTCCTTGGGGTCTATCCACTCCGTCCATGCCGTCAGTGCCCCCTCCATTTTGTCGATGCAATCCTTGATGCCAAATTCTAGCCCCTCTTTGATGGTGGGGCTTGGGGCATTGTCTAGCATCTCTTGCAAGCTCGCCATGAGAGTGCTGAAGTGCTTTAGGGTGTCTTTGGTTTGTTGGGAAGTGTTGATGCTGCTTGTGTCATTGCTTTCCCACTCATGGGCTAGCACCACTTGCGCCAAATCCTTAATGATTTTCGCTTTAACGGGAAATAGTTTTTCAATGAGCTCGGGGTGCTCGGCACATTTGGCCTCTAATAAATATTTTGTAAGCCAAGCTTTGCGCTTGGATCTATATGCTCTTGGGGGCAAGCCCCCAAACCCCCAAGAGAGAGTTTTGAATTAAAACAAGAATTGCGTGTGAATGCCTCTAAAATCGCTTTGGAGAGTGCAAAGGGGGTTTTTATAGGTTAGGGGTATTGTGTTGATTGTGGGGCATTCTAGGGGGGTAGAAAGGGCATTCGTGTAGGTGGACAAAAAGGCTAAAGCGTTTGGGCGGGTGAAAGCGCGTCAAAATTGCGTTTTCTTGGCGGTTTTGCTACAATGCCGCCCACGATGGCAAAAGACAAGCAGGATAGACAAGAGTACAAGACTCGTGTTGAAACAATGAAGGACTTTTTGGCGTGCGCTCTTTGGCGGCGGTGGCTGAGAAATTGGGGCGGTCAAGGAAAACGGCGGCGACTTGGATAAGCGTGCAGAAAATCCCCAACAAGGTTTGGTATTCTTACCTCAAAATCGCCACAAGTGGGGATGCCAAAGTGCCCCCGCCTGTGCCGGATTTGGCAGATCGGGTGGCGGTGGATAGCGAGGGGTTTTGTGGCGCGTTTTTGGCATTTGTGGAGATGTTGAGGAAGCATTTTCACTTTGGCACTTGGCAAGAGATGGCCAATGCTGTAGGTGTCAGTGAAAAGGCGTTTTTGCTCTACATGCACAAACTCAAAAACAACACCGCGCCCTCCCTGAAGTTTGTGCGGGCTTTTGGGAAGCTTGTGGATGTGGATGCCTATTTTGTGCTGGGCGATGGGGGCGGGGGTGTTGCGCTTGCCGTGGCAAGCCCGTTTAACCGCTTCAGCGGCGGTTCAGATTTTTCGATGATCAATGCACTGAAGACGAGCTTGGCAAAAATGGAGATTTTAAGAGTGCATGGCGATGCGATGAGTCCACTACTAGTGAACGGCGATTTTGTGTTTGTGGAGAACACGCCGCCCAATAGCGGGGACATTGTGGCGGTGCATTATGGGGGCGAGATCATCATCCGCCGTTTGGGCAAAGACCACAACAGCCGTGCGATCACTCTAAGTGCCCATAACGAGGCTTATACGCCCTACACGATCGAGGGCATTGAGCTCTTGCAACTAGTGGGCGTGGTGCGTGGAAAGTTTGTAGGCGTTTAACGTGGAGCTTTGGACATGCATAGCGGTGTTTGTGGGGGCGCTGGTGTCTTTGTGGGTCCTTCTGAGAGGGGGGTATTGCGGTCGACAAAGACCACGAAAAACGCAAATTTTTTATTTTATTTTGGGGTGGCATGTTGCCATCAAACCCCCTATTTTAGGCACTTTGCGCTCTTTTTGCTTGTTTGCAGCGGGCTTTAAACCACTCCCCAGCGCCCCTTTTTCTCGCTTGATGTTTGCTGAATTTGCTTTAAAAGCGCCCCCCTGACATGTTGCGCCCCACATGTCCACAAAGCCCTAAAATAGGCACTTTCAGCTAAAATGCGGGTGCGTGCGCCCTAAATTTTGTCAATGACTTTTAAGAGCTTTGCCGCCGCTAAATTGAGCACAAACAAGTCCAAGCCCTCATTGCGCTCGCGGACTTTGACCCAGCGGTAAGTCTTGTAGCCATTAGGCGTGGTGGTTTTAACGATTTTCTCTGAGGTCAGTTGCTCAAAATACTCAAAAGGGTACGATTTTGGGAAATGGCAATACCCCGACATGTCCTTTTTCTCCACAGACAGCAGCCGAAACACCTCCGCCTTGCCCGTGTAAGTGCCGATCACACACAAACTAACGCCTTTAGCAATGCGCTTTAGGGGGCTTAAAAACTCCTTCTTAGAGGTGGTTTCGCTCGCCCCCTTTGTGGCGATAAAGCGTTTGTCTAGCCGCACAAAATTATACACCCGCTCGGTGTTAAACCCGCTATCCACGAGATTAAGTGTGCTTTGCAATTTGCGCCCACTTGTGGTGTAGAAAATCGCCTTCAGTTCGCGATACAGCCGCCCCCAAATCTCGCTCTCAGCCGTGTTGCCCTGTAGCACCACATGCTTCACGCCCCAATTTTGATAACCCGACCCCCACCCTTTAAACTCAATCTCCACCCGGTTGCCCTGAATGTCCGTGGCGCTGGTGATGAAAATGATGGCATCGGGCAAAGTCGTGGGCGTGTAACTTTCCCCCCGCTCAAAGAGTTCCTGCTCTCTAAAGGAGGTGCTCGGCGGCTCGTAGGGCTTAGCCTCGATGGTGTTGGTGAACACCTGCAAGCTCTGGGCATTGTCCTTAGCGGCGGTGTAGTCTTTGATGATCTGTTGCATGCTAAAAAAAGGCGAATATAGGGCATTTAGATAAAATCCCGCCTTGTCCTTATTGTGCTCGTTGGCGTTTGTAGCCCGCCACTCTCCTATGGACACGGCGTTGTTCTTTTGCTTCTCATCCCACAGCCCCCCGCATTCAAGGCACTTGTAGCGCACACTCTCCAACACGACCGCCCCATGCGACTCTTCGCAAGACAATCCCTCAAAGTCCAAAGTCTGCATGAACCCACAATGCGGGCATGGCACAAAAAACATCCGCGCATCGCTGGCTAAAAATTCTCTTTCTATGTAGCTCGAGCCCTTGATCGTGGGCGTGGAAACTTTCACGATTTTGCGGTCAAAATAAGTCGCCGTGCGCTTTTCGGCCAAAACGATGCTATGGCCTTCTTTCGTGTTTTCGCAGCGGTCGGCTTCATCCACAATCAACACCTTAATGGGCTTGCTCGCCAGCTTAGAGGGGCTGTTCGAGCCCACTAAAGCCAAATTCCCGCCCTTGAAATTCTTGATTAAAATCGTGTTGTTTGAATCGCGGGCGTTGATGAGCGCGCCCACTTCGGGCACATCTCGAAACATCGGGGCGAGCCGGCGTTTCGAGTAGTCTTGGGCCAAGTCCTCTGTGGGCAGTAAAAAAAGAATGTTGCTCGGGTCTTGGTGGATGTAGTACCCAATCGTGTTATTCAAAATCTCGCTTTTGCCCAACTGCGCCCCCCACATTAAAACGACTTCTGTGTAGCGGGGGTCGCTGATGCACTCCATCGGCTCTTTTTGGTAGCTGATGGTTTGCCATTTGCCAAACAATGCGCTCGATTCTTTGGACAAAACGCGGTATTTTTGTGCCCACTCATAGAGGTTCAAACGGGGTTTGATGAAAATGGATTTGGCAAAAACCGCCTTTAACCGCTCAATTTGGCTTAGGCTGTGGTCCTCAAATCCCTCCACCTAAGCCCCCTCATCCTCTACCCCCTCAAACAGCCCTAAATCCTCTTTTTCTTTGCGTTTTTCTTTGAGCTCTTGGGTTTTGTCAGCCGCACGCTCGTAGATGGCGGGGTCTTGCAATTCCTCTAAAATTGCTTCAATTTGGGCGCACAAAAACCCCTCCAATTCTTGGGGCATTGCGCATTTGCGTTTTAAAATTTGAGGCAGGCTGTAGAGCTTGTTGCTGATGGTGCTGGCGATGTCTTGCAAAGCCTTAGCGATCGTGTCAAAGTCCAACAACTCGCCCATTTTCTGCTGATAATTGAGCTCCTTAATCTTGGCATCGGCGAGTTCTTTTCTGGCCCGCGCGCTTTGTAGGTCTGTTTTCTCTGTTTCGAGCTTGTAGGCGATGTAGTTGCGCACGCTCGCCACCAAATCCCAATCATCCTTAGAGTTCTTGATCGTAACCCCCGCTGGGGCGAGTTTGTAAATCCTAGAAGGCGTCACGCCTAAGATGTTTGAGAGTTGATCTGTGCTAGCACTGCTGGCATCTCTTGTGCCCGCTTCCTCTTTGGCTTTCAATGAGGTGTATTCGAGCATGGCGATGGCGCTTTTTTGCAAATGATACAAGTTATCCCCCTCGGCCACAATCGCCCCCTTCGCCCGCAAGTAGTAAAGCGCATTCTCAATGCCCCCGCCCTCATCCTCTATGCCAAAAAAGCGCGCGCACTCGTGCACATCCACAACATAATTAGCGTGCCTAGCTTCTTTGTCTTTGAGCTTGCGCCACGCCCTCGCATCCTTATCCACTTCTTTGAGCCGATGCCGTAAAGCCCGGTTGCGCTCTAGCAGCTTAGCCTCCCGCTCTAGTGCCCGCTTATACTTCTCATTGGAGTCTTGCAAGGCCGTAAGCTCGCTACGCAATTCCCGATCAATGGAGATGAGTTCATTGTTGAACCCCCTAAGTTTGGCCAAGTCCTCCTGGGCCATCTCTTTAGAAACTTGCAAGTAGTGCATGTAGTTCAACACCGACTCGCGGGTGTAATAGTGGATCTCTTGGATTCTTTGGGTTTTGTCTTGTTTGTCTAGGGTGTAAAGTTGTAGGTCAATGGGCGCAAACACGCCCTTTTGCTCTAAATAGCGAAACTGCGCCGTGTCTAGCCCCAAAAGGGCGCACAATTCCGCCCGTGTGGCGGTTTTGCGCATGAAATCCCTATCAACGCTAAGACCTATGACCTTTTCAACAGCCCCCATCACTTCATTTAACCGCCTTGACCTTTGAGCTAAACATAGGATGCGGCGCGCCCGTGAAAGAGCAGGTGCACTGCCCCGTAACCACGCCATCTAGGGGGGTGGCCATAGAGCCGCCCAAAGTAACATCGGGCGCATCCACAACCACAGAATTTGCCTTGATTTTAGCCGTTTGCGCCTCTAAATTTAGGGCATTTTGCGCCTTCACGCTCGCCTCTTGGCACTCCACTTTAACGATTTTTTGGGCTTTAAGCGTGGCGGTCTGGCACTCTACAATTAAGTCTTTAAGGCTTTCGACCTTCAACACCCCATCGCTGTAGGTGATGGTCGTGCCGTCCTTGTACTTGATTTTTTGGACTTTTTCGTCTTGATCGTCCTCCACCTCTTGTGGGAGTATTGAAGTCCCCAACACCAGTCCAAAATGCCCCATTTTCAAATACAAAACAGTTTCACCCACTGTGGGCGGGCTGTAGCTGGTTTTGAATTGATTGTGGACTTGCGTGTAGGGCACAAAATCGCTCGTGGTGTTGTTGTAGCGCACCTTCACACTAGACTTTTTGACTTCGACAATGGTCGCCAAAAAAAAGCGGATTGCGCCGTAATTAGCCGCCATTTTTGGCCTTGAGGGGCGAATTTTTAAGCACCTTAGCCTCTTTTTTGAGCTCTTGCATGTGGCTGTCAAACTCCCGCCCCTGCTCTCTTAAAATTTGGCTTAAAGTCTTTTGCCCCGTATCTAAGGCGACCTTGTTGGCGTTCATCTCCTTGAATGGGTCGATGTACTCCCACCCTTGCGGTTTAAAGGCAAAATTATTAAGGATGGTTTCAAACAACTCCACCCTAAATGCCCCCCGCTTGATCTCATTTGCCAGCCACGCCTTAAAGACTTTGTTGTGTAAATGCCGGATGATGAAGTTTTGCAGACCCCTAAATTGCCGCCGCTGCTCGCTGGCCCCATGCCGTATGGAGCTGTAATTGACCTCGTTTAAATCGCCCGTGAGCGTACTGTAACTGATGCCAAGAGCCTTGGCGATCTCTTTGTCTGTTTGCTTGATGAAAAACTCAATGTTCGTGGCGTTGTGGCTTTCTGTGAAGTAGGGCTTAATGTTCTTGTCAATGTAGGTCATCTTGCCCACTTCTGCGTGCTCTTGAATGGTGGTTTGGGGCTTTTGCTCTTGATCTTGATCTTGAAAAATGCCCGGGATGTCTAAATCATCTTCTGTTTCATTAGGCACTAAAAAGCCTGTGATCTCGCTTTGCAGCCGCGCCCTTTTGAGCTCGGCGCTCTTGAAGTGGTCTTTTTGAAAGACCGGGTAAATCACGGGGGCCAAAGCGCTCACCCCCCTTGTTTGCAGCGCATTGAGCCGCTTAAAAATGTGCAACACCCGATCTGCGGGGATTTCTTGCAAATTTTCGTTCTGATCCCTGATGAAGTAAGCGATAGGCGCGTGGTTTTCATCCACCTTGACCCCCTTTTTCACCAAACGCCCATCATCTTGGGTTTCATCCACATTGACCGGGTCAATGACTTGCACGCTCAATCCTGCGGGGGTCTCGTTGAGATAAACAAACGCCTCCCCATCCCGCTTGAAATGCAGCAACACCAAACTCTCCACTTCCCAAAAGCTCAAGGCACTAAAAGGGATGTCGCCACGCCACTTCAAAAACGCCTTTTCCACCGCCCCATTTAGGGTGGCATCGGGGCTGGCCATGTCTAGCGTGATCCCATTGTCTCCGAAAATCTCGCTATCTAGGGTGTCGAAAAATCCCGCAATCAAGGGGGAGTTCATCGCAATGCTTCTGGCCTGCGCCCTTAAAGGCGCAAAATGGGCATCGGCTTGGGTGTTGTTGAGCAGTCTAAAGAGCTCTTGCCTTTCTAACTGACTAGGGTCTAAACTCGGGGGCGTGGCAAAAAAATTAACCCTTTTTGTCTTGGGAGTTTGTTTTTTGAACAACCCAAAAAAGCCCATGTTGTGCCTTTAAAAATAAAATTGCATGTATTTAGGGCGTTTGCGTGCCATGAGCGCCCACTTAAGTTTTTGCAGTTCTTTTATGAGGTCAATGGGGTTGCATTTTTTCACCCGCAAGCCATCAACTTCATACTCACTAATCTCGACCCCATCTTTAAGGCCCTCCAAAACGCGCGCAATGGCGGCATCAATCGCATAAATCTTTTCGCTCAAGCTAAGCATGTAGCCTCCTTAGTAGAGCAAGAGGCGCGCTCACAACCACCCCCCCCAAGATAGATCGCATGCGCTTTTGGGCGATTTGGGCGTATTCTGGCGATTTCTCAACGCCGATGTAGGCCAGCCCTAACGAGGCCGCCGCCTCCAACGCCGACCCACTCCCACAGAAACAATCCAGCACCACAGGTGGGGTGTCGCCCTTAGGCACAATTTGTAACAAATGGTTTAAAAGTTTCACGGGCTTTTCTGTGCTGTGGATTTTGTCTTTGGGGTGCAAATTGCCATGCACATAATTGATCGGCGCGTCAATGTAGCCGTAGTGGTAGGTGGGCTCTAAGGGGCGGGGCAGATCGCCCTTAGTGCCCCACAGGATAAACTCGCATTGTTGCTTAAAGGCATTGGCAAAAGGGCGGGCTTGATTGCCCTTGTTCCACACCACAATCCCCCGCCATGCCAAGTCCGCTAATTGGATCGTGTCGCTCAAAGCGGGCAACGCCCGCCAATCGATGAAGCTGAAAAAGTACGAACTAGGCTTAAGCACCCGCTCAAATTGCCGAAACACGCTTTGAATCCAAAACGCCCACACCCGCTGGTCTTTGCCATCGCCCACAAAGTGGTGGTACGCGACCGCCCGATCCGTGCCGTATTTGGCGGTGGTGTTTTTGTTGCGGGAATTCAAAGATTTCGCCCCCCCGCTGCAATAAGGCGAGTCGATCAGCACACAATCGATGGAGTTAGATGGCAGTTTCACCAAAAACTCCAAACAATCGGCGTTGATGACTTGATTGAGGCAGGCGGCTAAATCCACGCACACTCCAATTTAGGCGCTTTGGTCTTTTTTCTCATCCAAAAAATGCACCCCTAAGCCTAATTTTCTTAACGCTTCTAAAAGCCAAGACTCGCCCTCTAAAGCGGGCAATTCCACGCCCTTAGACTCGGCAATAATGGCTAAAGTGTCTTTGAGCTCCGCTACATTGCCATCTTCTATCACAGCGTTAAGATACAACATGCGTATCTCATCGGTGTCTAAAAACTCAGAAGCTTTAAAAGGGTGGAGCGTGATTTTCATGGCAACTCCTTTAAAGGACATCGAGTCCACAGGCATTGATGGGCAATTTGTGCTCAGTGCCTTTGAAAAGCCCGATGAGGAGCATGCCCAAGGGGCTGCCCTAGAAGCCATCAAAGCCTTTAAGAAAGTCGAGCAAGAGCATAAAATCCGCCCTAAATTCTTTCTAGCCCCGGGATATGATAGTGCGGGCGTGGGCGTGGCTTTAAATGACATTGCGGATCAATTTAGAGGGGTGTTTGCCCTAGCCTTGAAAAGCAAAACCGAGGATGCCCTTAAAACCGAGTTGTCCACCATCACCACACATAGGGGCATTTTGACCTTCCAAGATGTGCGGCGGATGGACAATGAAGTCCGCCCGCTCAATGGGTTTTTAACCGGGCTTTATGCCAAAGTGATGGCCGAGGGCGAGTTTGGCTTTGCCAAGACTTATTCAAACCGCGCCATTGCTGGCGTGGTGGGCATTGTAGACACCATTGAGTACCTTTTAGGGCAAGATTGTGAAGCGGATCGCTTAAGGGGGCTTGGCATGTCTGTGTGTTTCGTGGATGATGGCATTAGAGCGTGGGGGCGCGAGACTAGAGACCCCGATCTGGGCATCGACAGCCTGCACTCCATCGTGATTTTTGATACAATCATCGAGAGTGTGCTGCAAAGCCAAAAGCGCGCCATTGACATGCAACTCACAGACGCGCTCAAAGAAGTCACGGACAATCTAGATGCCTTTTACCGCCGCCTTGTGGCGAATAATGTTGTCTTGGGCTACAAAATGAGCGTGCCTCAAGACATAAACACGAATGAGAGCATCATGGCCGGCGTCTTGCATGTGTGCCAAGAAGTGCAGGAGATGCCGCTTGTGGGGCGGATTGTGAATAAAATTTACCGGGTGTCCAACTACGGCACAGAGTTAGTCAAAACAGTCAATGGAGCAGCGTGATGAAGAGAGTTAAGGCGCAGGCATTCACCGGCGGAAATGTGTTCATCGATGGCAATGGATACGCGGGGATTTTAAAAGATAAATTTGGATTCTAGCACTTCTTTTTTCATGGATGGCTAATGGGGGCCAGTCAAAGCCCCTAAAACCCCAAAATTTTTTCTCTAACCCCCTCGATGATCCAGCCGGGGGTGGAGGCACCGGCGCTGATGCCACAAAGTTTTTTGGAGCGAAACCACGACTCTTCAAGGTCGTTAAAATCCTCCACTAAATAGCTATCTTTGCAAAACTCTTTAGCGATGTTGAAAAGCTGTTTGGTGTTGGATGAAGTTTTGCCCCCCACAATCACCATAATGTCCACTTCTTGGCTCAGTTCCCTCACCGCCTCTTGGTTGTCAAAGGTGGCGTTGCAAATGGTGTTGAAAATCCGCACCTCAGCGCAACGGGCGATTAAAAAGCTGGCAATTTCCAAGAGTTTGGGGGTTTGTTTGGTGGTCTGCGACACGAGGGCAACCCTCTTGGCAAGCTCTTTATCTTGCAACTCTTCTAAAGAATTGACAATCAAAGGGGGGGTGCTGGAGTAGCTGATCACGCCCTTGACTTCGGGGTGATTTGCGTCCCCAAAAATCACAATTTGATAGCCCTTTGCACTCATTTTTTCCACGATCTGTTGCGGTTTGATCACATACGGACAAGTCGCGTCAATGATATGCGCCCCCTTGTTTTTTAGCAAGACGAGGTCGTGCTTGGGGATTCCATGCGTGCGGATGATGACGCTCTTGTCTGCCTGCACACTCTGTACCTCCTCTTGCACCCGCACATTGTAATCTTGCTCCAAGCGTTTGATCTCTTTGGGGTTGTGGATTAAAGAGCCTAGCGTTAGGCTGTTCTTGTTTTTTTGGGCGATCTCAATTGCCCTTTTCACACCAAAGCAAAAGCCGTAATTCTTTGCCATTTTCACGCGCATGGGCACTCCTCCATCAAAACCCTAAAAATTAGAGCAACTCCAAAACTTGTTTGGCCACTAAAGCTCCTGAAGCGGGGTTTTGCCCAGTAACGATGCGCTGATCTGTGAGGGCAAAGGGTGCCCAATCCGTTACTTTTTCATATTTGGCCCCCCTTGCGATGAGCGCATCCTCAGTCAAATAGGGGACGAGTTTGTCTAATTGCACCGCCTTTTCCTCCGTGTTGGAAAACCCGGTTACCCTTTTGCCTGCAATCAAGTAATTCCCCTCTTTATTTTTAATGTTTAAGAGCCCTGCTGCGCCGTGGCAAACAGAGGACACCACCCCGCCGTTGTTGTAAATGTCTAGGGCGACTTGGGCCAATGCAACATTGTCTGGGAAGTCCCAAACCACGCCATGCCCGCCGGCATAGTAAATGGCGGCATAGTCTTTAGGATTAAGCGCAGATACGGGGAGCGTGTGCCCCAACAAATCCATGAAGGCTTGGTTGGTGTAGTACTGCCAATCTATAGGGCTCATAAAATCCCTCTCTAGGCTGTGTGGGTCAATGGGTGTGTAACCGCCTTTAGGGCTGGCATAATCTACAGAGTAGCCAGCCTTTTCAACCTCGTGCACGAAGTGGACAGCTTCGCCAAGCCATAAACCCGTGGGTCTCTCATCATTGGGGTACTTGGAAACATTCGTGACAATAACTAACATTTTCTTCATTGATTCTCCTTGTTGTGCGTAAAACGCCTTGATTACCCCCTCTTAAACATCCTAGCATATTTTACTAGATTGTCAAAAGCCCTAAGCAACAAGACGCTTAAAGAGGTCTAAAAAGCGAGGGAAGGAAACGCTTGCGCACTCTATGCCCTCTAAAGCCCCCCCGCAAGCCAAGAGTGCCACCACAAAGCTAAGCGCGATGCGGTGGTCTTTAAAGCTCTCTAGGGGCTCTTTGGGGCGCTTGAAAGCACCTCCCACGATTTGAAAACCATCCTCTAGAGCGTGGCACTCAATCCCTAATTTTTCTAAGTTGGTTAAAGTCGTGGCGATGCGATCGCTCTCTTTAAAGCGCAACTCTTTGGCGTTAGCCACCACGCTAACCCCCTTGGCCACGCTCATAGCCACGGCTAAGGCGGGCAGTTCGTCAATCAAGCTGGCGATGTTTTCGCTGATATGCACCGCCTTTAGGGGGCTGTGTTTTACATAAATATCCCCCACAGGCTCTGTCCCCATTTGCCCTTTTGGCACATAATGCACCTTTGCGCCCATTTGTTCCAAGACCTTAAAGGCTTCTATGCGGGTGGGGTTGAGCAGCACCTCTTTTAAGAGCACCGCACTGCCCGGCACCAACAGCACCGCTAAGGCAAAGTAAAACGCGCTAGAGGGGTCGGCGGGGATGTGCCAAGAAAAGGACTCTAAGGGTCTTTGCAAGGGTTCCAGCGTGAGTTTGGGAGGGGCGATTTTGATAGGCGCGCCTAGAGCGAGCAGAGCCCTTTCGCTGTGATCGCGACTTAAATGTGGCTCGCTAAAATGCAAAGGGTCTTTGGCTTGCAAGGCGGCTAAAAGTAGGGCACTTTTGACTTGAGCGGAGGCGATGGGGCTAGCATAATTCAGCCCATCTAGTGGCGCACTAAGAACACTTAGAGGGGCTAAATTTTGCGCCCTTGCGTGGATGTGTGCGCCCATTTGTGCCAAAGGCTTAATCACCCTACCCATAGGTCTTTGGCTTAAAGATCGATCCCCTATGAGGACATAGTGGTTTTGCTGGTGTTGGCTAGAGCTTAAAAGTCCGCTAAGAAGGCGCATGCTGGTGCCCGAGTTGTTGCAATTGAGGGGTTTAGTGGGCTCGTTGAAGTGTAAAAACTTTTGAGGCGGGGTGAGTTTTAAGCAGTTTGCGTCCTGTTTTTGTACCTTAAGTCCCAAAGCCTTAACGATATTTAGCGTGCTTAAACAATCCGCCCCCTGCAAGAAGTTTTTGACAAAACAAGGCTTTTGACACAAAAGTGCAAAAATCAAGGCGCGGTGGCTCAAAGATTTATCAGCGGGCAAGCCCTCTAATTCTAGGTTAAAGGGCTTGGCAACCTTGATTTCTAGCTTCATTTGAGTTTAGCCTCTAAGCGTGTTTCAAGCACGCCCAACGCCTGTTGCACCACTTCTTGCAGTTCGTGGTCGGTTAGGGCGGTGTTAGACTGGATTTTGAGGCGCACGCTCAGGGCATTTTGGTTGGCGTTTTCGGCATAAAGGTCAAGGGCTATGACCTCTTGCAAGTGGGGGATGTTTGCCTGCATCAAAACCTCTTGCAAGGTGCTAAAGTGGCAATCTTTGTCCAAAATCAAAGTCAAATCCCTAAAGCTGGTGGGGAGCTTTGAAAATCCTTTGGCCTTGTAGGGCTTGGGACTTAGTGCGTTGCCCTGTATTTCGGCGATGAAGCCCTCTAATAAATCCCTCTCTTGCACCAAAATAGGGTTGATCGCCCCGATGACCCCCACTTTCTGCCCCCCCACAATAAGCCACGCACTGGCATAGGGGTGGTAGGTGGTGCTCAAATAGGGTTGGGCCTCTTGTTCTGTGGGGCTTATGGCTTGTAAGTTAAAACTGCCTACAATTTGGCTAAGGGCGGTGGCAAAGCTGTAAAAATCCCATACAACGCCTTTTGGGTGGGGGTAGTGGGGTGGGCTTTTAAGCCCGCTGGCAACAAAAGCCCATTGTTGGCTCTCAAGTCTATCGGCATTATAAACGCTGCCCAGCTCAAACAACGCCACGCTTTTAAAGCCCAAGTTTTTATTATGCGCCACCGCCTGCAACAACCCGGGGATTAAGGAGGTGCGTAGGGTGTTAAGGTCGCTGTTGATGGGGTTTTGCAGGTCTAGGGGGTCTTTTAGGGTGGGGTAGCCCAGTTGTTCTAAATGTTCTTTTTTAGCAAAGAGATAATGCACCACTTCTTTAAAGCCTAGGCTTAGGGCTTTAGTGGCGAGTGTGTGCTCAAAGCAGTAGCGGGTGTAATGAGGGTTGTGGCTGGTCTGCTCGTTTAGCTCAAGCAAGACAGAGGGGATGTTTTCAATCCCCACAAAACGCAACACCTCTTCAGCGATGTCGGCAATTTGGGCGATGTCGTGCCTGAATAGGGGCACTTGGACGCTAAAGTGTTCCCCTTGCACTTGGACACTAAAACCCAAACTCTCTAAGATGTCTTTAACTTGGTCTGCGCCCAGCTCAAGCCCTAAAAGGTTAGTGATGTCGGTTAAATGAAACTCTATGCACCTTGCCCCAAGCCCACTATAAAAGCTCTCAATCTCTAAGGCAGGGGCGTTTAGGGTTGGCAGCACTTCTTGCAACAAACGAAGGCCTAGCAAGACTTGCACTTCGCTCCCCCTTGTGGTGCGTTGCGTGAGAGCGGGGGTGTGCTCGGGGGCGTGGGTGCTTAAGCGGGTGGCGGTGTAGGTGGGGTCTAAAAAGCTCGCCTCAAGCAAGGCATTTAAGCCTGTGCTTTTGGGAGGGTTAAAGGCGATGTTGCTAAGCTCCACACCTTGAGAGTAGGCTTTGACAAAGCCTAGTTTATCCTCTTTGATTTCTAGGGGCGTGTCGGGGTAAGCGTGCAAGATGACCCCACTAAGGTGCGTAACATAGGCTAAGAGATTGTCTAGGGGGCTTGGGCTTAGCGTGTTTTGCGAGGCTAGACTTAGGCGCATTTCTAGGGGTAGGTGTAGGCTAGGGGCACTAAAGTGGGCATAGGCTAGGGCTAAATGTTCTTGGCTTTGTTTGAGCTCTAGGGGGGGTTTTTTGTTGGGAACTGGCGTGCTTGGGGTTTTTAGGGGCAAGCCATAAAGCGCACTGATTTCTCTAGCCACGCCCAAAACGCTGGCGCAATCCCCCCGATTAGGGGTCAAGCCGATGTCTAAAAGCGTGCCGGCAAAAAAGGCCAATTCTCTTAAGGGTGTGCCGAGTTTCAAGGGCTTGTCCGCATTGATGCTCTCATCTAGCACCAAAATCCCCTCTTCTAATTTAGGCAGCCCCAGCTCAAGTGCAGAGCAGAGCATGCCAAAACTTTCCACGCCCCTTAGTGTGCTGGGCTTGATGGTAAGATCACAAGCGGGCAAATGCGCCCCCTCTAGGGCTAGAGCTACAAACTGCCCTGCCTCTACATTTTTCGCCCCACACACAATTTGTAAAACCTCTGTGCCATCATCCACTTGACACACGCTCAACTTTTCAGCGTTGGGGTGTTTCTCTTTAGAGAGCACTTTTGCCACCACGACTTTTTCAGGCAAATTAAAGGGGTGTTGCTCTTCCACTTCTAAACCGATGCGGCTTAAGTCCGCGCAAAGGGTGGGGATGGACAAGCCAGCGGTGTCTAAAAAATACGCCAAATGGGCGGTGTGTAGCAGCATCAAAATGCCTCCAACATGCGTAAATCCGTTTCAAAGAAACTGCGTAAGTCGTTGATTTCACAAGAGAGCATGGCAAGCCGCTCAATGCCAAGGCCAAAGGCGTAACCCTGCACGCCCTCTAGCCCGACATTTTTAAAGACTTGCGGGTGCACGAGCCCCGCACCCAGCACCTCCAACCACCCCGTGTTTTTACACACCTTGCACCCCTTTTGAGCACAAAAAACACAGCTAATGTCCACCTCTGCGCTAGGCTCGGTGAAGGGAAAAAAGCTTGAACGCCAACGCACCTCCACCGCACCAAAAAAGGCGTGCAAGAACTCTTCTAGTACCTGCTTTAAATGCCCAAAATGCACGCCTTTATCCACGACTAAGCCCTCTACTTGGGAGAACATGGGGGTGTGCGTGGTGTCGTAATCGCGCCTAAAGGTGTGGCCTACGGCGATCATTTTGATGGGCAATTCTTGTTCTTGCATGGCGTGGATTTGGGTGGGAGATGTGTGGGTGCGTAGCAACTTGTGGTCTTTAAAGTAAAAGGTGTCTTGCATAGCACGGGCGGGGTGGTGGGGGGATGTTGAGCGCGCTAAAGTTGTGAAAATCGTCCTCTATGAGCGTACCTAGGTGCAGTTTAAAGCCCCGTTGGGTGAAGTGGGCGATGATGCGCTCTTTGGTGTAATTTAGGGGATGTCCTAAGCTGGCACTAAAATGCGTGTGGGCTAGGGTGGGGTCTAGCTTCTCAGCTTGCAATCGTTCTTGCAATTCTAAAGCTTGTAAGGTTTGCTTTTTTTGGGCGTGCAGGGCACTGAATTTGTCTTTAAATTGGTTAAGTTCTTGCGCGTAGCTGGTTTTTTCCTCTTGAGTGAGGTCTTTTAGTCCTGCAAAGGCGTGGGCGAGCAAGCCCTTTTTGCCTAGTACAAGTAGGCGCACTTCCTCGAGTGCGTGTAAATCCCTAGCCGCCTCTAGCTTTTCTAAAGCCACTTGTAATGCCTGCATGCCTGCCTTTCTATTGTTGTGGGTTTTGGATGTCTATTTTGAAGGTGTGGGTTTCGTTGTGTAGGGTAACTTTCACCACAAGAATGCCCGGCTTGATGGGTTTAGGATCGATCACCACAAAGCCCCCCTTAGCCTTGCCATTGGGTTTTAGGGTGGAGCGTTTAAGGTAGTTGATCGCCATGATTTTAAAGGCTTGGCGCTCCTCTTGCATGATCTCTTGAGTCTGCACATCGTCCATCATCATGAAGGGCATGCCAAACATCATGTCGTAAGCCAAAAAGCTGCCCTGTCCGTAGTAGAACATGGACGGGCCGATGCCGTCCTCCACAATGTTGCTGTTGGGGGTGGCGATGTTGAATTTTTGCAACACGGGTTCAAAGTCGTAGCTGGACTTCATCATTGCCTGGAAACCCAACACGGGCAAAGGACTACCCTTCTCGCTCACAGAGATGTTAGAAGTGTCGAAGTTCACAGGGGTGCCGCTCAAAATCTGCGCTCCCACATAGATCACTAGGGGCGGATTGTCTAGGCCTTTTAATTTCTTTTGGGCAACCTCAATTTGGACTTTGGAGTCGGGCTTGGCTGAGGTTAAAACCTGTATACCATTATTGTAACTGGTGATTTTTTCAGGTTTGACTTGGTAGCTCACACAACCTGTCAGTAAACTTAGAGCGAGAAAATACGATGCAGATCGGGCTTTCATGGACTCTCCTTTCAATCTTCTTTGGACTTAGCTTAGAATTCGAAGCGATTCCCAAAGAAACTATAATCAGCTGCCTTTTCCTTGTGAAACACCTTTTCTAACTGCTCCTTGATGTCATAGTAGCTAAAACTTTCTTTAAAGCCCTCAATTTTGCCCCCGCTGGCGTTTTTATGCCCGCCCCCATTGAAATATTGCTTACTTAAGTTACTCACATCACACTTTCCATTAGATCGCAAGCTCACAGACCCCTTGGGACTCACATCCATATAAAAGTCAAATTCAGGGTTTTGCTCTAAGAACAAATTAGCCAACACGCTAATGCCCCCCATGCTGTAACTTAAAAACCCTCTCTTGCCCTCACACTCTAGAGTGCACTCCTCTTTTTTCTTTGCAAGTAGGGCGACTTGGGCGTTGGAGGCGATGTTGTCCATCGTTTCTAAATCCGGGTTGCCCCCCAAAGCGATTTTTTTGAGCCTGAATAAATCGTTGTCAAAGGCGACCTCGCCCCTCTCTTGGTGCAGGTAGTCGGGTACTTTTTCTAAAAGGGCGAATTTATACGCCCTGTGCTCCTCATCAAACATGAAGCGGTTGAGCTCGTGGGTGCTAGAGATCATGCGCATACACACCTTACCAAACTCAAAGCCAAAGCCCCCCTCTTGCCAAATGTCTATAGAATCGATCATCTCCACCATTGGAGCTAAACTTTCTAGGCTTTTTAAAGGCGTGTGGAGTTTTTGCAAAGTCTCAAAGGTGATCTTAGAGGCACTGCGCTCGGTGTCTAGGTGGTACCAATGGTAGATTTTAGCCGCGTCTTGGCCTGTGGCGTGGTGATCTAAGAGCAACACCTGCACCTCAAGCCCTTGCAAACGCAAGGCATCGCTTTGTTCTTGCAAAAACTGCGCCTCATTGAGGGTTAAATTCAAATCTGTAACGAGGATTAAAATCTTGCGTTTAGGCTCTAAGGTTTTGTGGATGTCGTCTAAAATTTCGTGCAGCCTTGCGCTCACCTCCCGCCCATAATTGGCGTTGTAAAACTTGATGTCTTTGAAAAAATGGCGGCTGATGAATTGACATCCATAGCCGTCTAAATCAATATGGGATAAGTGGAAAACTTGCATTCTTGTCCTTAAAAATTGATGTTGATGGTGCCGAGCACTTCGTATTTAGCGTTCGTGTCTAGCTCGGCGTGGCTTAAAACCACAATGTCGATTTTAAACTGCTCCATTTTCGTGGAGAGAGGGCGGCGCAGTTCGGGATCGACAATCAAAATCACGGGGGCGATCCCTCGTTGCAAGATTTTCATCGACTCGGCGGACACATGCTCGATGAGTTGTTGCATTTCTGTAGCGTTTAAAAGCAAGAATTTACCCGAGGCTTGATCCTTGAGCTTATTGAGCAAGTACTGCTCGGTGGCCGTGCCTAGCGTGAGTAATTTTAAAGTCCCATCCTCAGATTTAAAAATATTGGTGATGACCCTAGAGAGCCTTGCGCGCACCTGTTCGGTTAAAATGGTGATGTCGTTTTGCACGCTAGGCGCGATGTCGGTGATGGTTTCTAAGATGGTGAGCATGTCCTTAATGGGGATTTTCTCATGCAAGAGCTCTTGCAAAACAGAGCGGATCACCCCTGTGGGGATTTTCTTAGCCTCTTCTACAATGGCGGGGTAGTCGTTGCCTAGCCGCTCTAAGAGAGATTTCACCTCATCTTTGGTGATAAACTCTTCGGCGTAGTTTTTGACCAATTCGCTGGTGTGCGTGGCGATCACGGTGGAGGGGTCGATGATCGTATAGCCTTGGATGATCGCCTCCTCTTTGTCCTTAGGCTCGATCCACAGTGCGTCCATGCCAAAGGCGGGTTCTTTAGTGGGGATGCCCTCGATCTCTTTACCCGCAAACCCCGTGTTCATGGCTAAAAAGCGTTCAGGCATCACGCTCCCATCCCCGATGGCGATCCCCTTGAGCTTGATTTCATAATGCGTGGGGGGGAGTTGCAAATTGTCGCGGATACGGATTTGGGGCATTAAAAAGCCGTAATCGCTGGCAATTTTCTTTCTAATTCCGCGGATGCGCTCGAGCAAATCCCCCCCCTGTTTGACATCGGCTAGAGAGATGAGCTGGTAGCCTAAAGCGAGCTCTAAAAACTCGATTTTCAGCACTTCATTGATGGCTTGCTCTTCCTCTTTTTTGATTTCTTCAGCACTCTTTTGGGGGCGGGCAGTGGGGGCTTGGTCGGTGGGGGCGGCGGCTTTGTGGCTCAAGTCAATGCCTGTTTTTTTACTCAGCCACGCCTCAAATTTGGAAAATAAATTGTCCTTACCCTCCCTTGAAATGAGCCACGCAATGAATAAAAACAAACTCCCCACAAAGGCGAGCGAAAAGGTGGGAAGCCCCGGCACGCTGGCAAAGAGCAAGAGAATAAAGCCCACAATGATTAAGGTTTTGCTCTTGTCAGTGAGCTGGGTGATGAGCTTGCTGGCGAAGTTTTCTTCCTCGTGCTGGGTGGTGCGGGTGGCGACAATGCCCGTAGCCGTGGCGATGATCAAAGCGGGGATTTGGCTCACTAACCCATCGCCGATGGTTAAAACCGTGAAAGTCGAGGCGCTGTAAGCCATCGTCATGTCCCTTTGGAACACCCCGACCAAAAAACCTCCGATGATGTTGATTAAGGTGATGATGATGGAAGCGATCGCATCGCCCTTGACAAACTTGCTCGCCCCGTCCATCGCGCCGTAAAAATCCGCCTCTTGGCTCAAAGCCGCCCGCCTTTTTTTGGCCTCTTCATTGTCAATCAGCCCCGAGTTTAAATCCGCATCGATCGCCATTTGCTTACCGGGCATCGCATCCAAAGCAAAGCGCGCACGCACTTCAGTAACGCGGGTGGAGCCATTGGTAACGACCAATAAATTCACCAAAACCAAAATGCTAAAAATGATCGTCCCGATCACATAGTTGCCGCTCACGGTAAATTCCCCAAAAGCACTGATGATGTCGCTCACGGCACTGGGACCCTTGTAGCCTTGCGTTAAAATCATGCGGGTCGTGGCGACATTGAGTGCAAGGCGGTAAAGTGTTACGATCAAAAGCAAGGTGGGGAAGGCGCTAAAGTCTGTGGGCTTGGTGATGTAAAGCCCGATTAAGATGATCAACACTGACAAGGCAATGGAGATCGTCAGCAAGAAGTCGAGCAAAAAGGGGGGCAGGGGTACGATGATGATCGCCAAAATGGCGATCACAAAGGCGACAACGGTCAAGTCCTTGGACTGGGTGAGTTGTCTTAAAAAGGGGAAAGTCCGTTTTAAAATGCTCTTTTGCTTGTTGCGCGCCACTAAATGCCTTGAATTAAACTGCGTTAAACCTGCATTTTACAATTTTTCATGTAAAATTTGACTTTTTAGGTTATAATACGCGCTTATCTAAATTTCCTATTAGGAGGTCTTCATGGCTTTAAGTACGGAGAAGAAGCAAGAGATCATCAAGCGCTTCGCCAGACAAGACAACGACACGGGTTCATGTGAGGTGCAAATTGCCCTCCTGAGCCAAAGGATTGCGGATTTAACCGCCCATTTAAAAAACAACCCCAAGGACCACTCAAGCCGTCTAGGGCTTTTAAAACTTGTGGGGCACCGCAAAAACCTGCTCAAATACCTCAAAGACACTAAGCACGACCGCTATGTAGAGCTCATCAACACACTAGGCATCAAGAATCGTTAAGTTCCCTGCATGGCTCTCTTTGGATCGCCACAAGGTGGCGACCCTTTTTTTCACTCTCTTCTTTATCTTTTCGTTTAAAAAACCCATCCCCCAAATTCTCATGGTGGCGTTGGCACTAGGGGCTTTGCTCTACTACAAAGCCTGCAAACCCCCGCTGCGGCTAGGACCCTTTAAATGGCTCATCGCCTCCATGCTCACGATGTTTCTAGTGGTGTTGCCAAATTTATTTGTGGGCGGGGATTTAGAAGCATGGCATTACAATTTACGCTCTTTAAACATGCCCTTAGTCTATGTGCTGGGCGTGGTTGCGCTCATTTGTCTTAGCAGCATACAAATACGCCTCCACACAAAAATCTTGTTTTACAGCATGGCTTTTGCCTGTTTTTTCAATGGAGGGTTTGCCCTCGTGCAAAAGGTCTTTTTGGGCATGGGGCGGGTGGTGGGCCTTAGCACGGTTGTGGGCTTTGTTACGCTCACTTCTATGGCGCTCTTTGGCTGTTTTATCTACGCCATCTATACCCACAACTCTAAAGAAAGGTGGCTTTTTAGCGCAGCGATGGTGGTGGGTTTTTTAGTGGTGCTTTTTAGCGCCACCAGAAGCGCCTCCATCGCTTTTGCCATCACTTTTATAGCTCTATGTGTGTTCTTAAGGCGCACCAAACAATGGCGCTATATGGGGCTGATGGCGCTGTGCTTTGGGGGCCTGTTTTTCTTAAACCAAGTCCTAGAGCAGCATGCCCTCTTGCACACTGCAAGGACGCAAGATGAAAATTTTAGCCACGACCTACAGCTTTACACGCAAAAAAACCCCAAATCCAGCATCGGCCTGCGCCTTGCTCGCTGGCAAGAAGCCCTAGCCATCGCCAAGCTTTCACCCCTCATTGGCATGAGCCTTAGCACGAAATGCAGGCGACTAGATCAAATTTTAGCCCTGTCGCACTCCTACCGCAAAGCCGACCAAATCGATTGTGCCGAGAAATACGACAATGAATTTTTCAACACTTTAGCGCATCGGGGGATTTTGGGGCTAGTGGCTTTGGCGTGGTTTATATGCGTGCTGTGGTGCTTTTTTGCCAAACGAAAGGACACCATCGGAGTGTTCATGCTCTCTATGCTGGTCTTTTATGTGAGTCTTGGAATTGGTTTTGATCCCTTTGATTTTTTCATTGAGGGGAGCTTTTTTGTGGGGATGGTGGTGATGGCAGCAATGGCAGAGCGACTGCCCGCAGAGTTGCTAAAGAGCGAATGGGCAACAACCCACAACTAGGGGCTAGCCAAAGTACTTAGCGGGCTTTGCCCACTTTCACCATTTTATTGCGCAGCTGGGCTAAAGTGCCTTGCAGGGGGATTTGTTTGGGGCAGGTGTCGTGGCAACCAATGAGACTCATGCACCCAAAAACCCCATCGTCATCGCCGACCAATTCGTAGAAGTCGTCATCGCTGCGCTCATCGTGTGAGTCGATCAAAAAGCGCATGGCGCGGTTCATCCCCGCTGCCCCGATGAAGTTTTCCCGCATTAGTTTCGTACCGCAAGCCGCGATGCAACACCCGCATTCAATGCAACGATCGAGTTCAAAAACGCTCTGGGCTTCGTCTGGATCAACGCGCTCTTCAGGCTTAGTGATGTCCACTTCCTTTTTGTGGTGCGCCCAACTTTCCACTCTTGCATTCATGCCAGCAAACCACTCGCCCGTATTCACGCTCAAATCCTTGATCAAAGGGAAAGAGGGCATGGGCATGAGCGTGATGACATTTTCGCTAAAGCTAGAAGTGAGGGTTTTGCACGCAAGGCGTGGCCGCCCATTGATCATCATCGCACAGCTGCCACAAATGCCCGCCCGACACACAAAGTCAAAGCTCAAATCCGGGTCTAGCTGTTCTCTAATCATCCCCAAAGCGATGAAAAGAGTCATTGAGGGAATCTCCTCTAGTTGGTAATCTTTAAAGTGGGGTTTAGAAACCGCGCTTTGGGGGTCAAATTTTAAGGCGCGGATGGTGATCTGCCGTCCCATTTATTCTCCTTGTCTTTGATCATCTAGGCGGACATTGCGCGCCTTGTATTTGGGTTGTAAATCAAAGGGCATTAAAGCCTCTTGCAAATCGTAGCGATCCCCCCCTTGCGCTTGGATGCGTTCTGTGATTTCTTTGATCTCAGCGTCTCTTTGCTCTTTCAAGGGATGGGGGATGAAGTTGCCCTTTGCCCCATAGCCCCTAAAGTCGGGGCTAAGTTCCATTTTCATGATGTCTAGGGGCTCGTATTCTAAAGTTGGCAGAGTTTGGTTAGGATCAGGCCAAGAGGCAAGGGTACGGTTCAACCAATTTGCATCATCTCTTTTGGGGTGGTCTAAGCGAGTGTGCGCGCCCCGACTTTCAGTGCGATCTAGGGCCCCCTTAGCGATGCAAAGGGCGATTTTGAGCATTTTTTGGGTGCGGTAAGCGTCCTCGAGCTCGGGGTTGTTGTGGGTCTTTTTGTTTTTCACATGGATGTGTTTGGAGCGTTTATAAAGCTCTTCTAATTCGTTCACGGCGGCTTCTAAGGTGTGCCCCTCTCTAAACACTCCGACTTTTTCGTCCATGATTTCACGCATGCGCTCGCGGATTTCATAGACATTTTCCTTCCCATCGTTGTGTAAGAGTTCTTGGATGTGTTCGTGGCTTTTTTGGATGAACTGCTCCACAATGTGCGTGCTGATGTCTAGCTCTGCACTTTTACAATACGCGGCGAAATAATCCCCGATGATCATGCCCGCCACGACCGCCTCGCTCACAGAGTTACCCCCCAAGCGGTTAAAGCCGTGCAAGTCCCAACAAGCCGCCTCACCCGCACAGAACAAACCTTTTAAGTGGCTATGCCCCTTGTAATCGGTGCGTAGTCCCCCCATAGAGTAGTGCTGCATGGGCTTGATGGGGACCCAACCTTTTTGTTTGGGCGCACCGGGACCAAAATCGGGCTCATCTGTGGGCATGCCCTTTAAATTCTCCTCTGTTTCTAGGCTGTCATCGGCGGCATCGACACCCGCAAAGGTCTCGGCAATTTCATGGACATCCCTTAGGTTTTTCTCCACATGTGCGCGCCCTAAAATTGCGATGTCTAGCCACACATGGTCGCCATAGGGAGAGTTTGCCCCATAGCCTCTTTTGATGTGCTCTAGAATGCGGCGACTCACCACATCGCGGCTGGCAAGCTCCTTTTTCTCAGGCTCGTAAGCGGGCATGAAACGCCGGCCGAATTTATCCCTTAAAATCCCCCCATCGCCTCTGCACCCCTCGGTCATCAAAATCCCGCTAGGCACTAAAGCAGTGGGGTGGAATTGCACCGCCTCCATGTTGCCTAGTTTTGCCACACCCGTTTCTAAAGCGGTGGCGATGCCCACACCATCGCAAATCACGGCGTTGGTGGTGTGCTTATACACCCGCCCATAACCGCCCGTGGCTAAGAGTGTACCTTTAGAAACATACCCCACAATCTCGCCGGTGATTAAATCGCGCACCACCGCTCCATAGCACTTGCCCCCGTGGTGGATCAGGGCGATCATCTCTTTGCGATCCTCGATTTTAACCTTGTGGTGCAGGGCTTCATTCGCCACGGCATAAAGCATGGTGTGCCCTGTCGCGTCTGCCGTAAAGCAAGTGCGCCATTTTTTTGTCCCCCCAAAGTCGCGGCTTAGGATATAGCCATGCCGATCCTCTCTCTCGGTGATTGTTACATGCTCGCCATTGATCACCGCAGGCCTGTCGCCCTTTTTAATGCGGGTCCAGGGCACGCCCCAGTTGGCAAGCTCTCTAATTGCTTTGGGGGCGGTTGTAACAAACATGCGCGCCACTTGTTGATCGCACCCCCAGTCGCTCCCTTTGACTGTGTCTAAAAAGTGCAAATCCTCATTGTCGCCCT
Organism: Helicobacter sp. NHP19-003; assembly: GCF_019703305.1. NCBI lineage: Bacteria > Pseudomonadati > Campylobacterota > Epsilonproteobacteria > Campylobacterales > Helicobacteraceae > Helicobacter > Helicobacter gastrocanis. The sequence goes on along the minus strand of NZ_AP024814.1, from coordinate 277,553 downwards.
CGCTCATTTTGGCATTGCCAAGGCTGGCTTGCATCCCCCCCTGGGCGGCTGCCGAGTGGCTGCGCCTGACGGGCACTAAAGAGAGCACAATCACATCCAAACCCACTTGGCGGCAGGCAATGCTGGCTCTTAGTCCGGCCAACCCCCCGCCCACAACCAATGCATCGCAATAAACTACTTTCATTGTTATCCTTCTATTAGTGGAGTTGTTCGTCCGCGTTCACGGCTTGCTGCATGCTAGAAATCTGCGCTTTTTGCATGATCCCGTGTTTGACATAAGAGCCATAGGTGAGCAGACCCAACACAATGAAAAACACGCTCATGCCCCATTTGATTTTGCGTAGTTGATCGATCCCCATGTCTTTAAACCACCCCCATTTAATGGCGAGGCGGTAAAGCCCGATCGAGCCGTGCAACTCCACCGCGATCAACAAGAAAATATAGAGCAACCAAAAATGCTGGCTCACAAAGCGGTAGGACGAAGCGTGTGGCCCTATGCTGTGCGGAGCAGTGAGCATCACAAACAAGTGGATGCTGGCTAAAAAGAACATCGCAAAACCTGTACCCACTTGCACCATCCATAGGCTGGTGTCGCCATGTTTCATCAAGTGTTTATGGGTTTGGAAGATTTTATACTGCCTGTAATTGATGGGGAATTTGCGCAGGGCTAAAAAGGCGTGGGCGACCAAAATGATGATGACCGCTGCCGCCACCGCGCTCACAATCGCTGGCTCGCCCGCTTTGATGAACAAACTGCCCTCAAAGAATTTTGTTACAGCATACATCGCCTTGTCGCTGATCAAAATGCTACTGACAAAAAACATGTGCGCGATCATAAATAAGGCTAAAATAAGCCCTGTTGCGCTCTGTAAAAAGTCCAGCTTAGCGTACATCCCGCTCTTTTTGCGCTCCGCTCCCACGCCATAATAGCCCTCAATGATTTCCTCATTTTGCATCCAAAACTCCTAAGTTTAGTCCGATTCAAAAATGATAGCAAAATTATGGTAACTTTTTAGCGATTTTTGCCATGTTTTGCTAAGATATGGGAAATTTTGGAGTACCTCGTGAAATTCGTGTTGGCTAATTTTAAATCCTACGCGCTTCATCTATTGCCCTATTTGGAGCATTTGCAAAAAAATCTGTCCCAAGAATTAGTCCCCTACCTCACTCTTTTTGTCCCCTTGCTTGAGCTTGGGGTGTGTAAATCCGCTGGTGTGGCTTTGGGCGCGCAAAATGCCTACCCTGCCAAGCAAGGGGCTTTCACAGGAGAGATCACCTTGCACGCCCTGCAAGAGCTAGGGATTAGCTCCATTCTCATCGGGCATAGTGAAAGGCGTTTGTTGCTGGGCGAAGAGCCTAAGTTTTGCCTAGAGAAGTTTAACTTCTTTAAAGAGCATGGCTTTCAAATTGTCTTTTGTATCGGCGAGTCTTTAGCCACGCGTAATTTGGGGCAAAATGCCGTGTTAGATTACTTGCTCGGGCAACTTGAAGGGCTGGATTTAAGCTACCCTAAGCTCATTTTAGCCTACGAGCCGATTTGGGCAATCGGCACGGGAGTGAGCGCACAAATGGATGAGATCGCCAGCACCATCGGGGGGCTAAAGCAAGCCCTGAAATCCCGTGTAAAAATCGTCTATGGGGGGAGTGTGCAAGTGAGTAACGCCGATTCCATTTTAAGCCTACAAGAAGTCGATGGCGTGTTGGTGGGCAAAGCGTGCCTAGAACCACGAGCCTTATTAGACATCATCAACATCAGCCACACAAAGGAGTTTTCATGACCTTTAATGCCTTGAAGGAAACCTACTCAATAGATGCCGCGTTGCCGCCTAATTTTAAGGATTTTGAGATTGTCGGGGTCGCCCCCTTAGAGCTAGCCACGCCTAACCACTTGAGTTATGTGGATCAAAAGTCCTATTTAAAGAAACTCAAAGACACCAAAGCAGGGGGCGTGTTTATCCGTGCCGAATATGCCAGCAAGGTCCCCACCCATAGCCAAGCCATCATCACGCCAAACCCCCATTTAGCCTTTGCCAAAATCTCGCAGGCCTTTAAGGTGGATATGTTCAAAACCCCCAGCACCAAGACCCCCCCAAATTTGGGCGCAAATGTAACCCTAATGCCCCATGTCGTGGTGGGTGAGGGGGTGGAGATTGGGGACAACAGCATCATCATGGCCAATGTAGTGCTAGGCGATGGGGTGAAAATTGGCAAGAATTGCAAAATTTACCCCAATGTTACCATTTATCAAAACACGCAAATTGGCAATGAGGTGATCATCCACGCCAATAGCGTGATCGGCAGCGATGGCTTTGGTTATGCGCACACCGAGCTGGGGGCACACATCAAAATCGAGCACACGGGCATCGTGCAGATCGATGACTTTGTGGAGATCGGGGCAAACACCACGATCGATCGGGCGGTCTTTGGCATCACCCACATCAAACAGGGCGTGAAAATCGATAACCTCGTGCAAGTGGGGCATAACTGTGTGCTGGGTGAGCATTCGATCATTGTGTCGCAAGTGGGGCTGTCTGGCTCTACGACCATGGGGCGCAATGTGGTTTTGGGCGGACAGGTGGGTACAGGGGGGCATATGCACATTGGGGAATTTACCCAAATCGGGGGCAAAGGGGCGGTGGGTAAGGACTTGCCCCCGCACACCAACTATGCAGGGGCGATCCCGGCAATGGAAATCCACGAGTGGCACCACTTCTTAGCCACGCTTAGGCGTTTTGCCAAAAAGCAAAAACCGAGTTTGATCGACAAAGCTAAGGGTTTGTGGAAACGCTAATGGCACAGAGCAAAAAAATCCGCTCCGTCATTGCGGCGGCAAGTGGCAATCTAGTAGAATGGTTTGACTTTTATATCTACGCCTTCAGCGCAACCTACTTCGCCCACTCTTTCAGCGAGTCAAACAACCCCATCATCCAACAAATCCAAGTCTTTGGGATTTTTGCAGTCGGCTTTTTCATGCGCCCTTTGGGTTCGTGGATTTTTGGCTCTCTGGCCGATAAAGTTGGGCGTAAAAAGTCCATGATCATGTCCGTGGTCTTGATGTCCATCGGCTCTTTTATGATCGCCGCACTGCCGACTAAAGAAACCGTGGGAGATATGGCAATTTTGTTTTTATTGCTTGCGCGCATGGTGCAGGGGCTTAGTGTGGGCGGGGAGTATGGCATCGTGGCGACCTATTTATCCGAGCTTAGCTCTAAAGGCAATCGGGGCTTTTACAGCTCTTTTCAATACAGTACCCTGATTGGGGGGCAGTTTTTGGCGGTGGCGAGTATTGGCATCTTGATGATGTTTTTTAGCCTAGAGCAGGTGAGTGCCTTTGCATGGCGGATTTTATTTGTGCTAGGGGGGCTTTTGGCTCTAGGCTCTTTGGTGGCACGGCGTTTAATGGATGAGAGTTCTAGCGAGTTAGAAGAGCATCAAGATCGGGGGACTTTAAAGGCACTCTTGCCCCACTTTAAAACTTGTTTCATTGTGTTTGTCATCAGTGCGGGCGGATCGCTTGCCTTTTATACGATCACTACCTACGCCAAAACCTACCTAGAAAATGCGGGCATGGCAAAAGTGGTGGTTAATGATGTTTTTGTCTTTGCGCTTTTAATCCTCATGCTCATCCAGCCCCTCTTTGGCTATATCGGGGATAAAATCAGCCATAGGCGGGCGGTCATCACCTTTACAATCCTTGCCTTCTTTGGCATTGCTCCGCTCTTTAGGGTCATGTCCATGCATGCCCACAACACCACCATTGCTTTCTTAGCCGTGCTCGCCCTCTTTTTGATCCTTAGTTTTTACACTTCGGTTTCGGGGATTTTTAAGGCCGCGCTCTTCCCCGAGCATGTGCGTGCGCTTGGTACGGGTTTTAGCTTTGCACTGGGCAATGCAATTTTTGGCGGATCTACCCCCTATGTGGCGTTGCAATTCAAGCACGCCAACCTTGAAAACGGCTTCTTTGTCTATGTTGCCGTGATGATGGCGTGTATGTTCGTTGCCGCCATGTGCTTGCCTAAAAAACCTGTGTTGGATTGATTAAGGGCTTTGTTGCAACGCTTTTTTTGCATTTGTTTGCTTTTATGCCCGCTGTTTTTCAGCGGTTGCCTTGCCACCATCGCCAAGAAACGCCCCGATCACATCCACATTTTAGAAAGCTACCAACCCCTAAGCACCCCGCTAGGGCGGGTTTATGCCCCCACACTCGCAAAAGACCTCAAGCGGAGTTTGGGCTTTATTTTACAAGATGGGGATAAAGCTTTGTTGCAACGAATCGCCTTAATCCGTCTAGCCACGCACAACATAGACATCCAAACCTACCTATACAAAAACGACATCTCTGCACGGGTGATGATGTTTGAGCTTTACAAGGCGGCCAATCGGGGGGTGAAGGTGCGCCTTTTGATCGACGACAATGGGCTAGACTCGGACATGTCCGACATCATCATGCTAAACACCCACCCCAACATTGATGTCAAAATTTTTAATCCCTATCGAGTCCGCAACAAGGGCTTGCGCTACCTAGAGATGATGGCTAGTTATGATCGCATTAAAAAGCGCATGCACAATAAATTGTTCATTGTAGATAATGTGGCTTTAGTGATTGGGGGGCGCAACATCGCGGATGTCTATTTTGACAACGATTTAGACGAGAACTTTTTGGACACAGATGCGCTGTTTTTAGGGGCGGTGAGCTTGAAAGCCAAACAAAGTTTTTTAGAGTATTGGAACTTCAAGGGCGCGATCCCCGCTAATTTACTGCCCAGCCATAGAAAACTAAAAAGATACGCCAAAACCTATGAAAAAAGCCTGTCAAAACTCTTGCTAAACGACCAAAGCACCTACGATAAAGAAGTACAAGCCTTTATCCAAAAATTCTTAAACAGACAAAACAAGGCTTACTTAGGACACGCCGTTTTCATCGCCGATCGCCCCGAAAAAATCTACGCCCTAAACCCCAAATCCCCTATCAACCACGCCCTACAAGAGATTTTAAAGCGCACCACAAACTCGCTCTACATTGCTTCATCTTATTTGATCCCCGGTCCTGCCCTGCTAAAAACTTTTATCCAAAAAATGGACGAAGGGCTAGAGCTCAGCATTTTGACAAATTCGCTCGCCTCCACCGATGCGATTGTGGTGTATGGAGCGTGGGAGCGCTACGCTAAAAAATTAGTCAAGGCGGGGGCGAATGTCTATGAAACCAAAAGCGACTTGTCCCGCTACATCAAATACACCCGCAAGGGGGTACGCTTTAAAATCAAGGGGCGGTTTAAAAACTCATTGCATAGCAAAACCTTGATTTTTGACAGCCAAAAAACTTGGATCGGCAGCTTTAATTTAGATGCCCGTTCGGCGCAAATCAACACCGAGTCTGTGGTGGTCTTTGACAACCCCGCCTTTGCACTCTACTTGCAACACCGTATGCAAGAGCAAATGCACGATAGCTGGCATTTGATCTTAGAAAAACACGCCTTGCATTCTAAATTGATATGGGAGGGGGTGGAGGATGGACAGGTGGTACGCTATAACAAGCCCCCGGACACTTCACCTTTTTTGCGTTTCATTAAGAATTGGTCTAAGATTCTGCCCGAGAGTGAACTTTAAAGGCGCAAACCTCTTAAATCCTAACCAGCACCTTGCCAATTTGTGTGCCCTGCTCCATGTAGTCGTGGGCTTTGGCAATGTCTTTAAAATCAAAAATGCAATCAATCTCGGGGCGCAATTTACGGCTGGCTAGGGCTTCATAAACATAAGATTTTGCCCTCTCTAATCTCGTGGGGTTTGTGGTGAGCTCAAACAACTGATATCCCCGCAATGTGAGCCTTTTAAAAAGCATGTCGGCTACAGGGACGGGCTGTCGTCTGGCTTGAGCGCGCCGTAAAGATTGTAATAGGCATCATCAGCCATCGCTTTAACAAGGGTGTTTGCCACTGGACCACCCACAGGGTCAAATACAAGATTGACACCCCGTCCGTTTGTGATCTCCTTTAAACGGGCGCTTAGATCATCTTCTTGTGTGGCGAGCACAAAATCCGCGCCTTTCTCCACTAAAATATCCCCTTTGGTGTGTGAGCGTGTGAGGGTGATGGTGCTTGCCCCGAGCATTTTGGCAAATTGGATCGCCGCCAAGCCCACACTGCTCGTGGCAGCTCCTAAGACCACAAAATCCCCCGCCTTGACTTGGTACAACTCAACGAACGCACCATAGACCGTAACAAACGCCATCCAGCTTGCCGCCGCCTCTTCAAAAGAAAGATTTTTGGGGTGTTTGACAACTGAGTGGGCGGGCAAATTTGCCACCTCAGCGTAAGTGCCATACTGGGTGAGCAAAAAGCTGGGGATCACACTCACCACATCGCCCACTTGAATGCCTACAACATCTGCACCTACGGCACGCACCACGCCCGCCCGCCCCCTCATAACCTAATTTGGAGGGGAATTGTGGCTTGTAAATATAACGCCCCCGCCGATACATGATTTCAGCGCGGTTTAAACCCAGCACCTTAAAGGCAATTTGTACCTCGTTTGCGCTGGGAGCGGGTACATCTACATCGACGATTTCCAACACATCCGAATCGCCCACGCGGTTAATTTGGACTTGTTTACTCATTTAAAACTCCTAAAATTTTTATGGGTTGCGGATTGTACCCGAATTACAATATTTTTACAAGTATAAAGTTTTTCTTCTTAGTTAGTATATTTTTGCTATAATTACGCTATTTAGGAGTGTCTATGCAAGATTTAAATTTACCAAAAGACCAAAACATCTACCAGACAGAGTGTCCCATTTTGCGTGCCATGCAAATTCTAGGGCAAAAATGGAAGCTACCCATTTTGTGGTACATCGCCGATGCCCCCAACCAAACACTCCGTTACAATGAATTGCAAAGAAAGGTCGTGGGCATCACGGCAACGATGTTGACAAAGTGTTTGCGTGAGCTAGAAGCCGATAAGATCATCATTAGAAAACACACCCCCACAATCCCCCCAACAGTGGAGTACTCGCTGCATGAAAATGGCAAAACCTTACTCCCTGCGCTCAACGCGCTGTATCAGTGGGCAGTAACGCTCGAACAAGAACCGCCACTTTCATAAACATTAAGCTAATTTTAGCTACAATGCCAGCTTGCATGGGCGGTGGTTGCTTTGGGTCAAACCAAAGAGGAAAGTCCGAGCTACTTAAGACGAGATTCCATTTAACGGATGGCTAGCGCAAGCTAAGGGAAAGTGCCACAGAAAATAACCGCTCTTTAGGAGTAAGGGTGAAAAGGTGGGGTAAGAGCCCACCGCGCCCCAAGCAATTGGGGTCGGCCTAGGCAAACCCAATCTGTAGCAAGAAGTGTATGGTAAAGTCTTTGATGAGGCACTTCGCAAGAGGTGGGTTGTAAAACCCATCCAAGATAAATAACCACCCTCGACAGAACTCGGCTTATGCCCATGCTTAAAGGATTACATGCACCAAAGCGTTTTATTAGAAGAGGTTGTCGCTCTTTTTCAGCCTTTAAGTCAAAAGCCCCAACCTGTTTTAATCGATTGCACTTTGGGTTTGGGCGGACACAGCCTGGCCCTGTTGCAAGCCTACCCCAACTTACACATTGTGGGCATTGATAGGGACAAGAGTGCCCAGGCCCTAGCCCTTGACAAACTCGCCCCCTATGTCAAGCGTTTCACCCATAAGCAGGGCAACTTCGCCCAAGTTTTACCCACCTTGCCCCCCCCCGATGGGATTTTGGCGGATTTGGGGGTGAGCTCTTTACAACTTGACAACCCCCATCGGGGCTTTGGGTTTCACTCGCTGTGTTTAGACATGCGTATGGACTTAGAGCAAAATTTGGATGCTTTTAAGGTGGTGAATGGCTATAGCTTGTATGAGCTCGAGCGGGTGTTGCAGGCGGGCGAAGTGCGTGAGTGTAAAAAGATCGCTTCTCTCATCGTGCAGCAACGCCACAAACAGCCCTTTAGTAGTGCCCAAGATTTGGCAAATTTTTTAGCCAAACACACCCATAGGGGCAAGTTACACCCCGCCACTCTAATTTTTCAGGCGATTCGCATGGAAGTGAATGGCGAAATGCAAAACCTGCAAGCCTTTTTAGAGTATGCGAAAACCCTGTCAGACACGCTTGTTTGTGTCATCTCATTCCACTCTTTAGAAGACAGGCAAGTCAAGCACGCTTTTAAAGAATGCGCCACAAGCAGCGCGCTTGGCAAAACTTACGGGGAGTTGCTGACTAAAAAGCCCATCACCCCCAGCCAGCAAGAAGTGCGCCAAAACCCCCGTGCAAGGAGCGCAAAAATGCGGGCTTTCCACTTCAAGGCTTTGTGATGGTGTCCTCCAAACCCCTAGAACCTGAGAGCGAAGAACGCCGGCTACGCGCCACAGACAAAGAGAGAGAAGCCCTATTTGCTGACAATAAAGAGGAGCAACAAGGTTTGTCCCCCCTCAACTTAGGCGGTGTGTTCATCATCTTTTTGATCACCTTGTTTGTCTTTGCGCCTAAAATCTATCTCAGCAACAACATTTACTACCTCAGCCGTTCGATCCAAAAACTCCAAAGCCAAGAAGAGCTCTTGCAAGAAGAAAAACACCGCTTGGGCTTAGAGCTAGAAAAACAACGCTACAAATACAACATTGAAAACATGCCCTAGGTTTTAACACCCCAAATTCTCTTCATAAGCGGTGTGCATGGACTCCAAAGTGTCTAAAATGATCCCTTTGGCTTTGGCGCAAAAGACAGGCAAGTCGGCTTGCTTTAAAGGCAAGCACGCGACGAGCAGGTGCAAGCACAGATGGGCGAGCGAGCCTTCAAACAAAATCCCCACAAAGGGGTTTTCTTGTGTAGTTGTTACACTCAAAGCGTTGATTTGATCCACTAAGGCGTAAAGCTCTTTTTTGGTAACAATGGGTGTGTTTAAAAGCTCTGTTAACGCCCTTTTAAAGGCGTTTAAACCCTCCTTTTGTGGGCTGATTTTAAGGGGCTTGAAGGCACTCTTGATGCGCCTAATCGCCCTGTCCTTCTTGCCCCCTGTCAGTTTTAAATCTTGCGCTTGTAAGGGCATGGTGTTCTCTATAAACGCCCCGCTAGAGAGGTTATAGACTTGGTTTTGTCGGTGTTTAAACAACTGCCCCATTTGCTCTGCTGAGAGCAAAAACAAGCCATCGCTAAAGACCTTTGTGTCGCCAAAATTCGCGCGCACTTCTAGGCTGTCCGTGGGGATTTGTGGACTTTCGTCGCCATAGTAAGAGCCCTTAGCGTGCTTTGTCTGCCCCTCAATGTAGCCACAATCCAGCCCACATAAGATCAAAGTGTGGCTAAATAGGCTTGCCAAAGCGACCCCGGCATTGCCGACAAAGGGCGCGCTAAACTCCACGCTTAAATGGGGGGCAAGGCATCCGCTACAACTGCCTCCACGCATAAACACATAGGCTTCTTTGGCGCAAGCTAAAGCCCTAGGGTTTAGCATATTGCCACAGATTAGAGGCGTGTCGCCCAGCGGTGCATTGACCAAAACTTCCCTTAAGTAGTCGATGCGCTCAATCTCAATTTGAAAATCCACAGCCACCCCAGCCTTTTTCAGCACCCCTAAAGCCGTACCACAACTAAAGACGACCATTTTATCGGCGTTTTCTTTTAAAAAGGGGAGCAAACCATCTAAACTAGGGCCATTGCCGACCACGCAAATGGGTAAGTCTATGGCTTTTAGGTATTTGGGCTGAAAAATGGGAGGGTTTGTTTTGAGATTTTCTAAAGTGTTGGCTAAGCCTAGCATTTCGTCTTCAAAACTCCCCCAGCCTCTAAGTGCCCTTCTTTTAACTCTGCGGAAATTTTGGGCTTGGGCTTTGGTGCTGTCGTTTTTATAGGGGTCAAATTCTAAATGCAAGAAACTATGGGTGATTTTCTTAGCTAAAAAGACATGTTGCCATAAAGTGGAGGGTATTGCGCCTAAGCTTAGCACACACGCACTCGGAGGGGTGGCTTTAAACAACCGGGCATAATCCACAAAATAACAGCTGATGCGCCACAAGTCGGGGTGTTCTTCGTACAGATACAGAGCGTGGAAAAACGCCCCCTGCTCTAAAAGCAATGCCAAGCACAGCCCCCCAGCTAAACCATAAAAAAGCGTGGGGGGGTAGAAGTTTAAGCCCAAACGGTAAGTGTTAGAAGTGGAGCTTAAGGCTAACAGAGCTTGGCAACCTTCATTAGTGAGGGGCAAGGACTCAAGGGGGCTTAGGGGGGTGATTTGGTTATCATCTAAGTGCCATTTAGGGTTAGTCAGTGGGGACTTCGCCCACTCTTTGGCAGCGTTAAACATTTGGTGTTGCCCCTCAACACAAGCAAAGAGCAAAGAGCCATCGCTAAGATTGATGACATTGACCCCACCCGTGTCGCTGAGTAAGTTATAAAGCGTGGGGGGGGCAAGGAGTTTAGCGTGTAACTTAGGCAGACGGGCTTTAAAAAACTCTAGGTTTTTTGCAAAACACGCCCCCATCCGTTCCTCTGCGATCAACCCCTCCATTGGGGCTATTTCGCCACGATTTGTTTATATCCTCGGTTGGGGTCAAAGACCAAAAAGCGTTTGGGGACATTTCTGTAACGACTCAAAGCGTGGTTAAAGTCCTCAATGCTTTTCACACTGATATTTTCAATTTGCATGATGACATCGCCCGCTCTAAAGCCCAAATCTTGCGCTTTGGAGTTGTCTTTCACCTCTTGCACCAAAACCCCATGGATTTCTTCGGGGATACGGGCTTCTTTGCGTAGTTTGGGGGTTAGGGTTTCTACTTTAAGGCCGCTCAGTTGTCCGTGTGCACCCTCGTGTGCTGTGCTGGTTTCTTTTCTATTGGGGTTTTTGCGTTCGGTCAAAACTAGACTTGTGGTGTATTCTTTTTTGTTGCGCATATACTTAATAGTAACCCGTTGGTTGGGCGACATAGATCCGATCAGATTACGCAACTCGGCAGAGTTTTTTACCTTTTTGCCATTGACTTGCATGATCAAGTCCCAAATCATCAAGCCCGCTTTTTTGGCAGGGGAATCTTTTTCAATGCTGATCACCACCGCCCCCTCTTGCCCGTTGTAGCTGGATTGCAACTCGGAGCTCACATCTTGGATGCCCACGCCCAGATAACCTCTGTGGATGGTACCGGTTTTGATGAGCTGGACGGCGATGTGTTGCACGGTATTAGAGGGGATCGCAAAGCCCACGCCGTGGTTGCCCCCTGTGCGCGATAGAATTGCCGTGTTGATCCCCACAAGGCCGCCTCTGCTATCGATCAAAGCCCCCCCCGAGTTGCCCGGGTTGATGGCGGCATCTGTTTGGATGAAGTTTTCGTAGTTGTTGATCCCAATGCTTGTTTTGTTGAGTGCTGAGACGATCCCTTGAGTCACGGTTTCGCCCACACCAAAGGGGTTTCCGATCGCAAAGACCAAATCCCCGACCATTAAATCCCCGCTGTCGGCAAATTGGATGGTGGGTAGATTGTCTTTATTGATTTTAATCACCGCCAAATCGCTGTCTGCGTCTTTGCCCACTAAGGTCGCCACGAATTCTTTATTGCTCCCGGGGATCGTTACAGAGATTTTATCCGCCCCGTCAATGACATGGTTATTCGTAACAATGTAACCATCTTTAGAGATGATGACCCCACTGCCCAATGCCCGCTCAACCCTGTCTTTGGGCACAGAATTATACAGATCACCAAAGAATTGCTGGAAAAAGGGGTCGTTGAACAGCCCCCCACCCATAAAATTACTTTTGATTTTCTTTTGGGTGGAGATGTTTACCACCGCCTTGGTCGCCTCTTTCACAGAGTTGTGGAAAGAGTAGATCGTGCTACTCCCGTTGTGATCCGCTCCCACACGGTTTTTCACTGCGGGCATGGTCTGTATGTTGATCGACCCTGCCCCTAGACTCACGGCTAAAGCCACACTTAATGCTATAAACCTCATCGCTGTCCTTTAAAACAAGTATTTCTGTTTAGTATAGCTAAACTTTGTTTAAGCCCCCCATTTGCCCTTAGTGAGGTAGTAGCCCAAATAACATAAAAGGGTGTAGCCAATGGTTAAATACGCCCCAATGCGCTGCTCTGGGTCCATATACGCCCCCACAATCCCCACAAGCGACCCGCTGATGCCAACCAGCTGGATCAAGGGCAAGAAGGGGGCGCGGTAGGGCAAGTCGTCTAAAGATTTGCCCGAGGCCACAAACTGCTTTCTAAAATTGTACTGCGCCACGCTCACACTGATCCACACAATGATCACACTAAAACTGATGATGTTGATGAGCGATTCGATGATTTTCTCAGGGGCGTAGGCTTGGGTGAGCATGCCAAGAAGCGTAAAACCCATGGACAGATACATCGCGTAAACGGGGGTGCCTCGTTTGTTGAGCTTGGCAAAAATGGGGGGGAACATCTTTTTTTGTGCCAAACCATAGACCATGCGGCTGGAAGCATAGACTCCCGAGTTGGCGGTGGATAAAATTGCCGTGATGATCACAAAGTTCATCACATCGGCGGCATAGGGGATGCCCGTGCCCACAAAGGGCAGGGGAATGCGCTCTAAAGTCGCCACAAAGGGGCTTTGGGCGATGCTAGAGTCTGTCATGGGCAAAAACACAGAGATCACGATCACCGAGCCTAAAAAGAAAAACACAATGCGCCACAAGGTTGCCTTGATGGCTTTGGGCATCGCCACACTTGGGTTTGTTGCTTCCCCTGCTGCCACGCCCACAATCTCCGTGCCCGTGTAGGCAAAGATCACCGCCAAGATCACCCCAAAAACCCCCATCGCCCCCTTGGGGAAAAACCCTGTCTCTAGCCCCAATTTTGGGTTTGCGTGCACCATGTAAAAATTCGCCCACACCGAGCTAAAGCCGTGTAGGTGGATTTGGTAAACAATCCCCACCACGCCTAAAATGATGAAGATAAACACAGCAAACACTTTAATGGAGGCAAGGAAAAACTCCCCTTCGGCAAAAATTTTCACCGAAAAAGCATTGAGCAAGAAAATCAACACAATACAGCCCATCACAAAGTAATAGACAGGCACATGGGGAAACCATCTTTGCATTAAAAGCCCCACGGCGATGTACTCCACTGCGACCGTGATGACCCAGCCCACCCAGTACATCCAAAAGACCATATACCCCGTGGCTGGCCCGATGAAGCGGCTGGCGTAATCGCCAAAGCTGCCCGTAGTGGGGTACACACTTGCCAACTCGCCCAAAGACAAAATGATCGCATACACGATCACCCCGCCCACCATGTAGGCGATTAAAGTCCCTAAAGGCCCGGCGTTGGCGATGTTACCTCCCGTGCCCACAAACAACCCCGTGCCGATCGTCCCCCCTAGGGCGATCATCAACAACTGGCGTAACTTAATGCCCCGTTCTAAATGTCCGTTTTCCACAAGCTTCCTTTCGCCCCCTCTTTAAACGCCGCCCACGCCGTTTAAAGCCGCCTCAAGAAGGAATGCCACACCTCAAGTTTTAAATAATGCGGGGGTAGAGCCGTGTAAAGAGGGCACATCAGGCGTACCACATCAGTTTGGCACATATAATGATGAGCGCACCTAGAATCAACGCTGTGGGGTGGATGATATTTCCAATGGGATTTCTTTTGTTTAAAAATTTGCAAGTTAAAGCAATCCCCACCATGGCAAAAATCCCACACGCAAAGCAAATTTTTAACATCAAAACCTTTTGAAAGGGGGTTTCAAAGTAGCCCTTATCTCCCCCGATGTATTGACTCACCATCATCCCCCCCGTGATCAAAAGCAACAACACACAAATGGGCATGATTTTCACTGCCCGCTGGCCGATTCCCTGCTCTGCCTTGTTGGCGATCTCATCTCCATAAAGCTTTTTGACATTGGGCAAAATCAGAACATCAAAGAACAAATAGCCGATGAAAATCACGGCACAGCACAAATGGACAACGAGAGCATAAGGGTAAAGCGCAGCCATAGGCAACCTTTGGACATGTATTCAAAACCCCCATTATAGCCTAAGTTTGGCTAATGTAGCCATGCACCCAAATACCGCCCCAAAACCTGCGTGCTGGATTGCAAGAGTTTATCCATTAACCGATCCAAGCGGTCTTTTTGGAGCCAAATGGGGGTTTTAACATGGCTTAGGGTTTGCAGGGCTTTAATGGCTTGGTTGTAAGTGCCTATGTGGTCGATCAAGTGCAAATCTAGGGCTTCTTTGGCGTTAAAAATTTTGCCCTCGGCAAAATCGGGGGCGTGGGTGGGGTCTAGCTTGCGGGCTTTGGCCACATCGCCCACAAACATTTTATATTCTTGATCGAGCAGGCGGTCTAGGTATTGCTTTTCTTTATCCGTCCACGCCCGTGTGAAAGTCCCCACCTCTTTATACGCCCCCTTGGCTAATCCTTGAGATTTAATGCCCACTTTATCCATGAGGGCTTGGATATCCACACCGCTAAAGATCACCCCGATCGAGCCCACCAGCGCGCCCCGATTGGTATAAATCGCATCCGCTGCCATGCCAGCGTAGTAGCTCCCACTTGCCATCACACCTTGCACATAAGCCACTACAGGCATTTTCTTTCTAAGCTCGGCAATGGTGTCGTTTAGCTCCACACTTGCACTGATGCTCCCCCCGGGCGAGTCGATGAGTAAAAGCACGCCCTTAATGCTCGGGTTTGCCAGCACTTGTTGCACTTGTGCGCGCAAGGTTTCGCTTTCAAAAATGGGTCCATAGAGGTAGACTTTGGCTAAATTGGGTGTAGGGCCTTGTGTGCCCTCTTTGCCCACCAACACAAACAGCACGATTAAAAGCAACACAATCGCTTTAAAATAACGGGTGATGAAATCTAAAGGGGTGGTGAAAACCTTTGCCAACTTGGCAAGCATGACAAACTCCAAAAAAGGGATCGAAAGGCTTATTATGTTGAAAAAACCTTAAGCCCGTTTAAAAAAGGGGTTTTTGGCGTTTGCATCATGCTTACTTAAATGAAAATGTGTTATAAACCTAGCAAAAAGAAAAGCGATGGCGTGCAAGTTTTGCCCCAAAGTGAAGCGGGGTGATTTATTGTTTATTGTCGTAGCGGGTTTAGCGTTTTATGGAGTTTACACCTACCAAATGCGTCAAGTCCAACAAGCGCAAGAAGAAAAGCGCGCACAAGATTTTAAGAAATTGCAAGAGTCTTGCGTGTTGCACCACGACAAACAGGCATGCCGCGAAGTTTTTAAGCCCGGCTCTGTCCAGCCGCAAAGGTAGCCCATGTTGCAAAAAATTCTTCCCCTTGTGTTTGTGTCTTCCTTGCGTTTTTTAGGGCTATTCATCGTTTTGCCCGTGATCTCTTTGTATGCCGTGAGTTTCAAGGCCTCAGCGGCGATGATGGGCCTGGCGGTGGGGGGGGCGTATCTCACCCAAATTTTATGCCAAACCCCGATCGGGATTTTGAGCGACAAATACAGCCGTAAAAAGGTCGTGCTGTGGTCTTTAGGAGTCTTCACGGCGGGCTCGTTTTTGTGCTTTTTTGCCCACAACATCCACACCCTTGTGGTGGGGCGCTTGGTGCAGGGCATGGGGGCGATGGGGGGGGTGCTTAGCGCGATGATCGCCGACCTTGTGGAGGAAGAAAAACGCACACATGCGATGGCGATGATGGGGGCGGGGATATTCTTTAGCTTTACGGCGGCGATGGTGATCGGCCCTAGTATAGGCATGCACTTTGGGGTGCAATGGCTCTTTATGCTCACCGCCCTCTTAAGCTTAGCCTCCATGTTCTTGATGGTGTTTAAAGTCCCCGAAGCGCCTAAGATTGTCTATACCCTTAAAGAAAAGCCCAGACTGCTAGATGCGCTCAAAAACAAGGATATTTTCATCATCAATAGTTGCTCTTTCTTTGAAAAATGCCTGATGACTTTGATTTTTGTGCTCATCCCCCTAGCCCTTGTGCATGAGTTTAAAATGGATAAGGGGGTGCTTTGGAAAATCTACACAGCGGGGGCGTTCTTAGGCATGGTGAGCATGGCCCCTGCGGCGATCATTGCCGAGAAGTTCCACAAGGCCAAGGGCGTGCTTTTAAGTGGGGTGTTCTTGTTCTTGCTCGCTTATGCGTGTTTGGCATATGCCGATCGGCATTTAGATTCGCCCACCACTTGGCTTTTTATCGGTGGGGTCATGTGCTTTTTTGCCGGCTTTGGCACGCTTGAGCCGATCATGCAATCTTTGGCGAGCAAGTTTGCCAAAGTGCACCAACGGGGATTGGTGCTTGGCATGTTTGTAACTTATGGCTATGTGGGTTCATTTGTGGGGGGGATGCTAGGGGGTATGGGTTACACTTATCTTGGCGTGGAGAAAGTGGCGATCCTCGTGGTCGTGGTCTGTGTGCTCTGGCTAGGGCTTGTGAGCCTGCTTAGCAATCCTAGCCGCCAAAAAAATGTCTATTTCCCCCTAGATGCCTTCGATCGCCAGAAGTTTAAAGCCATTGAGGCGCAAGTGGGGATTTTAGAGTGGTACATCAATGAGAGCCAAAACACAATCATCGTGAAATACGATGCTTCGCAAATCCAAGAAGAGCAGATCATAGAAATGTCTGTAGCGTTTAGAAAAGCCATGGAGGATTAATATTTTACAGATAGGGGCGTGTCCATTTTTAAAGTTTTGTCAAGTTTCATTGAAGTAAAATCAAGCCTCATTTTGCGTTAAAAGGTTGCATGGCATGCGTGAAAGTCATTTGCCCAAGTTAGTCGGTCTTTGCAGTGTTTCTGTGGCAGGGTTGATCTTAGCCGGGTGTGCGCACACCACAAGCCGCACAGAGCTCAATCAGTTCCAACACGCCTATTATTCCAAAAACCACCAACGAGCCGACCAAGTGTCTAAGAGCGCTCTAGCCGAGGATAAAAAACAAAAAGACGCGCCCTTGTGGAATCTGGAAAATGGGGTGAACGCCTTCATGATGGACAAATATAAAGATTCTTTAGTCACTTTAGACAAGGCGAACAAGACCTTCGACACCAATTTTAAAAACATGGAAAAAGCTGTAGATAAAGTCGGGGCAGCCACTTATGGTTCAGCGATGAATGTCCCCTATGAAGGGCATATGTACGAGTGGGTTCTCACCAACTACTACATGGCCCTAGATTATGCTTTCTTAGGCGACAAACAAGATGCAAGGGTGGAGTTTAACCGCACCATCGACAGAGAGCGCCGCATTAAAGATGTCTACAATAAGGAGCTCGCTAAAGCTGAGGCTGAGTTCCAAAAAGCCAAACAAAAAAACGCCTCTATGGCAAACAAGATGGTTGCTGGCATGTCGAGTTTGGATAGCGAGCTTAAAAGCAAGTTTTCAAATTTAGAGCAATTTAGCGCGTATAATGGTTTTGTCAATCCCCTTGTCAATTATGTGGGTGGCTTGTTCTTTGCCAACAACGGGGACAAGGGCAAGGCTATGGATGAATTGAAGGAAGTCTATGGGGTGAGCCACAATGAAATCGTGGGCGAGGATTTAAAAAACCTCATGCACCACAGCCACGAAAAGTACACATGGGTGATTGTAGAAGATGGCATGCAGCCCACTTTGCAAGAATATAAAATCCCCTCCATCAACTTTGCCCTCCCCACCATCCAAGACGGGCGGTCTTTCCACGATAGCTTTAAAATCGTGGCAAATGGCAAGAGTGAAAACATGGGCGTGTTGTCTAACTTTGCCATCATTTTCCAAAAAGAATACCAAGCCACCCTTCCCGCCATTAAAAACAGAGCCATCGCTTCTGCAATCTTAAAAACCGGCACCGAGGCGGCTCTTAAAACAGCCGGTGAGTATGCACCCGGATACGGAGGGTTGGCTGCCAGTCTAGGGGGCTCTATTTTGCATGCAACCAACAAAGCCAGCACCGCCGCAGACACTAGAAGTTCTAATGTGTTCCCCAACACCGTGTATTTAGGGCGGGTGGACAACAAAAGCCACAAATTCAGCATCCAAATTGACAACTTGCATAAAGACTTCACCCTTGCGCCTTGTAATGGCAAAGCCGCCGCGCCCGGGCAAATTTGCAGCGACACCAACAACATTGTCTTTGTCCGCACTTTCCCTAGTCCCAAAGAGTTGAATGTAAGAGCACTTTCCCTCTAGGCTTTAGGTCCGTGGCTCGTTTTGGGCCACAAACCTCTCTAATCTTTAGTTTGTCTGTTTTTTAGCTTACGGCTTCTCGTGGGCTTTAGCTTAAGGCTTAATGCTTAAGGCTTAAGGTAGCGCTAAACAGTGCCCAAAGCAGCGCTAAAAAGCGCTGCTCCCTCACTCGTCAACACCAAGTGAGAAGGGCTAAAGATTTTTCTATTTTTAAACAGCTCCCGTTCACTGGGGCTAAAGCCCCCTTCAGGCCCGATGAGGATTCCTTGTTGGGCGTTTAAGCCTCCAGCCTCTCCGTTTAAGTCTAAAACCCCCGCCTCTGGGTAACTCTCTAGCGCGCTTTTTAAATCTTTGAGCACCTCCAGGGGCATTAAGTCGCTGCGCCCGCACTGCTCACAAGAGGCGATTAAAATTCTTGTAAATCTCTCTAGCTTGTTTTTGTCTAGCCGCTCGTTTCTTTGGCTAAACTCTGCCATAAAAAAGCTGATCTTAAGCACCCCCATTTGGTTTAAATAGGGCAACACTTTTTCAATGTTTTTTGCGTTGATGTGCGCCCAAATTAAATGCGCGCCTTTTTGAGAGCAGCTTGGCTTTTCTTGTGTGGCAGCCAACTCCAAAGTGGCGCGGTGCTTTTGCACGCTTAGGGGTTTGTAAAAATACAAATTGTCGTCTTTGAGATTGCGCAAAGGCAGGGGCTCTGTGGCTTGGGTGCGGCGGCTAAGATAAATATGCTTATAAGCTTGATCCTCTAAATTAAGAGTGGGCGCGCCCGCCTGTGGATGGTAAAGGAAGCGCATTAAAGAAATAAAGCAAGGCACAAGAGCAAGTTTAACCCATACAAACCCTTACACCATTTAATGTAAGCAAGCATTAAAGGTTCTTTAGTGCGGGCAATTTTGAGCTTACGCACCCGCCACACCTCGCCCCCACACACAACCGCCAACACAAACCCCATCAGCCCCACTTTCCAAGAGAAGTCAAAGTGTTGCATCGCTAAGAGAAACACCCCGCTGAAAAACGCCATCGCTGCCCACATGAACACCATAGGCATCATAAAATAGAGCTTTTTGTTTAAGGAAGCGTAGTTTTTAGCCAGCCACAAAAAGGCAAGGTTTAAGAGAAACAGCACGGGACCTAGCGCCATTAAAAAGACATGGAAGCTAAGCGCATTTTGCCAAGCCAATCCCATCATTGCCGCTTAGAAAAGGTGATCGAATACACTTCGTTGCGCAGGTTAAAGAGCGGGTCTTTGGGCGGTTCTACTCCACTGGGCAACATACTTGGCATAAACACTTCGCCATTGCACCCATGCCCCTTGTAGGTTTCCACCTTAAGTTGCCCGATGGTGATTTCCTCGTGCTTGCCATACCATAACTTGGTCGTGTCGTTGGTGGGGTCGTTTTTATTGGCGAGCTCTAAAACCATGTTGTAGACAATGGGAGCTTGGGCGACTTTTTCTTTAAAATCCTTTTCTAAAAAGTCGTTACCCACGCGCTTGAGTTCAGCGTGGGTTAGGTTATGCACCCCTGCCACAGGCACAAAGCTAAAGCGAGCGGGCAAGAAACGCTGCGTGTTTTTGTCCTTGAAGTAAAAAGTGTGCGTGGAGTAGTAGCGGGTGTTGGCAACACTCTTGCTCACCCCCATGCTTGCCATATAGTGGGCAAAGTTCCTAAAGCTTTCCACTCCTTCAGTAACTTTTTTAATTTTGGCTTGATCGACATGCCCGTTTTTGGGGATTTGCATTTCTAAGAATTTGCCAAACTCTTCGGGCGTACGGGCGAAGTTAATCGCTGCATTTGTCATCACGATCACCCAATCGCTGTCTTTACCAATCCTAAGTGCCATGCCCCGCGATTTGGACTTATCGCTGGCGTGTGGGTTGCCCCCGCCAAGAGAGTAGCGTACTTCTGTGGGGATGCTTTTTTGTTCTAAAAGGGGGATGTCTAGCCTAGAGTCCTCATTAGGCACAAAGACCCCGCTTGCGCAAAAGCCCTTGGTGTGGTTGATTTTCTTATGCGGATTTTTAGCATCGCCATTGAGTTGGTAAAACAAGTCGGCGATCTTTTGCGCATCGTAGACTTCCCTAGCGTGGGTGAAAGAGAACAAGATCAAGGGTAAGAACAGCGAGCGGACAAGTTTCAACACCACTCCCCTTAAAAGTTGTAAACATAGTTGGCGTATAAGTCAATCACCCGTCTAAAAGAGTAGGTTTCATTGTAGCCCCTGAAAGCCTCTGTGTAGTAGGGGGTGTTGACAGCGGGAACTCTAAAGCCCACCTCTACGCCATTGTGCGCCCCGAAGTTTGCCCTCACCCCAAAGTTAAACATCCACTGCACAAAAGTAGGGGAATAGGTCGCATTGGGGTTACCGATGGATTGTTTGAGGTAATAATTGTTCGTGCTCACACAAATACCCCCCGCCCCCACTTCCGTGAGGCACACATCATTAGCCTTGCCCGCACCTACAGCCCAGCTGGCCCCCACAGCCATGCCCACAAACGCCCCAATCTCCGTGCCCTTGTTGTGGAAGAATGTCCAAAGCGCATCGATGCCCACGCCATAAAAGAAATTGCCCACGGGCCCTTGCATGGGATATCTATACCCTGCTTTTTGCGAAAAGCCCCCACCTTGCAAACTGATGAGCCCATAGTAGCGCACGCCCCAATGCCTTTTTTTGCCAAAGAATTGCTTGTAACCGCCCACGAAATCCACCCCACCCATGTTGGCAGAAAAGGGACTCTTCGCGGTCCAATTAGGGGTGCGTTGCGCCCAAGACCCTGCTGCGTGGGCGTAATCCACTCCCGCTTGCACATACCAACCATCCTTGGCTGCCTCTAAGGGCAAACAACTAAAAAGAGCCCCCAAACCCAGCATTTGATAAACCATTTTTCTAAACACGCAAACCCCTTATTCGTGGAATAGAAACACTATTTTAGCAAAATTTAGCCCCATTGGCTCTACTTTATGCCACTAAGCCCCCATTTTCTAGTTCTAGGGGTATGGCTATTTTTGCGCCCCCTCGAGTCTGCTGACTCGATCCTCTAGCTCTTGGAGTTTATGCTCGCAGTTGTCTAGCCTTGCGTTTGTGAAGTCTGCCACCCTTTGTTTGGGTGTTCCTGTGCTTGGCTCTTTAAACTCTTTAGGGTTGTTTGACTCACCCTCTTCCTTGCCTTTAAGCAAGCTTAACACCACGCCCCCACCTAAAACGCCCAACACAATGTAAAGGCTAATGGTGGGGCTGATGTCTACGCCCACGCCAAACAGGTGGTCGGTGGCGGCCAAAATGAGCTTTAAGCTGATGAACGCCAAAACGAGAATCACGCTTTTTTCTAGGTGGATCAAATGCCCTTTAAGCACCTCGAGCACGAAGTATAAACTCCTAAGTCCCAAAATGGCAAACATCATGGCACTATAGATGATTAGGGGTTCTTTACTCACGGCGATCACGGCAGGCACGCTGTCAAAGGCAAACATCACATCGCTCAGTTCAATCACTGCTAGGCATAAAAATAAAGGTGTGGCGATCAGCTTTGCCTTAGCAAAGGCTTGTTGGTGGTGCAGTGCGCTTGCCTCTTGCCCCTTTAAATCGCGCTCTAAACCGCTCAATTGCTCTTTTTTGATGAAAAAGTCATGCCCAACTAGCCTAGGGTAGACGGGGAAGAATTTATAAACAAGGCGGTAGGCTAAATGCTTGGAGTAGTCCTCTTCCCCCTCCTCCTCTTCCCTCTCTTGGTTTTTCACCATCACCACACAGCTATAGCCCACCAGCAAGCCAAAGATGATTTCTACATAGGCGGACAGGTGCATCAACCCACTGCCGACCAACACAAAAATGAGCCTAAAGACGATCGCCCCGATGATCCCATAGTAAAGCACTCTATGGCGGTAAATCTCAGGCACTTTAAACCACGCAAAAATCGCCATCATGACAAAAAGATTATCCACGGATAGGGCTTTTTCAAGCACATACCCCGTCAAGAAAAGCGACATGCTCACCGCACCGTCATGCCAATACAAATAACCGGCAAAGAGCAAAGCCATGGCGACCCAAAAGAGCGACCAGCCCACCGCACTTTTTAGCCCCATCACAGAATCGTGGCTATGCGCCTTAAAGTCAATGAAAAGAGCCAGTGCCATGAAAAGCAAGAAAACGATTAAATCTAGTCCCATTCACGCCCCCTGTGCATCTAAAAAGTTGTGATCGCTAAAGCTGCTCGCGTGCAGATTGCAAAAGGCGTTTTTGAGTGAAGTGAAAAGGCGTGGGTTGTTTTGCTCCATTTCTCTTAAAAAGTTTTTGGTGGCAAGCCTTGCAATGGGGGGCTTGTCGGAGTCTGGTTGTTTAGCCGGGCAGTTACAATCAGGAGCGGTGGGGATGTTTTGAGATTTGACAAAATCGATGCTTTGGCGCTCTC
Source organism: Helicobacter sp. NHP19-003 (assembly GCF_019703305.1). Classification (NCBI taxonomy): domain Bacteria; kingdom Pseudomonadati; phylum Campylobacterota; class Epsilonproteobacteria; order Campylobacterales; family Helicobacteraceae; genus Helicobacter; species Helicobacter gastrocanis. The sequence goes on along the minus strand of NZ_AP024814.1, from coordinate 255,036 downwards.
TTATATGGATCAAAGGACGGATCACAAATAACCCATTTTCGGCTTTGTAAATGGGGGGCATGCTACGCAAACTCCCGTTGTAGGTGAAGTTCATAAAAAAGCTCTCGGCTGCATCGTCTAAATGGTGGGCGATGGCAAGTTTATTAAAGCCATTTTCTAAAGCGTGGTTATAAAGCACGCCACGGCGCATGCGCGAGCAAAAACTGCAATAAGAGCTTTGCTCCCGGCGTTTCTCTCTAATCGTTTGGGCGATGTTGGTGTGTAGGATTTCATGGGGGATGTTTTGCTCTTGGCAGAGTTTAGTTAGCCACGCCAAATCTTCATTCAGCCCATAATGCACGGTGGCGGCTTTGAAACTGAATTTAAAAGGGGCGTGGGCTTGCATGCGCGCTAAGATGCAAGAGAGCAGAATCGAATCCTTGCCCCCACTCAGGCCCACAAGGACTCTATCGCCTTCGCCTATGAGATTGTAAGCGGCGTTTGTGCGCCCCACGACATTTAAGATTTTTTTGCTGATTTCATACATGGTCTGTCCCTAGCAATGGTTTGCACCGCAATAATAATAATATGGGGCAAGAAAGGGGCATTATAGCACAAAACGACACACTTACCTACCTTTACAACCTTGCCAAAAGTTAGGATTAATGAAATTATGCTTTAATACTTTGTCATCTATACTTTGTCATCTTGTTGGATTGGAGCGAGCGTGGGCGTAGAGAGTGTAGCAGAACACCCCTACTTCGGGGTGTTTATTTTGTTGGTCTTTAGTTTTCTCGTCTTTAATTGGACTTTGCGGATACAAAGGTTTATCAGCCGCAAATTGGCACGCAAGCAAAACGAGAAGTTAAAGCTCGCCGCCTATGAGTGTGGCCCGCTCGCCTTAAAGCAACAAAACCGCTTGAGCCACCAGTTTTATGCGATGGCGGTGCTCTTCATTCTCTTTGATGTGGAGATCGTCTTCATGTTCCCTTGGGCTTTGGATTTTAAAGAGTTGGGCCTTTTTGGCTTTTTTGAAATGGCAAGCTTTATTGGCTTGCTGGTCGTGGGCTTTGTCTATGCCCTAAAAAGAGGAGCGTTAGAATGGCACAGCATGCAGTGAGTTATTTAAAAAATGGGGGGTTGCCCATTGCCTTGACGACTTTAGACCGCCTATTAAACTGGGGGCGCAGCAACTCGCTATGGCCCCTCACTTATGGGCTGGCGTGTTGCGCGATTGAGATGATGGCAACGGGCGGCTCGCGTTTTGACTTTGACCGCTTTGGCACGATCTTTAGAGCATCGCCTAGACAATCGGATGTGATGATCATCGCCGGCACGCTCACCAAAAAGCACGCCGAATTTACCCGCCGTCTTTACGACCAAATGCCCGAGCCTAAATGGGTGATCTCGATGGGCTCTTGTGCCAACACGGGGGGGATGTTTAACACTTACGCCACGGTGCAGGGGGTGGATCGGGTGATCCCTGTGGATATTTACTTGCCCGGGTGTGCGCCCCGCCCTGAAACCTTGCAATACGCTTTAATGGTGCTGCAAGATAAAATCCGCCGCCAAAAAGCCCTGCCCGAAAACAACCAAAAACGCTTGATTTAGAGGCCCAACATGGTTAGAAAACAACGCCCCAATGCCAATGTCCAAAAGCAAGTCCACTACTCCGATCGCTTCTATGTCGTGCCCCAAACGCCTAAAACCCCCATTGTGGGCTCGCCCTATGAGGTGATTTACAACCATTTAAGCTACCACCACAAGGTGTTAGAGAGCTTCATTGAGCTAGGCACAGCGGTGTTTGTGATTGAAGTTAGCGAAGTGGCAAAGGTGGCCCAAAGGCTAAAGAATCTAGGCTATGAAACTTTGAGCGAAATGAGCGCGATCGACTTTTTAGAAAAAAGAGGGGAGTTTGAGCTGTTTTATCAGTTTCTAGCCTACTTGCCCGGGTATGCCACTAAACGCCGGGTGCGTTTAAAAGCGGTGCTCAAAAAGGGCGACAACCCCCCCACTTTAAGCCACCTTTTTAAGTCCGCCCTATGGAGCGAGAGGGAGGCTTACGACATGCTTGGCATTGTCTTTGAGGGGCATCAACACCTCAAGCGGATTTTAATGCCCGATGATTGGGTGGGACATCCGCTTTTAAAATCCTATCCGCTCAAAGGCGATGAACACGCCGCGTGGTATGAGGTGGATAAGATTTTTGGCAAAGAGTATCGCGAAATCATAGGCCCCGAGCAAAGGGATAGTGCAAGGGTGGATGAAAAAGACACCTTTAATTTCTCTAAGATCGGGCATGAACAGGCTAAGGGCTTGCCCCTAGAGGACAACGCCCAAAAATACAGCTTTGAAAAATCCCTTTTTGTCAAGGATTTACACAGCAAAGATCCCACCGAGTTAAAAGAGCGTCCCTAATGGCACAGATTTTTACCAAACTCAAACCACAATTTGAAAATGTCCTGTTTGAAAGGGACGACAAACAAATGGTGATCAATTTTGGACCACAACACCCCTCTTCACACGGGCAGTTGCGTTTGATTTTAGAGCTCGATGGGGAGAAAATCACCAAAGCCACACCTGAGATCGGCTACTTGCATCGAGGCTGTGAAAAGCTGGGCGAAAACATGACCTACAACGAATACATGCCCACCACAGACCGCCTAGACTACACTTCTTCCACGAGCAACAACTACGCCTTCGCCCACGCGGTAGAAACTTTATTAGGCGTGCAAATTCCCAGACGCGCTCAGGTGATCCGCACTTTGCTTTTAGAGCTCAATAGAGTCATTTCCCATGTCTTCTTTTTAAGTGTGCATGCGCTGGATGTGGGGGCGATGTCGGTGTTCTTGTATTGCTTTAAAACCCGGGAGTATGGGCTAGATTTGATGGAGGATTATTGCGGGGCAAGGCTCACACACAACGCCATCCGCATCGGGGGCGTGCCTTTAGACTTGCCCCCTAACTGGCTCGAGGGGCTAAAAGCCTTCATTAAAGAAGTGAGGGGAATGCATAAACTCATAAGTGGGCTGCTGGATAGCAACCGCATTTGGAAAGCCCGTTTGGAGAATGTCGGCACAATTACACAAGAGCAAGCCAAATCGTGGGGAGCAAGTGGGATCATGCTAAGAGGCACTGGGATCGCCTATGATGTCCGCAAGGAAGAGCCTTATGAGCTTTACCCTGAGTTAGATTTTGATATACCCGTAGGCAATTACGGCGACAGCTACGACCGCTACCAACTCTACATGCTAGAGATTGAAGAGTCCTTGCGTATTTTAGAGCAGTTAATCCCCATGCATGCCCCCACAGACCCCGCCATTATGGCACACGCCCCGCAGTATTTCAGTGCCCCCAAAGAGGACATCATGACCCAAAACTACGCTTTGATGCAACATTTCGTGTTGGTGACTCAAGGCATGCGTCCGCCAAGGGGCGAGGTGTATGCCCCCACAGAGTCGCCCAAGGGCGAGTTGGGCTTTTTTATCCACTCACAGGGCGAGCCCTACCCTTATCGCTTAAAAATCCGTGCCCCGAGCTTTTTTCATATAGGCTCGATGCAAGACATTTTAGTGGGGCAGTATTTGGCAGATGCCGTAACAATCATCGGCTCAAGCAATGCGGTTTTTGGGGAGGTGGATCGGTGAAACGCTTTGATTTGAGGCATTTAAGAGATGAGCCTAATGAGGCGGTGATTAGCCGCATGGGGGCGATTTTAGATGAGAGTGTGCGCCCCGGGGAGGTGGCAATTTTCATGTTTGAAGTGGTGGATTTTGACATTGTGGAGCAGAGCGCAGAGGCGATCAAAGAGAGGGGGGATATTTTGATGAACTCTTTGCGTTTTAATCGGGTGGATTGGACTTTAGTGGTGAAAAGGGCTTAACGCATGCCAAGCATAGAGATAGATGGGCAAAAGGTAGAATTTAGCGAGGGGCAGACCATTTTAGAAGCGGCAAGAAGTGCCGGGGTGTATATCCCCGCCATTTGCTATTTAAGTGGTTGCTCCCCCACGGTGGCTTGCAAAATGTGTATGGTGGAGGTGGAGGGCAAGAGGGTGTATGCGTGCAACACCAAACCCAAAGCCAACACCAAAGTCGCCACGAAGACCGCTGCCTTAGTAGCTGAGAGGCAAATGATCATGCAGACCTATGATGTCAATCACCCCCTAGAGTGTGGGGTGTGCGATAAAAGCGGGGAGTGTGAGTTGCAAGACATGACACACCGCACTTTAGTTGATCGGCAACCTTTCAGCGTCAGAGACAATCTCAAGCCCTTCGCCTTTTGGGCGCAAGCGTCCTATGACCCGAATTTATGCATCATGTGCGAGCGGTGCGTAACGACTTGCAGCGACAATATCGGCGATAGCAATTTGAAGGCGAGCAAGGCAAGCCTACACGCCCCCGACAAATTCAAAGAGAGCATGCCCAAAGACCCCTTTAGCGTTTGGAGTCGCAAACAAAAGGGCATGATCGCCTTTGTGGGCGACACCCCTTGTTATGATTGTGGGGAGTGCATCGCTGTGTGCCCGGTGGGCGCGATTGTCTATAAGGACTTTAGCTATAAAGCCAATGCGTGGGAGCTAAAACACATCGATTCGACTTGCATGCATTGTGCGGCAGGGTGTTTATTAGATTATCAAGTGCGCCACTTTGACACACTAGGCGAAGAGCAAAAAATCTTTAGAGTCGGCAACGACTTTTACCACAACCCCATTTGTGGGGCGGGGCGTTTTGCCTTTGATTTAAAAGCATCCACAAAGGGCAGCAGCAACATAGAGCAAGCCGTGCAAAAGCTCAAAGAGGCAAAGGCGGTGTATGTCGGGGGAGATTTAAGCAATGAAGAGGCTTATTTGCTCGAGCAAATGCGTCAAACTTGTGGCTTCAAACTCCATAACAGCAAACTTTACGCCTACCAAGAGTTTTTAAAGACTTTTAGCCCCACGCCCCACGATTTAAAGGATTTAAAAAGCTCTAGCTGTGTGCTAAGTTTGGGCTCAAGGCTAAAAAATGAAAACCCCCTACTCAAATACGCCCTAGCCAATGTTTTAAAGGTGAATAAAGGCACGAGTTTGATCTACGCCCACCCCCTAGAGGACATGGCGATAGAAAAAATGAGCCGTAGCGTGGTGCCCGTGTGCCATGCTGTAGGGGCTGAAGAGATCATTTTAGGGGCGTTTTTGATGGCTTTGGGCGTGGAGAGCCCGAGTTTAGAGAGTTTAAAGGCAAGTGCCCTTGTCGAGCCTGAGCCTGAGCCTGCAGAAAGTGCAGAGGGTGCAGAAAACGCAGAGGGCGAGGCAACAGCAGAGCCTAAAAAAGCCGAGCAAAAGCCCCCCGTCTATGCCATGCTAGAAAATGCCAAATGTGATAGCCCCACTTTTGAGAAAATTAAAGGTTTGGTTGAAAAAGCCCCTAGCATCGCTCTTTTAATCGGGCCCGAGATTTACACCCACCCAAAAGCCCACAACATTGCCTTAATGTTGCAAGAGGCAAGCAAGCTAGACAAACTCAAAATCTTTTTAATCCCCCCAAGTGCCAATGCTTTAGGCATTGTGTCGCTTTGCACTTTAGAAAAAGACAGCCACGCAAGCCCCAGCGTAGGGGTGCGGACTAAAGGGGATTTTGTGCTTGATAGCGATTGTGTGGATCAAAACGGACAAGTGCAAAATCAAGTAGATTTTATTTTACCCAGCTTCTCACAAATGGAGGCAAGCATGGTCAATTTGGAGGGGCGGGTGCTTGCTTTACGCCCCGCTTTAGCCTATGAGGGGCTAGACTTTGCCGACATCGCCCAGCACTTTGGCTTTTATGGCGAAACTTTAGCCGAATACACCCAAGAATTGCCCCAAGACAAGGGCTTTTTGGGCGTGGCGTATGACGATTTGACAAATTTTTACGCCAATGACAAGAGCAACCACAGGGGCTATAAACTTCAAAGCACCCCTAGCCAAGCTACAGAATCAAGCCAGCCCATAACCCCCATTGAGAGTGCCCCCGAGCTTAACGCCTATTTGCAATTTGCCGAAACGCAGTTTAACACCCACACCATTAAGAGCCAAAACCTACAACTCAAAGAGGGCATTTACACTTCTAAGGCGCATTTAGAGAGTTTGGGACTTGTTGAGGGGACGACAATCCGTTTAAGCAAAGAGGGGCGCACACTCACGGGCAAGATTTACATAGACCACAGCCTAAAAAGGGGCGTGTTTATGGCAAGCCCCAGCCTAGACACGGGGGGGGTATTTGCTAGCCCCTTTGAAACCTTAGAATGGGAGCGTGCATGAGTGCCGAGATTGTAGAAACCCTGATTAAAATTCTGGTGGTGGTTTTGGTCTTTTCCGGGCTAGGGGCGTTTGGGACTTATTTAGAACGAAAAGTCTTGGCTTATTTTCAAAGGCGTTTAGGCCCTACTTATGTCGGTCCTTTTGGGCTCTTGCAAGTGATCGCCGATGCGATCAAACTTTTCACTAAAGAGGATGTGATCCCCCAGAACGCTAACCACTTGATCTTCTCCATTGCTCCGGTGATCGCGATGGTGAGTGCCTTTGTGAGCATGGCACCCATCCCCTTCTTCGGCGATTTTCAAATCTTTGGGCACACGATCAAACCTATTATCTCGGACATCAATGTCGGGTTGTTGTTTTTCTTAGCGGTGGGCTCGGCGAGCATTTACGCCCCCCTTTTAGCCGGGCTCGCCTCTAATAGCAAGTATTCTTTAATCGGGGCGGCAAGGGCGACTATCCAGCTTTTAAGCTTTGAAGTGGTGAGCACCCTAACGATCTTAGCCCCCATCATGGTGGTGGGCTCTTTGTCTTTGGTGGAAATCAACCAATACCAAGAGGGGGGCATGCTCCATTGGCTGGTGTTTAAACAACCCTTAGCCTTCTTTTTGTTCTTGATCTCTAGTTATGCTGAGTTGAACCGCACCCCCTTTGACTTGCTCGAGCATGAGGCGGAGATTGTCGCCGGGTTTTGCACAGAGTATAGTGGCTTGCGCTGGGGCATGTTTTTCTTAGCCGAATACGCCCATTTGTTTGCCTTTTGTTTTGTGATTTCTTTGATTTTCTTTGGGGGTTACAATGCGTGGGGCTTTATCCCGGGCGGCATTGCGATCTTAATCAAAGTCTGTTTCTTTGTGTTTTTATCCATGTGGGCGCGCGCAACCTTCCCCCATGTGCGCCCCGATCAACTCATGCGCATGTGTTGGAAAATCATGCTCCCTTTAGCCCTAGTCAATATCCTAATCACCGGGCTAGTACTTTTACTTTTTTAAGGAGGTGTTGTGGGACAAAAGTATAAATGGCTCGACCCTAAAAAGCCTAGCCCCAAACTCTTAGACACACTCAAAACGAGCTTTGGTTTAGAGCTTTTTAAGGGCTTAGGGCTGACCATTAAAGAGTTTTTTAGCAAAGAAGTTACCATACACTACCCGATGGAGGTGTTGCCCTTAAGCCCTAGATATAGAGCCGTGCACCACTTGCAAAGGTTGCTAGAGTCGGGCAATGAACGCTGTATCGGCTGTGGGCTGTGTGAAAAGATTTGCACGAGTAATTGCATTAGGATCATCACGCACAAGGCCGAGGATGAGCGCAAATACATAGACAGCTACACCATTAACTTAGGGCGGTGCATTTATTGCGGGCTGTGTGCTGAGGTGTGCCCCGAGCTTGCCATTGTGATGGGGCAACGCTTTGAAAACAGCAGTGTGCAACGCTCCCAATTTGGGGGCAAAGCAGAGTTTCTCACAGACATACAAAGCGCAAAAGACCACAGCCATCAAGAGTTTATGGGCTTTGGTGCGCCTAGTGTGGATGCAAACACGCGCTTAGCCCAAACCCCCCTAGATTACGCCACTAAAGAAGAGAAAGAAGAGCCTAAAGAAGCCAAAGAGGCGAAAGAGGGGGCAGAAAACAAAGAGGGGGGCAAAGACCATGCTTGAAACCCTTGCCTTTTATTTCTTCGCCGCCTTGACTTTAGGCATGGCGTTCGTGGTGGTTACGACCACGAACATTTTGTATGCCATGACCTCTCTAGCCGCGGCGATGGTCTTTGTGTCCGCCTTTTTCTTTCTCTTAGATGCCGAGTTTTTGGGCGTGGTGCAAATTTTGGTCTATGTGGGGGCAGTGGTGGTCATGTACGCCTTTGGCATGATGTTTTTGAATGCCTCACAAGAGGTACAAGAGAGGGCACATGCCCCTAAAGTCCCCGCCCTCTTAGCCATTGCTTTAGCAGTGGTCTTGGTCGCCTTGCTTGGCGCGCCTTTCATCGCCCATTACGCCCACAACTTGCAAGAGAGTTTAAACCCCGATTTAGACACTTCCAACACAAAGTTGATCGGCTTTGTGTTGTTTACAAAATACTTAGTCGCCTTTGAAGTGGGGGCGTTCATGCTCTTGGTCGCCTTAGTCGGGGCGATGGCGAGCGCATTTAAGAAGGAGAATTGATGCTTACTCTGGCCCATTACTTGGTCTTTGCGGCTCTGCTCTTTAGCGTGGGGCTGTTTGGCATTCTGCGGCGCAAGAACATTTTAATGCTTTTTTTCTCTACAGAAATCATGCTCAATGCCATCAATGTCGCCTTTGTGGCGATCGCCCACTCTTTAAAAAACATTGACGGGCAGGTGTTCGCCTTATTTATGATCGCCGTAGCAGCGGCGGAGGTGGCCATAGGGTTAGGGCTTGTGATTTTGTGGCACAGAAAACACAAAAGCCTAGACATCGACACTCTAGTGCGCATGAAGGGCTAGCATGGAGGCTGGCATGTATGCGTCTGTGGTGTTAGCGGCGGTTTTGCTCTTGCCCTTGTTGGGGGCACTTTATGCCGGGCTTTTTGGCACCTGCCAAAAAAGTTTGCAAGTGGGCATCGTCAATTCTAGCCTACTCGGGTTGTCTTTTCTAGGGGCTTTGTATCTCTTAAATTTAAGTTTGCACAACCAAAGCGTGCAAGCGGTGCTCTTTGATTGGATGGCACTTGGGGGCTTTAGTGTCAAGTTCTCCTTTGGACTCGATTCGATCAGTGCCGTCATGATTGTGGTGGTAACGCTCGTGTCCTTTTTGGTGCATGTCTATTCCATTGGCTACATGCTCCATGACAAGGGCTATAACCGCTACTTTAGCTATCTCTCTGGCTTTGTCTTTTCTATGCTTGTCTTAGTCCTTAGCGACAATTTCTTAGGGCTGTTTGTGGGCTGGGAGGGCGTGGGGCTTTGCTCTTACCTGCTCATTGGCTTTTGGTATCACAAAGAGAGTGCCAACAATGCCTCCATTGAAGCCTTTGTGATGAACCGCATTGCGGATTTAGGCATGCTCATGGGGATTTTACTGGTGTATTGGACTTTTGGCTCAGTGCAATACTCTGTAGTCTTTGCCAACATTGCCAACGCTGACTCTCATCTTCTCTTTTGCATCGGGCTCTTGCTCTTTGTGGGGGCAGTGGGCAAGAGCGCACAATTCCCCCTGCATACATGGCTGGCCAACGCGATGGAGGGGCCCACGCCCGTATCCGCTTTGATCCACGCCGCCACAATGGTTACGGCCGGGGTGTATTTGGTGATTCGAGCGCACCCACTCTATAGCGCATTGCCCGGTCTTGGCTATGCCATTGCGTGCTTAGGGGCGTTTGTGGCGTTGTTTGGGGCAAGCATGGCCTTAGTCAATAAAGACCTAAAACGCGTTGTGGCGTACTCCACCCTTTCACAGCTAGGTTATATGTTCGTGGGCGCAGGGCTTGGGGCTTATTGGATCGCCCTTTTCCACCTTTTCACCCACGCCTTTTTTAAGGCTTTACTCTTCTTAGGGGCGGGCAATGTCATGCACGCCATGCACGATGAGTTAGACATTAGCAAAATGGGCGGGCTACTTAAACCGCTCAAAACCACCGCCATTTTGATGGGGCTAGCGTCTTTAGCCTTGTGTGGGCTCTATCCCTTTGCGGGCTTTTTCTCTAAGGATAAAATCCTAGAAGTCGCCTTTGCCACAGGACACCATGGGCTGTTTTTAGCTTTACTCATAGGCGCACTCTTTACAGCGTTTTATAGTTTTAGACTTTTGATGTTGGTTTTCTTTGCCCCCAAAGTGCACAGCATCGATCACCCCCACGAGGCCTCTAGCTTTATGCTGTGGGCGATGCTGCCCCTAGCCATTTTGGCCGTAGTGGCAGGCTTTTTTGAGCATGGATTTTTCCATTTTGTATCCAAAGCGATTAGCGTGCCTTCTTTTGCAGAGTACTCTGTGCCTAAATTGCTTTTATTAGCTCTTACCACAATCGGGGTTTTGCTTTCCATTGCCTATGCCGTGCAAAAATATAAAAAAGGCTTTGGCAACAAAGAGGGTGGGTTTTTCTACCGCTTGTTGTTGAATCAATACTATATCCCCACCCTATATGGTACACTCTCTCGGGTGTTTTTAAAGTTTGCTTTTTGGGTGTGGCGCAAAATTGAAGTGCGGATGCTCGATGTCTTTGTAGACACCATCGCTAAAATCCCCACTCTACTCGGGCAAATGTTAACCCCTTTGCAAAGCGGCAATTTGAGCTCGGCATTGCGTTTAATGACTTTTGGGGTCGTGGTGATTATCTTTGTAACAATGCTAAGTTTTTGGAGTTAATATGGATGCACTTTTGCCCCACCACTTTTTGAGCGTGTTGATCTTTTTTCCGCTTGTAGCGTGCCTGCCCCTATTTGGGCTTAGCGAAAAGCACGCCAAACCCTATGGAGTCTTGGTAAGCGCCATTGAGCTCGCCCTTGTTGTGGGGCTCTGGGTGTTGTTTGACAAGGATACAGGGGTGATGCAATTTGAAGAGTTTGCCGACCTTGTCAAACAAGCGGGGATCAACTACCATGTAGGCGTGGATGGGATTTCTTTAACCCTACTCGTTTTAACCGCCTTTATTTTATTCCTGCTCGCCTTGTATGTCAGCAAGCACATTAAAGACATGCTCATTTGTATCTTGCTCTTAGAGGGGATTTTAATGGGGGTTTTCACTTCCTTAAATCTCATTTTCTTTTATGTTTTTTGGGAGGTGTCGCTCTTGCCCGTGCTTTACATGATTGGGCGTTATGGTGTGGGGCCAAAAGTCTATTCAGGGCTTAAATTCTTCCTTTACACCTTTTTGGCTTCACTTTTCATGCTCTTAGCGATTTTATACTATGCCCATGCATGCAGCCTTGCGCTTGAAACCCCCTTTAACTTTGATTTAGAGACCTTCAACAGCGTGGTTTTGCCCCCCCAAGTGCGTTTGTGGGTGTTCATCGCCTTCTTTGTGGGCATTGCCGTGAAAATCCCCATTTTTCCCCTCCACAACTGGCTGCCCCACGCCTATGGCAACGCCCCCGTCATTGGCTCAGCGGTGCTCTCCGCCCTGCTTTTAAAAATGGGGACTTACGCCATGGTGCGTTTCTTGCTGCCCTTATTCCCTAATGTGATCTTGCATTACTTTTTGCCTTTAAGCGTTTTAGCCCTTTTAATGGTGCTTTATGGCGGGCTTCTAGCTTGCGCACAAAAGGAGATGAAAAGATTGATCGCTTACAGCTCCATGTCGCACATGGGCGTGGCGGTGTTGGGACTGTATGCGTTCAATGTAGAGGGCGTGGGTGGGGCGGTCTTTACGATGTTTTCGCACGGGCTGGTGAGTGCTGGGCTATTTATTTTAGTGGGGGTGTTGTTTGATCGCTGCAACTCTAGTAAGATTGTCGCCTTTAAGGGCGTGGCGCATTTGATGCCAACTTACGCAGCGTTTTTTATGGTGTTGCTCTTGGCGAATGTAGGCATGCCCCTTACAAGCGGTTTTGTGGGCGAGTTTTTAAGCCTGCTGGGCTTTTTTAAAAGCTCTCCGTTTATGGCGTTTTTAGCGGGGACGACCATTATTTTATCCGCCATTTATATGCTGGTGTTGTATAAAAAGGTCTTTTTTGGCGCAGAGCCTTCAGAGTTATACGCCATCAAAAAAGCCAAAGCCCTAAACCCCTTAACTTGTAGCGAAAAAAGTGTGTTGGCTCTTTTGGTGGCGGCGGTGTTGTTCTTGGGGATTTATCCTAAACCGCTTTTGTCGCCCATTGAACAAAGCGTGCAAGTGCTCTTAGAAAGCCTACAGGGGCGCATCAATGCCTAAGGAAGAACAATGAATCCCTTGATCTCATCTCTCATGCCCGAGTTAGACTTGCAAGTGTTAATGCCCCTGTTTATGAGCGTGGGGGGCGGGGTTTTCTTATTGCTTTTAAATGTCGGCAAGGGCTTTTCTAAGTCTTTGAGCGTGGCGATCGCCGGGTTGATCCTTGCCTTTAGCGTGCTGTGGATTGCCTTTTACAACCCCTCCACAGATGGGGCGGGCGACTTTTTGACCGATGGCGCGTCTTTGAGCGGGCAGCTTTTCATCGCCCTAGCAAGTTTGCTCTTATTGCTCCTAGCGTTAAGCAAAGAGAAGTTTAGCGAGTTTGAGACTCCCGAGTTTTACCCCTTGTATCTTTTCATGGTTGGGGGGTTCACCCTCATGGTGTCTACCGACCATTTGCTTTTAATCCTGCTCGGTTTGGAGAGCGCGTCTTTAGTCATGTGCGTGCTGATGGCGCTAAGTTACAAAAGTACCGGCATAGAGGCGGCGATCAAATACTTCAGCTTGAGCGTTTTAGCGGGGGTGTTCTTTGTGCTAGGCGTGGCTTTGCTCTACCTACTCACGGGGCATTTGGACTTGAGCAGCGTGGGCGATGGTTTGAGGAGTGTGTTTTTCCACCACGAGCCTAGAGCGTTGCCCTTGTTTTTCATTGCCCTAGCGTGCATGCTAGGGGCGCTTGGTTTTAAGGTGTCGCTGGTGCCCTTCCACACTTGGATGCCAGACATTTACGAGGGCAACAATCCCGTTTTGGCCGGCTTCATCTCCATTGTGCCTAAAATGGCGGGGTTGGTGGTGCTCTTGCGGGTGCTTTACGCCTTCTTAAACACCGAGTCCTTTGTCATCGACAACCTTTACACGGCTTTAATTGCGCTCACGATCACGATCCCCAATGCGATGGCGCTCTTGCAAAAAGATGTCAAGCGCATGATGGCCTACAGCTCGATTTCACACACGGGTTTTGCTTTGGCATGCGTGGTGGATGGCGCAGGGGCGTTGTTTAGCTATTGGCTTTTATTTTTGATCACCAACATTGGGGCGTTTGCAATTTTATGGATGGTTGCAAACCAACAAGACGCACAGCAAAACAGCTACGCCTACCCTTATGAGCGCTTCAATGGGCTCGTCCAAACCAAACCCCTTTTGGCCATGCTAAGCGCAATTTTCTTATGCTCTCTTGCCGGTATTCCGCCTTTTTCCATGTTTTGGGGCAAGGTGATGGTGTTAGAGCAGGTGATTAGCCAACACCAGGTGTTTTTGCCCATCGTGATGGTGTTAAACAGCGCCGTGAGCGCGGTGTATTACTTGCGCCTGCTTGTGGCGATGTTCTTTAAAACCCCAAGCGCCAACCCCCCCAGCGCCACGAATGCCACGCCCCCCCTTTATGCCGTCAGCACGGCGGTGGCGTTTTTGTGCGTGTTCTCTGTTTTTGTGTTGCGCATTTATTTAAACTCTAACCAAGCTTAATGTTGTTGCGCCTATTTGTTCTATTCTTTGCCTCTTTGCCCTTTTTAAACGGCCTTGATTTAAGCGTTACAAAGGGGAGGGAGAAAGAAGTGGACTTCTCAACCCTAACACTCACAGACGAAAAACCCTTTGCCTGTGTCTACAAAACTTACCCCGCCGAAGAGATCATCTGCACAATCGACTCCACTCCGAAAGTGGGTTTCATGCCCTTTAAAACAGACTTCTTTGAGGTGTCCTATGAAATCAAGAATTTTATTTTTCATCTGCACATCAAGCCCAAATTTCAAGAGGCCTTGTTTGCACTCCCCTATGATTATAAACAAAGCATCCCCATCCAAAAACTCAAACTCAAAAACTCTAAAGTCTGGCAAGTCGTGGGTTTTCATCACAAGATTCCCTTCCTCACTCCCAAAGACTACAATGCGCCCAGCAATGAGGGGTTGAACTTCCCCATCCTCATAGAGGGGGCGCAAACGCCCATCATCCAAGAGCTAGATGTGGACAACAAGCCTTTGACCTACACTAAGGGGCAAGACTTAGAGGAATATTTGGGCTTGAAACAGCTCATTAAAAATGGCTACTATTTGGAGGCTCTAGAGGCTATTGCGCGTATTTTTAGGCTCTACCCCCGCACCATTTTTAAAAAAGACTTGTATTTTTACGAGATTATCGCTTTGAGCAAACTCAAAAAAAGACAGGAACTCACGATCCAAGTCGCCTCCCAGTGGCTCAAATTCTATCCCTCAGACCCACAAGTGCCCTATGTGCTCTACATGCTCGGCAACACCTACAGCCAAATCAACTACACTGCCCAAGCCACAGAGAAGTATAACCGCATCATGGATGAATACCCCAACAACCGCTACGCCTCTTTAGCCCAAATGCACCTAGCCGAGCAAGCCGCCAATGGCGGGGATCGCTCTGGGGCATCCACGCTGTTTCAAAAAGCCTACAGCACAGCTAAGGACATTGAGAGTGCGAGTCAAATCGCCTTCAACTGGGGGCTGTTTGACCTCAACGGTGGGGGCAAGAACGCTACATTGATCTTGAACAAAATCATTTATGGCAACCCGGAGTACTTCATGCAACATCCTGTCAAATCCTACGAATTGCTCGTTGCCCTAAAAACACATTCCTTCTTTGACCCTGCGATCAAGATCGCGACCTTGCTCTCCCACCAAGACAACGACAAAACCATCCAAGAAAAAGCCGCCTTTGAGCTGGGCTTGCTCTATGCCAAAAACAACCAACCTAATGAAGCCCACTTCGCCAATTTAGAGTATTTGGACAATTACACAAATATGATCCACATCACCTTAGTGAAGTCTAGGGACGAACAAGTCTTGTTTGCCATGCACGGAGATTATAGAGAAAAGCTAAACCGCTACAACCAAGTGTTAAAAGATTATCCCAAGACCTCCAAAGAGTACCAAAAAGCCCTAGAATATAAAGCCGAATTGCTCTTAGATCGCCACTATTATGCGCAAGTTTTGGAACTCAACCTCCCACACAATTCCCCCGCCATGCGAGAAGCCTTATTGCAACAAGGACACTTAGCACTCAAGGAAGCCGATTGCAAGAGCTTTAACACCTATTTAGTCCGCATGGAAAAGATCGATCCCCACGCCTTTGACGATGAAGAACAAGTTGAAGCCTTTGATTGTTTGTATGACAGCGCCCTTTACAATAAGGCGGGCATATTCTCTACCTCAGCCTTAAAAGACAAGCCCATGAACAAGTTACCTTGGCTTTACAGACAAGGGCGCAATCTTTACGCATTAAACGACTTTGCCAACTCACTGCTGGCGGCTAAAGACGCTTTGGCTTTAGCCTCTCTTTCCAAAGAATCCACTTATTACGACATTGCCTTCACCGTGTTTTTAGACTATATGAAAACCAATAACCCGCAAGAGGCCTTTAAAGTTTATAACCAACTCCAAAAAGAGTTTAAAGAAGATGAGCGCATGATCGAGGTTTACGCCTTACTCTTGCAAAGTGAGCAACGGGGCAAGAACAACCCCACCACTTTAGAGCTCTACGCTAAAAACTTGATTGCTCTGCAAAAGCACTATGAGAACAACAGCTACACCCCCTACGCCCAAAATGAGCTCATCAGTGCCCTAAGTCGTGAGGGTAAAATTGAGGAGGCCCTAAAACAAAGCGATGCCTTACTTGCCCTACAAATTGCCCCCAAAGAGCGCCAACGGGCCCTTTACAACAAGGCAACACTCCTGCGCCAAAAAGGCGACAAAGGAGGGGCGAAGAAAACCTTCCAAACTTGTGTGGCTATCAAGGATTCTTCCCCATGGAAGGATTTATGCCAACAAGCCCTAGAATTATTTAAATAGGTCGATCAACAACCCATGCTAGACACTTCACCCATAGACGATAGTTTGATTTTAATGGAGAGGGCGGTGCTCTCTGCCCTGTTAGACAGCCGACAATTTGAGGACTTCTCTAGCCAGCTTAAGGGCGAGGATTTTTCTAGCCCTGCCCACGAAAAACTCTTTGAGTATTGCAGACAGCTGCACGCCGAGCAAAAGCCCATCAGTGCCATGTTTTTAGAAAAAAAGGCACAGGGCAACCCACAAGTCTTAGATGCTTTGGCTTTGGTGATGCAGACAAACCCCCTGGCGGATTTAGCAAGTTTTATCCGCACCATTAAAGAGGCTTCAACCAAACGCCATCTAATGCGCCTAGCCTTGCAAATCCGTGAGCTGTGCCAACAAGACCGCCCCACCGCCGACATCCTAGATAGCATTGAGCGCAGTGTCTACCAGATCTCTTTAGACAATGTCCAAACGGGCTTTAAGGACATGCAAAAGGTATTGAAAGACACCCTGAAAATGATTGCAGATGCAAAGGCTCGGGGCAACGAGAGGTTAATCGGGCTGGACACAGGGTTTTTAAAGCTCAACGAGCTTACAGGGGGGTTTTTGCCCGGTGATCTCATCATCATCGGGGCGCGCCCGAGCATGGGCAAAACCAGCTTAGTGTTAAACTTTGCCAAAACCACTTTAAACCACAACCAGGGCGTGGCGATTTTTAGCGTGGAAATGGGGGCAGAGCAACTCATGATGCGCATGCTCTCTTGTTACACGAATTTACACCTACACAACATCAAAATAGGCAATTTGGGCGAGGACGAGTGGGAGAGGCTCACCAAACACACACAACAAATCTACGACAAACCCCTTTACATAGACGATGCAGGGCTTCTTAATATCCGCCAAGCCCGCTCCAAATTGCGTAAACTCAAACACGAACACCCCGAAATCGCTTTGGCAATCATTGACTATTTGCAACTCATGGAGGGCGAGGGGGAGGACTCACGCCACGAGCAAATCACTAAAATCAGCCGAGGGTTGAAGACTTTGGCTAGGGAGTTAAACATCCCCATCATCGCTTTATCACAACTCAACCGCTCCCTAGAGAGCAGAGAGGACAAACGCCCGATTTTATCCGACCTTAAAGAGAGTGGATCGATCGAACAGGATGCCGATCAGGTGCTGTTTCTCTACCGCGATGCGGTGTATAAGCACAGAGAACACAACGACCGCGTGGCCAAACTGCGTAAAGAGGGCAAGGAGGAGGAGGCCAAGAATTTAGAGAAAAAATTTAATGAATTGCAAGACAGCTTGCGCCACGACAAAGAACAAGCCGAAATCATTTTGGCCAAGAACCGCAATGGGGGGATCGGCACGGTGAAAGTGTATTTTGATAAAATTTACACCCGCTTTAGCGACATCCCCAAAGAGGGCGAAGAGATACAAGGCGATCACACACCCACAGCGATCAACATGGGCGATAGCGTGCCAAGCAACTTTAGCATGCCAAATCCCCTTGTGGGCGGAGGGGGCGATGATTGCCCCTTCTAACCACCCCATCCCCCTCCTGCAAAGCCCGCAAGAAAAGGCGGTTGTTCTCGCCTTTTTGCTCGCCTTGTGTGCCCTTTCGTTTGCCCTAAAACACCACGAATACAAGGCCTTTTTGGGCAAGAAGCCCCTGGAATTGCACGCCCAGGTGTTGTTGCAATACCCCAAAAACGGCCATTTTGTGTTGAAACTCAAAGACACACACAACAACAGCTTTTACATCATAAGCAAAGAGGACATCAAGGACTTGACCCACCACTTCGTACGGGCATGGGGCAAAATGGGGCGTTGCTCGTTTTGGCAATTTCTAAAATCTTGTTATTTTTACACCTTTAAGCTATCCATCAGCCCAAAGAGCGACCCCACAACCCCGTGGCGGAGCTTCATCAATGCACAGCACACAAGCCCGCTTATGGCAAACTTCTACCGCACTTTATTTTTAGCCGACCCTTTGGACCAACGCTTAAGGCAAGTGCTCATCGGCTTTGGGGTGAGCCCTTTAATTGCCATCAGTGGGTTTCATTTGGGTCTGCTGAGCGCCTTTTTCTTTCACCTACTAAGTCCCCCTTATCGATTCTTGCAACAACGCTACTTCCCCTACAGAAACCGCTACTTTGACTTAATGGCGGTGGTGTTGGTGGCCCTCTTGGGGTATTTGATTCTGCTCCATTTTCAGCCCGCTTTTTTAAGGGCATATGTCATGGCTCTTGGGGGCTTTGTGTTGGTCTATGGAGGGTTGGAGCTACTAAGCTTTTGGCTCTTGGGATTAAGCGCGCTCTTGTGTCTTGCCATGTCCGCTAATTTGGTGCGCTCGGCCGGGTTTTGGTTGTCTGTGGGCGGGGTGTTTTATATCTTTTTATTCATTAAACACATGCCTAAAATGCCTGCGTGGCTCTACGCCCTGCTTTTTAATGCCGGCATTTTCACTTTAATGTTGCCGCTAGTGCATTTTTTCTTTACCCCCTTTGGGGCGACACAACTGAGTGGCATTTTACTCTCTTTTGTCTTTGTGGTGTTTTTCCCTCTAGTGCTTGGCTTGCACACCCTACATTTAGGCGGACTACTAGACCCCTACTTGCTCCCCCTAGTGCACCTGCCCCTGCATTTAAAGAGTTTTTCCACCCCCCCTTGGTTTTTATGCGCCTATGTGGGTTTGTCGCTTTTAGCTGTGCGCTTTCTTTGGGCGTGGGTGGGCGTGGGCGTGGTGGGGGTGGGGCTGCTTGGCTATCTGTTGATTTTGTAATTTTATGTTAAAATAGAGGCTTTTAAAGAGGTCTTCGATGGTAGAAAAACTCAAGCTTTTAGGGTATCTGGTGGCGATTGAGCACACCATATTTTCGGGCATGTTTATTTTAATCGCCCTTGTGGTGGCGGGCTTGCAGACGCATTTGGGCTTGCTGCAGGGCGTGCAAACCTTGTTGCTCTCGGCGTTGGCTCTGCTTTTTGCGCGCAATTTTGCGATGGGCTTTAACCGCTTGGCAGACCGCAAATTTGACATGAAAACGAGCGCACCAAAAGTCGCCCAAGCGTGGATGGGCGCATTTCGCTCACAACTCTGCAGGTGTTCTGTGTGGCGAATGCGCTGGGCTTTGTGGGTGTCAGCTATGCCATCAATGCCCTCGCTTTTAAACTCTCTTGGCCCTTTGGCGATTTTAGCCGGGTATTCTTACATGAAACGCTTTAGCTATTTGGCGCACTTGGTACTAGGCGTGTGCTTGGGGCTTGCGCCCATTGCGGGCGTGGTGGCGGTGCTTGGCGCGATCCCCCTTTGGAGTTTGTGGCTGGCATTTGGGGTGGCGTTTTGGGTGGCGGGCTTTGACTTGCTCTATTCCTTGCAAGACATGGAGTTTGACAGAAAAGAGGGGCTTTACTCTGTGCCGGCAATCTTTGGCGAGGGGTAACTCTGTGGGTGTCTAGGGCGTGCCACGCTTTAGCCGTGCTGTTTTGGGCTCTTTTTGCGAAAAGCGCACACTTAGGGGCTGTGGCGTGGCTGGGCGTGGGAGCGTGTCTTATGATTTTAGTTTACGAGCAGTGGTTGGTGTTGAAAGACTTTAAGAACATTCCCAAAGCGTTTTTGTAACAAATGGGTATTTGGGGTGGTGTTTTTGGGCTTTATCATCGTGGATAGAGGCTTGGCTTGGATTTAGGGGCATTAAGCAGGTTTGCACGGCAAAGGGCTTTTACACCCGCCTTGTGGCGGTGGCTTTGCCCCTAGAGTTTGCCCTCTTGAAGCCCGAACACGAACACGAGTATTTACAACTAGGGCAGGGTGAGGGAGGTTTTAGTGCCCCCTGGGAGGTCTTTTACGGCAAGGATCGCGAGGACATCATTTTTAAAGCCCTGAGCGACATTTACCAAAAGCTCAACCACATTGAGCAGTATTTGCACGAGCAAAACAGGGTGTATGTGCACCTAGAGGGGACGGGGGTGATCGGCGTTTTAGGGCATGGGATTTTAGGCGTGAGGGGGAGTTTGTTGAGGGGGAGCTGTATTACATGCGCACTAAACTACCCAAAACCCCCTATAAAAGGCTGGGCTTTGTGGCGAAAGCCTTTGCGCCCACGCTTCTGAGTGTGGAGCGCATGCACGCGGGCGACATCAAGGATTGGGACAGCCACATTGCCCAAAGCGAATTAGAAAGTTTAAATGACAGAAAGGCTATGCATGGACTTGAGTTTTAACGAAGTGCTGTGGATTGTGGGGGGGGCTATTGTATTGGTGTTTGTGTGTTTGGTCGCCTACAGCCACCTAAAAGACAAAGAGTTTGCGAGCAAAACCAAGCAACTTGAAAAAGCCCTAGACACCATCAACCAAGAGATCTACAAAATCCGCAAGTGGATTCAAGAAAACGAAATGCAAGCCGAGTTCAACGCGTCTAACATCAGTGCCAATGTTAAAAACGAGGTCAACACCAACCTCAACACCAACCTAACCAACCTTTACACCCACTTGCAAGAAATCCAAGACACCATGCACAAAGACAGGGACTATTTGGAGGAAAAAATCATCGTTTTAGAGAATAAATTTAAAGAGTTGGGGCATTTCACCCCGGGCAGTGATGACATAGACGAAAAACGCGTGATACAGCTCTTTCAAGAGGGGCACAGCATCGACTCCATCGCCAAAGAGTTGAGGATTAGCAAGGGGCAAATTGAGTTTGTCTTAAAATTAGCGGATTTGCAATAGTGGCACAGAGCAACACCCTCTCAAAACTCTTTGGCAAGTTCGCAAGGTGTGCCTTCATCCCCCCCGTGCAAAGGTTGATAAACTTTGTCTATGTACGCCTTTTTAAGATTGATTTAAACGGCTTTGCCCCCTTAAAACTACCCCACCCTAAACGCCCTCTTCACAAGAGCCCTAGTAACCCCCGCCCGATTGACCCAAACCCCGCCACTCTCATCGCTCCTTGCGATGGCATCATCACCGCTTGTGGAGCTATAGAGCACAACCTAGCCCTGCAAATCAAGGGCATGAGCTATCGGGTCAATGAGCTCCTAGGCAAAGGGGAGAAATTAGACAACTACAGCTACTTTAACTTCTACCTATCACCCAAAGATTACCACCGCTTCCACGCCTCTTGTGATCTGGAAGTGATCGAGGTGCGCCACTTTTGCGGGGAACTCTTGCCCGTAAACACCCCTGCCTTAAAAAAGCACCAAAAGCTTTTCATCCGCAACGAGCGGGTGGTGGTGGTGGCTAAAAACTTGCAGGGGCAGGTTTTATACTTCGTGGCGGTGGGGGCCCTGAATGTGGGACAGATTGTGCTAAATTTTGATCCGCTCATACGCACCAACGCCCAAATTCGGTCCAAGCCCAAAATTTACACCTACGACCCTCCCATCGCCTTACAAAAAGGTGAGGAATTAGGGCGTTTTGAAATGGGCTCTACCATTGTACTCTTTGTGCCAAATGTGGCGTTGAACACGAGTGTGGGGCAAAAGGTGCTTTTCTCCACGCCCATAGGAGTGCTGCATGCGTAGCGCACAAATCAAGCAACTTTTAACAGACCTAGACGCTCTTTTAGTGGCGCATTTTTACCAAAAAGACAGCATAGTCGCGCTTGCCGACATCACGGGCGATAGCTTAGAGCTGGCTAAAAAAGCAAGTGCGAGCCCTAAAAATTTAGTGGTCTTTTGCGGGGTGGGCTTTATGGGGGAGAGTTTGAAAATCCTAGCCCCCCAAAAGGAAGTCATCATGCCTAAGCTGGCGTGTTGCTCTATGGCAAAAATGCTAGAGGGGGCGGACTTTGACAAAAGCCTAGAAACCTTACAAAGCTTAGGCATTGATCATGTCCTCCCCATCACCTACATCAACTCCAGCGCGCGCATCAAGGCGAAGGTGGGCAAGGCGGGGGGCTTTGTTTGCACGAGTGCCAACGCCTTTAAGATTTTCAAGCACGCCTTGCAAAGCAAGCAAAAAATCTTTTTCTTGCCCGATCGCTGTTTGGGGGTGAACTTAGCCCGCATGCACGGGCTAAAAAGCGCTACTTTAGAGTTAGATAGCCCAGACACCATTAAAGAGGCTGCGGTCATTTGTTACAACGGCTTTTGCGCCGTGCACCAACTTTTTAAGCCTAGCGATGTAGAATTTTTCCGCCAAAAATACCCAAATATTTTAATCGCTGTGCACCCTGAGTGCGCCCCAGAGGTGGTGGAGTTGGCCGACTTTGTGGGCTCTACAAGCCAAATCATTCAATTCGTGCAAAACTTGCCCTTAGAACAGAAAGTGGCGGTCGGCACAGAGATCAATTTAGTCAAACGGCTGCGCCCCAAAAACACCTTTGTGCTCTCCAGCAGTGTGCCCGAATGCCCGACCATGAACGAAACCACCCTGGAGGACTTATTTGGCGTGCTGAAAGCCTATAAAAACCACAGCCCCTACAACAAGATTAGCGTTGAACCCGAAGTGGCCAAGTGGGCGAAGGTTGCCCTAGATAAAATGATGGAGTTGTCCTAATGGATTTGCAGATACGGGCGTTTTTAGAGGATTGTTTGGCGGAGGACTTGGGAGCGGGGGATTTGTTCGCCCGCTTGGTGGGGGCTAAAGAGGTGAAAGCTTGCGTGCTTTCTAAAGATAGTGGGGTGTTCTCAGGGCAAATTTACGCCACAGAGCTTTTAGAAATGCTGGGGCTTAAATATGCGTGGAAAATTGCGGACAAAGAGAGCTTTAGCCCTAAGCAAACTTTATTAGAAGTGGAGGGGGATTGGCGGCTGCTTTTACAAATTGAAAGGGTACTTTTAAACATCTTGCAACACAGCAGTGGCATCGCCACCAAGACCGCGAGCTTCGTGCGCCTTGTCAAAGACCACCCCATCAGTCTATTAGACACCCGCAAAACCCGTCCGCTTTTAAGGGTGTTTGAAAAGTACTCGGTGAGAAATGGGGGGGCTAAAAACCACCGCCTCGGGCTTGACGATGCTCTGATGGTGAAAGACACGCATTTGGCCCACATCGGCAACCTGCAAGCCTTCATCGCCAAAGCCCGCCAAGAAATCCCGTGGACGGCTAAAATTGAGATTGAGGCGAGCAATGTCAAAATGGCACTAGAGGCCATGCAAGCGGGGGCAGACATTGTCATGTGCGATAACATGGACATTGAGAGCATAAAAGAAGTCGTGGCCGAGCGCAATAAAAACTACCCTTTGGTGCTCTTAGAGGCAAGCGGAAACATCACAGAAGAAAGCGTGCAAGCCTACGCTAAAAGTGGGGTCAATGCCATTAGCAGCGGGGCGTTGATACACCAAGCGGTGTGGGTGGACTTTAGCTTCCGCATTTAGTGGACTTGGAGCAAACCTTCTTAAACGCCCTAGCCCAAAGCGGGGTGGTGTGGGGTTTGGGCGATGATGGGGTGTTGCTAGACACGCCTAAAGCCCTTTACATGCTGGATTTATTCAGTGAGGGGGTGCATTTTAAGAGGGAGTGGCTAAGTATGCGCCAAATCGGTTACAAAGCCATGTGCGTGAACATCTCCGACTCCATCGCAATGGCAGCTTGCCCTAAGTACGCCTTGCTGGGCATACAACTACCCAAAGGGTGCAATTTAGCAGAGATGAGGCAATTAGTCGCAGGGATTGCCAAAGCTTGCCAAGAATTTAAGATTAAAATTGTGGGGGGGGACACCACACTAGGCAGGGATTTGAGTTTAAGTGTTGCCCTCATTGCCAAAAGCCACAAACCTTTAGAACGCACCAAAATGCGCCCCAAAGATTTATTAGTGCATACGGGCACACTTGGGCAAAGCTACAAGGACTTAGGGACCCTACTTAGAGGGGGTAAAGTGTCGCCCAAGTCCAAATTCATCCGCCCACAGCTCAAAAACTTGCTAGGCTTTATTTCAAGCGTACGCCCCTTCGTGCACGCTGGACTAGACATTTCAGACGGACTGCTCGCTGAGTGCAACCGCTTATCAAAGCTCAACAAACTTGCGTGCAAGCTTGACAATCCCAGAAACAAAACCTATCTAAGCGGGGAAGAGTATGAATTGCTTTTAAGCGTCCCCCCAAAACATAAACTAGCTTTGATGAGGCGTGCTAAGCAACACCGCACTAAGTTAAACTTCGTGGGGGTGGTAAGGCGGGGGATTTCACGCTACCGCCCTAAGATTTGGCACGCCTAAGGGCTTGTAGGCCCACCACGCCCACCAAGCACGCCCCAAGCCCCACAAAGTAAGCCACAGGCACGAGCAGTTTAAGGTTCAACAAGCCAAATAACCCACCTAAAAACACCCCGTAGGCGAGGATTTTTAGCCACCCCACAGAGATTTGCAGCCCCAAACCAAAGGCAAAGAACTTAGAAGGCATGGGTTCTTTAGCTGTTTGCAATTTGTTTTTCAGCTGTTTGAAACCGGCTAGCAAAATCAATAAAAAACTCAAAAACCCCACCTCAAAACTCAGCACCCCAAGCCCTTGAAAACGCCAAAGCACCCCCAAAGCACACAGCACATTAAAGCCAAGTAAGAGCAAGGCACACAGATACGAACACATCAGGCGAGGGGTTTGTATTTGGGGTCATTAGCCAGCTCGTCTAGCTCTTTTTTGGTCTGTTTGTAGGCTTTATAGACATTTAAGATCGCTGCCCCCACGCCCCAAGCAACGCCTAGCCAAAAGAGCCACACAATGCCCGTTAACTTCACCAAGCCATAACCCACCCCAATGCCAAGCAAGATGGCCACGACTATGGAAATGCCAAGACTCAAGGCATTTGCCCCCTCCACCACGGGCTTGAATTTGGGTTTAGGCTCCATGTTGGATCTCATAAAAACTCGCTTGTGCCTTGCCTAAACAGGCTTCAATGATAGAGCTTTCCATCGGGCTACAGATGAAGCTCGTTTCAAAGGCGGAGGCGGGCAAATACACGCCTTTTTGCAACATTTTTTGGTGAAACTGCGCATAAAGAGCGGTGTTAGACTGCCTCGCGTCTTCAAAGTTTTGCACTTCCTTGTCGCTGAAGAAAAACCCAAACATGCTCCCCCTAACACAAGTTTGCAGGGCAAAGCCACAAGAGTGGGCGATTTCTTTCAAGCCTTTGCAAAATTGATTGGCAAGCCCCTCTAAGCGTTCATACAGCTTAGGCTGTCTGTTGATTTTCTCCAAAGCCACAATACCTGCAGCTACGGCGACAGGGTTACCGCTTAAGGTCCCCGCCTGATACACCCCGCCCACGGGGGCGAGCAAGTCCATAATGTCCGCCCGCCCGCCAAAGCACGCTAGGGGTAGCCCACCGCCAATGACCTTGCCAAAGGTAACCAAGTCGGGGACAAGGTGGTGCAAGCCCTGCGACCCGCTGGCACTTGCCCTAAACCCGCTCATCACTTCATCAAAGATCAACACCGCCCCGTTTTTTTGGCAAATCTCTTGCAAGCCTTGCAAAAACTCTAGTTTAGCCGGGATCAGCCCCATGTTACCGGCAATCGGCTCAATGATCACACAGCCCACATTGCCCGCCTTAAAGCACGCCTTGACCGAAT
The DNA here is from genome assembly GCF_019703305.1 of Helicobacter sp. NHP19-003. Lineage (NCBI taxonomy): Bacteria > Pseudomonadati > Campylobacterota > Epsilonproteobacteria > Campylobacterales > Helicobacteraceae > Helicobacter > Helicobacter gastrocanis. The sequence goes on along the minus strand of NZ_AP024814.1, from coordinate 229,648 downwards.
CTAAGTCATTGTAGCGGGCGACTAAAGTGTGCTTGCTAAAGTCGTGGGGAACACCTAAAGAAGAGGGGTTGCCAAAGGTAGCACACCCACTGCCCGCACTCACCAGCAAGCTGTCGCTGTGTCCGTGGTAACAGCCCTCAAACTTTAAAATGTCGTCCTTACCGCTGAATGCCCTAGCTAGGCGGATAGCACTCATCGTGGCTTCCGTCCCACTGCTCACTAGGCGCACTTTCTCCACGCCCTCATAGCGCGCCACAATCTTTTTGGCCAAAGTGGTTTCTAACTCCGTGGGTGCACCAAAGCTTAAACCCCTTTGCAGGGTGTTGATGACCCGCTCCTCAATCTCTGGATCGGCATGCCCAAAGAGCAAGGGTCCCCAACTTTGTACGAAATCTACATAGGTATTGCCGTCCACATCAAAGAGCGCATACCCCCGCCCCTTAAAGATGAAGGGGGGCACGCCCCCGACATTTTTAAACGCCCGCACGGGGGAGTTCACCCCCCCCACAATCACCTGCTTGGCTTCGTTAAAATCGTTGATGCTGTGTAAGAGCGGGTGCTCTAACTCTTTTTTTGTCATCTGTACCTATTCTTTAACGGGGGCTTTAAAGCTGATCTCTACTTGCGACCAAGTGAGTTTTTCGTGTTGCACACTGCATTTTTTGGCAAGTTCAGCAAACTCTTTTTGCAAACCAAATTCTAAAATGTCGAGCACGCCCGTAGCGACCAATTCTTTGTTTTCAATTTTATAGCTCATGGGCACTTTTACGCTTTTGCCGTTCATGCGCACACTGGCTAAAATCGTGCCTTGTTTGTCGCCAACCACGACATTTCTAAAAATGACTTTGAGGGTTTTGTCTTTAAAGAGATCAAAAAACGCTTCTTTAACATTTTTGGTTTTGGTTGAATCGTGCAGATTTAGCTGATCGGCATTGATCGTAGCGCTCGCCTTATCCAAAATGTGGGCGATGGTCGAAGTGTCCTTGCCAAATTTATAGATCACATGGTCAAAAGTCCCCTTCACGCCCGCCTTGTGCGCCGTTTTAAACGCCGTAAACTCCATGCTCGCCTTGCTTGTATCTAGGCTTGCCGCATGCATTAAACCATAAGCCAAAAACACACCGATTGCTAATTTTTTCATTATCTCTCCTTAAAAATTTAGACCCACCCATGATAACATGAAAACAAGATTTTTAAAGGGCTTTAGCAAGGGGCTTATCACGGGGGTGCTTTTAAGTGGTGCAAAAATACACGAAGGCGAGGGTTTAGCCTAGTTTTCCACTTCAAAGCGGGGGCTAGGCAAGTCAAGGCGGGGTTAGCTCTAAAAGCTTAAGGCATCACAAACTTGAAGAGGTTTAGTCTCTACCTAGCAAGGAGGCTTAAGGGGCTTGTCAGGGTGTTGCGCCACACACGCCACAGCGCACCGATACACCCCGCTTTTAGCCCTCAATGTCAGCAAGCGTCACGCCCACTTTAGCCTAATTGGTCTTGGGGCGTGCGTAGCCTTCCACTTTTACGCATTTTTGTCCCAAGAGCCACCAAAACCAAGGCCAAATCTCTTTTTTGACCGTTACATTAATCAACTCACCTCCTTTCGCCCCCACTGCTGCGGCGTAGTTATTCGCCTGATTTTGCACTTGCTGCAAGGCTTGCTGTTTCAAATCATCAACAGGACCATAAGGCCAAGTAAAACTATCGCAAGCATACCCAAAGACCTGATTCACATGTCCTGTCATGGGTTGGTTGGGGTTAATGCTTGCAATCTTAGTGGTGCAACCTGCAAGCAAGAGGGCGACTATCGCCCCCCCCCCAGTTTCATAAATAAAGAACGACTACGCACAAAAACTCCTTAAAAATGAAATAGACCCCTACATCGGCTAGAAATTATTTTTTTGAAGTAGATTTTTTAAACTTGTGGCAAACAAAGTAAAATTTTTTCATAAAAACGCCCGCACACCCCAACCATTTACTTGTCTTGCCGATCCTCGTTGTTTGTATTGTGCTAGACTTTAATAAAATCAATGCCAGAAGGACAGAATTATGCCAAGTGCAAGTCTTTATGTGAAAAACCGCATCCGGGGTAAGATTTCTTTACACGAAAGGGGACAGGGGCGCTGGCGGGTACATTTTGAGGCAAAAGATGTCGTGATTCAAGCCAAATGCACCCAGCTAGAAGTGGAAAATTGCCAAATCGATGACGACATCACCATCATTTTAAAGGTGTTAGAGGTGTTGATCCCAAGCTTCACACAGCGCATCACTTTAGACCCTATGGCGTTTACGGGGCGGATTTTAACCATGAAACGCGACCCCAAAGAGGAACACATGGTGCGCGTAGAGGTGGCGGTGAGCGATTGCAGTGTGGATTTTGTGTTGGACCAGGGGCACATTGAGCTGTACCGCTTTAGCGATGGCAAGGAACTTGTGCTCTTTTGTAAGCCCGAGCATGTAACGATTTACTAACCCCCCCTAAAAGCCCCCAAGAGGGCGAGCACAACCTAAAACGACCTTTTCATGTCAATGACATGGCGGAACTTAGCGTTGGAATGGGTGAGGTCATGATACACTCTGTCGATGTCTTTGCCCGTAACCAGCTCAATTTCGGGGTAAATGTTGTGTAGAATCGAAAAATCTAGCATTTCTTGGGTTTCCTTAATCCCCCCGATTAAAGAGCCGTAGACCTTTTTATTGGCGTGCCACACAAAGTTAGCGGCACTGAGGGTGATGGGGTTGTCCCTTGGGGGCAAGCCCACAATGGCAAACTCACCCCCATAGGCAAGCACATCCAAGTAGTCTGCCATGTTGTAGGGGGTGGGGATGGTGGAGATGATGAGATCTAAATTTGCCCCTTTTGCGTCTTTGACATCGCTGTAATAGTGTTTTGCGCCCATGCTAAGTGCCATTTCCCTTTTGGCGTTGCTGCGCCCGATCACGCTCACCTCTGCACCCATCGCTAGAGCGTATTTTAAGCCCATGTGCCCCAACCCGCCAAAGCCCGCGATGCCCACTTTTGAGCCTGCTTTGATGTTAGAGAATTTTAGGGGCGAGTAAGTGGTGATGCCGGCACAAAGCAGGGGGGCGATTTTCTCTAGAGGGGCATCGTGGGGGACACGGATGATGTAGTCTTCGTCCACCACAATGCAATTTGAATAACCCCCCATGTGGGGTTCATCGTTGTGGAAGTGATCCTTGCAATCGTAGGTGAACACCGCTTTTTTGCAAAATTGTTCGTGGTGATCGTGGCAAGGGGTGCACTCTTTGCAAGAGTTGACAAAACAACCCACGCCCACTTTATCCCCGACTTTGAATTTGCGCGCCTGTGCGCCCACTTCTTGAACGACCCCTGCAATTTCGTGTCCGGGGATCATGGGATAAATGCCATCATGCCACTCGCTGTAGGCAGAGTGGATGTCGCTGTGGCAAATCCCGCAATAGTGGATGTCAATCAAAACATCTTTTTCGCCTAAAGCGTGGCGGGTGAAGTGGTGCTCGGCAAATTTGCCGTCTTTAGAATGAATCGCAAAACCTTTAGCTTCGATGCGTTGCATGTTTATCCTTTAAAATATGATAAAAAACTTCACCCAAAAAATTGAACTTGTATGAAGCAAATCACAACATCTTTTGGGCATTCCATATTATAAAACCTGACACTTAGTGTCTGTCAAGGGGTTTAGGTTAAAACTTGATCAGATTGTCAACTTGTCAACCTGAAAAAACTTTCAATGCAAAGGGGCTAAATTTAGCTTTTTCAAAAATGCAAACACTAAGGCTAAGTTTTTGGTGTTTTCAAAAGCAGGTCCGCCATGCCCAGCCCCGCGTAATTGGACATAAATCACCTTATCTTTACCCAGCACATTTTGCAGAGCCTTTGCAAAAAGCACGCTCTGCTGTGTGGGCACAATGGGGTCTTTAGAGCCGTTCATGATAAAAAAGGGGGGTGTGTTTTTAGAGATGTAGCTGGTGGGGTTGGCAAACTCCACTAGATAAGGGATTTTGGTGATCGCAACACCCATGTATAGGGACTCTGCGGAGTTGGGAGCATTGACGGGGTGTTTTCTGTGGGATGGTTGCCCGCCCTGTTTGAATTGTGCGTCCATCACTTTAAAATCTATGGGGCCATAAAAATCCACGACCGCCTGCACCTGACTTGTTTGGTTGGCATCACCCATTGTCAAGTCTTCTAGCTCGGGGTGGAGTGCCGTTGTGCCTAACATAGAAGCTAAATTACCCCCAGCAGAATCTCCCCATGCGATGATTTTATCGGGGTCTAGGTGGTATTGCTTGGCGTGGGCTTTAATGAAGCGCACGGCGGCTTTGAGATCATAAATGGCAGCGGGGAATGTGGCTTCTTTGGAAAGGCGGTAATTGGTGCTCACCACAGCGTAGCCATACTTTAGGGCGTGCATTTGGGGATTAACCTCTCCTGTGGCTTTGTCTCCAAAGGCAAACCCACCCCCATGGATAGCGAAGATCACAGGGTAGGGGGCTTTGCCCACTTTAGGCAAGTAAATGTCTAACTTTTGGGCTTTTGACTTTGTGGCGTAAGCGATGTCTAGGTATTTTTGGCGGGCATCTTGCGTGTGGATGGGGTGCATTTTGCCCCTTAAGGGGGGTGGCATTTCATCTATAACATTTTGTGTATTATCTAGGTCTTTTGCAAGGGTAAGCGTGGCCAACACCATTAATCCAAAGACTTGCCCCGTCTTGATAGGTGTGGGGTGTAGATGTCGTCCTCTTTTGTGAAGTCTAGGGCGTGTAGGGTTTGTACTCGTGTCTTTGGTGATCATGGTGTGCCTTTAGCTAAAAACGACATTGTAGCGGATTTTTGGGGGTTTTAAGAAAATCTAGGGGATTTAGAGTGTCTTAATGCCTAAGCCAAGAGAGCCTTGAGTCCCTCCTCAAGACAATGAAGTTTTGAAGAGTTTTTCCCCATTACTCCTGATCTTGAGTAGATACCGAGCGCAAGAGATCGATGTGTGTGGATAGGTCTTTGGCAACATGTTGTTTAACACCTCATTTTATATCCCCACCATCTTTCAAAAACTCTTCTTTAGGCACCGCATTCAAGACTTTCACTAACTCTACAAAGTCGTATAAAAAATTTTCTTGGAGTTGTTTGAAATTCCGGTATTCGTTGTCATGTTTAGTGTCGTACTCACCATTCTTAAAAATCTTAAATAATGTTCTGAAAGCTACACATTCTTCCGGTGTATATGGGCTGTTAGCACATCCAATGCGTAAATAAAAAGTGTGGATTTTCCAGCCGTAGCCTAGCCAAATATAAATTCCCGCTCTTTGTTTAAGTGAGAGACCATTGACATACTCATCGCCCAAAATGTCTTGACGCGTAAAACAAATCGCTGGCCAATCCCGCTGGTAGAAACTGACATAGCTTGTATAGTTAAGATTTAAATTTTCTAGCCACCGATCCCATCCTTCTTTAAGGGGCTTAAAAATGAGGTTACGGGATGTCTGCCGATTTTTCTTCTCTGTATCCGCATGTTCAATTTCTACAAATCTTTGCAACAACTCTTTTTGTCCCATAGCAAAGCCTTTAACTAAAGAATGAGAAACTATTTTAACAAAAATCCTAAGACTAGTAGAAAAAGTCGAGAGATTTTAAAAGTGTCTCTTTAACACCTAAGCAAGAGAGCCTTGAGCCTTGTCCTTAAGACAACGAAGTCTTAAAGGGTTTCTCTAAGAAAGGAGGTGATCCAACCGCAAGTTCACCTATTAAGCTATTCTTAAGCTATTCTTTAATTTTCTTACTTTAGAATCGCCTTTATTTCTATAAAAAAGGATCGCCATGTCTAACTTCGCTAGTTTTGTGCGGGGGGGGTAACTCTCTCTAATTCTCTTGCTTTTTTAGCCCTCATTCTTGGGGGCTCTTATGAAAATCTTTAAATCATGTCCTATTGTGCTGGGTGGGTGTTTATTAGCCCCTATGCTAAGTGGGTGCTTGGGGGGGTTGTTGGGGAATTCACAACCCCAAGAAACGCCCAATCAAATTTTGCAAAAAAAACGCCAAGAGAGAGAGCAAGCTAGGGAGGCTGAGGGGGCTAAACAACGACAGACACGAGCACGCATGTCGCGATTTGGAGTTGAGCCGCCCACAGAAAGGACAGCAGAGGCTCTTTTAAAATACGCCATCCAAGTCTATCAAAACATGATTAAAAATGATTGGCGTGATCCCATGGGTTCTTTGCATAGTCCGCTAGACATTCTAAATCTATTTGAGGATGCTGCCAAAGCAGGCAGTGCGGAGGCGTATCGCTATATGGGGATGATGTATCTTGGTGGACACAATCGCGTAGGGCAAAGCTATAAACAAGCACTAGAGTACTTCCAAATTGCTGTAGAAAAGGGGAGCGTGGAGGCTCTTGTGAATTTAGGGCAAATGTATTTACTTGGTCCAGGAGGTTCGTGGGGAGGAGGGGGTGTGCCTAAAGACTCTGCTAAAGCGATAGAATACTTTCAAAAGGCGGCAAGTAAGGGGAGTGCACTAGGTTACTTTGAAGCGGCCACAATGTATTTAAACGGGCAGGGTGTTCCTAAAAATTTAGCTAAAGCTAGAGAATACTTCCAAAAGGCGGGCTGATAAGGGTTTGCCTGTAGCTCTTAATGTCGTGGGTAAAATGTATGCCAATGCCCAAGGTGTCCCCAAAGACCTAGCCAAAGCTAGAGAATACTTCCAAAAGGCGGCTGATGGGAAAGATGGCAATGCTTGTGCTTATTTGGGAGAGATGTATCTTAATGGAGAGGGTGTGGCTAAAGACTATAAAAAAGCCTTAGAGTATCTTGAAGGTGGGAGGGGCGCAACAGATAAGGGGGTGGCTGGTAGGGCTTATTGGAATTTAGCGACCATCTATGCAAAGGGCTTAGGGGTGCTGGTAGATAAAAACCAGGCTACAGAATACAGCAAACAAGCTTGCGATGAAGGCTATGAGCAAGCCTGCACGCTTTTAAGCAAATGAACAACGGGAGCCAAGAGATGAAAAAAGACTACCTAGACATTGTCCTAGCCGTGCTCAAAGAGGCAAAAGCCCCCGTGTCCATCCATGCGCTTTATAGCAGGGCACAGGAACTTTACAGCGCGGGCAAGATTAGCCAGATGTTTAGCACAGCAGAAGATGGGACTTATTACCCCGTGTGGTTGGCTTTAAAGAACAAAGAAGACTTGCCCTTTGTGCAGGTTTCACAACGCCCTATCACTATTGCCTTAAAAGAATATGCGCTCAATGCAAAGAGCTCAACCCCGGCTTATGGCAGGATAGAAACCCACCACGAACGCCTATTACACCCTTTGCTAGCCCACTTTGCTTACACCAAATGGGGCGCACACACCAAGACCATCTACCACGAAAAAGCCTTAAAGGGCACAAAGGGTAAAAACTCTTGGCTTTATCCGGACATGGTGGGGGCAAGCTTACCTACCAAAACTTTGAGCCCACCTTGCGCCAATTTGTAGAAAACTTTGGCAATTTGCCCTTGAAACTCTTTTCTTTTGAGCTCAAAAAGGAGATGGATTTAAGCCATTGCAGAGAATATTACTTCCAAGCCATTAGCAATAGTTCTTGGGCGCATGAGGGTTACCTAGTGGTGGAGAAAATCAACACACAAGATAGCGATTTAATGGACTTGCTCAAACGCTTGCACACCAGCTTTGGCATTGGCGTTGTCTTGCTCAATGTGCAAGACATGCAAAAAAGCCAGGTGTTGTTAAACGCCAAATTTAAAGAAAATTTAGATCACGCCATGTTAGGCGAATTGTCCCAAAACAGCCCCGATTTTAAAGACTTCTTAAAGACTTCTTAAAACGCTTTGACTCTCTATCACGAGGCGATCAAGGCGCACATGAGTGAGCAAACCAACTTCCAAGTCTTTGATAGCGTACTAGACAAAGCGGCATTGCAAAGTTATATAGAATTAGAGATTTTGGGGCAAATGCCTAAAGAGGCTTAGGAGAAAGCTATGCAAATTAGCCATGTGGAGCAAAAGGGCACTAAGGTTTATGCCTACGATGAAAATGGTGAAGAGCTTTTTAAAAAATCCGGAGAGTGCATTTTCTTTGTGAATAATTATGCGCTCGTCAGGCGGGGGAATAAAGTATGCAAACTCGACTCATATGGCTATGTTTTAGATGCTAATTTTATTTTAATAATCGGCGGTGTAAGGCACAACGATACCGAAGTCAGTGTTTATGATGAAGAGGATAACGAACTCTTTAGAAAACCCGGGGAATATTTGAGTCGCACAGGAGATAGTGTACGCATCAAACAAGGGGATAAGATAAGCGTATTCAACCCTTACGGTGTTTTGATTAGGACCGAAACACCTAGCACTGAAAAACCCATGGGTTGTCTAGGGTGGTTTATGCTTGTGCTTATTGGGCTGGCGGTCATTGTTTTCATTGCTTATTGCTCTGTAAAACAACATACCAGCAACCAAACTACAAGCCGTGTTTTCACCAAAGATTACAGCCACCGGCAACAAGCCTTTCACGATGCGATGGGGCTTTTTACAGAGCAAGAATACAAAAAAGCCCTAGAGCATTTTATTTGGCTCGCTCAAATCAAATACCGCCCTGCTTTTAGCTCTTATATGGCTGGGCAATGCGCCTATAAAGAAGAACACTACAAAGAGGCTAGTGAATCACCCACCCGCTAAAGACGGGTGGGCTTCTTGCTTCAACGATCCATAACTAGCAGTATCCAGTATGTAGCCATACTTGGTTACAGCCCCGTTAGCGGAATCTCCACAAGCGTAACTTCGGGTAATCCCTACCCTAGTTTTATCTACCTTGATAGCGTGTCGCTCATCTAGCATTCCCAAAGCATAGTTTCTGATATTGATGCTAGCGTTTAGGTCTCTGTGGTGGTATGTTTGACAACAAGGGCAGATAAAATTTCTAATAGGCAGTGGCTTTTTACCTGTGTTGCTCCCACAGGTCGAGCAGATTTGAGAGCTAGGGAAGTATTGGTCAATTTTGATAAGGGTTTTACCCTTCCAACCAGCCTTATATTCTAATAGACTAATGAGCCTAGACCAGCTGGCATTGGCAATGCTCTTAGCTAGTTTGTGGTTTTTGACCAAATTCCTAACTTTCAAGGTTTCTACTGCTATCAAATCGTATTGATTGGTTATCTCATTACTGATTTTATGTAGGTAGTCCTCTCTGCTATTCCTGATAGAAGCGTGGATTTGTGCCACTTTCTTGGCTTGTTTTTTTCTATTACTAGAACCTTTTAGTTTCTTAGACAATCTCCTTTGCGCTTTAGTGAGTTTGGTTTGTAGATTCTGAAAAAACTTTTTATAGGGATAGAGCACGCCACTACTGGCTATCACTAAAGACTCTAAACCCATATCTAAACCCACAGCTTTTTTGATAGTTGTGGGTTTAGGTTCAGGCTCATTATCCTCATAGCTTATAGAGAGATAGTATTTATCTGCTACGCAAGAGATAAACCCCTGTTTGACGATAGAGTTTGTAGGCAAATGCCTATGAAACTTGGCTTTAATAGCTTCTTTGAATTTGGGTAGCTTGACTTGGTTGTTGCCTAAATCCATCTCTAAGTGTTGCGGGACACAGAAAGACTGCTTCGCATGCTTTTAGATTTGAATCTAGGATAATCTGCCAGCTTAGAGAAAAACCTATCAAAGGCTGTTGTCAGCTGTCTTAGTGCCATTTGCAAGCTTTGAGAGTTGCATTCACTTAGGTAAGCGTAAGCCTCTTGTTTTTTGAGAGTAGTGAGCGCCTTTTGCATGCTAAAGTAATTTTCTCTAATGCCTTGTGCGTATTGCTTTTGGCGGTATGCTAAAAAGTAGTTATAGACCACCCTAGCACAGCCAAAGTGCTTGTGTATCAAGGTTTTTTGCTCTATGGTGGGATAAATTCTAAACTTTATTGCTTTAAGCAATTTCTTACGCCTTAACTTTACATCATTATAACATAATTTTATAAAATATTTTTGAGGTAGAGCTATGAAAGAAAACCATTACAAACTCAAAGGCTATTTGTCCACAAACAGGAGCAAACATAATCTAAAAGCCCATTTGATTTTAGTGTGTAAATACAGAAAAAAGTTGCTCGTAGGAGATGTGGCTATTTTTATAAAGTCTGTGCTTGAAGAGATAGAGGAAAGTTCAGATTTTATCATCATAGCAATGGAGACAGATAAAGATCATCTACACCTGATGATTCAATATATCCCTAGGGTGTCTATCAGTTCCATTATCTTGCGGATCAAGCAGATGACTACTTATAGAGTTTGGAGAGAACCAAGATTTATCCCGTTCTTACGCAAGCATTTTTGGAAAGAACAAAAATTTTGGACAGATGGATTTTTTGCCTGTTCCATAGGAGAAGCTAACCCAGAAACCATCAAAAGATACATAGAAAATCAAGGGTAGGGGGCATTCATCCCACCCGCTAAAGACGAGTGGGATTTCTGCCGGAGAGTCTTAAATTTTACCAGCAAAGCCTAAAAATCAAAGAGCAAGCCACCTACACAGCCATTTTATTAGAAAATCTAGCTAACTCTTATAAAGCCCTCAAAGATGAGAAAAATTATGCGCGCTACAGGCATCTTTTAGATCACTATCCCCAAAATGGGCAGGGCAAATAAGCCCACACTATTTGGCAACAAACCCACGCTAAACAGAAAACTCTATACGGATTACAGATTTATTAAAAAGAATACATCCTCTAACACCTAAGCAAGAGAGCCTTGAGCCTGCTCTAAGACAACGAAGTCTTAAAGGGTTTCTCTAAGAAAGGAGGTGATCCAACCGCAGGTTCACCTACGGTTACCTTGTTACGACTTCACCCCAGTCGCTGTGTGTGCCGTGGGCAGTAGCTGCTTTAGCATCCTGACTTAAGGCAAACACAACTCCCATGGTGTGACGGGCGGTGAGTACAAGACCCGGGAACGTATTCACCGCAACATGGCTGATTTGCGATTACTAGCGATTCCAGCTTCATGCAGGCGAGTTGCAGCCTACAATCCGAACTGAGAGGCGTTTTTAAGATTGGCTCAACCTCGCGGCATTGCATCTCTTTGTGCGCCCCATTGTAGCACGTGTGTAGCCCTAGGCGTAAGGGCCATGATGACTTGACGTCGTCCTCACCTTCCTCCTGCTTACGCAGGCAGTCTTCTTAGAGAGCTCAGCTTAACCTGTTAGCAACTAAGAAAGAGGGTTGCGCTCGTTGCGGGACTTAACCCAACATCTCACGACACGAGCTGACGACAGCCGTGCAGCACCTGTTTTCAGGGTCTAGCAAGCTAGACACTCCGCTATTTCTAGCAGATTCCTTCAATGTCAAGCCTAGGTAAGGTTCTTCGTGTATCTTCGAATTAAACCACATGCTCCACCGCTTGTGCGGGTCCCCGTCTATTCCTTTGAGTTTTAATCTTGCGACCCATCTCCCCAGGCGGGATGCTTAAGGCGTTAGCTGCATTACTGGGGGGACAAAGCCCCCAACAACTAGCATCCATCGTTTAGGGCGTGGACTACCAGGGTATCTAATCCTGTTTGCTCCCCACGCTTTCGTGCAATCAGCGTCAGTATTGTTCCAGCAGGTCGCCTTCGCAATGAGTATTCCTCTTGATCTCTACGGATTTTACCCCTACACCAAGAATTCCACCTACCTCTCCCACACTCCAGAGTTGTAGTTTCAAATGCAGTTCTATGGTTAAGCCATAGGATTTCACACCTGACTTACAACCCCGCCTACGCACTCTTTACGCCCAGTGATTCCGAGTAACGCTTGCACCCTCCGTATTACCGCGGCTGCTGGCACGGAGTTAGCCGGTGCTTATTCGTGAGATACCGTCATTATCTTCTCTCACAAAAGGAGTTTACAATCCTAAAACCTTCATCCTCCACGCGGCGTTGCTGCTTCAGGCTTGCGCCCATTGAGCAATATTCCCTACTGCTGCCTCCCGTAGGAGTCTGGACCGTGTCTCAGTTCCAGTGTGTCCGTTCACCCTCTCAGGCCGGATACCCGTCATTGCCTTGGTGGGCTCTTACCCCGCCAACAAGCTGATAGGACATAGACCAATCCTTTAGCGATGAATCTTTCCCCCATAGGGTGGTATTTGGTATTAATCACCATTTCTAGTGGCTATCCCAAACTAAAGGGCATGTCATCTATGCGTTACTCACCCGTGCGCCACTAATCCGCCTAGCAAGCTAGGCTTCATCGTTCGACTTGCATGTATTAGGCACGCCGCCAGCGTTCACTCTGAGCCAGGATCAAACTCTCCATAAAGTTAAGTTTATCCTAAACTGGCTCTGTGCTTGATAGATTTCTCTACAAGCACACAAGATTACTCTGTTATAGACAAGTTGTGTCAAAAACTAGAGTTCTTTAAAGCCAAAAACAAAATGCAAAAACAAATTTGGCTTCAAGACTCTCTTGCTTAAATGTCAAAGAACATTGCGCTTGCGTTTCAGCTTTTTAAGGGCTTTAACTTTGGCAAAACGCGATTATAGGATTTTAAAGCTTAAGGGGGGCTTAAGCGGAGGTTAAATCTCCAAATCATAACTGATCGAAGTCATCACATAGCTACGATCCTGTGTAGTGGGGGCAAATTTAGGGTTAGGCGCACCAAAGTAATCCACTTTATAGCCTCGATGCATCCTCACTTCATAGCCATTGAGGCGTAGCATTAGGTGGATGTGCTTGCCTAAGTTGTATTCACAAGTTACCCCCAAGCTCTGCGCATTAGCTCTAGGCGCAAAGGTGAGTTTGCCAAGCAAATACCAAGAGAAATCATGAAACTTGCCCCCCACTCTAGCGTGCAAAGTGAGGGCATTGGCATCGTAAAGGTTGGTGTAAGCGTCCTCATAGGGGGTGTCATCGGTTGTGTCAAAGGACACAGGCGAGCCATTCCAGCCCAGCTGGGCATTGGAGTTGCCAAAGTTTTTATACACACCCCAACCGATGTAGTAGTTTTTGTAATACAGCCTTTGGCGCACGAGTAAAGTCGCTGTGGCTGTACCGATTAAATTGCCCCGATAATAAGTCTTGGCTAGAGCGTGGCTATAAATGGGAAACCATGCATAGACATCGCTTTGGAGTTTAAACTGCCCCCGCTCAAATACAGCACTTAACTGCACACCCGGAGCGTTGAAGTTTTTAGGGTAAAACCAAAAGAAGGGCATGAGGGTGTAGTGTTTGGTGTTGTAAGCTAGGCTCACCGCGTGCATGCCGTAATTGACCCGTCTGCCATCGCTAAATTCATAGCTCACAGGGGCGTAGAAGTTGCGGATAAACTGGATATTAGCCAAACCCCGTCCATAAGTGCTAAACCATCTAAGCTTGAATTTGCCTAAATGCAAAAAGAGGGTAAAGCCTTGATTATAGCCACGCAAAAACAACGCTTCAGGGCTTAAATACCGCCCCGCCTTGATCCCAAAAATGTCTTTGTAGGTGTAGCTTAGATAGGCATTGTATAAAATGTAATTTTTGGCGTGCGACTCGTCCTCTTCGCGTGTATGCCGCCAAGGGGCGTTCATTAAATAGCCCTCCCAACGCCCCATATAATACCAGTTAGCTGGCTGGAGCACCCCGTTTTGATCTCTTAACCCCCTAGTGGAGTCGTAGGCAAGCCCGCCGATCTCCCCTCCAAGCCCCACTTCTAGTTTTTGATTCTCCACAGATTTAGGCAATAAATTAGCGTTTATTTCTAAAGCCCCAATGGTTGTTACATAACTGCCTGTGGGGTAAAGTCCTTTGTTTGTATTGATGGGGGCATTGTTAAAACCGATGCGTGAGAAAGAGCCGACACGCCCTGAGATTTTATAATCTAGAGCGCGCAACTGCGGGGCAAAAGGGGAGAGGAAAAAGGCACAAAAGGCTAGGACTTTTTGAATCAAGCAAAGCCCCCTTTGTGAGATTGTGTAAAAACTAGATTGTATAATAAAAGTCCTTAAAAATCGTAGCCCATGGAGGTCATCACATAGCTGCGATCTTGCGTGTTGGCTTGAAACTTAGGGTTATATCCTGCCGAAAAATAGCCCACTTTATAGCCCTTATGTATGCTAACATCGTAACCATTGATTTTCAACATTAAGTGGGTGTGCTTATTTAGGTCGTATCTTAAGGTCAGCATGAGGCTTTCGGAATTGGCCCTAGGTGATTGTATGATTTTGCCTAGTAGTTGCCACGAAAAGTTTTTTACCTTAAAGCCCAAATAGGAGAAAGCCGTAAGAGAGTTAGCATTATATAGATTGGAATAAGCCTTTGCATAGGGGGTGTTGTCTTTGGTGCCAAAGGGGACGGGCAAACCGGTCCAGCCGATACACGCGCTGGCGTTGCCAAAGTTTTTATACACCCCCCAGCCAAAGTTGTAATGGTTGGCAATGTCAAAATGCTGGTAAATCAATAGACTAGCCGTGTCTTCCCCAACCAATGCGCTTCTAAAATATCTGTGCGTCATATAGGAGTCATAAATGGGAAACCACGCATAAAAGTGGGTGTGGACTGTCCAATTGGCACGGGCTAATTTAAGGTCAAGCTGCAATCCCGGGGCAGTGTAAAGCTTGGGATAAAACCACACAAAGGGCATCACCGTGATGCGGTTGCGTTTGTAGTCGCGTCTATAGACAAAACTTAAAGATTGTAGACCGTAGTTAATGTGCTGGCCATCGGGGAATTTGTAGCTAATGGGAGCGTAGAAGTCGCGGATATACTGCAAATTAGCACGAGCCCGTCCGTAGGAGCTAAACCATTGCAAGCTCCAGTTGCCAAAGTGTAAAAAAAGTTGGACACCCTGATTATATCCACTTAGAAACAAGGCACGGCTACGGTAACGCCCAAGCTTAAAGCCAAAATGGTCTTTGTAGTTGTAATCCAAATACAAAGTGTGGAGCACGAAATCGCGCGTATGCATGTCGGTTTCATAGCGTGAGTGTTTCCAAGGGGCATCCATAAAATAGCCTTCCCAGCGTCCCATGTAATAATAGTTTGCCGGTAGAAAACCTTTTTCTAGCCCACTCGTGTCCGTTAGGGTTTGTGTCGAGTCGTAAGCCAAATCTCCGATCTCTGCCCCTATGGCGGCTTTTAGTTTGTGGTTTTCCACCCCTTTGGGCAAGAGATTCACGCTCATTTGCAAAGAAGCCACCAAAGTAACATAGCTGCCTGTGGGGTAAATGCCTTTTTTGGTGTTGATGGGGCTGTTGTTAAAGCCAATGCGCGAGAACGAGCCTGCAAGTCCAGAGATTTTATAATCTAGGGCGTGGGCAAGATCAAAGACACCAAAAAGTACCGCTACAAGCCGTTTCATAATCTTGTCATTTTAGCAACCGTTTTCACAAAATTCTAAGATTTGCCATGCTAGAATGCAGGCCACTTTTATTTTACCATAAGGAGTTTTGATGGGGTATTTAAGCCATTGATTTGTTTGGCTTTCTTAAGCCGTTTGGGTGCATATGTAGAAGTGGGGTATGCTGAGGGGCGGCGAGCACCTTTACACCCCGTGAAATTAACTGTGTTGAGCGTCAAGGCGTTGGCAAATGCAAAACGAAGGCAACAGCTTTTAGAAAAGCGGGCGGTGCAAGAGGCGCTTTTAGCGACCGAGCAAGCCCTCAAGCGTTTAGTCAACTTTAAGGCTTTAGACATCCGCTCCGGGCAGTACGATGGGTTTGTGGGTAAGTGCCAAAAGCATGTCAATATTTACTTCCCCATCAGCAACGCCTCTACGGAGTTGCAGAGTGATTACCATGTCAGTTTCCATTGGCGCTTTTAGGCGCTCTTGGTGATGATCCCTCCACCTAGCACGCAATCTTTTTCATAGACTGCTAGGGCTTGCCCTAGGGCGACTCCATAGACAGGCTCTGTAAAAGTGGCTTTGATGGTGTCGCCTTCTAGGTGTACCTTAGCTTTAGTGGGGGTGCTTCGGTAGCGCACTTTCACCAAATATATCCCCTCTTTGAAGGTTTTGGGCAAGGATTTGTTTTGCGCCTCTACTTTAAAGACCGCCAAATCTTGCTTTTTGCCCACAATGATCTCGTTTTTGCTTGCGTCAATGCCTACGACAAAATGCGGGGTGTGTGCGCCTTTCAAGCTAAAGCCTTTGCGCTTGCCGATGGTGTAGTGCATGTAGCCCTTGTGCGTGCCGACCACCTGCCCGCCCAAATCCCTAACCACGCCCTCACAATCCACTTTTAAATGTTCTTTGAGCGTGTCTATATAAGATTTTTCCACAAAGCAAATTTCTTGCGACTCTTTATAACTTTGCAAATCCCCTAAAAAGGGCATCGCTTCTAGAGCTTTGGGCTTGATCTCACTTTTGGACAAATCCCCTAGCGGAAAAACGAGCGCGTCTATCGCCCTTTGGGGCAGGGCGTATAAAAAATAGCTTTGATCCTTGCTCAAATCCGCGGCCTCTCTAATCCTTAGCACCCCTTGCACCTGCTCTAAACGGGCATAATGCCCCGTGGCGATTTTCTCACAGCCCCTACTTAGGGCAAAGTCTAGCCCTAGCCCAAATTTCATCAAGGGGTTACACAGAGCGCAAGGGTTTGGGGTTTGCCCGCTTTTATAGGCATCTATGAAAGCTTGATACACCTTCTCTTTAAACGCCTCTTGAAAATCCACGACCTCAAAGGGGATATTTAAAAACTCCGCGACAGCCTCACAATTTTTAATGTATTGGGCATGTTTTTCCTCTTTGCCGTGTAATTTTAAATACACCCCTAAAAGTTCATGCCCAGCCTCTTTTAAGAGATAGGCACTATAAGAGCTATCAACGCCCCCACTCATCAAAACAGCTATTTTCATTCATTCATCCTCATCTTTTGGTTTAGGCGGCGGGGGCGGCGGGGGCGGTGCTTTAAATGGCGGTCCTTTTTGCAACATTTCGGTCAAGTTGGCTGCTTTTTGCGGGTCCATTTTGGCCAGAATTTTACCCATGTCCTTTGCTTCAAGTTTGGATAAAATCGTGGCGGCTTGATCGATGGGCATGTCTTGCAAAATGGGGGCGGCTTTGGAGTCTTTCATTTTGGCATAGGTCGTGGCGACCTTAGAGCTGCTCGCCTCTTTGATCTCTTTTAAAAGTTCTTCATTTTGTGCAACCAATTTTTTTAGATCTTTTTCCTTTTGTGCCTGCAAGTCCTTAAACGCCTTTTGCTTTGCCTCAAATTCCTTCAAGCGCGCTTCTAGCGCCTCCTCTCGCTTGGCCACTTTGGCGTTGCGCTGATCTAAAAGGCTTTGGGTTTGTTCTTGTAAATTTTGTAAGGTCAGTGCCCGCTCTTGCAAGACTTGTAGCTGGTTATTGATCTCTGCCTTGCGGGATTCAAAAATCGCATTGCACTGCAAAAACTGCTTAGACGAAGGGTCTGCACCCTTTGGAGTTTTTAGACTAGGGAAGGGCTCGGGCGGATTTGCCCCATTGCTTTGGATGTGGCTGGTGTCCTGGCTGGTGTCGCCAAAGAGCAACCCTGCACAGATCATAAAAAGTCCTAGCCTACGCACGGCGTGCCTTTTGTTTTTGATAAAAGACTTCAGCCCCGATCGCATCCATTTGTTTTGCCTCTTCTTTTTCAAGCTTTTGTGCCATTTTACGGAGTTCTAAGGTGTATAAATACTGCAACTTCTCGTATTCAATGCACGCATTTTTATACAGCTCTTTTAAGTGGGTGTCTATGGCCTTAAGTTCGCTAATCTCTAGCCCCACTTGGTCTATGGCATATAGGTAGTTCTTTTTGAGGCTGTTGCACTGGGAAAACGCCGCCATGTTGGCTTGGGTGGGCACGCTTAGGGTGTTTAGATCACTCACCAAACCTTGTTGCTCCTCGTATTTGGCGTGGATTTTGGCAAGGTTGCTTGCAATGTCTGCCTCACAGCGTTGCATGGCTTGCTTTTTGACACGCACCAAAGCTTTAAAGGTTTTTAAGTTCATGGCAACAACACCATGTTTTCTCTTTGGGGGCTGGTAGACACAGCGCTGATCTTCACCCCGATAAGCTCTTGCAAGGCAAGTATGTATTCTTGCGCCTCTTTGGGCAGAGCATTAAAATCGCTCACCCCCGCGCTGTTTTTCCAGCCTTTAAAACGCTTGTAAATGGGCTTTGCCTCCTCTAGGCTGGGGCTCGCGTTTTCATAGCCCACACCCACCAAAATTTCCTTCAAGCCATCCAAGACATCGAGTTTCATCAAGGCAACCTCACTGCACCCATTTAAACGGCAAGCATAACGCACTGCAGCTGCGTCAAAATACCCACACCGCCTAGCCCTGTTTGTGGTTGTGCCGTATTCATGCCCCTTTTCTCTTAAATACGCCCCCACTTGTCCTAAATCCTCAGTGGGGAAGGGCCCTAAGCCCACGCGGGTGCAATACGCCTTAGCCACCCCGATGATTTTATCAATGTCCTTGACGCTAAGGCCACTCCCACTGCACGCCCCCGCCGCGATAGTGGTGGAGCTGGTAACAAAGGGGTAAGTGCCAAAGTCCACATCGAGCATGCTCCCCTGTGCGCCCTCTAGTAGGATTTTTTGCCCGTGATCTAGTGCCTCCCATAAAAGGGCTGTGGTGTCCGTGGTGTAGGGTAAAATCAAGGGGGCGTAGGTGTTTAAATAGTCCTCAAGGGCGTTGAGTGTGGGTAGGTCTGGGGTGTTGGCATGTGCACTCAAGTTGTGGGCGAGCTTGTCTTTTAAGAGTTTAGGCTCTCTTAAATCCCCCACTCTAAGCCCCACTCGTCCGACCTTGTCTTGATAAGCGGGGCCTATGCCCTTCTTGGTTGTGCCGATCGCGCTTTGTGTACTCTCGGTGTGTACATCTTGCATGGGGTGGTGGGGCAAGATCAAATGCGCCCGATCGCTCACAAACAACCGCCCCTTTAAATCCCCAAAAGGCTGCATTTCCTGCACCAAAGCATCCAAAGCCACCACCACACCATTGCCGATCACATTTTGACACTGCGGATACAACACACCCGAGGGGATCAAGTGCAGGGCGTGGGTCTTGCCCTTGGCCACGATCGTGTGCCCGGCGTTGTGCCCGCCTTGAAAACGCACCACAAAATCGTAATTGGGGGCCAGCCTGTCGACTAGCTTGCCCTTGCCCTCATCGCCCCACTGCACCCCCACAACTACATCAGCCATACGAACTCCTTTTTAGACAAAGAGCGAATGTACGCTCTCGTTGTGGTAAATCCTGCGGATCACTTCAGCAAACAAGGGCGCCACGCTCAAGGTGGTGATCTTGGCGTGCTTGCCCTTGTGGGGGATCGAGTTTGTCACCACGACCTCATCAAGCGCACTCTCTTGGATGCGTTTAATGGCGTTGCCACTGAGCACCGCATGCGTGCCGATCGCCATCACCGAGTGCGCCCCCCTCGCCTTGAGCATCGCCGCCGCTTTGCAAATAGTCCCGGCAGTGTCAATCATGTCATCGATCAAGATCACATCACGCTTGTTGACATCCCCGATGATGTTCATCACCTCCGCCTCGTTTGCCCGCTCACGGCGTTTATCCACAATGACTAAGTCTAGCCCTCCCATTTGGCTGGCAAAATACCTCGCCCGAGAAACGCCCCCAATGTCGGGGCTGGCGATGATGTGGTTTTTAAACGCCCTAGATAAAATGTAATCTTTAAAGACAATCGAGCCATAGAGATTGTCTACCGGAATGTTAAAAAATCCTTGTATTTGTCCGGCGTGCAGGTCCATCGTGATGATGCGATCGATCTGCACGGTCTGCATTAAATCCGCCACAAGCTTTGCACTGATGGGTACTCTAGGGGCGGCTTTGCGGTCCTGCCTAGCATAGCCAAAGTAGGGGATCACGGCGGTGATCGAGCTTGCACTGCTGCGCTTGAGCGCGTCCACCATGATCAAAAGTTCCATCAAGTTATCGTTCACCGGGGCGCAAGTGGGCTGGACGATGCACACATCGCGCCCCCGCACCGACTCGTTGATCTGCACATTGATTTCCCCATCGCTAAAATGCCCCAAGATGGCCTTAGACAAGCCCACATTTAAATGCCTTGCCACTTCCTTGCTAAAACTCGGGTGCGCACTCCCACTAAAGATTTTAAAACTGCGCGTTTTCATTTAAACTCCTGTAAAGTGATCCGCCGCTTTGGCTTTCAGCGTGGTGTAAATCGCCTCAAAATCCACCCCATAAACGCGGGTTTGGGCGGTGGTGGTCATGAAATTCGTGTCTTTGTTAAAACGGGGGACTAAATGCCCGTGCAAGTGGGGTGCGATGCCCGCCCCCCGCCTCTTTGATGTTAAAGCCCAAATTCACCCCCTGCGCCCCAAAGGCATAAAGTAATTGCACCCCCTCATACAGGCGTTTTTGTAGGTGCAACCACAGCTCTAGCCCTAGACCCTCTGGGCTGTCTTGGTGGGCGTGGGGGATGAGCATGAAATGCCCGGGGGTGTAGGGGTAGCGGTTCATCACCGCAAAGCAGTGTGCATCTCTAAAGAGCACATGGTTTTTTATGTCGTCCTTGGCATTTTGGCTAATGGCGCAAAAGACACAACCCGGTGCGTTTTCACCCGTCAAGTAGGGGCTGCGCCACGGGGCATATAAATGGTCCATCACACCTCCTTAAATGTAGTTAGGTGCATCGTTGGCAAAGAGGATCAAATCTTTGGCAAAGGTGATCGTTTGCAACACCTGCTCTAACTGGCTCTTGTCTTGTAAAAACACCTTTTGAGGGCGTTCTAGATGTTGTGTGAAAAGCTCGGCGTTGAGCTCGCCTGTCACCACCACAATGTCAAACACCTCTTCAATGGCTTGGGCTAGAGCGATGTTGGATTCCTCATCGCTTTCCACGAGACCGGGCGTCACGATCACCTTACGCCCGGGGTATAAGCTCGCCAAACGCACGCTCTCTAGCATGCCCTTTAAATTGCCATTGAAGCCATCGTCAATGATGAACTTGTCGTTTAAATGCAAGGGGTGTAGGCGGTGGGGCACGGGTTTGAGCTTAGACACGAGTCGCTGGAGTTGCTCTGTGGCAAGCTCAAAGTAACGCCCCACCAGCACTGCTAAGGCGATGTTATCCACGCTAAACGCCCCTAGGATTTTGGTTTCAAAGGGAATCCACGCATTGTCTAAAAAGAGCTCAAAGCTGGTCCCCTCTAAATTGGCATTCACCGCACGCACTTGTCCGGGATAGGGCTGGATTCGATTCTCGATCCCGCTGTAAAAAGGCTCTAGGGGGTTGTTTTCGTGGCAAAAGGCACGGATCAAACGGGGGGATTGCAAGAGCTCGGCTTTGGTTTCGTAGATCGTCTCGATGTTTTTAAAATACTCAATGTGCTGGTTTCCGATCTCGGTGATGATGGCGTAGTGGTGGGCTAGGAGTTTAGAGATCGCCTTGATATCGCCCTTTTGGCGCGCCCCGGCTTCGGCGATGTAAAGAGTTGCGCTCTCTTCTAGGTTGTTGTTGATGTCTTGGCTTAAGCCTAGGAGCGTGTTGACACTGCCTAGCGAGCTGTAAATGGTGTATTTGCCCTGCAACATTTGGTAGAGGTAGTTTTTCACGCTGGTTTTGCCAAAACTGCCCGTGATGGCGATGATGTGTAAATCTTTCATGCGCCTTAGTTTGTCCTTAGCGAGACGGACATAGCCACTGGAGATCAAGCTCTCAAGGGCTTTGTAGGCAATGTGCACGAGCACGATCAAGAAAAGATACATCCCAAAAAAGCTTTGGTTGTAAGCGTGGGCTAAAAGCGCATCCGTGGATAAAAAGAGCAACAAGAGGGCAAAAAAACGCCCCACACGGGGGGTGAAAACGAGGGGCTTGTCTAAATTGCCACGCCAAATGAGCAGAGCGGGCAACTGCACCGCCCCCACAAAGACCATAAAGGCCAAATCCCACCCTTTTAGCTGGGTCAGCACAAAAACCGCCAAGGGCAACAGGGCGTGGGTGAAGTGCCAGCGGCGTTTGTGGTGCTTGGTGAGCACCCGTATAAAGCTGTAATTATACCACTGTAATAAAGTGATCAAGTAGTAATTCAAACTCAAAATAAAGCCCCAAAGGGCCATCCATTTTAAGGTGTCTAGCATACTTCACCCCACTCTTTTAAACATTGTAAATATTCCCCCTCCACCTGTGCTCCCTGCTTGAGAAAAAAGTAATGATCCCCCTTTAAAACCACAAAGTGGTTGGTCGGCACCAAGGAGGCGATTTTTTGCCCGGCGTGTAGGGGCGTGGCTGTGTCCTCTTGCCCCCATAAAATCAAGGTCTTTTTAGCACAGGCTTTAAACTCGGGGCTAAAATCCTGTTGCACCGTGTATTTAAAGGTTTCATACATAGCCGGGTTCAAGTGGTCTGCGTCCTTGCCTTTGAGTAGGACAAGCATTTTTTTAAGCCCCACAGTCTTTAGGCATTTGGCAAGGTGGATTTTAAAGCGGGTCTTTAAAGACTTTTGCACCAAAATGCCGGCACTGCTGAGCAAAATAAGGTAAAGGCTTTGACACAGCAGGGCGACCTTGCCCCCGAAGCTGTGCCCCATCGCCGTGTCGATCTCTATGTGCAAAGAGCGGCAAAACGCATCCACGATTTGGGCGTAATCTAGAGGGGTTAAAAAGGTGTGATTGGGGCTTTTACCAAAGCCGGGCAGGTCTAGGTAGAAGTGGTTAAAGGCTTTAAAATGGGGCTTAAAAGCTAGTTGCATGATCTCTTTAGAGCTGCCCCAGCCATGCAAGATGAGGAGGTTTTTAGGGGCCTTGTTGTCGCAAAAATCGTAGGCGATTTCAAAATCTAACCCCTTGTAAAAGATGGTCCGTTTAGCCATTATTTGGCTTTTTGGATTTGGTTGATGTAGTTATAGGTGATGGGGATGGGGGTGGGCTTGGGCAGTTCTACATGCTCTAGGATGCGGGCGAAGTCTTCAAAGAGATAATGGGCGAGGCTGCCTGGAATCGGGTTGATCTCGTTTAAATAGACTTCATTGTCGATCACAAAGAAGTCGCAACGGATGATCGCTCCCACAAACAGCGGGTCGTAAAGGGCCTTAAACAAGGCACGCATTTTTTCCTCTAGGACCGGGCTAAGATCGGCTTTAGCCACCTTAGCCGTGCGTCCAAAGTCCAAATACTTTTGATCAAAGCTCAAAAAATCCTTCTTTTGGGGCTCTTCAATGGTGGAGAAAATAAATGTACTTTCACCCTTCTCTTGGATTTTGCACCCGGCAAGGTTGTACTCTTTCACCCCTTCTTTAAAGGGCTCGATCAAGACCTCGCTGTCAAACTCAAAGACCTCGTCTAAAACAAAGGCGGCTTCGCGATCTTCTTTAATCACCCCGATGCCAAGAGAACTGCCCAGACGGTTGGGCTTGACAATCAAGGGGTAATCCATAGCCTTTAGGGCGTTTTTGTCGTGGTGCTCTAAGAAAAGATAGGGCAGGGTGCAAACTCCCTTTTCTTTGGCAAGCATTTTGGTGAAGTGTTTGTTAAAACTAAGCACGCTTGCCTCCACTCTAGGGCCGATGAATTTCACGCTAAAGAAGTCCAAGAGCGAAGCGAGTTTGCCATCCTCACCATCTGCCCCGTGAATCAAATTGATGAGCATGTCAAAGGCGGTCTTTTTAGAACCGAGCAAGCCCTGCGTGTAAAAACCATGCATTTTTAAAGTGAGCTCGGGGCATTTTTTATACTGCCCACTGGAAAAAAGTTGCGAGCGCATGTCCTTTGGCTCGATCAAATAGAATTTATGCGCCCCATCTAAAAAGATAAAAGCCTTGATTTGTGTTCCCAACACCTCTTTAAGCGCGATCGCGCTCACAATGCTGATTTCGTGCTCAAAACTTTTACCGCCAAACAATAGCCCATACTCCACTTAAATCATCCTTGCAACAACGACCTAGAAAAGCCCCATTATACCCAAATCTCATAAAAATAAGCCCCTTAAACAGATATAAGGTTGTTTAGGGTACAATGGCAAGCTAAATTTTAAAACAGGTGCTAGGGTGTTTCTCAATAAAAATCAAGCTTCTTTTATGCTTTGGTGGACTAGGGGGTGTGTGTGCCTTCCATAGAAAATGCCAATGAAGCAAATCTCATCAACATAAATATTTCAAAAGCCCTCCACGAAGCCAAGAAAGTCTTAAGAGATAGGGGTGTACGCAACGCTTTGGAGTCCGAGTTGCTTTTAGCCCATGTGCTGGGCGTGGATCGGGTGTATTTACACATACACGCCCAAGAAGAATTAGACCCCTTTGCCTTCGAGCATTTCATGCACATGGTCAAAACCCGCGCCAAAGGCAAGCCCATTGAATACATCACCCATGAAGTGAGCTTTTATGGGCGGACCTTTTTTGTGGATGAGCGGGTGCTCATCCCTAGACCTGAAACTGAGATTTTAGTGAGTCAGGCCTCAAAACTGATTCAAGATTATGGCATTAGAAGCGTGGTAGAAGTGGGGATTGGCAGTGGGGTGATTTCTGTGAGTTTGGCGATGGCAAATCCTAAAATCTCCATTTTAGCCACAGACATTTCTATGGACGCTTTAGAAGTGGCAGGCATGAACATCAGCACCTTTAATTTACAAGAGCGTATTGAATTGTTCCAAACCTCTTTGCTCGAGGGTGTGAACATTAAAGCCCGCACTTTAGTGGTGAGCAACCCCCCCTATGTCCCCCTGGATTACCCCCTTGATGACTCGGTGCGCTACGAGCCAGAGATTGCGCTCTATGGAGGCGAGCATGGCGATGAGATTTTAAAGGTCTTGGTTGATGAAGCGGCCAACAAACGGGTGAAGTATTTGGCTTGTGAGATGGGCTACAACCACAAGGCATCCATGAGCGAGCATTTGGGTTTACAAAAGTACCACCCAAGCTTTTACACGGACTACGCCGGGCTGGATCGGGGCTTTGTCGCCACTAGACGAATCTAGTTGCGCTCTTTGTAATCCCCGTATTCAAAACGCTTTAAAAGCTTAAAGTTCTCCCCGTCTAACAGGCCTAAAGAGGGCAGGGCAATGCCGTTGAAAGTGTTGTTTTTTACAATGGTGTAGTGTAACATGTCCTCAAAGATCAAGCGATCGCCCACTTGCAAAGGGCTTTTAAAGTGATAAGGCCCGATAAAATCGCCTGCCAAACAACTAGAGCCACCTAACATCACCCCTCCCTGTGGGTCAATCTCCGCCCTCTCTATCCCCTCTTCATTGAGGTGCAAGACTTGGGGCGTGTAGGGCATTTCTAGGCAGTCTGGCATGTGGTTAGCAATGCTGATGTCTAAAATGGCAATGTCTTTTTCATTATGCACGATGTCTATGACGCTGGCAAGCAAAAAGCCCGTCTGCCAACCCACCGCTTCCCCGGGCTCTAAAAAAATGTCTTGGATGTGTGGATATCTGGCCCTAAAATCGTGGATGGTACTTTTAAGCACCTCCAAATCATAGCCCTCTTTGCTGATGTGTTGCCCGCCTCCAAAGTTCATCCACTCCATTGTCTCAATCGTGTCCCCAAAGTGTTTTTGGACATGCTTTAGGGTTTCTTGCAGAGCGGGCGCGTCTTGCTCGCAATGTGTGTGGAAGTGTAAGCCACTAATGCCCCCTAGCCCGTATGTTTGCACACCCTCAATAAAGGCGGTGGGGGTGATGCCAAGGCGGCTGTAGGGCGCACAGGGGTTGTAAATAGCGGGACGCACCTCGCTATAAAGAGGATTGATCCTTAAGCCCATTTTAATGGGGGATAGCCCCAAATTTTTAAGCTTTTGGTTTTTGAGTAAGATGGTGTCTTTGTAGCGTTGGTATTGGCTAAAAGAGTTAAAAATGATGTGCGAGGCGATGGGTAGGAGATGTTGCATATCACTCTCTTTAAAGCCGGGGCTAAAGACACAAATCTCCTTGCCGCTCTCCCTTGAGCCAAATTCCTCATACGCCAAAACCGCCTCATACACTCCACTCGCACAACACCCCCACAAGCTCGAGCGCACCCACTCAAAGCACCGCCAAAAGGCAAAGCCCTTTAGGGCTAACAAAATTTTGATTTGTGCCTCTTGTTGCACCCGCTCTAATAAGGCTAAATTCGCCTTGAGTTTGTTTAAATCTAGGACATAACAAGGCGATGGGATAGCGTTGTAGTCCATTAGGCGGGTCTAACCTGCATGAATTGTTTGATGATGCGCTCCACATCCAGAGGGTTAGACTTGGAGATGAAGTCATCGGCGTGTAAAGAGCGTGCCATTTCCTCATTGCTGCTCCCACTCATGGAGGAGTTGACCACAATGGGAATGTTGATCGTACGCTGGTCTAATTTCGCCCGTCTGATCACCTCAAACCCACTCGCCTCGGGCATTTCCAAGTCGGTGATGATTAAACCCACTTCCTCAACGGGGGTTTGGGGATCAAAGAGATAATCTAAAAGCTGTTTGCCATTGATGAAGTCTAAATGCTTGATGCCCAATTTATCTAGGATCACTTGCATGGTTTTTAAGACGCTGGGCGAGTCGTCTGCTAAAAGCACCATTTTATCGCTGTAAAGCTGGCTGAGCTGGTCTAATTCCTCGTGGCTCTCTTGCTCGATCCAAGGGAAGACATCCACGAGCATTTTTTCAATGTCCACGACTTGCACCAGCCGCCCATCAAAGTAGCGGGTGCGGCTGACTAATTTAGAGTTGCCCGTGTTGCCCCCCACACCCGCGCTTTGTTCGATCTCGGTCCATTTTTTATTGAGGATGCGGTCTGCCTCATAGATGCGCACTCCGATTGTCCAGCGCGAAAACTCGCAAATCATCACAATCTCATCCCCATTGTCCGCCTTTTCAATGCGGTAAGGGCGTAAATCCCGCTGCTTGTTTGCGCTGTCGTAATAAAACCACTTTTTCATGTCAATCAAGGGGATTGTAAGCTCCCTGATGATGATGAGTCCCTCCACTAAAGAATTAGGTTCGTGGCTGATGATGGTCAAGCTCCCATTGTACTTCACCACCTCACGGATCTTAAAGACATTGACGGCGTATAAATCCTTGTTCTTGCCCAGCCTAAAGCAGAGCAGTTGCAACTCATTGTTTTTATGCAGACTCGTGACTTGGTCGATGTGGGCTAAATTGTTAGGCATCCTCTTCCTTTAGCGTGCATTTGGTCTAATTATAACACAGCTAAACATTGAATCTAAAGTGCATCACATCGCCATCTTGCACGATGTAGTCCTTGCCCTCCACACGCAGTGCCCCCTTGGCTTTAGCCCCCGCCTCACCCCCATAGGCGATGAAATCTCGATAAGCGATCGTTTCGGCTTTAATGAAGCCCTTTTCAAAGTCTTTATGGATCACCCCGGCGGCTGTAGGCGCGCTAGAACCTTTGACGATCGTCCATGCCCTCACCTCTTTGACCCCAGCGGTGAAATAACTCATCAGCCCCAAAGCCTCAAAGCCTAGTCGAATGATTTGCTCTAGTCCGCTAGATTCCACGCCCAAACTTTGCAAAAACTCCAACGCCTCCAACTCCTCCATCCCCACAAGATCTTCTTCTAATTTGGCGCAGAGAGCCACAAACCCCGCCCCTCTAGCTGTGGCCAACTCTTGCACTTTTAGGGCGTGGTCGTTCAAGCTGCTGATGCACGCCTCATCCACATTTGCCACAAAAATCACTTTTTTTGCGCTCAAAAAACGCAATTCTTGGTTTAGGGCGAGAAACACGGGGTGCTCTCTGCCTTGAAAACTGCTCGCAGGTTTGAGCTCGTTTAAGTGGGTCAAAAGGGCATTGGCAACCTCTAGGCTGGCTTGGGCTTCTTTATTAGTTTTGGCAAGTTTACTTAATTTTTCTAGGCGTTTTTGTAAGGTTTGTATGTCGGCTAAGATCAATTCCACTTCTATGGTTTCCATGTCGCTTAAGGGATTGACCTCTCCGCTCACATGCGTGATGTCATCGTCCTCAAAACAGCGCACCACATGCAAAATCACCCCGCACTCTTTGACATGGGCTAAAAATTGGTTACCCAACCCCTCGCCCGCACTCGCCCCCTTAATTAAGCCCGCAATATCTACAAACTCCACGCTGGAGTGTTGGATTCTCTCAGGTTTGACAATGTCTGCCAAAGCCTTTAAGCGGGCATCGGGGACATCTACAACCGCCTTATTCGGGTCGATGGTGCAAAAAGGGTAGTTTGCACTTTGGGCGTTTGCGCTCTTGGTGAGCGCGTTGAATAAGCTAGACTTACCCACATTGGGCAAGCCCACAATGCCGATGGACAGCCCCATTTAAGCCAAAATATCCAAGACAAATTGCACGCACGCACGCACGCCGGCACCGCTCGCCCCCGCCACATTGACATCCCATTCTTTTTCAATGTAGGCAGGCCCGGCAATGTCGATGTGTAGCCATTTGTCCTTGTAGGCTTCACGGATAAACTCGTTTAAGAAAAGCCCGGCCGTTACAGCTCCGCCATAGCGTACGGGAGTGATGTTGGCGATGTCTGCCATTTTGGAGTCTAAGAGTTTGCGTAAGTGGCGGTTAAAAGGCAATTTTGCCACAAGTTCTCCACTCTTTAGGGCGGATTCTTCAAATTGCGTTTTTAACGCCTCATTATTGCCCATGATTCCACTGGTGTAAGAACCCAGCCCCACCACACAAGCTCCCGTGAGTGTGGCAAAATCCACGATCAAATCGGGCTCTAAATCCTGGGCAAAACTCAAGCAATCGACCAGCACTAAACGCCCCTCCGCGTCCGTGTTGCGTACCTCAATGCTCTTGCCCTCTTTGGAGATCAAAATGTCATCGGGGCGGTAAGAGTTGCCCGAAATCATGTTTTCTGCCAAGCCTAAAATGGCATGCACCTCCGCCTCAGCATGCAAATGGGCTAGGGCGTTGATGGTGGCGAGCACCGCACACGCCCCGCCTTTATCGGCTTTCATGGTGAGCATGTACTCAGCGGTTTTAATGCTAAGGCCGCCACAATCATAGGTCAAACCCTTGCCCACCAATACGATTTTTTTCTTGGCGTTTTTGGGCTTATAGACCAAATGCACGAGCCTAGGGGGGTTGGCAGAAGCCGCATTCACGGCCAAATAAGCGTTCATGCCTTTTTCTTTAAGGTAGTCCTCCCCGTGTATGAAGCACTCTAGCCCGTTCTTTTCGGCCAAATCTTTGGCTTTCTGGGCAACATAGGGGGCATTGGCAACATTGGGGGGGGTGTTTACCAAATCACGGGCGAGATTGACATGCTCAACCATGATCTTAGACTTGTCTAGGGCTTTTTGCAAGGATTTTAAATGTTGCTCACCGCCTAAAGCCACAAGGACTTCTTTTAAATGGACCTTGCTCTTCTTTTCCTTGTAAGTCTCAAATTCATACATGCCAAATTGCAAGCCAGCAAAAATCGCCTCCATCGTTTCCTCTAGGGCGTGTTTATGTACGCTGTGCTTGGCGGTGTAAAGCCCAATTTTCGCGCTTTTCACGCATTTTTTGAGCGTGTGCACGGCGTTAAACGCCGCTTCCCTGAATAAATGCACATCGCTTTGGGCCACGCCCACATACAGGGCTTGGTTTTTTTGATCCCAAAACACTCCCTCACCCTCGTAATTGTGGGTTTGCAACAAATGCGGGTCAAGTGCGGCACTCAAATCCTTCTCAATGAGAAAAATAATCGCAATATCCGCCTTAACCGCTTCAAAAGAAGCCTTCTCAAGCTTGAGTGAAAACATCTGCATCCTTTCTATCTATTGGATTCTTTGGATTTTTTTATCCATTTTCTTGGTGTGGGTTTGGAAATACCACGCGACAAACCCCACAGACACCAACAATATTAGTATAAGTAGATAAGGATAATGCTTAATCAACCTCAACAAATTAAAAAGTTGTTCGCCAAAACACCACGCCAATAAAATGGTGATGGAAGCCCACACAAAGGCGCTTAAAAGATTGATTGTAGCGAATTTAAATGCGCTGTAACGGGTGAGCCCAATGCTGATGGGGATGATCGTGCGCATGCCATACATGTAGCGTTGGATAAAAATCACAAACCAACCATACTTTTGTAAGAGTAAATGCGCTAGGGCGAGTTTACGCCGTTGTTTTTCTAGCTTTTTGTTTAAATAGGTCTTGCTCGTGCGCCCAATGTAAAAATACATTTGATCCCCACTAAAGCCCCCAAGGGCGGCCACGCTGATCGCTAAAAAGAGATTCATATGACCTGCATAGCAGGCCATGCCCGCTAAAATCAAGCCGATCTCCCCCTCTAAAATGCTCCAAAAAAAGAGAATCACATAGCCCCAGCTGGCGGCGTAATTGTTCCACAAATTCAAAATATAGGCTTCCATGCCCTAAGAATCGTACTCCAACACACTAAAGGCGCTCGCTTTTTCAGAGACCTTCTCTAAGCCCCCAAATTCATTTAACGAGATCAAAAAGCACGCCTCCACACAGTGTGCTTGCAACTTCTCCAGGAGTTCTAAGCTTGCTAAAGCCGTCCCCCCCGTGGCGATCAAGTCGTCGATCAGTACAACATGCGCATCGTTGAGTTCCCTAAAGGCATCGGCGTGGATTTCTATGGTGTCTGTGCCATACTCCAACTCGTAGGATGCACTTAGAGTTTGGTAGGGCAGTTTGCCCTGTTTTCTAATCGGCACAAAGCCCGCTTGCAGGGCATAGGCTAGGGCAGCACCCAAAATAAACCCCCGCGCCTCAATCCCCACGACAAAATCGATGTTGTGTAGTTTATAGCGGTCCTTAAGCGCATCTATGAGTGTGCCAAAGAGCACCGGATGGTTGATTAAGGGGGTGATGTCTTTGAATAAAACCCCGGGCTTTGGGTGGTTTTGCACCTCCCTGATGGCTTCTCTTAGTTGGGCTTTTAATTTTTGGCTAAACATGGGTAAGTGTCCTTATAGCAATGCCTCGATTTTTTGTTCTAATTCTCTAATGCGGGCCTTGTATTTATCGGTCTCTAAGCGGTATTGGGCATTGCGCTGCTTTAAGACCTTCACCTCATCTTTCAAGGCGTTCATCTCGTGGGTCAAAATGTCAATGTTGCCTAAAGAGCGTTGCAGTTGCAGTTGGTGCTTTTGGATCAACACCTCCGCCTCTTGCAAGGTGAGTTTCATAGAAGCCGAGTACTTTTCTTGTCTTTTAGCCACCGAGCGGTAAAAGAAAGTCCGCACCGCCATGTAAGCCACAAACAACACCACAAGGGTGATGACCATCCATTGCGCTAACACTGGAGAGCCTCAATTTTTTCTAAACGCCCCACATGCCGCCCGCCTTCAAACCCGGTTTGTAAAAAAACTGCCACCATGTCTAAAGCCGCCCCAAAGCCCACGACATTTTGCCCCAAACAAAGAACATTGGCATTGTTGTGTAAGCGCGCCATTTTTGCCATGTAGGCATCGGTGCATAGCGCGGCCCTAACGCCCTTAAAGCGGTTAGCCCCAATGCTCATGCCAATCCCACTCCCACACACCAAAACCCCCCTAGTGTTTGGCTTGTCTAGCAGGGCTTGCACCACCAAAGCGGCGTAATCGGGGTAATCCACCCGCTCCCCCTGAGTGGGTTTAAACACCTCTAGGCTGTGGCTTGCTTTAAGCTGTTCTTCTAAAAAAGCACACAATGCTAACCCCGCATGGTCGCAACCCAAGATCACATGCATTTAATCCTCCTGTGTGGGTAAATGGTGTCTTTCTGTCATTTGCGCCTCTAGCCCCTTGACGCTTTTGAACATGCGCTGCCAACGCACGGTGAATTTATCCCTAGGTTTTTCGCCCGCCTCTATGCTATTGGATAAATTTAAACTAAAGTAAATGAACCACGGCGTGCCGACAATGTGGCTATAAGGCACACTCCCCCAAAAACGCGAGTCGCTGCTGTCATCGCGGTTGTCCCCCACCATGAAATAATGGTCGGACGCAATCTTAGAATAAAAAGCGTTTTCTCCCTCCAGATCAATGAGTTGCATGCCCACCCCCATTTGGCTTTGTATTTGGTGGCTGGCTAGGGCTAACATGATGGGAAAAGTTTGGTTGTGTTTGCTGTAGAAAATCCCCAAGTGTTTGTCGGCATAGGGAGCAAAGACAAAGTCTTTGCCTAAGAATTGTTGCACTTTATGCTTGGGGAAATGCTTAGAAATGTAATTGGGATCGGTGTCGCTCTCTTTGGGGTGCAAGTAAAAACCATCTTGTTTAAAAATGACCTCATCGCCCCCTGTCGCAAAGAGTCGTTTGACATAATAACCCTTGTTAGTGGGGGGGATAAACACCACCACCTCGCCCCTTTGCGGTCTTTTGCCCTCGATTAAATGCCCGTTATTTTTAAAGTCGGGAAAGAGTGGGATGTCAAGCCACGGCAATCTTGGAATGGGGATGCCGTAACTGAATTTTTTCACAAAGAGCATGTCGCCCTCATAAAGTGTCCCAACCATGGAGCGGGAGGGGATGATGAACGCTTGCGCCACAAAGAAAATTGCCAACAGCACTAAAATGATTGTCCCGGTCCAACTCATCACAAACCGGCGCAACGCTTGAAAGAAACCCATAAAACCCCTTATTGAAAATTTAAGCACAGCCCTTAGCGGCGTGCAAAGTGTTTTGCAGCAAACAAGAAATCGTCATCGGCCCCACACCCCTAGGCACGGGGGTGATGAAACTCACTTTATCCTTTAAACCCTCAAAGTCCGCATCGCCCACGACCTTGCCCTCCACCTTATTAATGCCAATATCCACGACCACCGCCCCCTCTTTGACCATGTCCGCTTTTAAGAGCTTGGGCTGTCCCACGCCGATACACACAATGTCAGCGTTCTTGGTGTAAAAACCCACATCCTTTGTCAAAATGTGGCACAGACTAATGCTCGCCCCAGCGTTGAGCATCAAAGACGCTAGGGGCTTGCCGATGATGTTGCTCGCCCCCACAATCACCACATCTCTACCCTTCACTTCAATGTGGTAATGTTCTAAAAGCTGCATCACTCCCATCGCCGTGGCGGGCAAAAATCCCGTGTAAAGGCTGTTAGAATACACCCTCCCCACATTGAGCGGATGGAAACCATCCACATCTTTACTAGGATCGATTGCCTCAATCACCCGCCTTGTGTCTATGTGTTTGGGTAGGGGCAGTTGCACCAAAATGCCATGCACGCTTGTGTCGTGGTTGTGGGTGTCCAGCAAGCTTAACAGCTCTTCTTGCGTGGTGTGCTCGCTTAAATGCTCTAAGACACAAGTGATCCCCACTCTAGCGCAGGCTTTGGCTTTCATATTGACATACAGCACGCTTGCGTTGTCTGTACCCACTAAAACCACCACTAACTTAGGGCAAAATCGCAGGGTCTGTTGCAAAGCCTGTACTTCGTGGCGCAAAGCCTCTTCTTTTAAGCGTGCCAGCGTGTAGCCATCTAGTAAAACCATCACCTAACTTACTTGAATTTTTACGCTATTATAATCAAAAATCTTTGAAAGAGACAGCTTGCCAAGACAAAGCGTGTTTTTAGCCTGTGTTTTCATCGTCTTCCTCTATGGAGCGGACAAGCCCAAGGATGGCAGTTTCATCACCATTTTAGAGTACGGTAAGGAGCTTTACAACAATCCGCGCAACATCAGTTGTGTAAAATGCCATGGGTGGAAGGGCCAAGAGCAAGTCATCACCCGCTTCACCACCGCCACAGACCAAGAGCGCATTTTTAAAGCCCCCCCCATCTATGGCTTGAGTTTCGAGCAACTGAAGAATGCCCTAGAAAGAGGTAAATCCATCATGCCCCGCTACAACCTCACCCCCGATGAGATCAAGGCGATTTACTACTACCTGCGCTCCACTAAACAAAACTAAGCCCCCTTGTAATTTTTAAAGATGTCTTGGCTCACCTTGTAGCTGCAAAACTTAGGGCCACACATGGAGCAAAACTCGGCCTCTTTAAAAACCTCTTGGGGCAGGGCTTCGTCGTGGTACTCTCTTGCCCGATCGGGGTCTAAGGCCAATTCAAATTGCTTGTTCCACTCAAAGGCATAGCGCGCATCGCTCATCAAGTCATCTCTTACCCTTGCGTTGATCCGCCCCCTTGCGATGTCGGCGGCATGGGCGGCAATCTTGTAAGCTAAAATCCCCTCTCTGACATCTTTAGCATTGGGTAAGCCTAAGTGCTCTTTAGGCGTAACATAACAGAGCATCGCCACGCCCTTATAAGCCGCTAAACACGCCCCGATTGCGCTGGCGATGTGGTCGTAGCCGGCAGCAATGTCTGTCACCAAAGGACCTAGCACATAAAAGGGAGCTTCGTTACACAATTCTTTTTGCAATTTGACATTGCGCTCGATTTGGTTTAAGGGCACATGCCCGGGGCCCTCAATCATCACTTGTACATCTTTTTCATAAGCCCTTTGGGCTAATTCGCCCAGCACTTTAAGCTCGGCAAATTGCGCGGTGTCGCTCGCATCGGCCAAACAACCGGGACGCAGCGAATCGCCTAGACTTAAAGACACATCGTATTCTTGGCAAATGGCTAGAATCTCATCAAAGGCCTCGTAAAAGGGGTTTTGTTTGTGATAATGCATCATCCAAGAAGCCATCAAACTCCCCCCACGGCTCACAATCCCCATTTTACGCTGACTGACATAGGGCATGTGCTCGAGCAAAAATCCGCAATGGATGGTGAAGTAGCTCACCCCCTGTTTGGCTTGTTTCTCCAGCACTTTTAACATCGTGCCTATGTCTAATTGCATCACATCGTTATTGACATCGTGCAAGATTTGATACATCGGCACGGTGCCAATAGGCACGCTCGATGCGGCGATGATCTCTTTGCGGATTGCGTCCAAATCCCCGCCAGTGGATAAGTCCATCACCGTGTCCGCCCCGTATTTGATGGCGATTTGTAATTTCTCCACTTCTTCTTGGGTGGAGTGGATGATGGCAGAACTGCCGATGTTGGCGTTGATTTTAGTTTTTAGAGCAATGCCAATCCCCATAGGCTCTAAGTTTTGGTGCCGGATATTGGCAGGAATGATCAAGCGCCCCCTTGCCACCTCTTTACGCACCAACTCGGGGCTTAGTTCTTCAATGTTGGCGATGTAGTGCATTTCTTCGGTAACCATGCCCTTTTTAGCGTAGTGCAGTTGGGTTTTAATGGGCTCTGTGCGTTTGGCTACATAATCTCTTGGCATGTTTCTCCTTTGCTTGAAAAGCTCCACACTAACACAAGCGTTTGAATGTAGGCTTAAAATGAGCCCTAACACACATTTAAGCTAGCAAATATTAGAATTTGTTCTTGGTTTTTATGGTTTAGTTTAAGCTTTAGGAAGCTTTAGGGTCAATGGGTGGGGGTTTAATTCACCTAAAGGGTCTATTTGCAGCCACACCAAGATCTTTCGCTCATTTTAGCCGCAGCAGGGGCGAGCACCCGCTTTGATCCCCGTTTACCCGATTACCCCCACATTAAAAAGCAATTTTGGTCCTTAAACGGCACGCCTTTGGTGCAAAAAGTCTATGAAGATTTTAGAGATTTGGGGCTTTTTTCACAGATTTTTCTTGTGGTGTCTAACCGCTTCGAGCAAGTCTATTTAGAGCAACTCCTATGCGGTGAGGATTTAAGCGTGCTTGTGGGGGGAGCGAGTCGCCAAGAGTCGGTGCAAATCGCCCTAGAGTGTGTGCAAACCCCCTTAGTTGTCGTGAGCGACATTGCCCGTTTCAATGTAGAGCCCGAGTTTGTAGAGCGGCTCTTAGAGCGCATGCAAGGGGGGCTTGATTGTGTCGCCCCAGCTATAAGCGCAACCGACACAATGGTTTATTACAACCCCACAGCGATCCCGCCCTACCAAGCTTTAGATCGCAAGCGGGTTTTAAGGGTACAGACCCCCCAAATTTGCCGCACCCAAGCTCTAAGAAAGGCCTACAGCACAGGGGAGTTCACCGATGAGAGCAGTGCTTTTTTGGGTGTGGGTGCGCATGTGGCCTACATCGAGGGTAGCTCCAGCTTAGATAAACTCACTTACGCCCACGACCTGCCCCCCCACAGCGTTTACACCACCACGCACACGGGGCTAGGCTTTGATGTGCATGGCTTTGAGGGGGCAAAAGTGATGAAGCTGGGGGGGATTGTGATCGACCCTAGCGATTGTGCGGATTGTGGGTTTAGGGCGCACAGCGATGGTGATGTTCTCCTACATGCGCTCATAGATGCGCTGTTAGGAGCGATTAGGGGGGGTGATATTGGGCTGTATTACAGCGACAAAGACCCCCTTTTTAAAAACAAGGATTCATCTGAAATGTTACAAGAAATTCACAGACTAGCGCAAAATATGGGGCATTGTGTGGAGGGGATAGACATCACCCTTTTTGCCGACATGCCAAAAATCAACCCCTATAGGGCATTGATTAAACAAAATGTGGCAGAATTGCTCGGTATGCGAGTAGAAAACATCAACCTAAAAGCCACCACCTTTGAGGGGTTGGGCTTTGTAGGTAGAAAGGAAGGCGTGGGCGTGCAAGTCTTGCTCCAAGCCCGTACGCTACACACAATCCATGAATAAAGTCGGCAGTGTTTTAATCATTGAGGACGAGGTGCATTTAGCCCAAAGCATCCACTCCGCCCTAAGCAGCGCGGGCTATCAATGCCAAAGTGCCACGAGCATTTTCCACCCCTTCAAAGAGGATTATGATGTGATCTTGCTCTCCTCTAAGGCGTGCGTGGATCGCTGTGAGCTCTTTGTGCGTAAGAACGCCAGAGCGGTCATCATCGTCATGTCTCCCTTTGTGAGCGAGGATGGGGTCAACCGCCCCCTAAAAGCGGGGGCCAAAGACTACATTTTAAAGCCCTTTAAAATGGAGGAGCTTTTAAGGAAAATCACCTACCACCGCTCTTACCAAAAGGCGATCGAACGGACGAGCGTGTATGAAAAATACTTGGATTTTAGTGCCCAAAATTGCGGCTTTGACATGCGTGTCAACCACAGATTCCCTCTAGTCTTGCAAAGCCACGCGCAGATCGGAGCAGACATGTTCGTCTTAAACTACGCCCGTTTGCACGACTTTTATTTGGAGTTTTTCTCTTTAAAAAACCTAGAGGACTTGCCAAAGCAGCCCAAGCATTTTAAATACCCCGAACGCTCTTGCATCACCTACTTCACGCATTTAGAAGTGCTGAGTTTAAAGGAGAGAGAGAGGTTTTTAAGCACCCTTGAAGCCCACAGTGCCATTGTGAGCTTTGTGGGGCAAGAGAGTTTGGATTACGCTAATTTGCTCTCTTTAGAGAGTAGCCAGCCTGCCATCTCTTTGAATTTGCTCTCCATCCAAGACTACGAAAAAAGTGCCATCCAGCAATTCAGCGCGTCCTACACGGATACCGAGCTAGCCAAGAGGCTGGGCATCAGCCGCAAATCCCTTTGGGAGAAACGCCGCCGTTACAACTTGCCTAGAAAAGGGCGTTTAGAAGCTTAAAGATTGGACTTTGGCAAGCACAAGCGCAAACGCCACTTTAGCCCCAGCCCCCCTGAGGGTTTGGATCGCTTGGCATAGGGTCGTGCCTGTGGTGAGCACATCATCCACTAAAAAATAAGCCAAACTCGGATCGCCCCTAAAGACAAAGCCCTTAGGGTTTTGCTTGCGAAACTCTAAGCTCTGCCCGGCGTAGGTGATGTCTTTTGTGGCGCGTAATCTATTGTAAAGCACCTTGCAGGGGCTGTGGGCACAAAGCGCGCGGGCGATGGCGGCGGTGTGCGAATAACCCCTTTTAATGTGGTCATCAATGGGCAGCGCATGAAGGGGGGTGGCTAAGAGGGGCTCTAATAAGTGTTTTAGACGCAAGGCTAAGAGGGGCAAGAGGCGGCTGCCGATCAAGGTGTATTTGCTTTTTAACAACAATTCAATGTCTTCGTAGACATAAAAGCTAAGGACAGGGGTTTTAGCTAGCCTGTGGGTTTGGAGGCGTGGAGATAGCTCGGTGTAACAGTGCTTGCAAAGAGGCTTGAAGCTCCACACCCCACAGCTAAAACAGCGCATTAGACCTTAAACTTCTTGAACTCTATGTCTAATTCTTGGTTTTTCTCCACAATTTGGGTGCTGTGGTTTTCTAAATTCTTACGCACTTCTTTCACCCCAGCAAAGATTTGGATGAATTCGGTGATGACCTGATTGAGCTCGTCCATTTTTGCCACCACGACTTTGTTTTGCTCCACGGTGTTTTGGGACTTCGCTTTGGTTTGGCTCAAATTGTCCTTAGCGTTTTGCGCATCCGTGATGAGCAGCGAGGTTTTCTCCGACACCTCTTGGGATTGTGCCGCCCCATTTTGCACCCGATCGCCCATGTTTTCAATGCTTTGAGTCACCATGTTCACCATTGCCGTGATCTCACCCAAAGACTTTTGCGTTTTTTCAGCAAGGTTTCTCACTTCATCGGCCACCACAGCAAAGCCCCGTCCGTGCTCGCCCGCTCTGGCTGCTTCAATCGCCGCATTGAGGGCGAGTAAATTCGTTTGGTTTGCGATGCTATCAATGATGGATAAGATGTTTTTAATCTCGGCAGCGTGCTTGACCAACTCGGCCGAATCCGCTGCGATCTCTTGTTGGGTTTGCACGGACACCAAAATCAAATCCACAGAGTTTTGGATTTTTGTGATGAACTCGTTTAAAATGATGTCGGTCGCATCCAAATTTGCGATCGTTTCGCTGAGGTTATTTTGCGCCAAACGCAAACTTTCTCCAGCTTCTTGGTTGATGTGTTTTAAGTTCTCCACAGAATCTAATTCTTTTTGCCCAGCAACTTTCAACCTATCCGTAGATTCTTTTAGGGCCTGCCCCACCTGGTTGTTGTCTTCCACAATGCCCTTGCCGATTTTGACGATTTCGGCTATTTTGGCGATGAACTGGTCTATATGGGAGGAAACCGCAGCGATTTCATCGCCACCAACAATGTTTAAACGGCGCGTTAAATCCGCCTCTTTAGAGGACACTAAATCCTTTGCGGTGTTTCTTAGGTGGTTTAAAGGTTTGGTAACCTTTTTTTGCACCACAAACAAAAGTAAAATAATAATAAATATAGAAATACAGACCATCCACGAAAGGGTTTTTATGCTGAAGATGTGGGCGTTGTTGAAAGACTCTTTTAAGGACAATTTGACTTCCATCACCCCGATCATGTCTCCGGGTTTGTTGTTGACATGGCACTTCACACAAGATGCATCGCCCACTAGGGGCTGTAACACCAATACATGTCGCCCATTGCCTTTGCCCTCCACCACCACTTCTTGAGGGGTTTTGGGGTTGTTGAAGTAATTGCGGATGCGCGGATCGTTGGTGAACTCTGTATTGAGGCCAAAAAGTTTGATGTCGCCCTGTCCGGGGTAAAACTTCATTTTCACACCCGGGAGTTTGTTGCTATCATCTATGGCTTTGTAAATGGCTTTGGTTGTCCCCACTGTGATGGCTTGTACGATGGTATTGATGATGGAGGCGTTGATGCTTTTAGCCACGGCCTTGCCCTGCGTTTCGGCTAAATTTGCGTAATCTCTTTGGATCAACATAAAGACCAACAGCGCAAAGAGACTGAGTAAAATCACTAAGTATGTTAAAGCCCGGGTTTGCAAACTCTTAAACACTTACACTCCTCGCATTATGAAACACCCATCCCCAAGGGGAGTGGCTTCCTAACTAGAGCATCCCAACGGACACTAACACGAAAGGCTTTGTGTTTAACGCCCACAAGGTCATTTCCTTCCCCAAACGGCGGACACGGCGATTCTAGCACAACTAAAATTACCAAGTGCTTACATTTTTGCCCTAAAAAACGGAGTTCCACGCACAATCTGGATAAAGGATAAACGCCCTTGATCGCCGCACAAAAATTAACCCACATAAGGTAAACGGGTGTGCGGGCTGATGTCCGTACCATGTAAGGGGGAAAAATCTTTACATCTAAACAGCTCCACGCCCACTCTTGCGACCATTGCCGCATTATCGCTGCAAAATTCTAGGGGGGCTAACAATAAATCACACCCAAATTCTTCACAAAGGGCATGGATGCACTCTCTAATGTAGAAATTTGCGCTCACTCCCCCCACAAGCCCTAGAGTTTTGATGGGGCTGTTTGCAAAGTAACGGCGCAGGTTTTGCAGCAAGTGGGCGGTGGCTGTTTTTTGAAACCCGGCACACAAGCGGGCTTTAAAACTCTGGTTTAACCCCCCCTTTTCTCTCTCTTGCAAAATAGCTAGGCGCACGGCGTTTTTAAGCCCCGAAAAGCTAAAGGCAAGCCCCTTATGGTCTTTAAGCGGCAAGGTGAATTGTAGGGCCTCTTGTGGGGGGCAGGCTTTGGCCAAACTCTCCACCACAGGACCGCCCGGATAGCCCAAACCTAACATCTTAGACACCTTGTCAAAACTTTCGCCTAGGCTGTCGTCCATGCTTTGCGCCACAATGTGCATCTCTTGGGGGCTCTTAACCTCTACAATGAGCGTGTGTCCACCCGACACGAGCAACACGCTTAGGGGAAACACTAGGGGTTTGTCAATGAAGAGCGAAAAAATATGCGCTTGCAAGTGATCCACAGAAATTAAGGGGATTTTTAGCCCCAAAGCTAGGGTTTTAGCCAACATCAACCCTTCTAAAAGGGCAACACTCAAGCCCGGGCAAGTGGTGATCGCAATGGCTTTAAGCGCGCCAAAGCTGCCTAAAAAGTCCCTTGCCCTTTGGGCCAAAAGGGGAAGGTTTAGGGCGTGTAGGCGCGAGGCAAGTTCAGGCACAACGCCCCCATAGGGGCTGTGCGCACCTTCTTGGGAGATTTTAGAGTGCCAAAGCAATTTGGTGCTTTGTAGGTCTGTGAGTGCGAGCGAACTGTCATCGCAACTGCTCTCAATGCCAAGCAACATAATACCCCTTGTGCGCTATAATAACAGGCATTATACTAAAGGGACGCTATGAAGAGATTAAAGGCTGAGTGGGAAGAGCAAACGGCCATTTTAATGGCATATCCACACGCTGCCACAGACTGGGGAGCGTATTTGGAGGAGGCGCAAGAGTGCTTTTACAACACCATTTACGCCCTAAGCCGCTACCAAAACATGATTGTTTGTGTGCACCCCAACGACACTGAGAGCCAAGATAGCTTGGCTAAAATCAGCCAAGTGCAGATCGCCTTATGCGCTAGCAACGACACATGGGCTAGGGACTTTGGGCCTTTGTGCGTAGAAACCAATGGCATTGCCCTTTATTTGGATTTTATTTTCAACGCATGGGGGGGCAAATACCAAGCCAACTTAGACAATGCGATCAGCTCCAAGCTCGCCCAAAAGGGACTCTTAAAGTATCCCTTGCGCTTTGTTAATTTTGTCCTAGAGGGGGGAAGTGTCGAGAGTGATGGGGCGGGGACGATCTTAACCACCACTTCTTGCCTCTTAAACCCCGATCGCAACTCCCATTTAGACCAAGCCCAAATCACAGAGATTTTAAAACAAGAGCTCGGGGCACAACAAATCTTATGGCTAGAGGTGCAACCCCTAGAGGGGGACGACACAGACGGGCATGTGGACACTTTGGCGCGCTTTTTAGACGCCAACACGATCGCTTATGTGAGTTGCAGCGACCGCAACGACCCCCACTACGACAACTTAAAAAATATGGAGGCACAGCTCAAACGCTTGAGAAACTTGGAGGACAAAAGGTATGAGCTCTTACCCCTGCCCATGCCTAGCCCCAAGTTTTACCAAAACGAACGCCTGCCCGCCACTTACGCAAATTTTTTATGGGTGAACAACAACAAGCAAAAGGTGTTGTTTGTCCCCACCTATGGCGACCCTGCCGATGGCAAAGCCCTAAAAATCCTGGAGGATTACACGGGGGTTGAGGTCGTGGGCGTGGATTGCTCGGTTTTGATTCGCCAAAAGGGGAGCTTGCATTGCGCCACCATGCAGCTTTACTAGGTTGCTTTGGTTAAGCTTGTCATCAGTGGACGGGTACAGGGCGTGGGCTTGCGCCCCTTCATTTACAACACCGCCCTAAAGCTTGGCACAAAAGGCTTTGTTTGCAATGTGGGTGGGCAAGTAGAAGTGGTGCTTGAAAGGGCGCATTTGGACGCATTTTTAAAAGAGCTGGCGCATAAGCCCAAAGAAGCCCAAATCACAAACATCACCAACGAGCCCACCGCCCCCCTAAACTGCCCCTTTCACATCGCCCCGAGTCGTGGAATTTCTTTAAACCTAAGGGACAACCTACCCCTAGATTTGGCCATATGTGCGGATTGCCTCAAAGACACACAAGACCCCAATAGCCGTTTTTATCTCTACCCCTTCACGGCTTGCGCGCATTGTGGTCCGCGCTTTAGCTTGCTTGAGGGCTTGCCTTTTGATCGCCCCCACACTTCTATGAAAAATTTTACACTCTGTGAAGATTGTGTCAAGGACTACCACGACCCCGCAAACCGCCGTTTTTTTGCCCAAACTTTAAGCTGCCCCAAATGCCCCATTAGTTTGAACTTTTATGACAAAAAAGGCACAGCACACCAAAACGCCCTACAAGAAGCCATAAACGCCCTAAAAAGGGGAGAGGTGGTGGCGATCAAGGGCGTGGGGGGCTTTGCGCTCACAGCTTTAGCCGACAACAAGGGGGCGATAGAACAAATCCGCGCCTTAAAAACCCGCCCCTTCAAGCCTTTAGCCTTAATGGTGGCTAGCCCAAAAGAGGCGTTAAAATGCGTGCATTTAAACCCCCAAGAGCTAAAAGCCCTAAGCTCCAAAGAAGCCCCGATTGTGTTGGCGCGCAAAAAAACAGATCTTTACAACCACTTAGCCCCAAACCTAGACACTTTGGGCATACTCTTGCCCTACACCGCCTTGCACCATCTCATCTTACAAGAAGTGGGGGTGCTTGTTTTCACAAGCGCAAATTTAAAAAGCGAGCCCATCATCACAGAGTTAGAGGAGTTGCAAGCCAAATTTCCTAAACTTAGCATTTTAGACCACAAACGCCCCATTGTGCATGGCATTGACGATAGCGTGGTGCGCCTTGTAGCAGGGCAAATGCGCCTTATACGCCTAGCTAGAGGCTATGCCCCCTTGCACTTGCCCCTAAATGCATCGCAAAACACGCTAGGCATGGGGGCGCAAAACAAGGCGAATTTATGCTTCATCAAAGAGGGTTGTTTGGTTACGCCTGAGCTTAGTGCCCTTGAGAGCGTGGCAAGCATTGAGAGGTATCAGCAGGATTTAAACTTTTTCACCAAACTTTATGCCAAGCCCGAAGTTGTGGGGCTAGATTTGCACCCCAATTACACGGCTAGCCAAATCGGCAAAGAGCAACACGCCCCCCTTAAAGAGGTGCAGCACCACGCCGCCCACCTGCACGCCCTGCTTGCCGAGTGGGGATTAGAACACCCCCTTAAAGAGGGGCAAGCCCTCTTGGCCTTCATTTGCGATGGCTTTGGGCTGTCTCCAGAAAAGAGCCTTTGGGGTGGGGAGGTGTTTTTAGCCACCTATCAAGGGGGCAAGTTTCACACCAAGCACTTACACAGCCTACAAGCCACGCTTTACCCCCGCTCTACCGAGCTGCTAAAAGATGCACACACGCTAGGCTACGCTCTAGCCCACCAACATAACCTAGCCTTTGCCCCCCTGCTTTTAGATCCCCAAAAAGCACAAAATGTCGCCACCTTGCTAAATAAACAAATGGCGCTCATCTCTAGCACTTCTGTGGGGCGGCTGTTTGATGCTGTGGCGAGCTTTTGTCAGGTCGGGGCGTTTAACACCTATGAAGCCCA
The DNA here is from genome assembly GCF_019703305.1 of Helicobacter sp. NHP19-003. Classification (NCBI taxonomy): domain Bacteria; kingdom Pseudomonadati; phylum Campylobacterota; class Epsilonproteobacteria; order Campylobacterales; family Helicobacteraceae; genus Helicobacter; species Helicobacter gastrocanis. The sequence goes on along the minus strand of NZ_AP024814.1, from coordinate 186,024 downwards.
AAGCGCCATGCAATTAGAGAGCTTGGCTGCCACCCATCCTACCAACGACATCTACCCCTTTGACATCCAAAAGGACATCTCGATCGCCCCTATGCTAAGGGCAATGGAGGCGGACATTTTAGCCCAAGATCACGCCCTAGTGGCCAAGAAATTCCACAACACCCTAGCCCACATCGCCCTAAATTTATCTGTGCGCTACGATTTACCCCTACTGCTAGGCGGGGGGGTGTTTTTAAACCGCTTGCTAGGCGACACCATCCAAGAGATTTTTAAAAATCGGGTGTTTTTCCTGCCAAAACTACTGCCCCCCACAGACGGGGCTTTGGCGTTAGGGCAGGCGCATTTTGTAGCAAATTCATTATAAAGGGGCTGTATGCAAGTTGTGGCTTTAAGCTGTGGCAATGGGGGCAAAGAGGCGCAAGACTTCATCCATAAAGTTTTTATGCCCCATTTGCAAGGGTTTTTAACAGCAGAGGGTGAGGATGCGGGGGTGTTTGAGGCTAGGGGGGCATTAGCCCTTAGCACTGATAGCTTTGTGGTCGATCCGCCCATCTTTAAAGGGGGAGACATCGGCAAGCTGTGCGTGTGTGGGAGCGCAAACGATGTTGCCATGCAAGGGGCGCATCCTGAGTACCTAAGCGTGGGCTTCATCTTGGAGGAGGGGCTAGAGGTTGCGCTTTTGCAAGAAATCTTGGCTTCTATGCAAGCGCAACTGCGCTTAGGGGGGCTTAAACTGCTCTCTTTGGATACCAAAGTTGTGCCAAAGGGCTGTGTGGATCAAATTTTCATCAACACGACCGCCCTAGGTCCTGTGCTTTACCCACATTTGAGCGCAAAAAATCTTAAAGAGGGGCAGGTGATCATTGTAAGCGGAGCTATCGGCACGCATGGGGCAGTGCTCTTCTCCCAAAGGGCAGAAATCCAGCTAGACACGCCTTTAGTCAGCGATTGTCAGCAACTATACCCCCTCTTAGAACCCGTGTTTCAAAGCGGGTGCAAACTCCACGCTTTAAGGGACGCGACAAGGGGGGGCTTAGCCTCTGTGTTGCACGAGTGGGCGCAAAGTTCAGGTGTGGGCATAGAGGTGGAGGAAGATTGCATCCCCATTTTAGAGGGGGTTAGGGGGGTGTGTGAGATTTTAGGGCTAGAGCCTTTTATGCTCGCCAATGAGGGGGTGTGCGTGCTTTGCGTGGAGGCAAAGGATGCGCGCCAAGTTTGCGCTCTGTTGCAAGAGGGGGGGGCCAAAAAGGCGTGTGTCATCGGGGAGGTGGTGGCTGGGCGCGGCGTAACTTTAAAAACCCCATGGGGCTCTAAACGCCCTTTAGACATCCTAGAGGGCGAGCTGTTGCCTAGGATTTGCTAAATGTTAAAAAAGCGTTTACCTTGCAGGTTTAAAGTTTTGGCGCATTTTGATTATATTTGAAGGAGCAACAATGCGACACGGAGATATCAGCAGCAGTCCAGACACCGTTGGCGTGGCGGTGGTGAATTACAAAATGCCTAGGCTACACACTAAACAAGATGTCCTAGACAATTGCCATAAAATTGCAGACATGATCACAGGCGTGAAACAAGGTTTGCCTGGGCTAGATTTGATCATCTTTCCCGAGTACAGCACGCACGGCATCATGTATGATCGCAAAGAAATGTTTGACACGGCGGCGAGTGTGCCTGGTGAAGAAACCACGATTTTTGCCAACGCCTGCAAAAAGAACAAGGTGTGGGGCGTGTTTTCTTTAACGGGTGAAAAGCACGAAGACCCTAAAAAGAACCCCTACAACACCTTGATTTTAATCAACGACAAGGGCGAGATTGTGCAAAAATACCGCAAAATTTTGCCCTGGTGTCCTATTGAGTGTTGGTATCCGGGGGACAAAACCTATGTCGTGGAAGGCCCCAAGGGCTTAAAAGTCTCTCTCATCATCTGCGATGATGGCAACTATCCTGAAATTTGGCGCGACTGTGCGATGCGTGGGGCCGAGCTCATTGTGCGCTGTCAAGGCTATATGTATCCTGCTAAAGAACAACAAATCAATATGGTCAAATCTATGGCGTGGGCAAATCAATGCTATGTGGCGGTGGCCAACGCCGCCGGGTTTGACGGGGTGTATTCTTACTTCGGGCATTCCAGCATTGTGGGCTTTGACGGACGCACTTTGGGTGAGTGTGGGGAAGAAGAGTATGGGATTCAATACGCCCAACTCTCCGTGCACGAAATCCGCGATGCCCGTAAACACGACCAAAGCCAAAACCAACTCTTCAAACTCTTACACAGAGGCTATAGTGGGGTCTTCATCAGTGGCGATGGGGATAAAGGCGTGGCCGAATGCCCCTTTGAGTTTTACAAAACTTGGGTCACCGATCCCAAAAAAGCCCAAGCCAATGTGGAAAAATTCACAAGACACCACATCGGCGTGAAAGACTGCCCCATTTACGATTTGCCACATTAGTGCCGTTTTGGCAATCTTAGGTGCAAAGTGTGTTATAATAGCGGGTTTTTGAAAATTTACACAAGGAAGCCTATGGAAAAACACGCTTTAAGCACCGCCCTTTTGGCAACTCTTTTAATCACAGGGTGCACCCAAAGCACCCCTGCTAAAAACACAACGCCCAACAAACCCGCCGCCGCACAGAAAACCTCTGCCCAAAGCACCCAAAGCACGAAAAAAACGACACAACAAAGCAACCAGCAAAACCAAGACGACGACATCAACTACGAAAGGCCTTTGATTAGAGGGAAAAAGTAGACACACAAGGGGGGGTTAGGGCAGACAAAACCTACGAAAGCCATGACTAAAAATCCACAATCTATCCAAACGCTTGCTGGGTAAAAAATTCAAGAGGAAATGGTCGGAGTAGCGGGATTCAAACCCACGACCTCACCCACCCCAAGGGTGCGCGCTAATCAGGCTGCGCCATACTCCGTGAAGGGCCAATTCTATCTAAAAAAGATTAACCCTAACTTAAGTTTTTAGCCCACCTAAAAAGTTTAGTCTAAAGCCTGCACGAAGTGGCGTACTTCCTTGTCTAGGGCTTGGATTTGCTCTAAATTTTCTAGGGGCGGGAGTTTGTCTTTAAAGTGTTCTAGACTATGCGCCACCAGTGCGCTTATTTTGCCAAAGGGCATCGCCCCCGCCTTGAAAATTTGTAGGGCCTCTTCATTGCTGGCGTTGAGCACCACGCCCAGCTTGGGCTCTTGTAAAAGCAAGTCTTTAAACCTCCAAAGGGGGTATCTGTCGGTGTCTATGGGCTCGAATTTAAACGGGGTGCTAAATATTTCAAGGGGCTTTGTGGGGGCGTTTGGGGCGTTTTCTGGACTTAGGGCATGGATGATGGGCAGGCGCATGTCGGGATGGCTCAGTTGTGCATGGTAGCTTTGGTCTTTAAAGCGCACCAAAGCGTGTACACTTGAGCTGCGCTCAAGACATGCATCCACTTTAAGCCCTCCAAAGAGCCAATGCGCCTCCACGAGCTCAAAGAGTTTATTTGCCATGCTTGCCGAGTTGATGGTGATGTCCACACCCATTTGCCAGTTGGGGTGTTGCAAGACCTCCTCAAGGCTTTGGTTTGCGATTTGCTCTAGAGGGGTGTCGCGCAAAGCCCCCCCACTGGCGGTTAAAAACAAAGTGTCTATGTGTTCTTTAGGTGTGTTTTTGAGCAGCACATTGAGCGCAAAGTGTTCGCTATCAATGGGCAAAATGTGCGCCCCTTTTAAAAGCCACCCGCCCACCACCAAAGACTCTTTATTGGCTAAAGCTAAAGTCTTGCCCGCTTTAAAAGCACACAAGCTGGGTTCTAGCCCGCTAAAGCCCACAAGGGCGTTGAGCACCAAGGGGCTTTGGCTACTTGCCACCATTTGGGCGATCCCCTCCCCCCCAATAAACACCTCTGTGCCTGCGGGGACTTGCAAGTGGGGGTAGTCTTGTTTTTCTAAAATCGCAATTTTTTTGGGTTTATGGGCGGCGATTTGGGCGTTTAAAAGCTGCACATTGCGCCCGGCGCTTAAAGCTTCTATGGGTAAGTTAAACAGCTCTGCCACTTCTAGGGCTTGCCGCCCCACTGAGCCTGTGCTGCCTAAAATGATCATAAAGCGGCTTCTATAGCGGCTTTCGTGCATAGCAGGAAGTGCAAACTTATAGCGGCAAAGAACATGGCATCTAGGCGGTCTAAAACCCCCCCATGTCCGGGCAAGATGCTCCCGCTGTCTTTCACCCCCGCCCGCCTTTTCAAAGAGCTCTCATACAAATCCCCCCAAATGGCGCTGATGGCCATAATTGCGCTGGTTACAAAGGCGTAGAGAAAGCCCACATACTTTAAGCCCACCAGCCCCCCCACCACGCTCGCAAACATGAAACCGACAAACGCCCCCTCAAGGGTTTTTTTAGGCGAAGAGGGGCTTAAGGGGATGTTGCCAAAGAGCCGCCCGCCAAAATACGCCCCCACATCGGCAAACACCACCACTGCCACGAGCCACACCACCGCCATCACCCCAAACTCTCTAAACAAAGCCAAAATGTAGACAAAAGGCAAAGTGGGGTAAATAAAGATAAAGCTGTGGTGCACATCAAAGCCCTTATAAGCCAAGAACCCGACCACAAACATCCCTATCATCACCGTGCTCTCAATGGGCGGGGCGATGTAGACAAAACACCACACAAAGGTCAAGCCCACATAGTGCCACACATTGGGTGCATAGCCATAGATTTTTTGGTAAAGGTGCAAGGCTTCGTGAGCGCCGATCAAATAGAGAATGCCCAACACTGCCCAAAACAACCACAAGGAGTCCAAAGACAACACGATGGTGGCCAAAATGAGCAAAGCCACCCCCGTGAAGTAACGTGCCCTTTCCCCAGAAAATTTTGATTTGAGTTGCATTGCGATCCTTTAGTGTGTAAAAATGATGTGAACAAGGCTATAAGCAAAGGTACTGATGAGGACAATGCCGATCAAATTGAGCCACAAGCCGGCCTTGATCATGTCCTTCATCTGCAAATAGCCCGAGCCATAGGCGATCGCGTTGGGTGGGGTCGCTACAGGGAGCATGAAGGCGCAAGTGGCGGCAAGGGCTACAGGAACGGTGAGGAGCAACACTTCAGCCCCATGAAATCCCAGCCCCAAAGCCACACCCCCAAAACGGGCAAGAAGGCGGCGGCGGTGGCGGTGTTGGAGGTGATCTCTGTTAAAAAAATCACCATAGTTGTTACAAGCACAATCAAGAGCAAGAGGGGGATATGCCCTAGCAAGGCGACTTGCTTGCCGATCCACAAGGACAGCCCCGTTTTAGAAAATTGCGCTGAAAGGGCTAACCCCCCGCCAAAGAGCAAGAGCACATCCCAGGGGAGCTTTTTCATGGTGTTCCAATCAATAAGGCGGGTGTTTTGTGCGGGGATGATGAATAAAAGCACTGCCACAGCCATCGCGATGATTGAATCCACATTGGCAATTTTAACCCCCCTAGAGTGTAAAAAACTGCCTAAGAAAGTCCAAGCAAGAGAGGCGAGCACAAAGAGGATGGCGACCCAGCGCTCCCCGCCGTCCATGCGCCCAAGTTTCTTTAACTCTTCTTGGATCATCTCTTTGCCTCCGGGGATGTTTTTGATTTTAATGGGAAAGATCACATGAGTGAGCAGTGCCCAAGTGGCAAAGAGCATGAGTAAAGATAAAGGCATGCCAAGGATCATCCACTTGCCAAAGTCGATTTTCACATGCAAGGCTTCTTGCATGTAGCCGGCTAAAAGCGCATTGGGGGGTGTGCCTATGAGCGTGCCTAGCGAGCCAATAGAGGCACTGTAGGCGATGCCTAGCATCAGGCACACGCTAAAGTTAGTGCGGTGCACCGGGGTTTTGGCATCCTTGCCTTTGTCTACAATGTTTTGTAAAATCCCTCCTTGTGTGCTGGTGCGTGAAAGCGGGCTGGAGTCCAAGGGTTTTGCTTGCTCTTGGTTTTGTTCTAAGAGTTTGGCGACTAATTGCAACACGCTAAGGCCTACGGGCATCATCATCACGGCCGTGGCGGTGTTGCTCACCCACATAGACAAAAACGCTGTGGCGAGCATGAAGCCGGCGACCAGTGCCCTAGGGCTGGTCCCCACCAAAGCGATGATGTTTAAAGCGATTCTGGTGTGTAAATTCCACCTTTGCATCGCCATCGCCAGCACAAACCCCCCCATGAACAAAAAGATAATGGGGGAGGCGTAGCTTGCGCCCACATCTTTAAAGCTTGCCACCCCACAGAGGGTAAACAGCACTAGGGGCAGCAAAGCGGTCGCCACCAATTCAATCGCCTCACTCATCCACCACACCCCCATTAAAACTGCGATGGCAGCCACAAAGGGCATGCTCTCGATCTTTAATTTAGGCTGGTTGAGGCTGTGCTGGATGCTCTCCAAGTGGGCGGACATGGAAAAATACACCAATAAAGCCAACACAAGACCGACTACAAATCCAACCCAAGGGACATAGCGGCCAACGCTCGGCTGTGGCATCACAATCCTTAAAAATAAAATAAAAGCTCAATTTTAGCTAAAAGGACTTGTAATGTGTTTAAAAACGGCGTTTAAACTACCAGCGATAACCCAAAGATGCAGAGAAAATACGCAATTGTCCTAGGTCGTTGGATTGGTAATAGCCATTGCGGTTGCTTTTAAAGGTGAAAGTCCCCCCCCAGCCGATGTCAAAACCCCTAAAATTATATTTTGCCCCAAAGGCGATGGTGTAGCCATTGGAGTCGGGAATGCCGATCGCCTCTTGCGGGCTAGGGGCCTGATCGTAGCAAAACGCCCCCATTAAACGCAAAGAGCGCCCCATGTAAGTCGCGCCCACCCTAAAGGTGTTGGTGTCGCGCCAGCCCGCCCCCATATTCATCACCCCGCTAAAGTCCGCCAGCCCCACCATCTTTTTAAGGGTAGCCGAGTTTAAGGTCTGCACCGCCCCGCCGATGCCCTGATAGCTCGCATTGGCAAAGTCTGGGGTTACCAAGAATTTATTGCCCTGCGACCAAAAAGTGCGCCGATACACCCCCTCGATGCGCAAATGGTGCTTGAAAAACTCGTGAGCATAGGCGATGTCGAGCATTTCGGGTAAGGACACATTAATGTTCAAGCTCCCCCTTGTCAGCACATCGCCTAAACTTGGCCCTAGTTCCGTTAAAGCGGTCAGCCTGCCACGCATGTTAAAGGTTACACTGCTGTTGTAAACCACAGAAAACATGCCATTGTCAAACACGCGCATGCTCGCCGCTGCTCGATAACCACCGCTCCACGCACTGCCATTGCTCTGTTGCACCACTTGCGCCGTTCCATACAGATCGGAGTCGGCTTGTTGCAGCCCACTGTAGCGCATGATTTGCTTGAGCCCACTATAGTAAGCTTGGCACTCTGTGGAATTGGGATCAACATTGGGTTGGCAGTTGATGGCGGGTTGCCAACCGATGCTGGCGAGTTGCTGGCGCATGGAGCTTGGGACTTGCTGGCTAAAGACTTTGTTGGGCAGACCCAAAATTTGGCTTGCGGTGAGCACTGATGCGCCGTGCAAGGGCACATACACGGTGTTGTTAAAACTGCCCGTGGCGTAAAGCCCACGCCCCGACACGCCCACAGAAAAGCGGTTGTTGATGGTGTAGCTGATGCTGGGGGCAAGCTCAACCATCATGATAAAAACATCGCGCAGGAATTCGCCCCCGGGCCCATGCCACTTCATGCCAAGTCCTGAGGGGGCCGTAAAACTGCCCCCAAAAGTAAAGCCATTGTGCGTGCGGCTTTTATAAAAGAATTTGGGCAAGATGAAATTGGTCGTGCCCGTCCAGCCGGGCACCACTTGATCGCTAGGCATAGAGGCCACGGTAACGACCTTTTGGTTGGTTAAATTCTCTAGGTTGTTGATGAGTTTTTGGGCAGCGGGCAGGCCATTGATGATGATTTTATCGCCTACGACGGATCCGACATCGCCCAGCCCCAAAATGCCTAGAATTTTTAATAAATTCTGCTTGCTCTTGTCCACCATAAGGCTGGTGATGGAGTAAAGCCCTTGATTGCTGCCAGGTACCATAAATTTAAAAGCGGGGATGTTGATGACCGTGCTGGTCACCTCAAACTCGCTGCGGTTTTCCCCCCAATCGTTGGTAAAACCCATGTTGGCTGGGTTGTAATAACTCGCATCCGCCCCGCGTGCCCCAGCCACATAAGCCGAGCCCAAAGCGGTGCCATTCAGGCTCTGCTCGGAGATTTGAAACCCATTAGCCATTAAAGAAACCGGTAAACAAGGCCATAAAAAGCGTAAGCGCAAAACAAACTCCCTAAATCATTGCGGGTGGTAGGCTTCAAACACGATGGCCACGCCCGTGGTCATGTTCTGGAACAAGGTTTTTTCGGGGTTGCGTTCGTAGTAAATGAGCTGCCCATTTTCCACAAAACGCTGAATCAAAGTACCATTAGGGGTGATTTGCTTGCCGATGCCTTGAAAAATGTCGCGCCCCAGCACAATGTCGTCAAAGAGGTCGCCATAGCTCACCTTGCCAAACATGTCCCTAGCTGCACTCCACTTGGCTGTGCAGGTCCCCGAAAAGCAAATGTAATTTTTCTTAATGACAATGTCGCCCAAACGGTGGCTGAGTTTGTAGAGCACGATTTCCAAATCCCCCTCTTTGGTGCGTCCGATGGTCCCGTAGTCGTAAAAGCGCAACACGGGCGTGTAAATGTAAATGAGCTTAAATTTCTCCAACTCCTGCCTAATTTTGGCTTCTTCCTCTCTTTGCCGCTGGGCGTAACTCTTTTTGATGAAGAGCTTTCTATGGGGCTTTTTAGGTTTGGCAACCTTGGGCTGGTGGTTACACGCACTTAAAAGCAACCCGAATAACCCGACTGCCAGCAACCGCCCCCACAAAACACCCAAACGCAAAATTTAATCCGTGTCTCACCCGCGTGCACGGTTGAAGACATTGTACCAAATGCGCCCGTCTAGTTTGAGCTCCATGCTCACCTGGCACAGCCCGTCTTTATAGATCGTTTCGGTGATCTCGGCATTGCGGATGAGGGCGTTGACTTTAGTCTTGATCACAGAGTTTTGCAAGATCATGTCTTTGACCGTGTCTGTGGCGTTCACGCGAATCCCATACATTTTTTCGCCCAGTTGGCGGTAGCCATCTACGATCGCCGCCCTTTTGGCTAAAGCGAGGGCTTGGGAGGGCGAAATGGTCGACTCGGGCGCGACACCCATGCCCACTGCGCTCAGTTCGATCACATTGGTGGGGGTGAGGATGGGGGTGTTGGCGATCATGCCATTCTCCCCAGCTGAGGGGGCGACACTTTGGTTGGAATTGTCAAAGTGGGTCGTGATCTGCGGAGAAGAAGGGTTTTCTTTGGGGAAAACGGGCATGGAGCGGGGAGAACGCCCATTGTTAAAGGTCGTGGGCGGGTAAATGGGGGCTTGCAAGCCTGTGGCTGAGGGTGGGATGAGCTGTGTAACTCCGGGTTTTTTAAACCAGCCACACCCTACAAATGCTGCTGCCAAACCAACAGAAAGGCACAAAGGGGCGGCTTTTTTTAAAACACCAACACCGACTGCCAAATTCACTTCTCGCTTCATCACACAAACCTTTCGATAATTTAAGCCCCCATTTTAACACAAAAACCCTAAATTTTGTAAAAAGCCCGCATGCGTTTTTGGATTATCAGCATGCCAAAGAGGAGGGCAAAGCTTAAAACACTCAAAGTGAGAGCGTATTGGTTTGCTAGGGCTAAATTATTCGCTTCGGCTTGGGTGTAAATGGCGATGCTCGCCACCCTCGTTTCTCCCTCAAGGTTGCCCCCCACCATCATCACAACTCCAAATTCACCGATGGTGTGTGCAAAAGTCGTGATGAGTGCCATGAACAAAGCGGGCTTGATGTTAGGCAAGAGCACCCAAAAGAAAGTAAAAACCTTGCTTTTGCCCAAGGTATAGCTCGCCTCTCTTAGCGACTTTGGCAAGCTCTTTAGGGCGTTTTGGATGGGATTTACCATAAAAGGTAAAGAGAAAATGACGCTGGCCAACACCAAGCCGCTAAAGCTGAAAACTAAATGGATGTCAAATTTTTTTAAAAACACCCCAAGAGGGCTCGTGGGCGCAAAGAGCACTAAGAGGTAAAAGCCCAACACCGTGGGAGGCAAGACTAAGGGCATCCAAGTTAAGGTTTCCAAAACCAGCTTTAAAAACCCATCTTTAAACGCTAAATACGCCCCTAGTGCCAGTCCTATGGGGCATAAAATCAGGGTCGTCAAACCCGCCAGCTTGAAAGTCAAGGCGAGCGTGGCGATGAAATCAGTTTGCAAAGGGGGCGATTAAGTAGCCATGGGCTTTTAAAAGGGCTTGCCCTTTGATACTCAAGATAAAATCCGCAAAATCCTTGGCTAATTTTTTATCCCCTCCCCATTTGGTGAGTACCATCGCCTGTTCTATGGGGCTGTAATACTCTTGGGGCACAATGAAATAATGCGCCTTTTTATCCATTAAAGAGAGAGCGCTAAAGCCTAGTTGTGCGGCCTTGCTTTCAACATAGGCGGTTGCTTGCCCCACCGAGTTGGCCTCAGCGATCTTGAGTTGCAAAGTATCGGCAAGGTGCAACTTTTTTAGCACCTCCATGCTCGCCCGCCCATAGGGGGCTAGGGCGGGGTTGGCGATGGCTAAATGGTCGTAAGAATCTTGCAGTGCGTCTAAGGACTTCACCGGCCTTGTTGCGCTCCAAAGCACCAACACCCCTCTGGCATAGACTTGTACGGGGTAGGGGGTGAAGCCCCCTTTGGCCAACTTTAAGGGACGGTCTTTGTCGGCACTGATGAATAAATCATAGGGTGCATCCAGTGTGATTTGTTTAAACAAACTCCCCGAAGACCCAAAGCTGATGAGTACCTTGTCCTTGGGGTGGTTTTTTAAAAACGCGACCTTGATCGCCACTAAAGCTTTGCTCAAATTCGCCGCTGCCGCAACTTTAATCTGCGCCCCAAAACAAGAACACATAGCCAAAACAAGAATCAACAAACGCATGGGCATCCTTTCTACAAAATTGTAACCCCTTATTATAAGCACATACAGACAAATATTAAGTTGTGCTACAATGCTTAATCTAGCCTAAAGGGAGTGCATGACAAATTTAGAAAGAGTGGAGCAGGCCATCAATGCCCTAAAAAATGGGGAGTTGGTGATTTTGATGGACGATGAGGACAGAGAAAACGAGGGGGATTTGGTGATGGCGGGCATTTTCAGCACGCCCGAGAAAATCAATTTTATGGCGAAGTACGCCAGAGGGCTCATTTGTGTCGCCCTGACCCAAGAGATCGCCAATAAATTTGATTTAAAGCCCATGGTGAGCCACAACGACTCCAAACATGAAACGGCTTTCACGATTTCCATTGACGCAAAGGCAGCCAAAACGGGCATTTCGGCCTATGAGCGCTCTCTAACCATCGAGCTTTTATGCAAGGAGCACAGCAGTCCAAAGGACTTTGTGCGCCCGGGGCACATCTTCCCCTTGATTGCCAAAGAAGAGGGGGTTTTGGTGCGCACAGGGCACACGGAGGCGAGCGTGGATTTATGCAAATTAGCGGGGTTAAAGCCCGTGAGTGTGATTTGTGAGATCATGAAAGAGGATGGCTCTATGGCAAAGAGGGGGGATAAATTTTTGCTCGATTTTGCCAAGACCCACGAGCTGAAAATTTTATATGTGTCCGACATCGTGAGCTACCGGTTGCAAAGTGAGAATTTATTGACTTTGCTTGGAGAGTCGCCCGCCACTTTAGCCGGGCTAGATTGCCAAAACTTGGTGTTTTTAGACCATTTGAAAAGGAAACATTTTGTCTATAGGTTTGGGGAGCTTGGCGATGCCCCTTTGGTGCGTTTTCACATCATTAGAAGCGATCACGAATTGTTGAGCCATGCGGCAAACCACGACTTTTTCATGCGTGTGGTCAAGAAACTGAGCTGTGAGGGGGGGGTGTTGGTCTTCATTGATCCCCAAGCAAAGGTGCATGACACGCTGAAAAACTTTGGTGTCGGGGCGTTGGTGCTCAAAAGTCTTGGCATTAAACGCTTTAGGCTACTCACCACGCAAGATCACCCCGAGTACACTGCCTTGAAAGGCTTCGATTTGGAGATGTTGGAGGCGATTTGCCCCTAGATTTTGCGGGCGATCAGCAACCCAAAATTCACCCACTTAAACAGCACTTCGGGTTGTTTAAAGCCCGCTTGCTCTAAGAGAGCCATGTTTTCTTGCAAGCTGTAGGGCACTAGGACATTTTCTAGGGCTTCTCTTTTAAAGGTGATTTCGCTTAGGGTGTAGCCCTGCGCTTGTTTGTAAAGGTAGTACAGCTCCACCATTTGCTTGTCTAAAATGCGGTCCAAGCTCATCATTTTCTCCGCCACAAGCACCACTCCCCCGGGCTTTAGGGCATTAAAAATGCGCTGCATCAAGGCTTGGCGTTGCAAGGGGCGGATGAATTGCAAGGTGTAGAGCAAGACCACAGCCCCTGCGTTGTCTAGGGGAGTTGTCAGCAAATCTTCACAGCGCAAAGACACGAGAAGACTTTTTAGCTTTTCTTGCGCCTTTTCTAACATGCTCGGCGCATTGTCTACACCCACTAGGGGCGTGTCTTTAGGCAAAAGGGGGGCAAGCGTGGCTAAGAAATTGCCCGTAGAGCAGCCCAAATCATAAACCACGCCCACTAAATCCTGCGCTACAAAGTGGCTGGCAAGTTTTAAAGTTTCGTGATAGTGGGGGATGGAGCGTGCGAGCATGTCGTCAAACATGCCCGCCACTTGGCTGTCAAACTCAAAGCGTTTAGGCAAAGGGGTGCAAAAGAGGGTGTCTTTCAAAGTTGGGCAAGCCCAAAAACGGGAGAGCTAGGGCTAGCGTAGGCCTTTTTGGGGATTCGCCCGGCCAGATAGCTTTGGCGTCCGGCTAAAACGGCATGCTTCATGCTCTCAGCCATTAAAACGGGGTTTTGGGCTAGAGCGATGGCGGAGTTGGTTAAAACCCCATCTGCGCCTAGCTCCATCGCAATGCTTGCATCCGAGGCACAGCCCACGCCCGCATCCACAATCACGGGGACTTTCACAGCTTCTTTGATAAAACCGATGTTGTAGCGGTTTTGGATGCCTAGTCCACTGCCAATAGGCGAGGCTAGAGGCATCACGGCACTAGCCCCGGCATCTTCAAGCTTTTTTGCCACGATGGGATCATCATTGCTGTAAGCGAGCACACAAAAGCCCTCTTTGGCCAAAATTTCACAGGCGTTTAAGGTTTCTAGCACATCGGGATAGAGAGTGCGCGAATCGCCGATGATCTCTAGCTTGATAAAATCAATTCCCGTGGCTTCCTTAACCAACCTAAAAAGCGCAAGGGCTTCTTTAGCGGTGGTGCAACCGGCGGAGTTTGGCAAAAAGCTGATGTGGGTGTCTTTAAAGGTGTCTAACAAGTTCTCACTGTGTGGGTCGGTGATGTTGACCCGCCTAACCGCCACGGTCAGCATGTCCGCTCCGCTGGCTAAAGTGGCTTTTTTGGTGGTGGCGAAGTCTTTGTATTTGCCACTGCCCACAATGAGGCGGGAGGTAAAGGTTCTAGAGCCAATGACAAGGGGGTCTTGCACGGCTAGGCTTTCTTATGCACGATTTGGTTGATGTAATAATCCACAGAGCCCAAACCTTCCTTTTTCGCCCACTCTAAACACTCGGACACAAATGCCCAGTTGATGTGTTCGTAGAATTTCTCCAAATAGACGGGGCGGGCGTTTTTATGGTCGATGTAGTAGGCGTGTTCCCACACATCCACGACTAGAAGGGGTACTTTATGCTCGGTTACGGGGGTGTGGGCGTTGCTGGTTTGCACAATTTCGATCTTGTGGTTAGCGGGGTTATAAACCGCCCAATTCCACCCAGAGCCAAAGAGCGTGGTTGCGCTTTTGATAAAAGCTTCCTTAAAGGCTTCTAATGAGCCATAGTCTGCGGTGAGGGCGTGTTTGAGTTCATCGCTCATTTGGGTGGCTTTGGGGCTTAGGCAGTCCCAATAGAAGTCGTGGTTGTAGATTTGTGCGGCGTTGTTAAACACCCCTCCGCTGGATTTAGTGAGGATGGTGAATAAACAGCTGTCTTTAAACTCGCTGTCTTTGATGAGGTTGTTGAGGTTATTGACATAGCCTTGGTGGTGCTTGCCGTGGTGGTAGTCAAAAGCGGTGGGGCTTAGAAAATCCCCCATGCTGTCTTTGCTGTAGGGCAATTCTCTTAAAGTAAACATGTTTTCTCCTTGCATTTGAATTAGGGGGGTATTATAGTCATTTAACTTACATTTTTAATAAACAAGGGCTTTTTAGGATTCTAAGAGACGGTTTAAGAGGAGGTCTTGTTGTTCTTGAAACACCAAAATGGGGTCTTTGAGGCTGCTGTTTAGATAATCCACATAGGGTTTGCTGGTCTGGTAGTAGTTGCGGTTGTCTTGCATGTTGATCGCAATTTGGCATGGGATTTTATTAGAACTGAGGTAGTGCAAATTGAGCAAGAGGTCGTTTAGCATGCCTAGTTTGCTTCCACTCACTAACAGCAATTTTGTCTTGAGGTAGAGGGCTAAATCCACAATCCGCACCTTTTCATCTAAAGGCACAAGCAAGCCTCCCACGCCCTCAATGATGAGCAAATCGCATTTTTCTTGCAGAGCTTTGAGCTTTTTCTCTATGTGTTTGAAGTCTATGGGGGGTAGGTGGGGTTCAAAACGGGCGGCCACAAAGGGGCTAGCTGCCAAAACAAAGCGGTAGAAACTGATGTCCTCTAAGCTTAAATCGGGGTCTATGTGCTGATTGGCTTCTAAAAGGACTTGGGCATCCCCTTGTTCTTGTGTGTTGATCCCCGTTTCAATGGGCTTTGCCAAAAGGGTTTTAATGCCTTTGTCGTTGTAAAGCTGGGCGAGTTGTAGGGCTACGGTGGTCTTGCCCATGTCTGTATTGGTGGCGCTGATAAAAATAGGGCGGTACATACTAAGTCCTTGTCGTGGTTTTTAGTAGCGGTGTATTATAGTATAAATGCCCCCTAACGATACTTTTAGCTTAACTTTTCTATAATTGGGGTCAAATTCTGTGAGGATGTTCCATGCTTAGAGTGCTTTTTGGGATCAGCGATACACAGGAGTGTAGAAGTGGGGCGGATGCGGCGATGAGGCTGTTTTCTCAGATCAAAGAGGTACATTTCACTTTGGTGCATGTCAGCCCAGAGGTGTTGATTTACCCTGAGAGTGGGATCATGAACTACAGCCAAACCGAGGTTGTGGCGAACGAGCAATCCCAGCAACTCATTGACGAGTTTATGGAGCTTTTTGCCCAACAGGGCATTTCTTGCGAAACGGTGCTGAAAATGGGTAATCCTGTGGATGTGGTCTTAGAAATGGCACCCAGCTTCGATCTCTTAGTCATCGGGGCGAGCGAGTCGTCCATGTTTTACCGCCTTTTTGGCTCGCACCAAAATAGTTTCATTGACAATTCCCCCATCCCCGTTTTGGTGGCAAAATAATGCCCCCCATCACCACAAGACTCAACCGCCTACTCAACGCTGCGATGGCCTTGGCAAGCAAGCTCTCACACCGCTACATCACTCCCGAGCATTTGTTTTTCATCATGTTGAATGACAAAGAAGTGCAGGGCTTTTTAAGGCGTTTGGACTTAGACATTGAAGAGGCGAAACAACTGGCGCAAAACTATCTCACCGAGAGTGTCCCTACTTACGAAAACGCCCTAGAGGGGCATGGTAAAACGCCTGTCAATGATGAACACCTGAACCATCTTTTTCAAGCCTTGAGCCGTTACGCTAAAGAAATGCCCCACAAAATCCTAGATGTGCAGGATTTATTGTGGCTCATGGTAGAAAAGATCCCCTGCTATGCCACAGACATTTTAAAAACCTATGGCGTGGATGGCCCTAAAATCTTAGAGCAACCCCCTCTAACTTTCTCCAAAGAGAAAACCCCTGCTTTAAGGAAGTTTGCTAGAGATTTAAACGCCCTAGCTGCCCAAAACGCCATCGACCCCGTGTCCCATAGAGAGAATGAAATCAAGAAAGTGATCGAAGTTTTGGGGCGGCGCAAGAAAAACAACCCCCTATTGGTGGGCGAGCCGGGCGTGGGTAAAACCGCCATTGCTGAGGGGCTAGCCTTAAAAATCGCCCATCAAGAAGTCCCCCCCTTTTTGCTCGGGCGCACGATTTACGCTTTAGATTTGAGCGCAATGGTTGCCGGGAGCAAGTATCGGGGCGAGTTTGAAAAACGCCTCAAAAAGACCCTAAAAGAGTTGCAACGGGATAAGGGAAGCATTTTATTCATCGATGAAATCCACACCGTACTAGGGGCGGGGGCTTCCAGCGCAGGGGCACTCGATGGGGCAAACATCTTAAAGCCCATGCTCGCCGATGGCTCTTTAAGTTGCATCGGTGCAACGACCTTTGACGAATTTAGGGCGGTGCTTGAAAAGGACAAGGCCTTTTGTCGCCGCTTTAGTAAAATCGACATCCTAGAGCCCTCCAAAGAGGATTGTTATGGCATTTTGGAGGACATCGCTGGCTATTATGAGCGCCACCACAAGGTCAAATACAGCAAGGAAGCCCTGAAAGCTTGCGTGGATTTGTCCGTGCATTACTTGCATGAAAATTTCCTACCCGATAAAGCCATTGATTTAATGGACATGGCGGGCTCGTTTAAGAAAATTTATACCCCAAACACCCACGCCCCCACGATCTCTAAAAGCGATATTGAAAATGTGCTGTCCTTTAAAATTGACATTCCCAAAGCCCACATCAGCCCCGAAAAGAAGAACCACTTAAAGGGGCTCGAGGATCAGCTCAAAAAAGAGGTCTTCGCCCAAGACGAGGCGATCGCCCGTTTGGTCGAAACCATCAAAATCCATGCTTCGGGTTTGGCAGGCGTGCGAAAACCCGTAGCCAGCTTTTTATTCGTGGGGCCTAGTGGTGTGGGCAAAACCGAGCTTGCCAAAGCCCTAGCCAAGCACATGCACCTACACCTTGAGCGCTTTGACATGAGCGAGTATAAAGAACCGCACAGCATTTCTAAGCTCATCGGTGCGCCCTCGGGCTATGTGGGCTTTGAGCAGGGTGGGTTGTTAGTCAATGCTATTAGAAAACACCCCCGCTGTGTGTTGCTCTTAGACGAGATCGAAAAGGCACACCCTAATGTTTATGACTTGTTGCTACAAATCACCGACAACGCCACGCTCACCGACAACACTGGGCGCAAGAGCGACTTTAGCCACACCATTTTGATCTTGACTTCCAACGCGGGTAGCCAAACTCTAGGCAAACTCGGATTTTTGGAGGACAACGCCCACAGATACCACAACGCCCTAAAAGAGATATTAAGTCCAGAATTGCGCTCAAGGCTTGATGCGATTTTGACCTTTAAGCCCCTAGACTTGGCGCATTTGGAGTGCGTGGTGCAAAAAGAGTGCAAGAAAATAGAAGCCATGCTTGCGCCCAGAAACATCAGTCTAGCGGTGGATAAATCCGCTGTCCATCACCTAGCCACCTTGTGCCAAAAAGACCCCCTAGGTGCACGCATTGTAGAAAAATTAGTCCATCGACACATTAAAGTGAAACTAAGCGATGCCCTGCTCTTTGGAGGACTTAAAGAGGGGGGAGGTGCCAGGTTTTTATGGCGCAACCAAGAAATGCAGCTTGTGCCAAAAAACCCCAGCAAATCCCGTAAACTACGCCAAACCACCAAAACGCCCTAAGGTGAGAAATGCCCCTAATCCAAGCCCTTTATAGCAAAATCCACCGCGCCGTGGTGACGGACGCGAATTTAAATTACGAAGGCTCGATCACTTTGGGGGAGGACTTGCTGAAAGCGTCTAAACTCGCCCCCTTCATGAAGGTGGATATTTTAAACATCAACAATGGGGCGCGCTTTAGCACCTATGTCATTGAGGGACAAGGCTGTGAGGTCTGCATTAACGGGGCGGCAAGCCGTTTGGTGCAAAAAGGCGATCTTGTCATCATTGTCGCCTATGTATCGCTTGCCCTGGAGGACTTAGCCAGCCACAAACCCCACATCGTGTTTGTAGATTCGCACAACGCCCCGACATTAAAGGACAATTCATGTTAGATTTTAGCCAATTTGGCGGTTTGCTCTCTAGCTTACAAGAGCAGATTAAAGAAATGGAGGAAAAGAGCAAGAACACCACTTTTGAAGCCAAGAGTGGGGGCGGACTCGTGAAGGTCAAATTCAATGGGGCGGGTGAGTTGCTAGACATTTTCATTGACGATGGCTTGCTTGAAGACAAAGAAGCCTTGCAAATCTACTTGATGAGTGCCTTGAACGAAGCGTATAAACAAGTGGAGGACACACGCAAAAACTCAGCCTTTGGCATGCTTGGGGGCTTAAATCCCTTTGCAAAATAGGGTTTACCTTTTGACCTTTAGAGCCAACTAATGCCCTGCACATGCCAAAAACGCTTTTTTCTTGCCTTTATGGGGCTTTTGGGGCTCTTTTTAAGTGCGCTCAAGGGCTACGACTTCTCACATTGCCAAGCTTACTACAAAAGGGCGAGCCACCCAGGGAGTGTGTCCTTGTTTTGGAAGGATGGGGCTGTGTCTTTCGCACATGGCAAAATCCCCAAAGGGGCAAAAATCTTAAAAGCCGACCCCTTCATTGGCTTTTATCTACTCAAAACCCCCCCTACAGAGTTTGCTTACAGTCTCTTAGATATAGACGAGCACGCCTACACCCACCCGCTCGCCAGTGTGAGTGCACACCAGGCCACAAGAGGGCAGATTGTCAGACGCCAAGAGGGGTTTTTAGACTATGCTAGATTTTCTGTCCCCGTGGCGGCCAATGGCGTGGTGAGCAACATTTGTTACCAAATTTATGGCGTGGGGGTGGGCGGGGGCTTTATAGAAGCCCGCTACATTAAACGCTTTTTGCGCCAAAGCACGCCCTACTATGGCGACATCGGAGTGCGGGTGCACCAAAGGGGGGGTGTGGTCGTGGAGAGCGTGGATCCCTTCTTTGCCAACAACCCCTTTTTAGAGGGGGATAAAATCACCAACATCAATGGGCGCAACATAGACAGCGTGCGGGATTTTGAGTGGATAGTGAGTAATTTAGCCTATCAAAAGAGGGCAAGGGTGCAAGTCTTGCGGAGAGGGCGTTACAAGACTTTGGGCGTGAGTGTGGATAGACGCTATGGGGGGTTTTTACTGCCTGATAGTTTTTTGGAACGCTTTGGGGTGAAGCTAAATGCCCATTTTGTGATTCAAGCCCTAGCCAAAAACCGCCCCAAAGCCATTAAAGTCTTGCATGTGGGCGACAAGCTTGTGTGGATCAACCGCAGACCCATTGCCCCGGCAGGGGCTAGCTTTAGCGCAAAACTCAGTGCCTTGCGCCGCGCTTTAAGCCACGGCTACATGCAGGGGGGGATTGAATTGTTAGTTTTAAGAAATGGATTTGAGTTCTATGTCCGTCTGTGATTTGCACTTGTTTAACGAGGTGTGCACCGCCTTTGAGGGGTATTTAAGGGCGCATAAACCCACCTTAAACACCTTCCACCCCTTTTTTGAAAAAGCCCTTTGGGAAATGCTTTTAAATGGGGGTAAACGCTTTAGACCTAAGTTGCTCTTAGCGGTCGTGTGCGCTTTTGTGCGCTCTAACCAGCGCATACAACAAGCCTACCCCATCGCTCTAGCCCTGGAGGTGTTGCACACTTATTCGCTCATCCATGACGACCTGCCCTGCATGGACAACTCCCCCTTGCGTCGCGGACACCCGACTCTACACACCACCTACAACGAAACCACCGCTACTTTAGTGGGCGATGGTTTAAACACCTACGCCTTTGAGCTCATCGCAAATGCCAAACTCTCAAGCCCCCTAAAGGTGCACTTAGTGGCGACTCTAGCGCAATGTGGGGGGGTTAGGGGCATGGTGCTAGGACAAGCCCTAGATTGCCACTTTGAGGGGCAAGAGCTAGAACAAGCCGAGTTAGAGGAGTTACACACCCTAAAGACGGGCAAGCTCATTGCCGCGAGCCTTAAGATGGGGGCGTTGATTGCCAAAGAGTTTAGCAAGACCCCCCACGACTTGGCGCGAATCCTTTTTGATTTAGGGTTGCTTGTGGGGCTGTTTTTCCAAGTACGCGATGACATCATTGACGCGACCCAAAGCCCCGAACAATCGGGCAAAAGCACGCAGGCTGATGGCTTGAAAAACACCTATGTGCGCTTGCTCGGGCTAGAGGGAGCTCAAGGGTATTTGTGCGCCTTGCAAGCGCAATTTTTAGACAGATTAGAAACCCTGCCCCACGCTCTAAGAACTTATTTAACGCATTTGTTGGAGAGTTTGGCATGAAGCCTTATATTTTACTCACAAACGATGATGGCTATGAGGCACGGGGGCTTTTGGTGCTCAAAGAAGCCTTAGAAGCGGTCGCTGAGGTCTTGGTGGTCGCCCCTAAAAATGAAAAATCGGCGTGCGGACACGGCGTTACCACGACCTTGCCCTTGCGTTTGGAGCAAATGGGGGAGGGGTATTACCGCGTGGATGATGGCACACCCACCGATTGCGTGTGTTTGGCCTTATCCATTGCCAAACGCCCCTTTGATTTGTTGGTTTCAGGCATCAACCATGGCTCCAACATGGGCGAAGATGTGCTCTACTCGGGCACAGCCGCCGGGGCCATAGAAGGCACGATCCACAACATCCCCTCCATCGCCCTGTCCCAATACATCAAAGAGCGCAAACTCTTTAGCCAATTTGATTTTGCCCTAGCCAAAGAAATCGCCTTGAAACTTGTGGCGCAGTGCTTAAGGGGCTACCCCTTGAAGGGGCGCAAGTTTTTAAATGTCAATGTCCCCCAAAGTCCGCATTTTAAGGGCGTGAAAATCACGCAACTAGGCAAACGGTTGTATGCCAACAACATCCACTGCAAACAAGACCCCAAGGGCAAGCAGTATTGTTGGATGGGGGTCAATCCCCTGCGCTGGGAGGAGAGAGAGGGGACTATGAGCGATTTTAAAGCCCTAAAAGAGGGGTTTGTGTCCATCAGTCCTATCACGCTCAACATGACAAGTTACGCCGATTTAGAGAGTTTGCAAGGCTGGTTTGTCTAAACTTGTAGTAAAATGGGCTTATGAAAACGAGACACTTTTTTTTGTGGTTGTTGCCTGTGGTCTTTCTCTTCAGTGGTTGCCACCGCTTGAATATGGGCTATTTCTCTGAGGTTAGAGCGGGGTATGTCTTTAATGTCAGCTCGCCCACGGTGGTGGTCTATGACAAAGAGGATATGGTCACCTCCTTTTACATACAGCTCATCATCTACGACTTGCAAGAGTTGGGCTTTTACAATGTCTTTAGCATGCAAGAGTACCCCCCCGCTAAGGCCAAAAATGTCATTTATGCCCAAGTGGTACGCAACATCTCTGCCGTGCCTGTGCTTGCTTACCATTACATTTTGATCGATCGCGCCAAACGCAACCGCTGTTACTGGCATGAGGGGCAGTTTTATTGCGCCAAAGTCCCCACAGACTACTACGCCATCAATGGCTTTTCGGCGTATTCCAAAATGTTGGCTGGGTCGCATTTCATCTTAGATTGGTGGGACAATGTCATCAATAAACGGGTGCTTTACATTGACGGGAGTGTGAGCGGAAACACCTGTGGGTACAACCGCCTGTATGAAGAGCTGATCTCCAACACCATCGGGCGCATAGATTTCACAAGGTCGGAGCATTACCGCTACTACCACCAGCTCCCCATTTACCAGCCCTGTTATAGGCGTTGAATGCAAATCCGCCGTTCGTTTCACTTCTGTGCAAGCCACATCGTGCGTAATTGCACTTCTAGGCGGTGTGCCACCAGCATACACGGGCACAACTACCAAGTGGAGGTGTTTTTAAAGGCACATCGGCTAGACAAGGCGGGCATGACCTTAGATTTTGGGATTTTTAAAAATGAAATCGCCAGCTTCATTGACGCATTTGACCACGCCCACCATTTTTGGGACAAGGAAACCGAAGGTTTCCAAAATTTTATTGTCGGCACCTGTGCCCGTTATGCTAAATTGAGCTTTAATCCGAGTGCCGAGCATTACGCTTTAATGTTCCACCTTTTCATCAGCGCGATTTTAGAGGCGACCGAGCTACACAACAACGAAGCGGTGTCGGTCTGTTCGGTGAGGGTGCATGAAACCTCTTATGGCTACGCCCAAAGCGAGGCAGAGGATTTAGCTAACCCCGACTTAATGGGAGCGATCTCTTTAGAGGGCGTGGTGTTCTCCCCCGAGATTTTAAAGGACATGCCAAACCCCCAACTTTTAGAGCAACTTTTGGCCTACCACAGAGCCAAAGAAAACGCCCTATATCCACTAAAAAAACCCTTTGTAAGTCCCCAGCCTCTAGCCCAAATATGAGCCTGCCCTTAGTAGAAACCTTTTATAGTCTGCAGGGCGAGGGCTCTTGTGTGGGACGACCCAGTGTCTTTATCCGCCTAGGGGGGTGTAATTTTAAATGCGTGGGCTTTGGGGTGAGGGCAAATATTGAGGGGCAAGAGTTTGTGGGCTGTGATAGCATTTATGCCGTGCGTCCTAACGCCAAATGGCAATATCTAAAAAATGCTGAGGATCTTTTAGCCAAACTTCCCCCCCATAACCTAGAGTCCTTGCCTTTAATTGTGCTGACCGGGGGCGAGCCTAGCCTGCACTTCAAAAACCCCATTTTGCTAAAAGCCTTGCAAATCTTGCACGAAAGGGGGCACACCCTATGGGTGGAAAGCAATGGGAGTGTGTTTTTTGACTTTAGCCCTCCCTTAGATTCTCTGCACTTCACCCTAAGCCCCAAGTTGTCCTTTAGTGGCGAGCAAACTCCCCTAAAGCCCTTGCAACATATCTTAGACAATGCCCTAGAGGTGGTGTTTAAATTCGTGCTAAAAAGCCCTACAGACATCCAAGAGGTGCAAGCCCTGTTAAAAAACTTGCGCTTTAAAACCCCCCCCTTGATCTATCTCATGCCCCTAGCCATAGATCAAGAGAGCCTGCAAGAGGGTTTAGAGAGTTTGGCTAGTGTGTGTTTAGCGCATGGCTACTCTTTAGGCCAAAGGCTACACATCCAGCTTTGGGGCAACGCGCCGGGGCGCTAATGTTAGAGGCATTTAGGGCGCACATTGAGAGCATTAGCAAAGAGGATGGCACGCATAAATTTAGTCTAGATAGCGTGCTAGAAATGGGAGAGGGGCACAAGGCCTTAGAGCTTTTAGCCGATGCCATCAAAGAGCAAAGGCAAATCATCATCGGGGGGGATTACGATTGCGATGGTATGAGCGGGACAGCTTTAGCCCTGTACTTCTTTAAAGAGGTGTTGCACTACCCTAACATCAATTACATCATCCCTAGACGCAATATAGACAGCTATGGCATGAGTGAAGAACTCTTACAAGCTTACGCTAGCCAAGAACGCTTAGTGAAAACCCACTACAACTCCAGAGGGGATCTTTTAGGGGGCAAGCCCCTAGACTTTAAAGACAGCCTATTTCTCACCATAGACAATGGGGCAACCATCCCCGATGAGGTGTGCGCCTTTTTGCACGCCCACAACACGCCCCTCATTTTGAGCGACCACCACGAATTTTTAGAGGGGCGCATCCCCGCTTGCGATGCCTTCGTGCACCCGCTTTTAGGTGAAAAGCACCCCTTTAAAGGCATCAGCGGGGCGTGCGTGGGGTATTTACTCTTGCTCGCCTACGCCAAACACACCAAAGTGAAAATGCGCTTAGACCACTTGCACTATTTACAAGTCTTAGCCGGGCTTAGCACCATCGGCGACATGATGGACTTAAGTATGCCCTACAACCGACAACTCGTACAGCGCATGGACCACACTCTAAAAACTGCCATGCCAAATTCGCTCAAAGCCCTATACTTAGCCCAAAAATACCAAAACCCCTATAAACTGAGTGCCCTAGCGTGGGACATCATCCCCTTGATCAACGCCGTGGGGCGACTCGACGGCATTGAGGGCTTTTGCCATTGCAATTTAGTCGTGGATTTACTCGCCACAAGAGAGGCCAACCCCACTTACGCCGCGCTTTTGGTGCAGACCAACCAGAAACGCAAAGAGTGTATCCAAGAGATTAAAAAGAACCTACAACCCACGCAAAAAGGCGCGCTCATCTATGCGGGCGGGCAAATCCCCAGAGGGGTTTTAGGCATGCTGGCCAATCAGTTTTTGGAGAGTGGGGGGGCTGTGGCGCTGTGTTGGCGGTTTGAAAACACAAGCATAGAAGCGTCCTTGCGCTCCAAAGAAGCCGATTTAATGCAAATTTTAAGCCAACTCAAAGAGAGGGGCATTAGCGTGCAAGGCGGGGGACATAAGCAAGCGTGCGGGCTCGTCTTTGAAACCAACAACGACTTCCAGCACGCCCTAAAGATTTTAGGCGCTTACAAATGACCTTTAAAGCCCCCAATTTAGAGGTGTTTTTCAACCCTGAGTTTTTAGAGCTTTATGCTAGGGGCGAACCTTATGGGGTGGGTAACCCCACGCCCTTATTTGAAGTTTGCGCCCCCTTAAAATCATGGCGTTTTTTGGGGCGAACAGAGCAACATATAGAGCTCATCCTCGAGGATGCCACCGCCCTGTTGGTGTGCAAGTGGTGGTTTTGCCCCCAAAAATTGCACCCCCACTTGCGCCCCCCTAATCTCTTAAATCTAGTGGGTGAATTTGACCCCCATAGCAAAGAATTAAAATGCCTAGAGATTAAAGTTTAAACGCTAAAATCCTCCATACAAAAATTTTTAAGGACCAACAAATGTTTTATCTCTTTGCTCTTTTGGCCGGCATGGCCCTAGCCTTGCAAGCCCCCATCAACGCCTCTCTAGCTAGGGACATGGGAGGGGTGAGTGTCTTTGCGGCATTCTTTTCGTTTTTGGTGGGGACTTTATGTCTATTCGTTTTGTCAAGGGTGTTCCACCAAATGGGCAGCGACACCTTAAAACTTTTATCCCATCAAGAGTGGTGGAAGTTTATCGGTGGCCTTTTAGGCTCTTTTGTGGTCTTCACAACCATCATTGGTGCGCCCAAAATCGGGCTAGCCCCCATGCTGGTCTTTTTGCTTGTGGGGCAGTTGTGTATGGGCTTATTCCTAGACTCCATCGGGGCTTTTGGCTTGGCGCAAAAGACCATCAGTCTGTCTAAACTTCTAGGCTTAATGCTTGTCATTTCAGGGATTGTTGTCTTTTTTTATAGGGATATTTTTAAGTAAAGCGTGCAGTGCTTTACTTGAAGCGTGCAGTGCTTTGCCAAAAAACTCTGCACTTTTTAGGTGTCATATTGATGAGACTTATGCAGTGTTTTTACAACCACAAATTGTCTAGAAGCCTTGTGGTGCCGACTTTGATGGCGGTTAAAATGAGGCTGTTGTTGGGTTCAACGCGCTCTAGGGGCTGGAGTTGGCGGTTGACTAGGGCTAAATACTGCACTTCAAGCGGGCTCAACACTTCCTGCCCTAAAGCCAAAAGATTTGTCCCTTGCGTGATGCCCGTCTCATAGGCTTCTTTGATGGTGTTTAGGGCTTTGGGGATTTTTAAGGCAAGTTCGCGCTGCTCGGGGCTTAAATAGGTGTTTCTTGAACTTAAAGCCAAGCCATCACTATCTCTTAAGGTGGGGCAAGCGATGACCTCAACGGGCAAAAATAAATCATTTGCCATGCGCTGGAGGATCAACAGCTGTTGTGCGTCTTTTTGCCCGAAGTAGGCCTTTGTCGGGCGCACGAGGTTAAAGAGTTTTAAGACCACCTGCAAAACCCCGCTAAAATGCCCGGGGCGTAGGTCGGCTTCAAAGCCCAGCAAATCTTTGGGCGGGTTTAGACTAATGGCCTCTTTAAAGGGATAAAGGGTTTGGACTTGTGGGGTGAAGACGGCATTTACGCCCGCTTTGGCGCACAGATCTAGGTCTTTTTCTAAAGGGCGGGGATATTGGCTGAAGTCTTCATTCATGCCAAATTGCGTGGGGTTGACAAAGATAGACACAACAACAAAGGCATTTTCTGCTTTGGCGCGCTCTATCAGGCTCAAATGCCCGGCGTGCAACGCCCCCATTGTGGGGACAAAGCCGATATTTTGTGCGTTTAAGACTTTTAAGTCCGCAGGGGTCTTACAAATTTGCATGCTCTAAACTCTCCATGGTTGCTAGGATTTGGGCGGTGGTGGCTTTGGGGTTTGGGGATTTGTAAATGGGGCGGCCAATCACAATAAAATCCGCTTTGGCCATTTTAGCGTCTTGCAGTGAGCCCACCCGCTTTTGATCCTGCACTTCTTGCAAGTTGGGGCGTATCCCCGGGGTCAAAGTCAAAAAGTGGGGGCTTGTGGCTTGTTTAATGGTTAAACTCTCATGGACGGAACAAACCACGCCATCTAACCCGCTCTCAAAGCACAACATAGCTAGGTGCAGGGCGTGTCGCTCTAAGGGGGCGTTATACAGGCTTTGGCTTTGGGCTTCATCTAGGCTTGTCAGCAGAGTAACGCCTAAAATTTTGGGGCGCTGTTTTAAGCTCTGTATTTGCTCCATGACCGCTAAAAGGGCTGGTTTGCCGCTGCTGGCGTGCAAGGTTAGCATGTCCACGCCCAAATGGGCGCACTCTAAAACGGCACTCGCCATCGTGTTGGGGATGTCGTGCAATTTTAAATCCAAGAAAATTTTAAAGCCCATGTTGTGGATTTCGTGGATCAAACCGGGGCCTTCGCGCACAAACGCCCTCAAGCCCACTTTGACGAGCAACTTTAAGCCCCTTAAGCTTTCAAGCAAATCTAAACACGCCCGCTTGGAGTCCAAGTCCAAAGCCAAACAAAGTTGCATAGCACCCTTTCAGCCAAATATTAAGACAAAACGCTATTATAACACACTCCAAACAAGGGTTATATTTGAAGAAAAGCGTTTTGATTGCCGGTCCATGCGTGATTGAGAGCATGGAAGTCTTAGAAGAGATCGCCTTGAAACTGCGCCCCATCGCCCTAGACCCCAAGGTGGATTTTTATTTTAAAGCCAGCTTTGACAAGGCAAACCGCACAAGTCTAGAGAGTTATAGGGGTCCCGGGCTTGCTAAGGGTTTAGAGATGTTGGCGGGCATTAAATCCAAATTTGGCTATAAAATCCTCACCGACATACACGAGACCCATCAAGCCGCCCCTGTGGCTGAGGTGGCCGATGCTTTGCAAATCCCCGCCTTCTTGTGCCGCCAAACGGATTTGATCGTGGCGGCTGCCAAGACCAAGAGCGCACTGAACATCAAAAAGGGGCAATTCATGCACCCAAAGGACATGCAATACAGTGCCCTAAAAGCCCTAAACACGCGGGCTAAAAGCAAACACGAGAGAGCCACTCACCAAGCGTGTTTGGAACATGGGATTTATTTATGTGAAAGAGGGGCGAGCTTTGGGTATGGCAACTTGGTTGTGGACATGCGCTCTTTGGTGGTGATGCGTGCCTTTGCGCCTGTGGTTTTTGACGCGACCCACAGCGTGCAAATGCCCGGGGCGGCTGGGGGCAAGAGCGGGGGGAGCGGGGCTTTTATACCTTATTTAGCTAAGGCGAGTGCGGTCGTGGGCGTGGATGGGTTTTTCATGGAAACGCACATCAACCCAGAGGAGGCGCTAAGCGATGGGCCCAACATGATACCCATCTCTTCTCTCTTGCCCTTAGTGCAGGATTTATTGGTCTTGCAAGAAATCAACGCTTCACTAAACAACGCATAAAGGACACGAAATGCACCAAATCTTAGAAGGGCAGCTTGTTTTAAGGGGGGGTGAGAGGGTCGCTATTTTAGCCGCCCGTTTTAACCACTTAATCACGGATCGCCTCGTGGAGGGCGCACTAGATAGTTTTAGGCGGCATGGGGGGGATTTAAAGAATCTCACCTTAGTGAAAGTCCCCGGAGCGTATGAGCTGCCCTTTGTGCTAGACAAGCTCTTAAACTCACAAAAATACGATGGGGTCTGTGTGCTAGGAGCGGTGATTAGGGGCAGCACGCCGCATTTTGACTATGTGAGTGCGGAGGCGACCAAGGGCATTGCCAACACAACACTAAAATACGGCTTGCCCGTGAGCTTTGGGTTGCTCACCACAGACAACATAGAGCAAGCACTAGAAAGGGCGGGCACAAAAGCGGGCAATAAAGGGGCAGCGGCGATGGACACACTCATCGAACTCCTCAATCTCTACACTGCATTTTAATGGCAACCAGAAGCCAAGCGAGAGAAGCGGTGGCGGGTTTGCTCTACGCCTTTGATAGCGGCAATACGGATGTCCTCAAAGCCGCTCCCACGCTCTTAGAAGAAAAGAAAATTAGAAACGCCCAACAACGCTTTGCCCTAGAGCTTTTAGGTGGGGTTTTGGATCAGATGCACGCCCTAGATGCTGCCTTGCAACCGCTTTTAAAGGATTGGGATTTAAAGCGCATCGGGTGCATGGAGCGCGCAATTTTGCGCCTAGGGGCGTATGAGATTTTACACACCCAAACAAAGCCGGCGGTGGTGATCAATGAGGCCATTGAGTTGGCTAAAGCCTATGGGGAGGACAATGCCCCAAGATTGGTGAATGCCGTGTTGGATCATTTGTCTAAAAGACAAAGCTAACTCATTTCATCGCGCACAGCACAGGCATACATGCCAAAGAGTAAGAGCAACCACGACACATAAATGTAAGACATTAAAAACCACAGAATCGACACTGAACCATACAGCTCGTGGTAGGTGCGGTTAAACAAGACATAATAGACAAAGCCCCACTTCATCAAGTTCCAACACACACTTGTAATAAAGCTCCAAAATAGGGGGGTGAGGGGGTGTTTAAAGGATTTGTTTGTGGGGATGATGAAAAGCAGGTAAAAGAATAAATAAGTACCTAACCAATGCAACAAAGAGAGCAGCCACCCTTTGGTGAGGTTTTGCACCTGCAGGTCGTAGAATAAAATCAAGGGCAGCACCAAGATAAAAACAATGCCTGTGCCAAAGCCCCAAAAGACAAAGATACGCCGCCCTTTGAAGTTGAAGTAATCTCTAGGTTCGGCGTTGAAAATCTTAGAGGCGATGTAGCGGTAGTTTTCACAGAATAAAAAGAAAGCGATCGCAATGGAGGTGATTTCTATAAAACCTAGAGTGCGGTTATTTTGTGTGAAGGATTTTAAAAACGATCGGGTCATCTTCATAAAGTCTGGACTGTCGGGCAGAAACAACTTTTCTACTGAAAAGGTTTCGGCAAAGGGGCTCACAAACACCAAAGCGACAAATAATAAAATGGGTGAAAGCGATAAAATCGTGTAAAAACTGAGAGAAGAGGCGTAGTAAAAGACCACCGCCATTTCTTCAAAGCGGTGTTTTAGGCGTGGGCTAATGAGATTCTCGCACGCATAGATCAAGCCCAAAACCCCCTCCCATATTTGCGCTAAAACTTCTAAAAACCTTTTAGGCATCGCAACTTGTGGCGATGGCAAACCCATAGTTGGCAAGCATTTCTAAGTCTTTTTTAGGCGCGTCCCCCTTAGCCGTCAAGTAGTCGCCCAGCACAATCGCATCCACCCCGCAATCAAAGATTTCTCTTTGATCTGTGCCAAAGACCACTTCTCTGCCCCCAGCGACCATGAGCTTGGTTTTGGGCAAAAACTCTTTGGCTAGACTCAAGCACTCTAGAGCTTCTTCTGCGCTCATGACTTTTTCTTTAATGGGCAGCGAGGGGCTTGGGATGAAGAAGTTGATGGGCGTGGTGGCAGGGGTCAAGGATTGCAAGGTGCGTAAGAGCTCAATGCGATCGTTAAAACTCTCGCCCAGCCCAAAAATCCCCCCAGAACACAAGAGCAAGCCCGCCTTCAGGGTGTTCTCGCAAGTTTCAAAGCGCTCTTCCCATGTGTGGGTGGTGCAAATTTGGGGGAAGAAGTTTTGCGCAGTTTCTAAATTGTGGTTGTAGCTATCCACCCCGTGTTTTTTGAGGTGCTTTAAACTCTCCACATCTGCGCGCCCACAGCAAGCGATGAGGTGCAAATGGGGGACTTCTTTTTTGATGCTTGCAGCAAGACTAGCGATGTACTCACATTTTTGATCATCAAGCCCCCGCCCGGATGTAACCAAGCAAAAGCCCAAAGCCCCCAAAGAGTGCAAATACTTCGCCTCCTCTAGGACCTCTTCGGGCTTCTTGTACTTGTAACGGCGGATTTTGCCCTGGTGGTGGGCACTTTGCGTGCAGTAGGCGCAATCTTCAGGGCAATCCCCACTGCTGACATTAGAGATGGAACATAAAAAAATTTCTCGCATAGATGACCTTTGTAGTGGCGAGAGAGCCAAAGAATCGAACTTTGCAGCGTCTAGAACACCTAAACGCTCTGTGGGTTTGAAGCCCAAGGCACACACCAGTGTTGCATGCTCTCCACTCATCCCCAAGGGAACCCCCCTACTGGGGGCTTTCTTAAAAGTGATGACCTTTAGAAGCTGATGAGATAACGCCAGTAGAAGACAAAGTTGCGTTGTAAATTGGCCCTGTAAGGCGTACCAGGGTGAACGGAAGAGTAGTAATTTAGAGCGTAGTAGTTCGTGGGGATTGTGGGGACTTTAATCCCAATCTCAAAGCCATTGTGTTTTGTGCCAAAGCGAATCCCGCCATTGAAAAAGAAGTTAAAGCTAGACACCCTAAGATGTCCGCCGTAGTTTTCCACTAAGCTTTGGTAATAGCGGTTCATAGGTCCCCAAGAAGTCCCCCCAATCGCCACGCCCGCAAAAAAGCCAAAGTGGAAGTTCTCTTTATTGAACCTCTTAGGGTTAAAGAGAAAATCCGTACCGACCCCATAGGCGAAAATATTGGTGGGGTTGTAAATGCTTTGCGCCCAATCACCATTGGGATTCAGGGTTTTATAGTAGCGGTAATCCGTACCGGCATAGTCAAAAAACCCGTAGTAACGCAAGCCAACTTCGGGCAATTTTTTAAAGAAGTGTTTGTACCCAACCATGATGCCAAACCCATTGGTTACATGGGAGCGGCTGTTTAAGGCACCCCTAAAGCTCTGGCTACCCATATTGCCCCAGCTAATGCTGGTATCGGTTTCTGAGCGGGCACCATTGCACTGTGCTGAACTTGCACAAGCCTGTTCGTTGGAGGTCATCATACCCAGCTGGTAATCCGCCCCTACAAAAAAGGCGTTCCTTTCCCCATGCTGGGTTGTGCCTACACGCACCCTAGCGGGGATGGTTTTTTGTGCTGTGGGGGTGAGGGGTTTTGCGCCTGCACGGCTTGGGTGGGGGCTGGGGAGGTTGCGGGCTTTTGCATTTGCACCGCTGGGGCGGGTTCGGGGGTGGGGTTTTTGCCGGTTTTGGCTCGTCCGCTGCACTTAACAAAGTTGCCGCTAAAGGGATAGCCACGATCGTTCTTTTCATTTTAGATTCCTCACAATTTTAATTGATTTACAGAGCCACCATTGTAGCATAATGGCGTTAATAAAAAACATAAAAAACAAAGAAATAAGCTGGAAAAAAATAATGTTACAAAAAAAATTTTTATAGCAATGGCAACTTGTGCCATTGCTAGGGCTTGCTAGAGGTGGGCTTTGACCTGTTCGCACAAGGCGGCAAAAGCGGCCACATCGTTCATCGCCATGTCGGCTAGGATTTTGCGGTCCAGCTCGATGTTGGCGCTTTTTAAAGCGTGCATGAAACGGGAGTAGCTCGTGTTGTGTAAGCGGCAGGCGGCGTTGATGCGCACGATCCAAAGGCTTCTAAACTCGCGTTTTTTCTGCTTGCGGTCCCTAAAGGCGTAGCATAAACTGCGCTCGAGTTGCTCTTTGGCTTTTCTAAAATGCTTCCTGCGTCCGCTGTAAAAACCACGGGCTAATTTTAAAATTTTCTTGTGGCGGCGGCGGCGCACCACACCTGTTTTAACTCTCATGAATGTCCTTTTCTCTTTGACCTTTTAGGTGTTTTTGAAACTTGCCCTTTTTGGCATCTAGCCTTGAAGGGGGAAAACTTAAGGGCTACTGGCACAAAAGCCCAGCCACAGAGCGCATATTTGTCGCATGCACATAGTGGGGGGCGTTTAAATTCGCTTTTCTCTGGGGGCTTTTTTTGGTTAAAATGTGGCTTTTAAAAGCACTGCCCCGCTTGATGAGATTTTTTTTCACCTTGAAGCGTTTAGCCGCTCCGCGGTTGGTTTTCATCTTTGGCATGGTTCTCCTTTCTTAAAATTTACTTCTTCTGGGGAACAAAAAGCCACATGACAAAACGCCCCTCAGTTTTAGGCTCTTTGTCAGCGTGGGCGATGTCGCCCATCATCTCGCCCACTTTTTGCAAGACGGCTAGCCCGGCTTTAGGGTCGTTGTTCTCCCGCCCCCTGAGCACGACTTTAAATTTGACATGCTTGCCCGCCTCGATGAACTCTCTAGCGTGCTTGACTTTATAATTGATGTCGTTTTGGGCGATCTGGGTGGAGAGCTTGATCTCTTTGATCTCGATTTGCTTTTGCTTTTTCTTGGCTTCTTTTTGCTTTTTCTCGCTTTGGTAGCAAAACTTGCCATAGTCCA
Source organism: Helicobacter sp. NHP19-003 (assembly GCF_019703305.1). Lineage (NCBI taxonomy): Bacteria > Pseudomonadati > Campylobacterota > Epsilonproteobacteria > Campylobacterales > Helicobacteraceae > Helicobacter > Helicobacter gastrocanis. The sequence continues at coordinate 153,470 of NZ_AP024814.1, read as the reverse complement.
TGACTTTGCACACGGGGGGTTTTGCGCCCGCAGAGATCAGCACCAAATCCAACCCTCTGCTGTGGGCGATCTTTAATGCCTCGCTTGAAGAGATGATCCCAAATTGTTCGCCTCCATCGCCCACACAGCGCACTTCTTTAAAGTGGATCGCCTCGTTTAACAGCACATCCTTACTCAAAAACTAACCTCTTGCATTTTAGCCTCCATCTGTTGTTTAAATTCTGCCCTGCTTAGGCTGTATTGTTGCCCTAGGGTGCGATCGCGCACCGCCACGCTCTCTTGTGCCACCTCTTGTTGCCCCAACACCACAATGAAGGGGACTTTCTGTTTTTCAAGGGTGCGGATGCGCTTACTCAAGGTTTCGTTTTTATCAGCCAACTGCACAAAAAAGCCCTTTTCCACCAGCTCGGCTTGCAAGGCTTTAGCATACTCCACTTGCTCGGGCGATACAGGGACTAAGGCGATCTGCACGGGGGCGATGAAGAAGGGGTAATTGCCCCCATAGTGTTCGGTTAAAATGGCGATAAATCGTTCAAAAGAGCCCAAGATCGCCCTGTGGATCATCACGGGCCTCTCCTCTTGGTCTTGCTCGTTTGTGTAGTTTAGGGCAAACCTCTCAGGCAAGTTCATATCCACTTGCACGGTGCCACATTGCCATTTGCGTTTGATCGCATCGGTGATCTTGATGTCGATCTTGGGCCCGTAAAATGCCCCCCCGCCCTCATCGATGCCAAAGGGGATATTCTGCTCCTCTAGGGCTTCTTTTAGGGCGTTTGTGGCTTGCTCCCAAATGTGCGCCTCTCCGATGTGTTTTTCAGGCTTGGTGGAGAGCTCCATTTCATAGCTAAAGCCAAAGACCCCCATGACTTTTTTGGTGAACTCCAAAATCGCCAGCACCTCGGCTTTGATTTGGCTGAAGCGGCAAAAGATATGCGCATCGTCTTGCGTAAATTCCCTCACCCTCAAAAGCCCGTGCAAGACCCCGCTTTTTTCATGGCGGTGCACCACGCCGTATTCATAAAAGCGTAGGGGCAGGTCTTTATAAGAGCGTAGGGCATGCTCGTAGACTTTAATGTGCCCCACGCAGTTCATGGGTTTAATGCCGTACTCCACTTCATCGATCGTGGTGAAGTACATATTTTCTTTGTAGTTTTGGTAATGCCCGCTCGTTTGCCACAAAGAGCTTTTTAAAATCTCGGGCCCACGCACCGGCTCGTAGCCGTATTTTAAAAGGGCTTTAGACAGCAGATTTTCAATCCTCTGGCGTAGGCGCATGCCATTAGGTAGCCAAATAGGTAGCCCTGCCCCCAAATCCTCATTAAAGCAAAACAGCCCCAATTCCTGCCCTAATTTGCGGTGATCGCGTTTTTTCGCCTCTTCTAGCTGGAATAAATATTCTTTTAACGCCTCTTTGGTGGCAAAGGCGATGCCGTAAATCCTTTGCAACATTTCGGCATTTTCATCGCCCCCTAAGTAAGCCCCGGCTAATTTGGTGAGTTTAAAGTGCTGGAGCAATCCCGTGTGGGGCAAGTGTGGGCCTCTGCATAAGTCCTCAAATTCACCCTGAGCATAGACGCTAAAGCTATCCCCCTCAATCCTTGACATGACGGCGTGCTTTAAGGGGTCGTCTTTAAACTTCTCTAAAGCCTCTTTGCGGGTCATGGTGCTCTTGGTGATGGGGTGCTTGTTTTTAGCAATGGTGCGCATACGCTCTTCAATGCGCTCTAAATCCTCTTCGCTGATTTTGCAAGAGGTCTTAAAATCGTAGTAAAAGCCCTCCTGCACCACAGGCCCCACAAAAAACTGCGCATCAGGGTAGAGTTGTTTGATCGCCTGCGCCAACAAGTGGGCGCAAGAGTGCCGAATGATCTCTAGAGCTTGGTCGTTGTCGCCAAAGTAGATCGCCTCGCCCTCGTGGCCTGCCAAACTCTGCAAATCATAAATCTCCCCCTCTTTCCTAACGCCTATCTGTTCTGCCAAATCAATCCTTAACTAGCACCCACTTGAGCCAAAACCGCATTGTACTTGCCGATCCACTTTCTCTGCTTCAGGACCTTTCATGGGTTGCAAACACCCACATAAATACAATGCGAAAATAAAGCTCAAGTAAGCGCGCATACCTGCCTAAAATTTTACAAAAAACTGCCCCGATTCTGCCACATGAAAGTTAAACCTTTGTTTAAAGCCAGCCCCCACTCTAAGTTGACTTTAGCCATTGTTTTGTTAGAATTTGGGCTAAATTTTGGCAAAGGGGTGTTTGTGGACGAGCAAAAACAAAAAGCGATCGAATCTGCCATTAAACAAATTGACAAAGCCTTTGGCAAGGGAGCTTTAATGCGCCTTGGTGATCGGGAGGTCGAGCACATCGAGGGCATTTCTACAGGCTCTTTAGGGCTAGATGTGGCTTTAGGCATCGGGGGCGTGCCTAGAGGGCGCATTGTGGAAATTTATGGGCCTGAATCGAGCGGGAAAACGACCTTAACCTTGCATGTCGTGGCGCAGGCGCAAAAAAATGGGGGGGCTTGCGCTTTCATCGATGCCGAACATGCCTTAGATGTGCAGTACGCCAAAAAATTAGGCGTGGATACTGATAACTTGCTCATCTCTCAGCCCGACACGGGTGAAGAAGCCCTAGAGATTTTAGAAACTTTGGCGCGCACGGGGGCGGTGGATGTGATCGTGGTCGACTCTGTGGCCGCGCTCACGCCCCGTGCTGAGATCGAGGGAGACATGGGCGATCAGCATGTGGGCTTGCAAGCCCGTTTGATGAGCCAAGCTCTGCGTAAAATCACAGGCATTTTGCACAAAATGAACACCACGCTCATTTTCATCAACCAAATCCGCATGAAAATCGGTACGATGGGCTATGGCAGCCCTGAAACCACCACGGGGGGCAATGCTTTAAAATTCTATGCGAGTGTGCGAATCGACATTAGACGGATCGCCACACTCAAACAAAACGAACAGCCCATCGGCAATCGGGTGCGGGTCAAGGTGGTGAAAAACAAGGTCGCCCCGCCTTTTAAAGAAGCCGAATTTGATGTGATGTATGGCAGTGGGATCAGCTTTGAGGGCGAGCTCATCGACTATGGCGTGAAGTTAGACTTTGTGGAAAAATCCGGGGCGTGGTTTAGCTACCAAGATAAAAAGCTAGGGCAAGGCAGAGAGGCGGCCAAACTCACGCTCAAAAACGAGCCCGAACTCGCCCACGAGATCGCCGAAAGGATTAGGGGTAAATTTTTTGAGCGCCCCGCTTTGGCTGAGCCTAGCGTGCCTAGTGCGCCTGAAGAAATAGATTAAGGGTTTTAGTGTGGCGCGTGTGGCAGTGGCTTTATGCGTATCGGGGGCTGTTGGTGATCTTTGGGATCGCTGTGGCTTTGGGGGTGTATGTGGGCTGTTTGCTCTTTGGGGATAATTCTTACGAAGTGTTGACACGCCTAAAAGTACGGCAAGCCAAATTATACGAAAGGGTGCAAAATTTGCAGTACGAAAACGCCAAATTGCAAAAACAACTCTTTGAGCTCAAAGAGTTGGAGCCTTTAAAAAATGGGCGGCCTTGATGTCTAAGTGGTGGGTGTTTTTATTGCTTGGAGCTTTGGTCGCTAGAGAAGACCCCTTTGAGCCACCTAAGAGCATAGAACACATAGGGTTGGGCGATGAAGTGCCCGATTACTTTAGGTATGTGGATGTCAACTTGCCCAGCACCGCTAGGGTGTTGACAAAAGTTACCCTAACTTATGAAAATTTGGACGCTTCCACACACACCCAAAGCATGGACATCAACCAGCGCATAGACTGGCACTACCCCATCAAGGTTACCCAACAGGCGGCGATTTTGGGCCAAGAGGACAAGATTTTCCGCATCGCAGATCGCGATTTTTGGATACACGACAATAAGCTTTATTTGCGCACTTCGGATAAAATCCAACGATCTTTTGTGCTCATCAACCCTTATAGGATCATCATCGACACTGATAGAGATGCAAAGGATTTTAGGCAAAAAATAGAAGTGAATGAAAAATATGTCCATAACATTTCCATAGAGACCCACGATCGTTTTTATCGCTATTTCATTGTCCTAGACGGGCGGTATCAATACAAGATCGAGCAAAAAAATAACTACTTAGTGATCGGCCTACGCTGATTTCACAAAGATTATCAAGGATTAAACATGTCTATTACGACTAAATTTGTTTTCATTACGGGAGGAGTGCTTAGTTCCTTGGGCAAGGGCGTGGCATCCAGCTCTCTGGCGCATTTGCTGAAAATGTGCCATTTTGAAGTGGATATGTTGAAGATCGACCCTTACATCAACATAGATCCGGGTACGCTTAGCCCCTTTGAGCATGGCGAGGTCTTTGTTACAGCTGATGGGAGCGAAACAGACCTAGACATCGGGCACTATGAGCGCTTTTTGAATAAAGACTTCTCTAAGGAAAATAACTTCACCACCGGGCAGATTTACTTAAGCGTGATCGAACAAGAGAGGCAGGGGCAGTATTTAGGCAAAACCATACAGGTCATCCCCCACATTGTGGAGGAGATCAAAGAGCGGATTTTAAAACTCGGACAGGGCAAAGACTTTTTAATCGTGGAAGTGGGGGGCACGGTGGGCGACATTGAGGGCATGGTGTATTTGGAGGCCATAAGAGAGCTGAAAAACGCCCTGGGCTCTAAACAAGTGGCTAATATCCATGTAACTTTAGTCCCCTACATCGCCACTAGCCAGGAGCTTAAAACCAAGCCCACGCAACACTCTATCATTGAGTTGCGCCGCTTGGGCGTGAGTGCCAACATCATTCTTGCCCGCTGCAGCCAAGACTTGGGGGCGGATTTAAAAGCCAAGATCGCCAGCAGTTGTGATGTGCCCGTGCAAAATGTCATCCAAGCCAAAGACGCACCCAGCATTTACGCCTGCCCGGCCAACTACCTACAAGAGGGGCTTTTAGATGCGCTCTTCAAGCACTTCAACATGGAAGCTCAACTCGATCACCGCCAATTTGATTTGTGGGCGGGTTTGGTGCATCACATTTTAAACCCCCAAAGAACTCTAAAAATCGCCTTTGTGGGCAAGTATGTGCATTTGAGCGAATCGTATAAAAGCTTTTTAGAGAGCATGGTTTGCGTGGGGGCGCATTTAAAAGTCAGAGTCGAGCCCGTCTTGATCAACAGCGAGGAATTTGAGTTGCAAGAGGGCGAAAGCGAAACCCAGCTGAAAGAGAGGGTGGCACGCACCTTACAAAGCGTGGATGGACTCTTAGTGCCCGGGGGCTTTGGCTCTAGGGGCATTGAGGGCATGATCAACGCCATCACCTACGCTAGAGAGTCTAAAAAGCCCTTCTTTGGGGTGTGCTTAGGGGCGCAGGTGATGGTGATTGAATTTGCCCGCCATGTGCTAGGCTTAAAAGGGGCACACTCCAGCGAGTTTGACACAAACGCCCCCCATAAGGTCATTGACCTGCTCGAGAGCCAAGCCAACACCACGCATAAAGGCTCGAGCATGCGCCTTGGCACGCATAAAATCAGCTTAAAAGAGGGTTCACTCATCGCCAAGACCTACAACGCTCTAGAGGTCTATGAGCGCCACCGCCACCGCTACACCATCAACCCCGACTATTTAGAGAGCTACGCCAAACATGGCTTAGAGGTCGTGGGGCAGAGCTTTGATCACAGCCAAAATCTCACCGAAGCGATGGCTCTTAAAGACCACCCCTTCTTTTTGGGCGTGCAATACCACCCCGAGTTCACTTCAAGGCTCATCGCTCCTAATCCGCTCTTTAAGGCGTTTGTGCAAGCTTGCATGTAATGCCCTTTGTCGCTGAAGTTTTTGCCCCAACAGCCCCCATCAAGGCGACCAAATTTGTCGCCGAGATTCTTGCCTGTAATTTCAAGCAAGCCCAAAGCTACATCGATCGGGGGCGTTTAACCACTTTGCAAGGCCAAAAGATCCACAAAGCGCAGATCTTAAACGAACCCGTGCGTTTGCTCTTTTTTAAGCCCACTTCTTGCCCAGAATTTGCCCCCATTTTTGCCACCCCCCATTTTGCTCTTTATTTCAAGCCTAAAAACCTTTACAGCCACCCCAAAAACTACACCACGCACAGCCTGTATGAAAGCATTTACGCCAACAACCCACAAGCCCGCTTGATCCACCGCCTAGACTATGAAACCAGCGGGCTTGTTTTAACCAGCCAAGCCAAAGCACACGAAAAGCCTTTAAGGGAGTTGTTTAGCTCTAGGCAAGTCGTGAAGACCTATGCTGCCTTAGTGCAGGGCGATTTAAGGGCATATGCCAGCGGGGCGTTTAGTGTGGTGTTGCCCATTGTGGAACCTGCCAGCATCCGGGGGGATTTGGGCGTGCGCTCAAAAATTGACAAAGCGGGCAAATTCAGCGCCACCACCATAGAGATACAAAGCTACGACCCCCAAACTAACCAAACCCGCTTAAAAGTTATCCCCCTAACGGGGCGTACCCACCAAATCCGCTTGCATTTAAGCTATTTGGGTTACCCCCTTGTGGGCGAACCGCTCTATATAGAGGATATGGACGCTAGGGCGTATTTAGACGCGAAAAAGGCGGATTTTGTCGGGGAGTTTGGGCGTCATAAAACCAAGCTCGCCCTAGAGGCGGTGGGCTTAAGCTTTAGCCTGTATGGCTTACGCTACGCCCTGTATCTAAATTAAGCGCTTTGGGCGCGTTTTTCTAGCCCGCTTAAATGCCAAATGGCAAACGAAATCCCCCACACCAGCACAAACAAGCCCACTAAATAAAAGCCCAAATCCCCAAAATCCAAATGCTGTAAGTAGCCCAAAACCCCCGTAAGCTCCCAGTGGAGTTTTTGGCTAAGCACTTGAAACAACTCAATGAGCCCAATGAGCAACGCCACCAGCACGCCTAAGCTCGTGATGGTGATGTTATAATAAATTTTACGCAAGGGGGTTTTAAACGCCCAGTCATAAGCCTTTACCATAAAGACCCCATCGCAAGTGTCGAACAAACTCATCCCCGCTGCAAACAAGATAGGCAAGGACAGCATCCCCAAAAAGCTCACTTTAATGGCACTGCTAGAGAGGGCGAGCAAAGCAATTTCGCTCGCCGTGTCAAAGCCCAGCCCAAACAACAACCCAATGGGGTAGATGTGCCAGCTTTTGGAGATGAAGGCAAAGAGGGGCTTAAAAAAGCGGTTTAAGAGTCCGCGCTCTTGCAAGAGTTGCTCTAGTGCTTCTTGGTCGTCGTGGGCGTTGTGGCGGGTGCGCTTAAAGACCTTAAACAAGTCGATTAAAATCACGCCATTTAAAATCCCCACCACCAACAAGAAAAAGCCAGACACCAAAGTCCCCACCACACCGCCGATTTGTGCGAGCATGGGCGTGTGCTCTTTTGCCCAATGCAAAGCCAAAGCCGTAACAATCGTCATCACAATCACCACGCTAGAGTGCCCCATTGAGAAGTAAAAGCCCACCCCCATAGGATTTTGCCTTTGTTGTGAGAGTTTACGGATGGTGTTGTCGATGCAAGCGATGTGGTCGGCATCAAAGGCGTGCTTAGTGCCTAAGAAGTAGGCCGTGAGCGCCGCGCCGTAAAAGACGGGGTTGTGTGCCAAGACCAGCAACACCAGCCCCAAAATGTGTAAAAATAAAACTGCCAATGCATAGGGTAGCCACAAACGCATTTTTAAACCTTATTTTTCTAATTTTGGTAATACTGCCATTGTAGCACCAGCCAAATACATTTCAGCTAAATTTTAGAAAATTTAGGATAAAATGCGTGTTTTTAGGTTGAAAGACTTGAGGGCTTATAGCTCAGGTGGTTAGAGCGCACCCCTGATAAGGGTGAGGTCAGAGGTTCAAGTCCTCTTAAGCCCACCATTTTTTAGCTCCACCTTTGGGGGATTAGCTCAGCTGGGAGAGCGCCTGCTTTGCACGCAGGAGGCCAGCGGTTCGAGCCCGCTATCCTCCACCATCAATCAAACAAAAAATGTTTTATCGGTTTTAACTTCAACGCCTCATAAGTCTTTGGCGTGGCGATGCGCCCTTTGGCCGTGCGCTCCAAATAGCCGTTGGCCAACAAAAACGGCTCAATGACTTCTTCAAGCGTGCTTTCATCTTCGTGCATGCTTGCGGCTAAAGTGTTGAGCCCTAAAGGCCGCCCCTTTGCGCCCACCAGCAAATTTAAATAACGCAAATCTAGGCTATCTAGCCCATGCATATCCACGCCCAGGGCTTCTAGGGCGTGCTGTGTGGTCTTTAAATTGATTTGCGCCTCGTTAAAGCTGTCTGCGAAATCGCGCACCCGTTTTAACAAACGCAGGGCAATTCTGGGCGTACCCCGACAGCGTTTGGCGATTTCTAAACTTGCGGGCGGTTCAATGGGTTTTTTGAGTTTTAAACTCGCCTGCGTAATGATGGCTTGCAACTCTTCTATGCTGTAAAACTCCATACGAAAATGCATGCCAAAGCGGTCTCTTAAGGGGTTGCTTAACATCCCCGCCCTTGTGGTCGCCCCGATGAGTGTGAAGGGGGCTAAATCGATCTTGATCGTCTGTGCCGCCGCCTTAGAGCCGATGATGATGTCTAACCTAAAATCCTCCATAGCCGGATAAAGCACCTCTTCAATGGCCGGGCTCAAGCGATGGATTTCATCAATGAATAAAATTTCTTGGGGTTTTAGGTTGGTGAGCAGGGCGGCCAAATCCCCCGTCTTTTCAATCATGGGGGCGGTGGTAACTTTAATGGGGGTGTTTAACTCTTGGGCGATGATGTGGCTTAAAGTGGTTTTGCCAAGGCCCGGGGGTCCAAAGAATAAAATATGGTCTAAGGTGTCGCCCCTTTTCTTTGTGGCGTTGATCGAAACTTGCAAGAGTTTTTTTAAAGGCTCTTGCCCGATGTATTCTTGCCATAAATGCGGTCTTAGGCTGAGGTTCTCTTGCTCTTCAAACTCTAACTTTTCTAAATTGACGACCCGATCCATTTTAGTAACTCTCTTCAGGGCTAGGGAAGTTGCCCCCTTGGATGTCGGCAACATAGCGTTTTAGGGCTTCTTGAATTAAACTAGCCCCCTCTAAGTAGGTACGCACAAATTTGGGCTTAAAGGCACTAAATAGCCCTAGCATGTCGCTAAAAACTAAAATCTGCCCATCGCAACCCGCCCCGCTGCCTATGCCGATGGTGGGGATGTCTAATTTTGCGCTGATCTCTGTGGCTACGCTCGCCACCACACCCTCTAAGACCACTAGGCTTGCCCCCGCTTCTTGCACCGACAAAGCGTCTTCTAGCACCTTTTGCGCACTTTGTGCGTTTTTACCCACGATCTTATAGCCCCCCACGCCCCGCACGCTTTGGGGCAAGAGCCCTACATGCCCTATCACCGCCACGCCCTCACCCACGAGGGCCTTGATGATATGGGCTTTTTGCATCCCGCCTTCTAATTTCACGGCATCGGCTAGGCTCTCTTGGTAAAAACGCATGGCGTTTTTCACGGCTTGTTTGGTTGTGTTGTAGCTACCATAGGGCATGTCCGCCACCACAAACGCCCGCTTTGCCCCTTGACACACTGCTTTGGTGTGGTAAAGCATTAAATCCATATGTGCGCTTAGGGTGTCTGGCTTGCCATTAAAGCTCATGTTCAAGCTATCGCCCACTAAAATGAAGTCAATGATAGGATCAAAAATGGACGCAAACAGGGCATCGTAAGCCGTGATCGCGCTGATCTTTGTGGCTTTATTGCCCTCTTTGGGGTGTTTTTTGGTGTATAAGGTACTCAAGTTGATTTTTTTCACGGATAACCTAGTTTTTAGGACATTTTACCTTTAAAATGCTATGATAGGACTAAAATTGCATGTACGCTTTTGTAGCTGTTTGGAGTGATGATTTGAGGATAAATGGTGGGGCTTTTGCCTCCTTTTTGCTTTTGCCGCTTTTTTTGTGGGGGTCGGAGAGTGTGGATTATGGACATTTAGACCCTAAGTATTACAAATACATTAAGTTTTACGAAACCTACAGCAACAAAGATGTGAAACGACTCATCACCGACATCAAGGATGCTGAGAAAAAGACAGGCCTCATGATCGGGCTTAGCACGGGTTTTTTCTACAACAACCAAATTAGGGAGCGCACGGGCAGTGCGAGCATTACGGGCAATAATCTAAACTACTTATGGGCAATTGGAGTGCGCTTTGGTTACCAGACCTTCCGCCCCTCACTCTTTGCCAAGACCTTCCGCCCTAATGTGGTCGGGCGGCGCATTTACATCGAATACATCGGGGGCGTGCCTAAACAATCGCGTTTTGGGCGCATCGCCTACCAAAGTGCGATGCTCAACGCAGATTTGATGATCGATCCGGTGTTGCCCTTCGTGGGGCGGTATTTGTCTGTGGGTTTTATTTTGGGCGTGGGCGTGGGCGTGATCGCTCAAGGGATCAGCACCAATTCGTTTTTTGGGATGATGGCAAACACGGGGGTGGCGTTTAACTTTTTCGGGCATAACCGCGTGGAGCTGGAGTTTAAATTGCTGGCAAATAAAGACATTTCATGGTGGGGGGGGATTGTGCATGTGGGGTATCAATATGTCTTTTAAGCCCCTTGTTTTATGCATTTGTGTGTGTGCGCTGAGTGCTAGATCAGCCATCCAAGAAAAGCAGTTCATGATTTACATGCTCAAAGGGCAGCTTTACGAAGCCAGACAAGCCAAGTTGGATCAAAAGATGGCAAAAAAAAAGAGCGGGCCGTTTTTGGGCTTTGTGTTGGCAGAAACGAATTTAAAAGTCGATGGAATCACTAATAAGGGCTTTCCCTTGCTCTATGGCGTGCGTGTGGGTTACCAAAAGTATTTGGGCCACAGCGAAGTGGCGGGGTTGCGCTTTTATGGAGAGTATTTGGGCGGGGTGGCGCAAAGTGTGTTGCAAGCGGGTCAAACCAGTACCTACCAAATTGCGACCATGAATTTAGATTTAGTGATGGACAAACCCATAGACAAGTATAAAAAATATGCAGTGGGGGTCTTTGGCGGGCTGGGGGTGGGTTGGAATGGCTATAAGGACTACCCCAACGCTAAGAACAACCCCAATGGTTTTGGTTTGCTCGTCAATTTGGGGGTGGCACTCACCTTAAACACCCGCCATAGAATCGAGCTTGCGCTTAAAATCCCGCCGCTCAAATACAGCCACGCCTTTGCATATTCCTTTGCGGGCGGAAACATCTACTACATCAGCTATAACTTTTTACTCTAAGGGATTTGATGAGAACTTTTTTGGCAATGGGACTTGTGTGGGCTTGGGCGCAAGCCCAACCTTTGCCCGCTTTAGTGGCTGTTTCCGACATGCTTGAAGAAGATCCACACATGGGTGGCCCTGAATACAATTTACAACCCTATCTATTCCCAGAAGGCGAGTTGCAACAACCAGAACAACAGCCCCCACAGCCCCAACAACACCAGCGGCCTAGACAAACCCAGCAACAGGCCATCCAGCCCTCCAAAAGCCCTAAAGCCGTTCCCGTGATTGTCCCCAACAAACCCGCCACACCCCAACAAACCACACAGCCCCCACAGCCCCAGCGCGCCAACAACCAACCTCAAGAAGACCGAGAAAATGCATTGCATGTCTTGCCCTCCAAAGCGCCCGAAAACCCCAACACTGAAAACGCCGAACACTTGGATGCATTAGACAAGCAAATCCAAACCCTCAAAAAGCAAATCACGGACTTGGGTGGCAAACCCCAAACGAAGTTTGAATACGCCAAAGACTATTTGGACAAGCATTTTAAACATGCCAAAAAGGGCGTACGGGCAAAGAAGGCCGCAGGTTATAAAATCGCCAAAGAAAAGAGCGGGTTTTTCTTGGGCGGAGGTTATGGTTGGGGGATCATTGACGAATCCTATCACAGCCAACAAGCCAAAAGTGTGGCGCTGGGAATTCCCGAGCAACAAGAGATTTTTAGCACCTTGCCAAACTTAAGCGGAACGGCGAACATGATGAATGTGGAGCTGGGCTACCAACAATACTTCAACCCCTATTTTGGCACCCGCATTTATGGGGATTTGCTCTTCATCCCCGGGTTTGGCAAATACGCCACTCTCAATGGCAACACCACCTCTCATGGCTTTGGAGGGTTCTTTTATGGGCTGGGTTCTTTAAACATGGACTTGCTCTTTGACGCACCCCTAGAAAAACAAAGAAAGCACTTTTTGGGGGCGTATGCGGGCTTTGGCGTGGGACTTATGGTGTTAAAAGACAAACGCTACAGTGCCTTTAATCAAGTGGTGCAAGCAGGCTTTAGCAGCCCAGACACTCTTTGGCGCACTCTAGTACAGGTGGATTATACGATTAATCTAGGCGTGGCTTTCACCTACAACCGCCATCTGCGTTTTGAAGTGGGGACAAAAATCCCGCTCACTTACTTGCGGCTAGGTTTTGAAACCCCCGCCATTTACACCAGCAAGAGCAATAGCCAGCAACTCATCAGTGAAGACACAGGCTTTAAACGCAGCAGCTTGCTTGTGATGAATGTGTTGTATGCGTTTTAAGGGGGTTTGATGTTGTGGCGTGCAAGTGTAACGGCTTTGTTGGTGGCGGGAGGGTATTTGAGTTATAACTATGCGATCACCAAAAAGGACACTGCCAATATTTCTCTCACCATGCGTGTGGTTGCCCCGCAACCCAGTGTCATAGAAAACCCCACACATTGGAATTTAAAATCCAACATCCAAGTCAATTTAGCCACGCTGGCAAAAATCCGCTCTTACCACATTAAAACCACGACTAGCGACCATTTGGTCGTGTATGAAAAAGACCAAATCGTTTTAGACGAGCCCACAAGCCTAAGCTTTGAGTTGCCTAAGCCCACGATTCAGCTAAACGACCAAACCCACTTGCGCTATGAAGTTAAAGTGGTGGATTGGAGTTATGCCAACTTCTTTAATGGCAATGCCAGCACAAAGGTGTTTGACTTGGTGTTGGACACCACCCCCCCTAAAATCCAAATGATCGCCCAGTCGCACCGCATCACTTATGGCGGGAGCGCACTAGCGATTTTTAAAGTACAAGAGGACGCGTTGGATCGGGTGTGGTTCAACAATGGCTTTGAAGATTTTAAAGTGTTTTCTTTTATGCAAGACGGCTACTACATTGTGATCTTCCCCTGGTCTTTGCGCCACAGAACCTTTAATGGGCAAATTTTGGCTCGAGATAAAGCCTATAATTTCACCAGCTTGCCCCTGAAACTCATCAAAAATACCAAAATCCCCATTCGCGAATACACCACAGACTTAAGCAAGGATTATAAAGACAAACAAGCCGCCCTAGAGAGCCTCAAACACTTGCCCGGCTTGGACCGTTTGAACGCAGAATTGGGAATCCAACAGACAATTCAAGAGGATTTAAAGAAAGTCCTAGCCTATGAGCCCACCACCCTTCAGCCCTTTAAACCTTTAGGCAATAGACCTAGGGTTTTAGCCACTTTTGGTGCGCACAGAACCTACACCTTTGGCAAGCAAAAAATAGGTGAGTTCACGCATTATGGTGTGGATTTCTTTGGCAGACACTCGCCCATTTTAGCGAGCAACCCGGGGCGTGTGGTTTTAGAAGAAGAGATCGAAAGTTATGGCAAGAGCGCCTTGGTCTCGCATGGCTTAGGAATGTATGCGATGTATGGGAGTTTGTCGGACTTTTTAGCCAAAAAAGGGGATACTTTAGAGCCAAACAGCGTTTTAGGCTTTAGTGGCAAAAATAAAACGAGCAAATACGATCATGTGCATTTTAATGTATTGATTCAAGGGGTGCCGGTTTACCCCAATGAATGGATGGATGCCCATTTCATCAATAATTTCAACGACATTATCCAAGAAGCGCAACAAAAAATCCGGGAGAAATGAAGCGATGCTGCGAACAAGACAAAAGCAAATCCGTTGTTTTGAGCTAGAGGGAGCTGAAAGTCAAGACTATTTGAACTTCATTGACAAAAACGCCCCCTTGCTCCAAAATTATTTGCTCTTGTTTAAAAGCCCGATCCCCCCTGAAGTGCAACAAAGCTTGCAAAAACATGAGCTTGCCTACAGCTTCAGCTCCAAGGAGCTCAGGGGCAAGGCGGGTGATCAAGTCGTGTTGTATGAGGCTTTAGGAAAAGAACCCGAATCTTTAAAATCCCCCCAAAGCCCCCAGGTGCAAATCTATGAAAGACATATCCGCAGTGGGGAGGAGATCGACAGCCCTTGTAGCCTGGTGATCCTTGGCAATGTCAATCACGGAGCAAAGATTCACACCGCGCAAAACATCAGCATTTACGGCAAATGTGAGGGGATCATCATTTGCATGGGGGTGTATATGGTGCTTCAAAATATCTACTCTTCCCACCTTGTGTTTCAAGGCGAAATTTTAAGCCAAGCACACTTAGAGCGCATCAATGAAAACACCAAATTAAAACTGATTACCAAAAATGGCGATATAGTCAACATAAAGGATATTGCATGAAACAGCGAACAATTGCTAAACAAATTGACTTGGTCGGGATTGGCTTACACAAGGGTGTGCCGGTCAAAATGGTTTTAGAACCCATGCCAGCGGGCAGCGGGATTGTTTTTAGACGATCAGATTTGGGTGTGGACATCCCTTTAGAGCGGGCCAATGTCATCGACACCACGATGGCGACCACTTTAGGCAACTTGGCTAACCCACAAGCCAAAATCTCCACAGTCGAACACCTCCTATCGGCGATCAGTGCCTATGGGATCGACAATTTAAAAATCTCTGTGGATAATGAGGAGATCCCCATCATGGACGGCTCTGCCATCGCCCATTGCATGCTCTTAGACGAGGCAGGCATTGCCGAACTGGAGGCCCCCAAACCCTTCATGCGAATCACCAAAGAGGTGAAAGTCGAAGAGGGTCCTAAGTTTGTTAAAATCAGCCCCGCCCCTGCATTCTCCCTAGATTTTAACATCGACTTTGCCCATCCAGCGATCGGAAAGCAGCATTATAGTTTCGCCTTCTCCAAACACGCCTACAAGGAACAAATCGCCAAAGCTAGGACCTTTGGCTTTTTGCAAGAGGTGAATTATTTGCGCTCCATAGGATTGGCCAAGGGGGGCAATTTGAACAATTGTATCGTGCTAGACGAGCATGGCATCGTCAATAAAGAAGGTTTGCGCTATGAAGAAGAATTTGTGCGCCACAAAATCCTAGATGCAATGGGCGATTTGGCCTTTTTGGGCATGGGCGTGGTTGGAGCTTACCAAGCGTGCATGGGCAGCCACAAGCTCAACGCTCAGCTTGTGCAAAAGGTGTTGGAGAGCCAAGCTTATGAAATCGTCCATTTGAACTTAACCCCAAGCTTGCAACAAGTCCAATCTTTAGAAATGGTGCGCGCCTACCATTAAACCGCCTAAAAATGCACCCAAAGGGTGTGCTGTGCTCATTCTTTCTTTACAAGAACCTGTTAAAGTTGGGGTTTATGCTCCAAGTGGGGAGTTTCTGCATGCCTTGGTGTCAAACGAGCGCACAAATGTGGCCTTGATTGAAATCTTTGAGAACTTACTAGAGTGGCTGAAAGCGCAAGACTTGGCGATTCAAGTCCTTTACTATGTCAAAGGGCCGGGCAGTTTCATGGCGATGAAGCTCACGCACATTTTCGTGCATGCATGGGTGCTCTTAAACCCCACCCCCCTACACTCCGCCCTAGGCTTTGCCTTCAATGGCGCAAGCCCCATAAAAGCCTTTGGCAAGTCCTTTTATGTGTTCGAAGATGATCAAGTGGTGCTAAAAACCTTTGAAAGCCCGCCCAAATGCCAAGAAATGGCTTTACCCAGCGTTTTAGACCCGCTTTTGTTCACTACAGACAACAAACCGCTGTATTTTTTACCCCCCGTTTAAAGAATTTAGGTTATAATAGAGCCTATATTTGAAAATCAGGAAGTGGATTGGTCGTCAGTGTGCCTGCTACGAGCGCGAATTTAGGTCCGGGCTTTGATTGTTTGGGTTTAAGTTTAGCGTTGAAAAACCGCTTTAGCGTGATCCCTGCTACATTTACCAGCATCCGCATCCAAGGCGAGGGCGAGGGGTTTTCTAAATTCTTAGTGGATAATATTTTTGTCAAAATTTTTAAAGAGTCGCTAGCGCAACAGGGGATTAAGGAGAATTTTGAGTTTTCTTTTTATAACTCTATCCCCATTTCTAGGGGGCTTGGGAGCAGTTCGGCGATCATTGTGGGGGCTTTGAGTGCCCTTAGCCACTACCTACACGGGCAACTTAGGAAAGAAGAGATTTTAGAAGAAAGTTTGGTGTATGAGAACCATCCAGACAATGTTACGCCCGCTGTCTTTGGAGGCTTTAATGTGGCGGTGGTGGAGAAGGTCAATGGGCGACTCAAAGCCTACCATTTGCGTACACAAATCCCCGACTACCTTAAGGCTGTGGTGGTGATCCCCACACATTCGATCTCTACAAAATTTGCCCGCCAAGCCCTGCCCAAGCGCTACAGCAACACGGATGCGATCTACAATCTCTCTCGCTCTAGCTTAATGGCGATGATTTTTATGCAAGAAAAATGGGAGTTGTTGCGGCTAGCTTCTAAGGATCGCTTGCACCAAGATCGGCGTATGCGCCTTTATCCCGTGCTCTATGGGGTGCAAAAGCTCGCTTTAGAGAGTGGGGCACTGATGAGTACGCTCTCAGGCAGTGGGTCGTCTTTTTTTAACCTCTGTTACGCTGGGGATGCGCCCGGTTTACAAGCAAGGTTACAAAAAAAGTATTATAATTTTAAGGTGATGGTTTTAGATTTTGAGAATGAAGGAGTGCAGGTTGAGGGTTAGTGCCTTTTGTTCTAAGAATGCCATGCGTACATGCGTGTGTTGCCGCCAAAGTTTTTCACAAGCGGTGTTGTTGCGCTTTAGCGTGCAGGGGGGGCGCATTCTACCTTTTAGCGGTGTGGGGCGCAGTTTTTATCTATGCCATGCGTGCCTAGATGATAAAAACCTTTTAAAACAGGTGCTTAGGGTTAAAAACACCCCCAAAGACAAAGAATATTTGCAAAGCTGGCTAGAGGAGATTAGGACAAAATGAGCGAAATTACCTTGAAAGACTTTGCCCTAGAGTTAGGGCGCACCGATGTAAAAATGGTGATCGAAGAGGCGAAGGAAATGGGGTTAAGCCTTAAGGCAAACTCTAAATTAGATGAGGAAACCGCAGGCAAGCTCTACGATTTCATCACCAGCAAGAACGCCCCCGTGCGCCCAAAGCCCCCTAAAAAAGAACCAGCCCCCAAAGCCGCGCCTAAAAAAGAGCCCATGCAAGAAGCCCAAGAGAGCACCCCTAAAAAAGAGCCCGCTCCCCAAAAGCCTCAAGTGCAAAAAAAGCGCAGCATTGAGATTGTCAGCACCGGTGAGAAACCCAAACCTGCCCTAAAAAAGAACCAGCCCCCAAAGCCGCGCCTAAAAAGTGGAGGCAAAAGTAGAAAAAAGGTGGAAAAAGTAGAGAAGGTGGACAAGACAAAAGCCCCAGAGCCTAAAGCGCAACCCCAAGTCGCCGCCCCCACGCCCCCACCGCCCCCGCCCACCACAGAACCGCTTTTAAGGCGCACAAGGGGCATTAGAATCGTCAAGCGCACCGACCAAGAAGAAGCCGCTTTGGCTAGAGCCGCCGCCAGAGCGAGTGCCTTAAATGCCGAGCCTAAAGAACAGCTCAAACCCAAAAAATCCACCAAACCCACCAAGAGCACCGCCAAGCCGGGGACAAAGAGCCGTGCACATAAGCTAGACTTCTCCCAAGAGAGGGGCTTTAACGATCTTTACGAGGACGAACAAGATGAGGTCATGCTCTTTGACTTCCATGTCAAAGATCTGGAGGAAGAGGAAGCTCCTGAAGAGATTGCCCCAAAATCTTTAACCGACCGTGTCAAAATCCAGCGCAAAAACCCATGGATGAGCGAGGGGGGGATTCGCCGTTCGACCAAAAAGAAGCGCGTTTATCGCCCCGATAACGCCCAAAAGAGTGTGCAAGGAAGCATCACCATTTCTGAGGAAGTACGGGTGTATGAGTTTGCCGAGAGCGCAAATCTCAATCTAGCCGATGTCATTAAGACCTTGTTTAATCTTGGCATGATGGTCACTAAAAACGACTTCTTAGACAGAGATGCCATTGAGATTTTAGCGGCAGAATTTGGCTTAGAAGTGGTGGTGGAAAGCACACAGGTGTTCGTGGAGGAAGCCACGCAGACCGAGCAAACCGGGCAAGATTTGAGCGAACGCGCCCCTGTTGTAACCATCATGGGGCATGTGGACCATGGCAAAACTTCTTTGCTGGATAAAATCCGCAACCAACGGGTGGCGGGCAGTGAGGCGGGGGGGATCACCCAGCACATCGGAGCTTACATGGTGCAAAGGGGGGGTAAAGAAATCGCCTTCATCGACACCCCCGGGCACGAAGCCTTTAGCCAAATGCGTAAGAGGGGGGCGCAGGTTACCGACATCGCCATCATCGTCATTGCTGCTGATGATGGAGTCAAACCCCAAACGATCGAGGCGTTTAAACAAGCCAAAGAGGCGGGCGTACAAATCATCGTGGCGATGAATAAAATTGACAAAGAAAACGCCAATGTGGATAAACTCAAGGCGGAGTGTGCCGAGCTGGGCTTTAACCCCAGAGATTGGGGCGGAGAGCATGAGTTCATCCCCATTTCGGCTAAAACAGGCGAGGGCATCGATAATCTCTTAGAAACGATCTTGATCCAAGCTGAGATCATGGAACTTAAGGCATCGCCCAGCACCACAGCTAAGGCGGTGGTTTTAGAGGGTAGCGTAGAGAAGGGGCGGGGGGCAGTGGCGACCGTGATCGTGCAAAATGGTACGCTCAAAGTGGGCGATCCGGTGGTGGCTGACATTGCCTTTGGTAAGGTGCGTACCATGACAAGCGATCAGGGCAAGAGCATTAAAGCCCTAGGACCTTCTCAAGTGGCGGTGATCACGGGGCTTAGCGAAGTGCCGATGGCAGGATCGGTTTTGGTGGCGGTGGATAGCGAGAACACCGCAAGAAGTTTGGCGCACAAAAAGGCGACCTATTTACGCCAAAAAGCCCTAAGCAAAAGCACAAAGGTGCATTTAGACGAGCTGGCTTCTATGGTCGCCAATAAAGAGTTGCAAAACATCCCCATTGTGCTCAAAGCCGACACGCAGGGGAGTTTAGAGGCGATCAAACACAGCCTACTTGCCCTAAACAATGCGGAAGTGAGCTTGCAAGTGATCAGCGCTGGGGTGGGCTCGATCAGCGAAAACGATTTGAGTTTGGTGGCAAACAACCCCCACGCTTTGGTGTTGGGCTTTAATATCCGCCCCACAGGCAATGTCCGCATTAAAGCCAAAGAGCTTAGGGTGGAAATCAAAACTTACAGCGTGATTTACGCCTTGCTTGATGACATGAAAGCCCTTGTGGGCGGCTTGATGAGCCCCGTTGTGGAAGAGGAGGACACAGGTCAAGCTGAGGTGAGAGAAACCTTTGTGATCCCCAAAGTCGGCACAATCGCCGGCTGTATGGTGGTCGATGGGGTCATCAACAAGGGCATTAAGGTGCGTTTGATCCGTGAGGGTGTGGTGGTGCATGTGGGTAAAATCGTGTCTTTAAAACGCTTCAAAGACGATGTGAGCGAAGTTTCTAAGGGCTACGAGTGCGGGATCATGCTCGATCACCACAACGATGTACGGGTGGGCGATGTCTTTGAGAGCTTTAAAGAAATCCACAAGACAAGGGTGCTTTAATGGAGAACATCCATGCCAAACGCCTAGATGCGGGACTTTTAGAATATTTACAAGAGGCGTTGAGCGCGCTAGACGACCCCCGCTTGAGTGGGCTAACCTTAACGAAGGTGCATTGCTCTAAGGGCAAATACCACGCCCAAGCCTACATAGATGGGGCGTTTTTGAGCCCAGAGGAAAGGGTGGGGAGTTTAAAAGCCCTCAAAAAGGCGACCCCCTTACTCAAGGCGCATGTCTTGCAGGTGAGTGGCTGGTTTAAATGCCCGAACTTTGCTTTTATGATTGATGAGAGCCTAGAAGAGCAACAAAGGCTCGATGCCCTCTTTGAGCGCATAAGGACCAAGTGATGGACATTTTAGAGCTAGAAAAACTCTTAGAAAAGACTTTGGAGGGCATTAATTGCACCCTTTACGATGTGGCGTTTTTAAAAGAAAACCAAACCGACATTTTGCGTGTCAGCATTAAAGCCTGTGATCGCCCCACGAGCCTAGATGTGTGCCAAGAGGCAAGCCTGCTGATCTCCCCACTTTTAGATGTGAGTGCCCCGAGTCTAAAAGCCTACACCCTAGAGGTGAGCTCTATGGGGCTGGAGCGCACCCTTAGCAAGCCTAGACATTTTGCCCTTTCTATCGGGGATTTAATCGAGTGCAGGCTTAGCGACAACACCCGCATAAGGGGCGTGCTAGAGAGTGCACAAGGGCAGGAGATCGTGCTAAATACTGAGGGGACTTTAACCCCCCTAAGCCTAGACAAAATCAAAAAAGCCAAAACGATCTTTGAATTTGGCAAGGCTAAAAACCCCAAAAAAGCGTAAACTTATCTTGCCCCATTTGGGGCTTTGGCTTCACTTTTTGGTGTTTTGGCGGATTTCTTGTACGCTTTGCCCGCCTATGCCCCAGCTATCGGGGGTGAGTTCTTCAATGAGTACCACCGTTGTGGCGCGGTTTTTATTGAGCACTTTCACCAACAAATCTGTCGCCCCTTCAATGAGAGCTTTCTTTTGCTCGGGGGTTACGGGGGTGTCTTCTTTGGCGAGTTTGATGTTGACAAGAGGCATAGCGATCCTTTATTTTAAATTTGCCCCCTATTTTAGCAAAAACTACCCCTAAAAACTAAGCAAAGATTAGCTATAATCGGCGAAAACTTTGAGGAGAATTTAAGTTGAAAAAAGGTATCCACCCTGAGTATGTGCCATGCAAGGTTACTTGTGTTACTAGCGGCAAAGAGATTGAGGTTTTGAGCACTAAGAGCGAGCTAAGAATCGACATCTCTAGCTTTTGCCACCCCTTTTACACCGGTAGCGACAAAATCGCCGACACCACCGGGCGTGTCGAACGCTTCAAACAAAAATACAAAATACAATAAGTTTTGCTTACGCTCAGCGCAACCCCTATTGGCAATCTAAGGGACATCACCTGGCGGGCTTTAGAAGCCCTTGCTGGCTGTGCCGTGTGCTTGTGTGAGGATGTGCGGGTGGGCAAACGGCTGTTGTTTTTACTCAAGCAACAAGAATGGGCGACTCCCCTAAGAAGTGCCCAAGAAAAGCGGTTTTTGCCCTTCCATTCCCATAATCAAGAGGCTTTTTTACGCCAAACCCCCCCCAACTTCTTCACAGACCAAGAAGTTGTGTTCATCAGCGATGCGGGCATGCCCTGTGTGAGCGACCCGGGGGCTAAATTGGTCGCTTTTGCCCAAGAGCACAATCTCCCTTATGAAATTTTGCCTGGGGCGAGTGCGTGCGTGGGGGCTTACAGCGCAAGCGGGTTTGAAAGTGCGGGGTTTAACTTCGTGGGTTTTTTGCCCCCAAAGGCTAGGGATCGTTGTGCCCTTTTGGCAAACTTAAAGGGGCAAGCGGGGGTGTTTGTGTTTTATGAGAGTCCGCAGCGGCTCTTAGACACGCTTGCAGACTTGAGCGCACTTTTTAGCCACTCTCATTTGTTTGCCATAAAAGAGGTGAGCAAATTACACGAACAGCGCTTTAAAGGCCCTGTGTTAGAAGTCGCCACACAGCTAAGAGCCTTACAGCACTCTAAGGCGTTGCATGGCGAGTGGGTTTTGGTGTTGCAAAACCAAGAGGAGGCTGAGCCTAGCTTGTCCTACACGCAGATTGCCCAAATGTCCTTACCCCCCAAGATCAAGGCAAAGTTACTCGCCCAGCTCACAAACACTGCTCCCAAAGCTCTTTACACCCAAACTTTAGAGGGTTAAATGGTCGTTTTTGGCAAACAAGTGGTCCTACACATGCTTAAAAATCACCCCAATAAATTCCAAGAAATCTATTTAGCTAAAAACATAGATTCCAAGACCTTTAGCCTGCTTAAAAGTGCGCACACCCCCATCGTCTGTTTGGATTTTAAAAAAGCCCAAGCCCTAGCCAAAGGGGGCAACCACCAGGGCTTTTTGGCAAAAGTCGCCCCCCCCACTTTGAGCGAACTAGCCACACTTAAAACCTACGATCGCCTATTAGTGCTGTGTGGTTTAAGCGACATAGGCAATGTGGGGGCGTTGTTTCGGAGCGTGGCAGCACTTGGGTTTGAGGGCGTTGTTTTAGATCGCCCCCTGCCCTATGAGGGTTTGGTTAGAGCGAGTTTGGGTGCGCTCTATGGTGTACCTTTTTGTGTGTGTCCCAATCTTTTGGATGCCATTTGCGAGCTTAAGGGGGCGGGGGTGGTGTGCTATGGGGCGCATTTAGAGGGCGCAGATGTGCGCTTTGTGGACTTTGCGCCCCGTTTGGCGGTGTTTTTAGGGGCTGAGGGGGAGGGCTTAAGCCCAAAAATTCTTAAAAAAATGGATGGCTTGCTGCACATTTGCATGCAAGGGGGTAGCAACTCTTTAAATGTGAGTGTTGCGGGGGCCATTATCATGGATAGGGCAAGGAAATGAACGAAGAAGAAAAAAGCAAGCAATTAAACGAAACTTTGGCGTTTTTGGCCAAAAAGGGTGCAGCAGCGATTGCGCAAGATACCAAGCTGTCAAACCCCAAAATCAAAGCCATTTTGGAAAAAGACTTTGACTCCGTGCAAAGGGTACACGCCGTGGGCTTTGTGCAGATTTTGGAGAAAGAATATGGCGTGGATTTGAGCCAATGGCTTGTGGAGTACGACCAAAACCTTTTTGGGGCTAAAAAAGAAAGTGGACTTTCTAAAGAGCTCCCCAAGCCCCCCAAAGTGCAAGAGTCCTCCAAACAAGAGGGACACCAAGAGGCAATAAAACAAGGGCGGGCTAGAGAAGCAGAGCCGCAAGACAGGCAGGAGAGCCAAGAGTCCCCCAAAGTGCAAGTGCAAGAGCAAGAACAGCCTAAAGGACAACCCAAAGAGCAATGGCAAGAGCAACCCAAAGAGCCTAAAGAGCCCAAAGAATCTAAAAGGGCAGAGAAACCCCAAGAGTCTAAAGAGCCCAAAGAGCAAAAACCTAAAAAAGAGTCTAAAGTTTCTAAAGAGCCCGAGCCCACACAAGAGTACGCGTCTCCCTTTTTAGACAGTAAAAGAGTGGGCGAACCCAAAACCCCCACCCCAGAACCCAAGCAATCCAAAGCATTTTTTGTGCTACCGGTGGTGCTGGTTGTGGGGCTTGGAGTGTTCTTTTATTTAAGCCACCACAAAGCTCCCGACCAAGAGGACACAACCGTCCAAGTGGAAAAACCAAGCCCAGCCCCAGACACCAAAGTCAAAGAGTTTGACACAACCTCAACAAGGGGGAGCAAAGACAATCAAGCTAAAGACTCCCCCACACCCGCTACAAGCGCAAAAGAAACCCAGAAAGACCCCCCTTGCTAAAACAGCGCAAGAGAGTGCCCCCAACCTAAAACCCCTACAACCCCCCACGACCACAGAAACAGCGCAGGCAATAACCCCTCCTGCCAAGGACAACAAACCTAAAGCAACGGAGTACCCCCAAATTGTTATTACCCCCACCAAGGGCGATCTGTGGATGGAGCAAATTGATCTAAAAACCAAGCACAAAAGCCAAACAACCATCACAGAGCCTTTTAGCTTCGACACACAGGGGCACAGCTGGCTCTTGGCCTTTGGCAATGGGCATTTATCCATTGAGGCAGGGGACAAACACCTAGACTTCAACAGAGATCGCCCCGTGCGCTTGCTCTACACCCCTAAAAGGGGCTTTGTCCGTTTGAGCTTAGCCCACTATAAAGAACGCAGCCAGTGAGAATATTTTTCTTAGGCGTTGTTTTATGCGCCCTTTTAAGTGCCGATGCGCTCGATTCTAAAATCAAGAGCCTCATGGATCGCTCGTTCTACCAAACGAACCAAAATTTTATCCACAGGGTTTTTCAAGATCGGGCGGCTTTTTACGATCAAGGGGTGTTGCAAATCCGCAAGGTCCTCACAACCCTTAAAGAAAATGGGCTCTTGCCCTTGAAGTTCAACCATCCTTCTTTGTTGCAGGTGCGTTTTGTGGCCAAAACCTCCCCCTTGCTTTTGCTTAAAACAATCCAAAGCGTGCTCTCTTCTATGGGGTATGCCTATTTTAGTGTGTTGCAAGTGCACCACAAAGGAGACAGCAGCAGCGCAACTTTTAGCTTAAGCACCGAATACGCCCTAGACCCCACGCTCACGGCTAAACTCTTTGCCAAATACGGCTTTGACTTGGTGGATTTGGAGCGCAAGAATTTAAAAGAGTGGAAGTACGCCTTTAGGGTGCAAACCTCCCGCCTAGCCCACGCCACACCTCTAATCCCCACAGGGCACGCCCTAGAGCTCAAAGAGATCAGCGGGGAATATTGGTTAGACATCACCAGTCCGGGGCATTTAGTGGTCTTTGCCCGCAGCACAGAGTGGCAGCCACAAGTGAGCTTGTTCGACTCTTCACTACACATTTTAAAATACATGGCCGCCCCTAACCCCACAGAAAAAATCAGCCTCCACATTGGCGATAAAGTCCGCTTTGTACGGGTGAGCGATGTGAATAATCCCCTCGTACTAAAGGGGGGGATTAAAGTGTTGTTGCAACCCACACAGCGGTGATCCCCCCTTATTTTCTCTTAGGCACTTGTGGGCATGTCGACCATGGCAAAAGCGCGCTCATCAAGGCATTGACAGGTTTTGAGGGCGACACCAGTGTGCATGAAAAAGAGAGAGGGATCACCATTGATTTAAGCTTCAGCCATTTAAAGATTGCAGAACGCACGCTAGGCTTTATTGATGTGCCCGGGCATAAAAGCCTTGTGTCTACCATGGTGGGCGGGAGTTTTGGCTTTGACGCGGGGTTGTTTGTGGTGGATGCACACGAGGGTGTGAAAGAACAGAGCTTAGAGCACGCTTTGGTGCTTTCTTTATTAAAAATCCCCTGTATTTTGGTGCTCTCTAAGGCGGATAAATGCCAAGACATTGAAGCGAGCAAAGAGGCCATTTGCGCCGCCCTAAAGCCCTACCCTTTAGACATTTTAGGGGTGTTGGCATGCAGTGTCTATGATTTAAAAAGCATCCAAGCCTTAAAGAACTTTTTAAGCACCTACCCTTTTAAAAAACGCCAAATGGGCTTAGATTTAGAACAGCTCTTTAGGCTGTATGTGGATCGGGTGTTTGTGTTGCCCGGGCGAGGAGTGGCGGTGAGTGGGAGCGTGTGGGGGGGGATGGTGCGCAAGGGCGATTCGCTTTTGGTGGCTTCCTTAAACCAAGTGGTGGGGGTGAAGACCTTACACCAGCACGGTCAAGAAGTGCAAAAGGCAGGCTTGCACGAGCGAGTCGCTTTGCAACTCCAAGGGGTCAAGGCACAAGATTTAAAAGTGGGCATGCTCTTAAGTTCTAAGGGCTATTTGCGCGGCTTTGACAGATTAGACATCGAGCTTAGCACCTACGATAAAGACCCCTTGAAGCACAACCAAAGCGTGGGCGTGCAAATCGGTACACATAAGCTCAACGCCAAACTTCTCATTTTAGAATACCCCTATGCCACTTTGGTGTTAGACGCACCCGTCTTTGCATGCTATTTAGACACAGCCATCATCAGCATTAACCAGCGGGTGTGGGGGGCGGCAAAAATTTTAAACCCCATTGTAGACTTGCTCAAAAAACCCGTGAAACTGCCCCTATTAAAAGCCCTAGCCCAAAGGGATTTAAAAACAGCCTTTAGCCTACTTGTCAGGGCGCATAAAAAGGGCTTTGGCCTGCTCTCTTCCATGCAACGCTTTGGCTGCACGCACCAGCACGCCCTAGAAATCGCCAACACCTTAGAAGGCGTTTTAGTCGATTCTAAGGACTTTGTGCTTTACCCCAAAGAAACCCTCAAAAGCGTGCTCTACACTCTCAAAAACATTTACGCTAAAAACCCCCAAGCTTTGCTTAGTCCCAAAAGCCTCAACTCCAAGCACAGCTACATCAGCCACCATTTGGCAAATTTAGCCTTCCATGCGCTCGCCAAAGAGGGGTTTTTAAAACAAGAGGGGGGTTTGTGGCTTTTAGCGCATTTAGAGCTAGACAAGCTTCAAGACAAACTACAGGATAAGCTCTACCAAATGCTCTTAGAGGGGGGCTTGACCCCTGAAGCCCCCTACAATCTTTACGACCATTTAGACACCGATCGTCAAATGGGCGATGACGCCCTAAAAGCCTTATGCCAGCAAAAGAAAATTTATAGGCTGTGCCATAATGTCTTCGTCGCTAAGAGTGCCCTAGACAAAGCCATAAATTCGATGCTAGAGATTTTGCGCGTCAGTGGCTACCTAGATGTCCAGCTGCTTAAAGAGAAACTGATTCTTTCGCGTAAATACGCCATCGCCTACTTAGAATACCTAGACAAACGCGGCTACACCCATAACGAACAGGGCAGGCGCACCCTTAAAAATCCTCCCCAAGCCTAAAAACATACAAATTGGAGGCTGAGGTTACAAACAACAAAGCGGGGCTGTCCTCTGCGGCAAAGACTTGGTGTTGTTGCAAGATTTGCAAGGTTTTGGGGCTGAGGCTAAATGCGAGATTACTCACCACTTGGGGCAAAATGATTTCGCCTAGCATTTTGCCCTTGGGGTTAAACACCGAAATTCCATGCCCATTGCCCACCCATAAATTGCCGTGCGGATCAACCTTAATGCCATCGGGAAAGCCCGGCTCGATCATGGCAAAGACACGCGGGTTAGACAAATCCCCATTGGCGTCAATGGTGTAGGCGAGGACTTGGTGTTTGAGGTTTTTGTTTTCAGGGTCGTGCGCCAACTGACTGTCGGCGACATATAAGGTTTGGTTGTCAGGACTTAGGGCGATCCCATTGGGGGTTTTTAAAAGCGGGGTGTTGAGGCGTTTGATCTCATGTGTGGCGGGGTCGTAGCGGTAGACATATTCTTCCCCCTGTTCGCGCATGTCGTGCCAAAATTTGGGATCGGTGAAGTAAATGCGCCCTTTACGGTCGATCGTTAAATCATTGGGGCTGTTGAACTTTTGCCCATTGTAATTGTCCACAAGCACCTTCCAATGCCCCTTTTCCAGCCGCTCGATCCCCCCTTTGCCGTAATTTGTGGCAAGTAGTCGCCCCTGCCAATCTAGGGCATGCCCATTTTGCGGGCCAGAGGGGGTAAACCATGGGCGGACTTTAAAATGCGTGCCATCCCTTTGCACAAGCAAAGCCTCATTAGCCCGTACATCGCTCACCGCCACATCGCCATTTGCCAAGACCTGCGGGCCTTCTAGCCACTTGCCATTGCTGTAGAGCAGTTGGGGCTGTTCTTTGGTGTTGACGAGCCCACTAAAGGCTTTATTATAGACCTTATAAGTGGCTTCTTGTGCTTGCAACAGCCCACACAACAGTCCGACTAGAGGCAAAAACCGCCATTTTTGAAAAGCCATGGTTTTCCTTTATCATTTAAAACCCTTATGATAACACAGATTGCATGAAAGGTGCATGGGCTCTCCTTAGAATCAGGTGTTAAAAGGGCATCGTTTGTTTTGGATCATTCCAACCCCTCTAGAGCTTGCATCGCCTCTTCATTGCCAAACTCCACGGCTTTTTCTAAGAATTTTTTAGCCTTTCCCCGTTTTTTGCCCGTGCCAATCCCCATTTGATAAGCCATCCCAATTTGGTAAAGGGTCTTGCCAGTGTACTCCTTAGCAACCATGTTTTTGTTAAATTTTGTTACTTGTAAGAGTTTAAGATTAATGACATGTTTAAAGGCTGAACCCACGATGAGATTAGAAATTGGATCGATGCCTAAGCCTCCATGATTCAAAAATGTTGCCATCCCATTAGCTCCCGATTCAATAATGATCTGCCTATACATTTTGAAGGCTTTCTTTGGGTCTTTAGGCACACATAGACCTTTTTGAGCCATGGTGGCTAGACCGTAATCAGTGAGCATGTAAGCAGTTGCAGCTTTTACTGGGCTAAGTCCTCCAGCAGCCAGATCTTCTGTATTGCCTTTCTGCTTACGCCAAGCTTCTAGCCTGCGCCATACGGAATCAAAATAGGTTTTAGCCTGATAATAATCCACCTTTGTCCCCCTACCCTCTAAGTAGCAAACTCCTAAAAAGGCCGTGCCTAAAACATTATCGTCTGCATCTGCTTTCTTGAAGTGCTCAAAAGCCTCTTTGTCGCGGTGTTTGTTTAGGGCTTCATATCCCTGATCAATTTGTTGGCCTAGGGAATTATCTACCCAATACCCCCCCACCGCCCTCAAAGGGGTACATACAAGCCAAAAAAATCCAAATAACAATGCCCATTTGCGTAAACTAACCGACATGTTTATCCTTTTATTTAAATTATTTAAAGATCACGCATAGCCTTTAAGGCTTCCTTATTGCCTAAGTCAAAAGCCATGTTTAAACATTCCTTTGCCTTTTTGCGGCTTCTGCCTGTGCCTACCCCCATTTTATAAGCCATGCCCATTTTATAAAGAGTTTGACCCACCAAAATTTTAATAAAAGGGAGTCGGCGTAAAATCGCAACGGGCAATTTTTTCAAATTAAATGTCTTCGAAACTGAGAGGCGGGTTAAATCACCTACATAAGGCAACACATTTGTTAAAAACCATCCATGCCCGTTATTCGCCCCTACATTGGCTAAGATCAGTTTATAAAGCGTGAATCACCCACCCGCTAAAGACGGGTGGGCTTCTTGCTTCAACGATCCATAACTAGCAGTATCCAGTATGTAGCCATACTTGGTTACAGCCCCGTTAGCGGAATCTCCACAAGCGTAACTTCGGGTAATCCCTACCCTAGTTTTATCTACCTTGATAGCGTGTCGCTCATCTAGCATTCCCAAAGCATAGTTTCTGATATTGATGCTAGCGTTTAGGTCTCTGTGGTGGTATGTTTGACAACAAGGGCAGATAAAATTTCTAATAGGCAGTGGCTTTTTACCTGTGTTGCTCCCACAGGTCGAGCAGATTTGAGAGCTAGGGAAGTATTGGTCAATTTTGATAAGGGTTTTACCCTTCCAACCAGCCTTATATTCTAATAGACTAATGAGCCTAGACCAGCTGGCATTGGCAATGCTCTTAGCTAGTTTGTGGTTTTTGACCAAATTCCTAACTTTCAAGGTTTCTACTGCTATCAAATCGTATTGATTGGTTATCTCATTACTGATTTTATGTAGGTAGTCCTCTCTGCTATTCCTGATAGAAGCGTGGATTTGTGCCACTTTCTTGGCTTGTTTTTTTCTATTACTAGAACCTTTTAGTTTCTTAGACAATCTCCTTTGCGCTTTAGTGAGTTTGGTTTGTAGATTCTGGAAAAACTTTTTATAGGGATAGAGCACGCCACTACTGGCTATCACTAAAGACTCTAAACCCATATCTAAACCCACAGCTTTTTTGATAGTTGTGGGTTTAGGTTCAGGCTCATTATCCTCATAGCTTATAGAGAGATAGTATTTATCTGCTACGCAAGAGATAAACCCCTGTTTGACGATAGAGTTTGTAGGCAAATGCCTATGAAACTTGGCTTTAATAGCTTCTTTGAATTTGGGTAGCTTGACTTGGTTGTTGCCTAAATCCATCTCTAAGTGTTGCGGGACACAGAAAGACTGCTTCGCATGCTTTTTAGATTTGAATCTAGGATAATCTGCCAGCTTAGAGAAAAACCTATCAAAGGCTGTTGTCAGCTGTCTTAGTGCCATTTGCAAGCTTTGAGAGTTGCATTCACTTAGGTAAGCGTAAGCCTCTTGTTTTTTGAGAGTAGTGAGCGCCTTTTGCATGCTAAAGTAATTTTCTCTAATGCCTTGTGCGTATTGCTTTTGGCGGTATGCTAAAAAGTAGTTATAGACCACCCTAGCACAGCCAAAGTGCTTGTGTATCAAGGTTTTTTGCTCTATGGTGGGATAAATTCTAAACTTTATTGCTTTAAGCAATTTCTTACGCCTTAACTTTACATCATTATAACATAATTTTATAAAATATTTTTGAGGTAGAGCTATGAAAGAAAACCATTACAAACTCAAAGGCTATTTGTCCACAAACAGGAGCAAACATAATCTAAAAGCCCATTTGATTTTAGTGTGTAAATACAGAAAAAAGTTGCTCGTAGGAGATGTGGCTATTTTTATAAAGTCTGTGCTTGAAGAGATAGAGGAAAGTTCAGATTTTATCATCATAGCAATGGAGACAGATAAAGATCATCTACACCTGATGATTCAATATATCCCTAGGGTGTCTATCAGTTCCATTATCTTGCGGATCAAGCAGATGACTACTTATAGAGTTTGGAGAGAACCAAGATTTATCCCGTTCTTACGCAAGCATTTTTGGAAAGAACAAAAATTTTGGACAGATGGATTTTTTGCCTGTTCCATAGGAGAAGCTAACCCAGAAACCATCAAAAGATACATAGAAAATCAAGGGTAGGGGGCATTCATCCCACCCGCTAAAGACGAGTGGGATTTCTGCCGGAGAGTCTTAAACGCTTTTTTGGGGTCTTTTTTACCCTCCAAGCCCTCTTCATACATGTGGGCTAAACTCAAATTCACCACAATCATGGCAGCACTAAGGTAAGTTGGGATATATGGTTCCCTCCCACCAAAGAGGTCATTAGCAGGGTTACTCCCATCAAGACCATTGTATGTATGTGCTTTAGACACTTCTTTCTTAACTGCAGGATTGTTCAGTACGATATGGAAATAGACTTTGGCTTTATTGGGGTTAGCCTCAACCCCTAAGCCATAGGCATAGAGCCTACCCAAAAGTGCCGTACCCAACACATCGCCTTTTTTATTGGCCTGCTCGTAAATCCCATAGGCTTTTTTGTAATTTTGATTGAATAGATCCGCTTGAATGCCCTCGTATAAAGAAGGGCTGATCTTTTCATCAAAATTCTCATCCCCTCTTAAGGGTGCAAACGCTACCCACAATGCCAAAAAACCTATTAGGATTTTTTCAAGCACAGACCAAAGACTGTGATTGGCTTGTTTTTCGTAACCCATTAATTTTCCTTTCCTTGAGAGAGTTTTTTAACGCTTTGGCAAGCTTTATCTACTGCCAACAGCAAGACCACTTGCCACACACGCTTTTTCAACACAACTAACATTCTTGCTCCTTGCAAGGTTTTATTTTGAAATCCACCTTTGACACTTGGCATCATGAAGTTTTAAACTTCATGATTTAAGGGATTAGGGCTTTAAGATTTTTACAGCCTACTTGCGCTCTTTTAAAACTCTTAAAGCTTCACAACCCCGCTTATCACCTAGTTGGCAAGCCTTTTTATAATATTCTTTGGCTTTAGCTTCTGACGCCCCCTTTGGGAACACACCTGTTGCCGTATCGCACTCACGACTTTCGTATAAACCCCCCAAAGCAGTATAAGCCTCAGCATCCCCCATCTTGGCAGCTTTTTCATAGTATTCTAGAATTTTTGGAAGGGCACTTGTGTTTTGACCATCTGTGTTTTGACCATCAACAAATATGTTTTGATTATCTGGACTTTGATTATCATAAAAATCATGGTCGCAATAGAGATGCCCCAAAGCAGTATAAGCTTTGGCACTTCTCATTTTTGCCGCTTTTTTATAGTATTCCTTGGCTGCTTGGTAATAAGAATCTGCCATGCTGTAA
This sequence comes from Helicobacter sp. NHP19-003, assembly GCF_019703305.1. Classification (NCBI taxonomy): domain Bacteria; kingdom Pseudomonadati; phylum Campylobacterota; class Epsilonproteobacteria; order Campylobacterales; family Helicobacteraceae; genus Helicobacter; species Helicobacter gastrocanis. The sequence goes on along the minus strand of NZ_AP024814.1, from coordinate 121,740 downwards.
TAAGAATCTGACATATCCTTGTATTTCTTTGACTGCTCGTCCGTCAGCTTACGAAAATCTTTACGATTTTCCGGAAGATTTTCCATACCTTTGTCATCGTAAGCTTCGGCTTTTTCAAAATAAAATTTTGCAGCTTTGAGATACGCATCCACATTATGATTTTGAGGCGCATTGCTTAGGATTTTGCTTAGAGTTTCAGCTTTTTGACAAACCTCTTGTTCTCTCCAAATTTGGCAAACTTTTTGGTAATAATGGTGCGCCACTTTGCCATCTTGCTCCACTCCCATGCCATTCTCATACATGATCCCTAACATGCCATATGAGCCAACATCCCCCATTTTTACCCCTTTTTGGAAGTATTGCAGGGCTTTAGAGTAATCTTTAGCAACACCATTGCCATTTTGATACATCCATCCTAAGTTGTTATAAGCATCAGCATCCCCCATATCCCCCGCCTTTTGGTAGTATTGCAGGGCTTTGGAGTAATCTTTGGCAACCCCCTCGCCCGTGGAATATATAATTCCCAAATTTCTATAAGCCAAAGCGTCCCTCGTATCCCCCGCTTTTTGGTAGTATTGCAGGGCTTTAGCATAATCTTTCACAACCCCATGCCCGTATTCATACATGTACCTCATCCCATTATACCCCCTCGCATCCCCCATCTCTATTAGTTTTTTCGAATACAATATAGATTTTTCATAATCCTTGTTGTCGTCATAAGATTTTGTCAGTCTATAGTATTCATCTGCCTGACTATTGGCATAACAAATCCCTAAAGCCACTGCCAATAACAAGGATTCAAATCTAAAAAGCATGCGAAGCAGTCTTTCTGTGTCCCGCAACACTTAGAGATGGATTTAGGCAACAACCAAGTCAAGCTACCCAAATTCAAAGAAGCTATTAAAGCCAAGTTTCATAGGCATTTGCCTACAAACTCTATCGTCAAACAGGGGTTTATCTCTTGCGTAGCAGATAAATACTATCTCTCTATAAGCTATGAGGATAATGAGCCTGAACCTAAACCCACAACTATCAAAAAAGCTGTGGGTTTAGATATGGGTTTAGAGTCTTTAGTGATAGCCAGTAGTGGCGTGCTCTATCCCTATAAAAAGTTTTTCCAGAATCTACAAACCAAACTCACTAAAGCGCAAAGGAGATTGTCTAAGAAACTAAAAGGTTCTAGTAATAGAAAAAAACAAGCCAAGAAAGTGGCACAAATCCACGCTTCTATCAGGAATAGCAGAGAGGACTACCTACATAAAATCAGTAATGAGATAACCAATCAATACGATTTGATAGCAGTAGAAACCTTGAAAGTTAGGAATTTGGTCAAAAACCACAAACTAGCTAAGAGCATTGCCAATGCCAGCTGGTCTAGGCTCATTAGTCTATTAGAATATAAGGCTGGTTGGAAGGGTAAAACCCTTATCAAAATTGACCAATACTTCCCTAGCTCTCAAATCTGCTCGACCTGTGGGAGCAACACAGGTAAAAAGCCACTGCCTATTAGAAATTTTATCTGCCCTTGTTGTCAAACATACCACCACAGAGACCTAAACGCTAGCATCAATATCAGAAACTATGCTTTGGGAATGCTAGATGAGCGACACGCTATCAAGGTAGATAAAACTAGGGTAGGGATTACCCGAAGTTACGCTTGTGGAGATTCCGCTAACGGGGCTGTAACCAAGTATGGCTACATACTGGATACTGCTAGTTATGGATCGTTGAAGCAAGAAGCCCACCCGTCTTTAGCGGGTGGGTGATTCACTTTCTTCTTGGCTTTTTGATTGCCAAACTCTATGGCTTTTTGGAAAAAGGCTTCTGCTTTCTTTAAATCTCTGTTAGGACCCTCTCCTTGGTCATTTTTGCCATCTCTGTAAAAGCAATCCAACTCTTGCAAAACCTGCCCCAATCTTTTCCACTCGCTTTTGGGGTATTCGTTAGGGTTTATTCTGTCTAAATCAATCGCACCTTTTTGTCCCGTTAAATCTAAAAGCGCACTTTGCAGTAAATCAAAAGCTGCACCATACTTTTTGATGGTTCCACTTCCATAAGTATCTAGGTATGCAAGCTTAATCTTGGTGTTAATTTTTGAATCTGTGTCTTGTTCTTTATTCATCTTGAGTGATTTTTCATAGATGAGTTGTGATTGTCGATCACCCATCATTGTGTTCTGTTTGAATAGTAAAAACGGCACTAACACTACAGTCAACACAATTCCAACAAACACCCACTTCTGACTCTTTAAACTTTTAAAATCCATGTTATGCTCCTAAATAAATTGGATTGATGGTTTTGTGGTTAGGGCAAAAAGATAGATATAAAAAGAGACGAAAGGTAGGGGTAGAAAAAGGCGAAGGGTTAGAATAAAATTTTAATTCAGCTGTGCTCAGTGGCTGTGGGGGGGGGGTGGTGAAAAAGGCAAAGACTTTAAAAAGCATGTAATGTCCTAAAGTCAATTTTAAAAGCACATGGGGCTAAAAATAAAGGCGCGTTATAGTATATTTTTTGAAAAAGGGTTAGCCCTTTGGCCGATCCTTTGAGTCAGCCCTTGAATTCCCTTAAGCCAACCACCTTAAGCCCTTAAACCAGACCCTAGATTTTTGCCATCTACCCCACTTGTTTGAGGCTGACAATCCTCAATCTTAATCCCCTTTTTACCTAAATCCTTTATAATGTCTCCTTTTACAAAGAGGATCCATGCCCAGCCAAGAAGAAACCACAGAATACGAAATCAAAAAAGAGTTAGAAAATCTCAACATCGCCTACTACGCCAAAACCGCCCCCATCAACGAGGAAACCCAAAGGGCGTTAGAACAAGCCCCTTCAAAGGGTGGGGGGAGTGGCAAGAATTATCCCGATCTCAAATTGTTTTTAAACACCCCCAGCGTGCGTAAATTGCCCGTGATGATCGAGATCAAGGGGCTTAAAGGGCGTTTAGCCAAATTTGGCAAGGATCACAGCCTAGATTTAAGCACCAATGCCGTTAAAAATTACGCCCTCAATGGGGCACTGCACTACGCCAACGCGATTTTGGATTACAGCCACAGCTACAACGAGGCGATCGCCATAGGGATCAATGGCTATGAAGAGGCGGGCAGGATGTATAAGGAATATGCCCTTTACTACCTCAACACCAAGCACCTAGCCGTGCCCCAAAAGATTGGAGAATTTAACGATTTGGGGATTTTGGCGGATTTAGGGAGGTTAGAGCAAGCTCTAGACAACCTCACCTTAAGCGAAGCAGAACGCAATAAAGCCATTGAGGACTTAGAGAGCGAAACAGAGGCGCAACTCAACAAACTTAACCAGTTCTTGCATGACGACATTTTGAATTTAAAAAATAATAAGCGGGTGGCTTTGTTGGTGGGCATGATCATGGCGGCTACGGGCGTGCCAAAAACAGAGGATCGACCCGGGGTGGGGGCTTTGGGCTTAGAGGATTTAAAAAGCGAGCAAGACAAGGACACCCACGATGGGCAAGAGTTTATTAAAAAAATCAAAGCCTTTTTAAACGCCAAGAAATTACCCAGCGGAAAAATTGCTATGGTTGTTGATGAACTCAAAAGTGTGTTTATCCATGCTGATCTTTGGGTCAGCAAAAATAACACCGCAGAAAGTCAGCTGAAAATCATTTATGGGCGGTTTTTAGAGGGGGTGTATCCACTCGTCAAAAAGCTCACCAAAGCAGACATTGCGGGCAAACTTTTTAACTCTCTCACTAAATGGCTCACTGTAAGCGAAAAAGATGACATCAATAACGATGTCGTTTTAACCCCTCGTGAGGTGGTGGATTTAATGGTGGAACTCGCTGAGGTTAATAAAGATTCTTTTGTGTGGGATCATGCCGCTGGCTCGGGGGCGTTTTTGATCTCTAGCATGAATCAAATGATTAAAGATTGCATGGACAAAATCACTAACCCCAAAGAGAGAGAGGAAAAGATCGCCCATATCCGCGCTTACCAACTCTTGGGCATTGAAAAGCGCGCGGATATTTACTTGCTAGGTGTGCTCAATATGCTCTTGCTGGGTGATGGGAGCGCTAATCTCTTGCATAAAGATAGCCTTATGGATTTTAAACAGGGCGAACCCGTGAAATACGAGCAGGGCAATCGCAAGGACAAACCCTTTAACGCCAATGTGTTTTTACTCAACCCCCCCTACAGCGCCAAGGGCAAGGGCTTTATTTTTGTAGAACGCGCCTTAGAGAGGATGGAGAAGGGGCGTGCGGTGGTGATCATTCAAGAAAACGCGGGCAGCGGCAATGGCGACATTTACACCAAAAAGATTTTAGAGCACAGCAGCCTAGTGGCGAGCATTAAAATGCCCTTGGATTTATTCGTGGGCAAGTCCAGCGTACAGACTGCGATTTATGTGTTTGATGTGGGGGAAGCGCACCGCGCAAGTAAAAAGGTGAAATTCATAGACTTTAGCAATGATGGCTACACCCGCGCGGCGCGCAAAAAGGCGCGGGCGAGCACGAATTTAAGAGACACCGACCACGCCACAGAACGCTACGCCGAGCTGGTCGCTTTAGTGTTAGGCAATAAACGAGAAACGAACTTTTACCAAGACCACTACATAGAGGACACAATCAACACTGAGGGCAAGGACTGGACCTACGCCCAACACCAACAAATCGACACCACGCCCCAAATGGGCGATTTTAAAAGCAGTGTGGCGGAATTCTTGGCTTATGAAGTGTCTTTAGTGCTCAAAGGGATACAGGGAAAGCCCTTAACCCACGCCTAAAAAGCTGGCAAGCTTTACAAGCTTTAGAGTGGCGTAGGGTGTTTTTAGGGGAGATTTTTGAGGTGTTTAAGCCAGCCAAACACAACCACCAAAAACGGCTTTTGCCCACAAACCCACGCCAGGGGTATATCCCCGCAATCACTTGCACCACGCAAAACAACGGCATCGTCTGTTATATGCCAAAAGAGGGGGCTTTGGTGCTGGAAAATATGATTTCTGTAGGGGCTAATGGGGATGCCCCCGCCTTTTACCAACCTAGAGAATTTACGCTTTTACAGGATTGCTACGCTTTAAAATTTAAGGGCAAAGAGCTAAACCGCTTGCAATATTTGTTTTTGGTGGTGTGCCTGAATAAGGTGTTAGCCAAGTTTAATTGGAACAACAAATCCGGCTGGACGAAAGTCAGTCAAGAGAAAATCCTGTTGCCCTTTGCCAAGAGTGGGGAAATTGCTTTTGAGGCAATAGAGGTATTTATAAGGGAACTTCAAGCGTATCTAAAAGTAACAGGATTGGAGGACACTATGCTCACCCTAGAGGAAGAACACGCTTTAGATATTTTCACCAGCTATTTTGAAAATCGGGGGGGGAATAGTGTTACCCCTTGTAACTTAACTTGGCAAGAGTTTAAAATCGGGGCGTTGTTTGACATAAGCACCCCCAAAAGGAAATTTGATGCCAATAAAGTGCGCTTTTGTGCCAGAGGACACCCTTATGTGGCAAGGGGAGCGACCAACAACGGCATTAGGGGTTATATTGAGGCAGACTCCATTTTTTTAAACGACGCCCCAAGCATCAGTTTCGGGCAAGACACAGCGACCATTTTCTACCAAGATCAGCCCTACCTCACGGGGGATAAAATCAAGGTTTTCACCCTAAAAGAGGGCAGGCTAGAACGCCATAGAGCGTTATTTTTCATTGCAAGCATGCGTAAAGCCTTTAGCTCTTTTAGCTGGGGCAGCGCTTCTTTTAAACAATCCCTTTTAGAGAACATAGCCCTTAAACTCCCCACCCACAAAGATGGCGCAATCGCCTACGACTTAATGGAACACTTTATACGGGCTTTGGAGAAACAACAGATTGAGAGAATTAAGGCGTTGTGGGATCAAAGATTAAAGGCGTGTAAGGATATAATTCAAGCAAAAATTTAGAGGATTTGCCAATGACACTTAAAGACAATAACGCCCCCGCGATGACGGGGGGGGGTAATTTGGCGGGAGTTTAAATTAATAGATTTGTTTAACTGCACACGAGGTACACGGCTTACAAAAGAAAATAGGATTAAGGGCAGTATCCCACTTGTTACCGCTGGCGAATCTAATCAGGGTGTTAAGGGGTTTATCAGCAATGAGAACCAACAAGTTTTTAGCCACGCAATCACTATCGATATGTTTTGTAACTCTTTTGTGCATGTCCGCAAGTTTTGTTGCGATGATAATATTTTGGTTTTGACCCCCAAGCAAGAAATGAGCAAATACCACCTTATGTTTATTAGTGTGCTTATCGCCCAAAGTAAAACAAAATACAACTATGGCAAACAATATAGAATCAATAGCCTTGAAAAGCATAGGATCCCCCTACCCACTCACCAAGACGGCACTATCGCTTACGACCTCATGGAGCACTTCATCAAAGCCCTAGAGAAACAACACATGGAGAGGGTAAAAGCCCTATGGGAGACAAAATTAAAGGCGTATGACAAAGTCTTAAGCACGCCTTTAAACCCTCTTTAGGCAAGCCTAGTATTTAAACACATACGCCAGCTCTTCAAAGAGCTTGTTTTGGGCAAAAAAGATGGTTTCAAGCAGGTTGTCTAGCTCGCTGTCGATCTTTAAAAGTCGTCCGCCTTCTTTGGCTTTGAAGTAATGGGGTTTGTTGTGGAGGTAGTTGGACATTTGGGTGTAGCGGTTTAAGAGCAGTTGGGTATTGTTCTCTAGCAAGAGTTGCTTTTCTTCGGGCAAAGACACATTGAGGCAATAATCGTAAAGGCGGTAGCTGCAAGTGTCGAGCATGTCTATGGATTGCAACCCCCTTAAGAGAGCGTTTAGGGTGTTTGCATCCGAAGTTTCCGCCCTTGCGCTCTTTAAGCATAGTCTGAAGGCATCTAGTTGTTTTAAAAAAGTGTTTTGGGTGCTTAGAGCGTGGGTCTTGTGCTGGCTGGCATCTTCTAAAAGACAGCGCAAAGTGGCGACCAAGTGGCGCATGTGTTGGATAAATTCGTCCTTGTCGTATTTAGGCCACACGAACAAGAACACCACATAGACAATCCCAATACCTAAAGCCAAATCCGCCACGCGGAAAGCGACCATATCCACGAAGTCCTGCCTAAGCAAGGAAAAGCACAGCACGAAGGCAAACATGAGCGAAGCCGACCATATGGCGTAGGAATAGACCCTAAGATAAATGAATAAAAACACGCTCAACACCAAAAAGCCATCAAAGACCACGCTTTTGGCAAAGAGCCACACCACCGCTAGACCCACCGCTAGACCCACCGCCGAGCCTAGCACCAAATCCACTTGCACTTCTTTGGTGCTGCCCAAGCTAAAACGAGAAACCAATAAAGTCGCCATGGCGATCCACATGCCATGGTTGAAGCCGAAGTAGCGGGCAATGAAAACCGCAATCCCCATCGCTAGGGCGTATTTAGAGGCGTATTGAAAAATGGGGTTTTTGGTGTTTAAAGCGTCCAAGATGTGTTTAAACGAGGGCTTATGCACGGGGTCTGTTTGCTTGGGTTGCTTTTCGCCACCCATGATAAAAACCTCCATTTTATTGTAAATGATGGCGATGGAGTGCTGCAAAACTTTATCGAGTTTGGGGCTTAAGGCTACTAGGGCTTGTTTTTGGATTTGCAGGTCTTGCTTGGTGAAAATGTTTGAGAGGATTTGTAAGTTTGTGCGGATTTCTTGGCACACAGAGTCCAAAGAGCTTAAGTCTCCATAAATGGAGTGGATGGAGTGGTAGATCTCTTCTAGGGCCTGCAGCTGGAATAGGGCGCGTTGCAGGTTACGCACCGCTAGTGGGTCTTTGATGCGGCTAGAGCGGGAGGTTAAAATGATTTTTGTGTTGTGGATTTGCGCCAACACTTGGGTTTTAATGTGGGTGTAGTCGGCGGGGCTGTTGATGTATTGCAACATTAAATCCATGCTGGAGAGCAGGGTAGAAAAGCGTTTTTTGATGAAGTAGCTGTATTTAGACACCACGATAAAGGATTGCAACAAAATGCTTAGAGTACCTAGCATCAAAATCATTAAAAGGGTTTGTTGCAAGTCTAGGGAGGCGTGTGCATCCACATATAAACAGGTTACCAATCCGTTAGACAGGGCGGCATTGCAGACTTTATGTAGGTCTAGGCTGTAGGCGGTAGACATCCCGACCAAAAAGGTCATGATAAAAATAGGCACGCACAGCCACACCCCAAAATGCGCCATCGGGTAGAACAAGAGTACATTAAGACAACTGATGGCGATGAACACCACAAAATAATAGATTTCGTGTTCTTTGTCGCTAACCACGAGACTCAAAGCGTAGATGAAGACGGTTTGAAAGCCCGCCCAAATCACAATCGCATGCCCAAAGAAAAAAGCCCCTAGCCCCGCACAAAGGAAAGTGGTGAGGGTGGTCTTTAGGGCGAAAATGAGGCTAAAGTAGCCCGGGTCGTAGAGGTGGATGGTGCGTTTGAGCTGGGCTAAGAGGGGCATTTAGCGGATCGTGGGCTGGATGCTTTTGTTGTCGGCAAGGTTTTGCGCCTTCACTTCACTTAAAAAGTCTAAAAGCCTGCTGGCGGCTTGGCTGTAGGCTTGGCTGATGACAGATTGGGGGCTGGCTACACTGATGGGCATGCCACTATCGCCCCCTTCGCGCACCTGCACTTCTAGGGGGATTTGCGCGAGCACTTGGGTTTTATACTGCTTGGCAAGCGTGTTTAAGGTGTCCTTGCCAAAAATGTGGCTCTCATGCGAGCAGTTGGGGCAGATGAACCCGCTCATGTTCTCTACAATCCCGGCAATGGGGATCTGCAGGCGTGAGAACATGTCCAAACTGCGGCTGGCATCGTCTAGGCTCACGGTTTGTGGTGTGGTCACGGTGATGCCCGCACTAATAGGCACGGCTTGGGCTAGGGTGAGCTGGGCATCGCCTGTGCCCGGGGGCATGTCCACAACCAACACATCCAGCTCGCCCCAAATGATGTCGGTGAGCATTTGCTCAATGGCGCGCATGAGCATAGGGCCTCGCCAAATGAGGCTTTGGCCTTCTTCATACAACAGTCCCATGCTCATCACCCGCACCCCAAAGGCTTCTAGGGGGATGAGTTTTTTACCGCTAGGATCGGTCGTGGGGTTGGTTTGCATCAAGCCTAGCATTCTAGGTACATTGGGGCCATAGACATCTGCGTCTAAAAGCCCGACTTTTTGTTTTAAGCCCGCCAAAGCGATGGCTAAGTTCACGCTCGTGGTGCTTTTACCCACGCCTCCCTTGCCCGAGCTTATCATCACCACATGCTTAATGTTGGGGGCAAGATTTTTCGTGGCTTGCTGGGCTTGCTGGGCCCTATCCCTCTTGGCGGGGGTTTTGATGTCAATGTGGCAGGTTAAGCCCAATTCTTGCATTTTGGTGCTGATTTCTGTCCTCAGCGTGTCTGCCACCTGTGGGGAGCTTGAGGGGATGTCTAGCAAAAGGGCGAGTTTGTTTTCGTGCAAAGTGATGTTTTTCACAAAACCAAAACTCACAATGTCCTTTTCAAAATTGGGGTAAATGACCTTTTTCAAGACATCCAACACCGCATCCTGTGTAACCATTTTTATCCTTAAAATAAGATTCGTACAAAAATCACTTATACCTAGTTTTTCTTAATTTTGCCCCAACACGGCATGTCCTAGGGCTTGGATAGGGCTTTTGCAGGGGTGAGGTATTGGTTTTTCACCAACATCTGCACAATCTGTTTAAAAATCGGGGCAGCGGTTTGGGCGGCGTAATACTCCGTGCTGCCCAAAGACCCAAAAACCACCACCCCGATGACAAAGGTGTTTTCTTGATCTCTAGCAAAACCAAAAAACGAGCTGGTGTAGATTTCTGTGTACTTGCCCTTTTTGGCAATACGGGCTGTGCCTGTCTTGCCCCCAATGACAAGCCCCGGCACTTGTGCACTCTTGCCCGTGCCTTTAGTCACGACTTTAATCAACAAATTTTGCATTTCTTGTGCGCTCTTGGGGGCGATGACTCGCTTACTTGGAAGGTATTGTGTGGCGTACATCTCCCCATTGGGGTATTGTATCACCCTTTGCACCAAGTGGGGGGTGGCGAGCTTGCCCCCATTGACAAACACCCCATAGGCCCTTAAGAGTTGCAAAAAGGTGGTGCGCAAGCCATAGCCATAGGATGCCGTGCCCTTGTAAACATCGGTGTTTAAAAGGCGCACACTCGGCAACAAGCCCGTTTTTTCATGGAGCAAGTCGATGCCCGTTTCTTCGGCAAATCCAAAGTCCTTAAGCCCCGTGTAAAGCTCTTGCCCGCTTAGGCGTTTGGAGAGTTTGATCATGCCGATGTTGCTTGAGCGGATCAACACATCTTCGATGGTGGTGTGCTTTGATGGGATGAAATCATCTCTCACAAGATACTTGCCGAGCTTATAAAAGCCATGCCCTAAATCTATGGGTTGGCTGGGGTCAATGCGCTTTTTATCCACAAGCAGGCTGTAAACAATGGGTTTGATCGTGCTGCCCGGCTCGAAAGAGAGCTCAATGGCATCCACATTGAGGGCTGGGTAATCGCTCTTTTGGATGTTGTTGGGGTTAAAGCGGTTTGTCGTGGCTAGGCTCAAGATTTCTCCGTTTTGGGGGAGATACACCCCTGCAATGATTTGGTGCGCCTTGTAGCGGACTTTAGCTGCGTCTAGGATTTGCTCCAACGCCCGTTGGATTTTTAAGGGAATACTCAGCACAATGTCCGAGCCATCGATTCTAGAGACACTTTTAAAACTTCTGTCTTCAATGAGATTAAAACCTAAATCCCGTCTGCCCTGCATTTTGCCATCGTTCTTGGGGGCTAGGGTGTCATTTTTGGACTCTTCAATGCCCTTCACGCCCCTAATGGAGGTGATTTTACCCGTATCCACCTTTTGGATGTAGCCCACAAGGGGTTCGAAATTGTCCTTATAAAGGTAGTTGCGGGCAATCCCGCTCACTTCAATGCTTAGGCCAATTTTGGGCATGACTTTTTTATTCGCATCTTCATACTCTCTAAAGACATTGTAGGCTAGGAATTTGGCGTTTAATTGCCTTAAACTTGCGGCGGTGTTGGCATCGATGTTGTAAGAGAGCGTAACGAACCCGCTTTGCTTGAACTTCTCGGCGATGACGCTTTTGGGGATATTCGTGTAAATAGAGAGTAGGTCTATGAAAAACTCTTGCTTGTGCGGGTCAATGGATAGGGTGTTGAAACTCACCTTAAAGAGCTTTTGGCTGTTGGCGAGGCTAAAGCCGTCTTGGCTGTAGATCTGCCCCCTTGTGGCGATGTCGGTCTTGGTAGCCACCAAAGCGGGCATTTTGCGGGGCAACACGGCTTTAAAAAACATCACCACCAAAAACAGCGCAAAACACCCTGCCACCACAATGAAAATCATCATCAGGCGTTCTGTACGCCTAGGGTCGGTATCGGGTCTAGGATTTTGCGGAGGGGTAGCTAAAGGGTGATCCACACGCCCCCCTAAACTAAAGCCTTGCTACAGAGAGACTAAGAGGGAAACCAAACACAAGCCCAAGAACCTTAGATTTGTGTCCTTAACAATTCCTTGTAGGCGCTGATGGCCTTGTTACGCACTTCCAGCATGAGCTTCATGCTCGTTTCCGCCTTGCCGATGGCGATGGCAGCTTGGTGTAAGTCTTTGACTTGCCCTGTCGCCATGTCGGCCAAAGCGCGGTCGGACTCCATTTGGGTGTTGTTGAGTTCATCAATCGAGTGCTTGAGCATCTGAGAGAACTCCCCCTTCTCCATTAGATTCTCATGCGATTTTGAATCTAAAGGAGTGCTTGTTTTGTTCAACCCTATATCAGTGTATAAAGTCTTCATGTTGACTCCTTGCATCGTGTTCACCTATATCGCCTCTTTTAGACAATCCTTTAGTCTAAAGAAACAATCCTTTCTTTTGTAATCTTTTTATGCTTGCAACATGCTAATAGCGTTTGCCGCCATGTTCTTGGTGCTCTGAAACGCCGCCACATTGGCTTGGTACGCCCTTGTGGCTTCGATCAAATCCGCCATTTCCACGACAGGGTTGACATTGGGGTAGGACACATACCCGTTTGCATCTGCATCGGGGTGGGTGGGGTCGTATTTCAACAGCGGGGCTTTGTCATCACGCACGATTTTATCCACATACACGCCCATGATGGGGGGGTTGGGTTTTTCAATGTCATCGCTCTCGTCTAAAGGGTCTTCATAGTCTAGTAAATTGTTATCTTCGGCGAGTTTTTCGTTTAAAATCTTATTGAAGTCAAAAGACTTAAACACCGCTTCTTGACGGCGGTAGGGCCCGCCCTCATCGGTGCGGGTGGTGTTGGCGTTGGCAATGTTAGAAGAGATAAGATTGGCGCGCACTCTCTGGGCGGACAACCCATAACCGCTAATGTCAAAACTTGATAAAAACATGCACGCTCCTTAAATGTTTTTCGCCGAGTCTATGGCGTAATTGACGATGCCCCTATGCTTTTTTAGGGCAGTGGTTAGGGCGAGGTACATTGTGGAGTTTTTCCCCATTTCGGAAGTTTCGATGTCCAAATCCACACTGTTGCCATCGTTTTTCGCCAAGTGCCCATCCCTAAAAAAGATTGTGGCTTTCTTGCTCTCATCCAAATTAGGCTCTAAATGCCTAGAGTCCGTAACCGCCAATTCCAAAACCTTGTCCTGTTTATGGTCAAACACTTCTGCCTTCTTTTGGGCTAAAACCGATTCAAAGTCCACATCTTTCGGGCGGTAAAAGGGGGTGTCCACATTGGCGACATTGCTTGCGATCAAGTCCTGCCGCAAAGAGCGGTAGTCCATCGCTTGATACACGAGCGGATACGCTTTTGACAAGTCCATGTTTGCCCCTTTGGCTTACGCCTCGCGAGATGCATGGCCTTAAGCAATGAGTATTCCAAAACACCCAGCCCATAAGCCCAAAATCGCAAGTGTTGCGCTTGATAAATGAGTTATAATTATAGCACATTTATAAACACTTTGGGCGGTTTTCATGGCGTATCGGTATCTCTTTACCCTGTCTAGTTTTTTAATGATTTTTAGCGTACTCTTAAGCTACTCCCTTTCCACTTACACCACACTCATCTACCATTACAGCGAGTTTCATTTTTTTATTCGCCAGCTCGTGGCTGTGGCTGTGGGGATTTTTCTCATGTGGGGACTCTCGTGGCTTGATCCAGACAAGTGGTTTAGCAAAATCGGCTTTGCTATCCTACTAGGCTCTTTGTTCTTAATCCTCATCATGAGCTTTTTGCCCGAAAGCATGTCTAGCAGTGCAGGGGGGGCAAAGCGGTGGATTCGCCTGCCCTTTTTCTCCCTCGCCCCCACCGAGTTTTTTAAAGTGGGCTTTGTGTTTTTTCTCTCGTGGAGCTTGTCGAGGACTTTCTTTAACAAGGAAAAATCGGGCGTGCGCGAAGAGTTGACGATTCTCATCCCCTATTTGGTCGTGTTTTTGGCGGTGGCGTTTTTAATCGGGGTTTTACAAAACGACTTGGGGCAGGTGATTTTATTGGCCATCGTGCTGGGCTTTTTGCTCATCTTTTCAGGCGGGAGCTTTAAGCTTTTCCGCATTTTCTTAGGCATTGCGATTGTCATCGGGGTTGTGGCGATCAGCACGAGCGAACACCGCATTTTACGCATGAAGCTTTGGTGGGCAAACATCCAAAGCTCGATTCTCTCCATTTTGCCCCCCAAACTTGCCAGCAGTTTAAAAATCGAACATCTGCCAGAACCCTACCAAATTTACCACGCCACCAACGCCATCAAACACGGCGGGCTTTTTGGGCAGGGTTTAGGGGATGGCTTGATCAAACTCGGCTTTTTAAGCGAAGTACACACCGACATGGTCTTAGCAGGGCTGGCTGAAGAGTTGGGCTTTGTGGCGGTGGCGGTGTGCGTGGGAGTCATCTTGATCATCCTGCACGCCTTGTTTAAAATCACCAACCGCCTAGACAACCCCAAACACATGCTCTTTTGTTTGGGCGTGGCCCTACTCATCGCCTTCTCTTTCATCATCAATGCCTTTGGGGTGAGCGGGATCATCCCTATTAAGGGCATCGCTGTGCCGTTTTTAAGCTATGGGGGCAGCTCACTTCTAGCCAACTCTGTGGCTTTGGGGCTCGTGTTAAGCCTCTCTAAACAGGCACGCTAAGGTTTTGCAAAAACTCTGCATAGATGCTAGGTTCTTGAAACGCGCCGAGCCGACAGCTCGTCTTCAGCACACTCTCTTGTTTTTGCACCCCCTGCATGGCGACACATAAATGCCTAGCCACGCAAAACACCCCCACCCCTTTGGGCTCTAAACACTCTTGCAAACTCTGGGCAATCTGTGCGCCTAAACGCTCTTGGATTTGCAAGCGCCTTGAAAAGCACTCCACAAGGCGTGCAATCGCCCCTAGCCCTACAATCTTGGCATTGGGCAAATACCCCACACTCACCCGCCCAAAAAAGGGCAGTAAATGGTGTTCGCATAGGCTGTAAAACTCAATGTTTTGCAACACCACCAGCCCGCTTGAGGGCGCACACAACGTCGTGTTTAAAATCTCTTTGGGGTCTTGCTTGTAGCCCGCCATCAAATCCGCCCACAAGGCTTTGACCCTTTTAGGCGTGTTTTGTAAGCCTTCTCGCTTAGGATCTTCGCCTACACTGATAAACAACTTCTCTAAACTCTCTTTAAGCATCGGGGCTAAACAACTCTTGGCGAGCGATCTCTTCTAAAAAGATTGTGGCGTACGCCCCCTTGGGTAAGAAAAACTTGAGTTGCCCCTGCGCTTCTTGGGACAGATACAAGAAATCCACTTCTTGAGGATAGACAAGCGCAAAACGCCGATCCCCGCAAGAGTCAATCTCTTGCTTAAAGGGTTTTTCGAACTCCCCAGCCAAGTTTCTAGCTTCTAAGACTTTAAAGCCCGGGAGCAGCCCCGTTGCCACAAGGCTTCTAGCCTGCAATCTTTTTAAGTTTGTGTCTAAATCTTGTGTGCTGTGGTGAAAATACTTACCAAAGGGGTAATGGCACAGCACATCGCCCTCTAAAAGTTTGAAGTCTTGGGGTTGGGCTTTTAGGGCTCTGGCCTGCTCTAGGGAGATTTGGGGGTATTCTTTGGCGATTTCAAGGGGGCTAAAGTTATTGACAAAGGCATTCAAGCGCGCCCTTGCACTCAACCACTGGTTGAAACAAAAGCTTTGCTGGCTGGAGAGCAAAAACTTGTCTAGCTTTTTTTTGCCTGTGTTCACATGTTTGAAGTTGTCCCCCTTGCGTCCAAAGCGTTGTGCCCCAAAGTAATTCAAAAACCCCTTATTTTGCAAAACCTCTAGCACCTCGGCGATTTTTTGGGCATTTAGGGGAGTGAGCTTTTTTAGGCGCATGGCAAAATGGTTGCCCTTTAAATGCCCTAGGCGGATTTTATGCGTGTGGGCGGTGGTGTCTAGGATTTTCACGCCTTGTTCGTAGAGAGTGGAAGCGTGCCCTTCGAGGGCTTTCTCATAGGCTTTAGGCAAAGAGATGTATTGAAAAGTCAAGGCGTTTTTATCCTTAAGCCCGGCGTAGCCAAAGGCAGACATCTTACAACCCAGCACTTGCGAGAGCAGGCTTAACATCTCCCAAGTGGTCTTGTCTTTCTTGCGGACATGCACAATCAAATGCTCCCCGCTTTGGCTGAAGGGATAAAGGGGTTCTTCTTGCACCACAAAATCACGGGCACACTTCTTAAAGTAAAAGTCAATGGGCGCATGGCTTGCGCTGAAAAAGCGGGGAAATTGGTTGTTATTTTGCATGCGGGCATTATACACCATAATTTGGAGCATTTTTTGCTTGTAAGGTTGAAATTGATTGAAAGGGTCTTGTCATGGAAGTTAAAGACATCAAAAACAATCCATCCCTATATGCGTTGTTAGGCTCTGCGAGTCTAGGGCAAGCGCAATCTCTCCAAGCCCCCCAAGCTCCCGCTGGGAGCAAGCCTGAAGTGTTGGTGGAAATCTCTAAAAGCCAAACCGAGCCCAATGGGCTTAAAAGAGAAACCTACGGCTTTTTGGTGCTGGAATTGATGAGCGACAACGAATACGATGCCTTCTTGCGCGCCACAGCGGGCATGAACGAGAATGAAAAGCGCCTAGCCGCCCAATCCCTTTATAGCCTCACAAGCTTTTATGGCGGACAAATCCAAGAGGACAAACAGGCACAAGAAAAAATAGATGGTCTCAAAGCTCTGCAGGAAATGCAAGCCAAGAGAGCCTTTGGCATCAACAACGACTTTGTGCAACGCTACAAAAACGCCTACAACCAAGTCTACCAAGCCATGGACCTGCACCTTTAAAACAAAGTTTAAGCAAAAGTTTTATAAAATGGGCGTTTTTCGTGTCAAGGTAGCTCAGCCGGTTAGAGCGCTGGTCTCATAAGCCGGAGGTCGGGGGTTCAAGTCCCCCCTTTGACACCAACTCCTTTCGGTTTCTTTATACATTAAATGTTAAGAGGTTTTTATGGCACAAATTCTACTGCTCAATGGAGCTAAGGGTTTTGGGCACTCACACGGCCGTTTAAACACCACTTTACACGACCATGCTCTGCGGGTTTTAAAAGATTTGGGGCATGGCGTGGTTGAAACGCAGATCGATCAAGGCTATGACTTTGAAGAAGAAGTTGGCAAAATCCTGAGTGCCGATGCCTTGGTTTGGCAAATGGCGGGATGGTGGATGGGCGAGCCCTGGATTGTGAAAAAATACATGGATGAGGTTTTCACCACCGGGCATGGACGCCTGTGGAAAAACGATGGGCGTAGCCACACCGCCCCCACCAAAAACTATGGCAAGGGCGGGCTGTTGCAGGGCAAAAAATACATGTTTTCACTCACTTGGAACGCCCCCTTAGAAGCTTTCATAGACAAAGAGGAATTTTTTGGGGGCGTGGGCGTGGATGGCGTGTATTTGCACCTACACAAAGCCCATGAGTTTTTAGGCATGCAAGCCTTGCCCACTTTCATCTGCAACGATGTCATCAAAAACCCCCAAGTAGAGCAATACCTGCAAAACTACAGCACCCACTTGCAAAAGGTTTTTACCGCCTTTTAGACTCGACTTTAAGCCACTCTTTTGCCATCCCTGTAATCTCGCTTTGCAGCCGCGCCCTTTTGAGCTCGGTGCTCTTGAAGTGGTCTTTTTGAAAGACGGGGTAAAGGGGTGGGCTCTTTATTAAAGAGATCCGTTGGGGGGCACTGATTCGAAAATCGATTTGATCCCCACTGCAGGCAAAATCTTGAAAGTAGCGCTCTCTGATGGCGTTTTTTAGGGGCTCTTCGGGTAAGCTCAAGAAGTCCATGGGGATCCTTACTTGGAACTTAACAAAAAGTTGGGGAGGGTTTATAAGTTCATATTCGGCAAGAGCGTAGAGGTGTGGGCAACAAACATGGCAAGCTCCACGAGCCACGCCCCCACAAAGATAGAGAAAGCAAGCTTTTCTAGGGCGGGTTTAAAAAGCAAAATCCCCACCACGCTTAAAATAGCTAGAAACCCTAGAAACTCCATTGTTAAACAAAAGCAATTTGGGCGAGCACAGAAGCATCCCCACGGCGAATCGCACTTCTGTGGATGCTGGTATATCCCCCTTTGCGTTCGGCGTATTTGGGAGCAAGCTCGGTAACAAGTTTGTGGGTGGCTTCTTTGTTTTGCAAATAGGCAAAGACATAGCGGTGGGCGTTGAAATCGCCCTTTCTCGCCGCCGTTACCAGCTTTTCAATGTAGCTTTGCAATTCTTTGGCCTTGCAAAGCCCGGTTTCAATCTTGCCATGTTGGATCAGGGCGATGGCTAGGTTTTTTAAAAGTGCCTTCCTGTGGGCACTGGTCCTGCCGAGTTTTCTAAAACGATTTTGGTGGCGCATTAACTTTCCTCGCTTTTTAATTTTTCAATCCGTGCTTTTAAAGAGGCCTTAAACTCAGGGGAGAGCTCTTGACCCACGGGGTATTTAAGTTGTTCTAATTTTTCGGCAATCTCATCGTAGGACTTTTTGCCTAGATTTTTAATCCCTTTAAGCTCGTAAGCGTCCATCAGCACAAGCTCGCCGATGTACTTGATCCCGATTTTATCCAGGCAATTAAAGCAACGGGCGCTTAGGTCCAAGTCCTCAACTTTACGCACGAGATCTTTCACCTCTAGGCTGTCCTCTAGGGTATAAGCACCCTTAGAGTGTGCCATGCTCGTGCTGAAAATATGCATTTGTGCGTGCATGGTTTTCACCGCTTCTTGAAAAGCATGTTGGGGATCGATCTGCCCATCGCTCTCGATGTCAAAGATCACCCGTTCAAAGTTGGGGTTGCCATCCACGAGCATGTTTTCAATGTTATAGACCACTTTTTTAATGGGCGTGAAGTAAGCGTCTAGGGGGATGTAATCGCTAGGGATCAGCCCTCTAATGCTCTCACTAGGTACATAGCCCATGCCCCTTTGGATGATGAGGGTAAAATCTAGTTGCACATCTTCGTTGATGGTGGCTAAATACGCCTCTTTATCCACCACACCCACACCCTCTACTTCTAAGTGTTTGCCACTGAGTTTGGCAGGGCCTTTAAAAGAGTAATGCACCACTAGTTGCTCGTCTGGATTTTTGGCCCGCCCCACTAGGCGGATATTTTTGAGGTTGGCGATGAAAAGAGCGGCATCCTCAGCCATGCCCCGCACGGAGTCAAACTCGTGGGCAACATTTTCAATTTTAATGCCAATGGGCGCATACCCCACAGAACTTTGCAGGAGAAAGCGACGGATGGGGTGCGCTAAAGTGATGGCGTAGCCACTTTCAAAGGCAGACACGCTCACGCGGATCTGCCGGTCGCTGATTTTCTCAACGCTGATGTCCGTGGGGACATGGGGCGCTGTTTTAATCACTTTCATGCGAGCCCCTATTTTGAGTAAAGTTCAACAATCAGGCGTTCTTCAATGGGGATTGCCACTTCATCTCTCTCAGGGTAGCGGGTGAAAATCCCAAATTTTTTATCCTGATCCACATCCATCCAAGCCACCATCCCCGTTTGTTTGCTCAGCTCAATGGAGCGCAAAATTTGGGGATTTTCTTTGCTTTTTTCAATCAATTCGATTTTTTGCCCGTGTTTAATGAAAGCCGAGGGGATGTCCATGCGTTTGCCATCCACCAAGATATGCCCGTGTGTTACAAGCTGCCTTGCAAAGCTGCGGGTGGTGGCAAAGCCCATGCGATAAACCACATTATCCAAGCGGCGTTCCAACAAACGGACTAAATTCTCCCCGGTGTTGCCCTCCATGCGGTTTGCTTCTCTAAAAATGGAGCGGAATTGCTTTTCAGAAATCCCATACATGGCTTTGGCTTTTTGTTTTTCTCTTAATTGCAGGCCGTAATCCGAGATTTTGCCCCGTCTTTGCCCGTGCTGCCCCGGGCCATAGGCGCGCTTGTCTAACGCGCTCTTGCCGCTCAAACGGCGTTCGCCCTTCAAGGCTAAAGAAATCCCAAAACGGCGTTCTAACTTCTCAACTGCACCTCTGTATCTTGCCATGATCGCTCCTTACACTCTTCTTCGTTTAGGGGGGCGGCAACCATTGTGCGCTAGGGGGGTGATGTCCTTGATCCAAAGGACTTTAATGCCCTCCACACTCCCCACGCTTTTAATAGCGGTTTCACGACCACTGCCCGGGCCTTGCACCTTGATCCCCACTTCTTTAAGCCCATGTTCTTTGGCTTTTGCCATCGCGCTTTCTACGGCTTGTTGGGCGGCATAAGGAGTGGATTTTTTAGACCCCCTAAAACCCAAGCCTCCCGCGGTTGCCCAACAAACCACATTGCCCATTTCATCGGTGATCGTGATGTTGGTGTTGTTGAAAGAAGCGCAAATATAGACCACGCCCTTAGCGATGTTTTTCTTAACAACTCTCTTTTTTGTGCCGACTCTCTTTGCCATTTACGCTCCCTTATTTACTGCCCACGGTTTTTTTCTTGCCTTTGCGGGTGCGGGCGTTGTTTTTCGTGGTTTGTCCGCGCACGGGTAGCCCCTTGCGGTGGCGAATCCCCCGATAACTGCCTAAATCCATCAACGCCTTGATGTCCATTTGCACCTTTTTACGCAAATCCCCCTCCACGACATAATGGGCTTGGATTTCTTTGGTGATGCTAGAAATTTCGTCCTCACTCAATTCATGCACCCTTTTATCCAAAGAGATCTGCACTTTGGCAAGAATGTCTCTTGAGCTTTTCAAACCCACGCCGTAAATGTAGGTTAAAGCGTATTCAACCCGTTTCTTTTTGGGTAAATCTACCCCTGCAATCCGCGCCATGTCTATCCTTGTCTTTGTTTATGTTTGGGGGTAACGCAAATCACGCGGATCACGCCCCGCCTTTTAATGACCTTGCATTTGTCGCACATTTTCTTTACAGAAGGTCTAACTTTCATTTAAATCTCCTTAAGCAAAACTTCTATTCTAGCTATCTTTGGTTAGAACTAACTTAATCACTTATAACGGAAAGTGATCCGCCCTTTATCCAAACTATAGGGGGTGAGCTCCAAGCGCACCCGATCGCCTAGGGCAATGCGGATATAGTGCATCCGCATTTTGCCCGAAATCCGGCACAACACGATATGTTTGTTCTCCAACTCCACTTTAAAGGTGGCGTTAGGCAAACACTCGATCACCCGCCCATCCACCTCAATCACATCGTCTTTTGCCACTTCAAACCTCCGTTAAAATTTGCGCTTTTTTGCCCACCATCGCGATGGTGTGTTCGTAATGGCTCGTGTTTAACCCATCTGTGGAAACCACGCTCCATTTGTCTTTTAAGATTTTGGGGTTGCCTTCTTTTTGGCACACCATCGGTTCTAAGCAAAACACCATGCCCTCTTTGATCTTGGGGCCACTCTTGGGGTTTGCCTGTGGGGCTAGGTAGTTGGGGATTTGGGGTTCTTCATGGGGCCTCTTGCCGATCCCATGCCCGCAAAAATCCAGCAAGGGCACAAACCCACGCCCCCGAATTTCTTGCTCTAAAAGCGCGCTCACTTCTTTAAAGTGCATGCCCACTTTGAGCTGAGAAATTGTGGCATATAAACTCTCTTTGGCGCAAGCGATCAAGGCTCTGTCCGTGTCTGCCACCTGCCCTATGGCGAGAGTGATCGCCGCATCTCCAAAAAAACCATTCACCTGTGCGCCCAAGTCTAGCCCCACAATGTCGCCTTCTTGGAGCTTATAATCTGTGGGGATGCCATGAATCACCACTTCATTGAGCGACACACAAAGGCTATTAGGAAAGCCATACAGCCCCTTAAAGGCGGGCTTGCCCCCGAGCTTTAAAATATTCTCTTCAGCCAATGCGTCTAGCTCGAGCAAACTCACCCCGACCTGTGCTCTTTCTTCTAAGAGTTTTAGGGTCTGCCCCACGATCGCCCCCGCCCCCGCCAAAAGGGCGATCTCTTTGGGGCTTCTAGTGGCAATCGCCATTAAAAGCCCACAGCGCTCAGGGTTTTGTATTTACCCATATAGACCTGTGCTTCGATCTTTTTCATGGTGTCGATTGCCACTTGCACCACGATGAGCACTGCTGTACCCCCAAAGTAAAAGGGTACACCCATGGCTTTGACTAAAATCCAAGGCAGGGTAGAAATGAGGGCTAGATACAAAGAGCCCCAAAAGGTGAGTCGGCTTGCCACGGTGTTTAAAAAATTCGCCGTGCCCTCCCCCGGTCTTAAACCAGCGATAAAACCCCCATTGCGTTTTAAATTGTCCGCAATGTCTTTGGCGTTAAACACAATAGACGAATAAAAGTAGGCAAAGAAGATGATGAGCAAGAACATTAAGATGTTGTAAGCGTAGCCATGCGGGTTTAAGAAGTCGGCGATGGCTTGCAAAATCTTATTAGAAGAGGCTTGTAAAATCGTGGAGGGGAAGACCAAGAGAGCGGAGGCAAAAATGGGGGGGATCACCCCGCTTAAGTTTAATTTAATGGGGATGTAGTTCATGATCCGCTTGTTTTGGTTTTGCATGACCACTTTACGGGCGTAAGAGATGGGGATACGCCGTTCGGCGAGCTCCACATAGATGATCACAAAAATTGTGGCGAGTACAATCACCACAATGCCGATCAGCACTAAAACATTGATGACCCCGGTATTGACTAAATTAAAAGTCCCGGCAATGGCGTGCGGGATGCCTGAAACAATCCCGGCAAAGATGATGAGGCTAATGCCATTGCCCACACCTCTTTGCGTGATCTGCTCACCGATCCACATTAAAAGCATGGTGCCTGTGAGCATAGAGAAAGTGGCGATCAGCAAGAAAGTTTGCATAGGCACCATGATCGCCCCATTATGCCCATGCCCGATACTTCGCAGCCCAAAGGACACGCTCACGGCTTGGATCACGGTGATCCCGATCGTGGCGTAACGCACGATTTGCATGTATTTTTGCATGCCATCGCGCTCTTTTTTCATTTTGGCTAGGTTAGGGAAAGTGGCGCTCAAAAGCTCCATGATGATCGAAGAGGTGATGTAGGGCATGATGCCTAGCGAGATGATGCTAAGGCGGCTCACGGCGTTGCCGCTAAACATGTTGAAAAGCCCTAAAGCGTTGCTCGAGTTGCTGTCAAAAAAAGACTTGATGGCTGCCAAATCCACTCCCGGGATAGGGACATAGGCTAAAACCCTGTAAAGGAAGAGATAGCCTAGTGTGATGAAAATCTTAGTGGCAATGGCTTTTGTCATTATTTTTGTCCGCTAGTGGCGATTCTCTCGTCTTGGATTTTAGAGGCTAAGTCCTTCGCCCCCGCGCCGATCAACTTCACTTTTTCAATGTAGCTAGGGAAGGGATGGACTTGTTTAATCAGCTCCAAACTCAAGGTTTCTAGTTTTAAAATCTCGGGGTGTTTGGCAACATTGATGCTATAGGTGAGCCCCTTTGTGCGGCTTTTAAAGCCCACTTTGGGCAAGCGGCGTTGCAAGGGTTGCTGTCCGCCCTCAAAGCCCCGTTTTTGTTTGTAACCGGTGCGGGCGGTTTGCCCCTTGCCCCCACGGGTGGAAGTCTTGCCCATGCCAGAGCCCTGACCCCTGCCGACCCGTTTAATGTTTTTCACACTCCCTTTAGCGGGGCGTAAATTTTCTAATGCCATGAAAACTCCTTAACCCTTGATTCTTGCCAAAGCGTCAAAAGTCGCCCGGACCACATTGTAAGGGTTGTTAGACCCTAAAGACTTCGTCAAAATGTCTTTAATGCCCGCAAGCTCGATCATAGGGCGGGTCGAACCACCGGCGATGATGCCCGTACCTTCGCTTGCGGGTTTTAAAAGGATTTTGCTCGCGTTGTATTTTTGCTCGATGTCATGGGCGATGGTTGTGCCCTTGATTTTCACTTCAATGATGTTTTTAAAAGCGTCATCCACGGCTTTTTTGATCGCATCGGGCACTTCTCTAGCCTTGCCAAGCCCAAAGCCCACAAGCCCGTTTTTATTGCCGACCACTACAAGGGCGTTGAAGCGGAAACGGCGGCCGCCTTTGACAACTTTGGTTACCCGCCCGATATTCACCACGACTTCTTGAAATTCTTCTCTATTGATTTCCATGTCTATCCTTAAAGGGCGATGTTGTTTTCACGCAAAGTTTCAGCAAACGCCGCCACCACGCCGTGGTATAAATACCCATTGCGGTCAAACACAACTTGCGTGATGCCTTTAGCCTGCAAACTCTTGGCAAACTCTGTGGCGATTTTTTTGCTATCTTCCATGTTTTTACCCAAACCCAGCTTTTTGCCATCGACATGGGCTAAAGTCGCGTGGTTGTTGTCGTCTATGGCTTGGGCGTAAAGGTGTTTATTGGATTTAAAGACGCTCACACGGGGGCGTTGCTCTGTGCCAAACACCTTGGAGCGTACCCGCATTTTGCGTTTAGCCCGTTGGGCTTTTTTCTTTTCTAACACATTTTTAGTCATGCTATCCCCTATTTCTTAGCGGTCTTACCGGCTTTGCGGATGATCACTTCGTCTTTGTATTTAATGCCCTTGCCTTTGTAAGGCTCAGGGGGGCGGAAAGCCCGAATGTCGGCGGCAATCTGCCCGATTTGCTGTTTATTGCTCCCCTTGATGGTGATGGTGTTTTTATCCACCACCATATCCACGCCATCGGGGATGGGGTATTTGACCGGGTGGCTAAAGCCTAGACTGAGCTCTAAAACCTTATGCCCTAGTGCCACCTTATAGCCCACGCCATTGACTTCGAGCACCTTGCTAAAGCCCTTGTCTAGCCCGGTTACAATGTTGCTCGCCAAAGCCCCATAAGTCCCCCAAAAGGCTTTGTCTTGGGCGTTTTCACCCACAGGCTCAAAACGGAGAGTATTGCCCTCTAAAAGGATTTTCACCCGTCCGTGCGTTTCGAGCTCTTGGGTGATTTTTTGGTTTTTAAACACAAGTTTTGTGTGCTCAACACTCACTTGCACCCCACTAGGGATATTGATGATTTTTTTACCGATTCTTGACATGCACTCTCCCTACCAAATGCTGCAAAGCACTTCACCGCCCACATTTTGCTTGTAGGCTTCCTCATTGGTGATGACCCCTTTGCTGGTGCTCACCACCACCACGCCATAGCCGTTCTTAAAGCGTTTCAACTCTTTAGATTGGCGATACACCCTGCGCCCGGGCTTGCTTAGGCGTTTGATCTCATTGATGACTGCCTTGCCCTTTTCGTCATAGGCAAGTTCTACAGAGATAAAAGGCTTGCCCGCTTTTTCGATCACATTATAATTTGTGATGAAACCCCTGTTTTTAAAGATTCCTAGGATGGACACCACGATTTTGGCGTAATAAAGCTCTGTAACTTCCAAACGGCGCATGCTCGCATTGCGGATGCGTGTTAGAGAATCTGCTACAATATCATTAACCATGTAACCCCCTTACCAACTAGCTTTTCTAAGGCCGGGGATCAAGCCCTCATTGCCCATTTTGCGCAAACACACCCGGCACAAGCCAAAATCACGATACACAGAGTGGGAGCGCCCGCAGATGTTGCAACGGGTGTAGCCACGCACTTTAAACTTAGGCTTGCGGTGGGTCTTTGCTATGATTGATTTTTTAGCCATTAGCGTCCTTTCGCAAATGGTATTCCAAGTAATTCTAACAACTTAAATGCCTCCTTGTCGCTGTTTGTAGAAGTGATGATGGCGATGTTGAGCCCGTGTGTAACCATGATGTCGTCATAGACCACTTCGGGGAAGATGAGCTGTTCGCTTAAGCCAAAACCATAATTGCCCCGCCCATCAAAACCACTTTTTGACACACCCCTAAAGTCCTTTACCCTAGGCAGAGCGATCACGATCAACTTTTCTAGGAAGTTGTACATGATTTTATTACGTAAAGTCACTTTCACCCCCACTGCCATGCGCTCACGGATTTTAAACCCGGCCACGGATTTTTTCGCCATCGTGATGACCGCTTTTTGCCCGGCGATCAAAGAAAGGGTTTGGGCGATGTTTTGCATGATTTTCATGTCTTTGGCATAAGCCCCCGCCCCTACACTCAAAACGATTTTTTCAATTTTGGGGAGCAACATGGGGTTTTTAATGTTGAGCTCTTCGGCTAATTTACCCTTCACTTCTTTTTCATAGAAGCTCTTCAAGCCATACATGCGCCTACTCCTCTTCTTTTTTCACATTAGAAATATGCATGGGCATTTCTTTAGAGAGATGCCCGCCTTTGGGGTTGTCGTCCGTAGGCTTCATGCTTTTTTTCACAATTTTGCACCCCTCTACAACCACCATCGATTTTTTAGGAAACACCGCCAAAACCTTGCCCACTTTGCCCTTATCGTCCCCGGCAATGACCTTCACCAAGTCGCCTTTTTTGATCCGCATTAAAGCACCTCCGGAGCCAAAGAAATGATTTTCATGAAGTTTGCGTAACGCACCTCACGGCTCACAGGGCCAAAAATGCGGGTCCCGATGGGGTCTTTCTTAGCATCTAAGATCACCGCCGCATTGTCGTCAAAGCGAATCAAAGAGCCATTGGGGCGTTGCACCTCTTTTTTGGTGCGGACAATCACGGCTTTCACCACTTGCCCTTTTTTCACCTTGCCATTGGGGATTGCCTTTTTCACAGAAGCCACGATCACATCGCCCACGCTGGCATAGCGCCTATGGCTACCCCCCAAGACCTTGATACACATGATCTCCTTACCCCCGCTGTTGTCTGCCACCACTAACCTAGTGAAACTTTGGATCATTTACACTCCCTTAAGCATAATTTCTTTGAGCGCAAAGGTTTTGGTTTTAGACACCGGTTTACACTCAATCGCGCTCACAAAATCCCCCACTTCGGCCTTGTTTTGGCAATCGTCAATGGTGTATTTCTTAAAACGCTTCACGATCTTATGGTATTTTTGGTGTACGACCTTGCGCTCCACTAAAATCACCACACTCCGCGCATCGATCCGGCGCACCACCTTACCCTGAATGGTGCGCTTATGGGCTTGCTTCTGTTCCATATTAAGCCTTAGGGGCGTTTAGAGCCGTAGAAATGCGGGCAATGTCTTTACGCACCGCACGGATTTCACTAGGCTTGTTGAGTTGCATGGTTTTCAACTTCACCCGCAATTCAAACAGCTCCAACTTCTTGGACTTCAGCAACTCTTGTAATTGCTTTGTATCCTTGTCTTTCAACTCAGTAAACTTCATTTTCACTCTCTCTAGTAACGATCTTTGTTTTGAAAGGCAACTTCCTTTGCGCTAAGGTCAAAGCCTCTCTAGCCAAGCCCTCTTCAATGCCTAGCATTTCATAGACAATGCGCCCGGGCTTAATGTTCATCACCCATTTTTCCACAGAACCTTTACCCTTACCCATCCTCGTTTCAAGGGGTTTAGCGGTGAGGGGTTTATCGGGGAAGACGCGAATCCACACCTTGCCCGCCCTTTTGGTGTGGCGGGTCATCGCCACCCGTGCGGCTTCAATTTGGCGCGAGTCGATGCGCCCATGTTCAATGGCTTTAATGCCAATGTCGCCAAAGGCAAGGCTCGCGCCCCTATAGGACTTGCCCCGGTTGCGCCCTTTCATTTGTTTGCGGTATTTGGTCTTTTTAGGCATCAACATGGCTATTCTCTCCCTCTTCTAGTGCGCGCTCTAGGAGCGCGTTCTTCGTTTTCTTCGCGTTTTTCGGCTTGGATGCCCTTGTGTAAAACTTCGCCTTTAAAGATCCACACTTTCACGCCTATGTTGCCATACACGGTGAAGGCTTCGGCAAAGCCGTAGTCAATCTTAGCCCTTAGAGTGTGTAGGGGGACGCGTCCCTCCATATACCACTCGGTGCGCGCGATCTCTGCCCCGGCTAAACGCCCAGACACCCGAACTTTAATCCCCCGTGCCCCAGATTTCATGGCGGTTTGCATGACTTTTTTCATGGCGCGTCTAAAGGCGACCCGTTTTTCTAATTGTGTCGCCACATTCTCGGCACAAAGCTGTGCATCCGCTTGGGGGCGTTTGACCTCTTTGATATTGACCGCAATTTCTTTTTTAATCAAATTTTTCAAAGAAGTTTTGATTTTTTCAATATCCACGCCCTTTTTGCCAATGATGAGACCGGGACGGGCAGCCACCACAGTGATGCGCAGCTTCTTAGCGGCGCGCTCAATCAAAATCTCGCTCACGCCGGCGTAGTAAAGCTCTTTTTTAAGGAATTTGCGGATGCGGTAGTCTTCTTCAATGTTGGCCACCGCCACATTGCTGCTAGGAAACCAACGGGAAGTCCAGTTGCGGTTAATGCCTAGTCTCAAGCCGATAGGATTGACCTTTTGTCCCATTTAGTTTTGCCCTCCCTTACCCACTTCGACTAAAATGTGTGCGGTGGGCTTTCTAATGGAAGTGGCGCGCCCCCTAGCTCTTGGCATGTGCCGTCTTAACACAGGACCCGCATCCACACGGCAACTCAAAACCTCCACTTCTTTAGAGTCGTGTCCGCCATTATAAACCGCCGCACTGATCACCCTTGAGAGCATGCGTGCGGCCTTGTTGGGGGTGAACTCTAGCCGTGCAATCGCCACTTCGGCGTTCATCCCTTGCACTTGTCTAGCAAGCAGTCTTGCCTTTGTGGGGGATAGTCTGGTGTATCTTAGGGTTGCCCTACTCATTTGCCATCCTTTGTGTGTTGTCTTGCCATGTTATTTACCTATCTTTTTTTGCACGGTGCCCTTATGCCCCTTAAAAGTCCTTGTGGGGGCAAACTCACCGAGTTTATAGCCCACATGGTTTTCTGTGATATAAACGGGGATGAAAATGCGCCCGTTGTGCACATTGTAGGTGAGCCCGATCATCTCGGGCAAAATGGTGCTTCTTCGAGACCATGTTTTGATAGGTCTATTGTCTTTTTTGGCTTTGTGTTTGAGAGTCTTGTCCATGAGATGCTTATCCACAAAAGGACCTTTTCTAATTGAACGCCCCATTATTTGCCTTTCTTGCGTGAAATGATCAAGCGATCGCTTGCTTTTTTGCGTCTAGTTTTGTAGCCCTTAGCCGGGATGCCCCAAGGCGATACAGGGTGTCCGCTCGAGCCGGTTTTACCCTCACCCCCGCCGTGTGGGTGGTCTACGGGGTTCATGGCAGAGCCCCTGGTTTGTGGACGGATGCCTCTGTAGCGGTTGCGTCCCGCCTTACCAATGTTGGTGTTGATGAAGTCTTCATTGCCCACCACGCCGATGCTCGCCATGCATTCGCTTAAAATGTAACGCATTTCGCCACTGGGCATGCGTAAGATGGTGTATTTGTCCTCCCGCCCCATGATCTGCGCACTCATGCCCGCACTTCTGGCGAGTTGTCCGCCTGCCCCGGGGTGCATTTCAATGTTATGCACGATGGTACCGATGGGGATGCTCCTTAACTTCATGGCAAAGCCGGGCTTAATGTCTAACCCGCCCTCAGCTGCAATCACAATGTCGCCCACCTTCAACCCGCTGGGCTGTAAAATGTAGCGTTTGTCGCCATCGGGGTAAGTGATGAGCGCAATCCGTGAGTTGCGGTAAGGGTCGTATTCAATCGCAGCAACCTTGCCCTCAACGCCGAATTTATTGCGTTTGAAGTCAATGATTCGATAAAGCTTTTTTGCCCCCGCCTCTTTGTGGCGGCTGGTGATGCGCCCTTGGTTGTTGCGCCCAGCATGGGCGGGGAGTTTGACTAAGAGTTTTTTTACACTCGCTTTTGCGGTGATGTCGCTCGAGCTTAAGTTGCTCATGAAGCGGCGGCTGGGGGTGTAGGGTTTGTAGGTTTTAATCGCCATATTCTGTCCTTATGCGCTCAAAGCGGTGATGTTTGCGTCTTTGGGGATTTTGACATAGAACTTTTTATAGCCATTGCGTTGCCCCATTCTGCCCTTAAAGCGTTTCACCTTGCCCTCTTGCCTGAGTGAGTTGATTTTTAAGGGCACGAAGCCAAAGTAATCTTTAAAGATCGCCTTGAGCTGGTTTTTGCTGACACCCATTGTGGTTTGTACCACAATCACCCCATTTTCCTGCATGGACAGGGATTTTTCGGTGTAAAGAATGGATTTAATGTCTGTGATGTCTGCCATTCTCATTCTCCTTCATGTGCTTTGATGAGCGCCTCAAAGGCGGCTTTCTCCACCACCACTGCTCCAAAAGCAGCGATCCAATAGGCGTTCACTTCACTCGTTTCTAGCAAATAGCAATTTTTAAGGTTTCTAAAGGCTAGGTAATTGCCCTCATCCAACGCCCTTGTGATGAGAAGGACATCTCTAAAGCCTAGGTTTTTAACAAAGGCTGACGCATCTTTGGTTTTCTTGCTGGCAATGTCGATTTGATCCACCACCACTAAATTATTGTGTAGGGCTTTTTGGGCTAGGGCGTATTCTAAAGCGAGCCTTTTTTGCTTCTTGTTGATTTTTAAATTGTAATTGCGCTCGTTAGTCGCCCCGTGGCTCACACCCCCACCCACAAACACGGGAGAAGTGATGCTCCCCGCGCGGGCGCGTCCGCCACCTTTTTGACTCCAAGGCTTGCGCCCGCCCCCGCTCACCTCGCCGCGGTTTTTGCTCTTGGCGGTGTTGGCCCGGGCTAGAGCGCGGTAGTGCTTGATGTATAAATAAAGATTGTGTTCTTTAATGTCCTTGAAGCGTTCAGGCAAATCTAATTGCCCGACTTCTTGACACTGCTGGTCTAAGACTCTTGCTTTCATTACTTCCCTTTCTGGATGCTGATCCTGCCATAAGCTCCGCTATAGCCGGCCACAGACCCTTTCAACACCAAAATTTTGCTCTCTTTGTTGAAAGACAGGACTTCGTTGTGGCATGTAACTTTTTCATTGCCATAATGCCCTGCCATTTTCTTGCCCTTTTGCACGCGTCCGGGCCACTCTCTGTTACCGATAGAGCCTAAGCGGCGGTGGAAGCGGCTGCCGTGCGCTGCTGGCCCACCTTGAAAGTTCCACCGTTTCATCGCTCCGCTAAAGCCCCGCCCTTTGGTGTAAAAGGTGGCTTTGATGCGGGCGGCGTTTTCTAGGGGTTCTAAACTCAAATCGCCCAACTCTTGCGCTTGTCCTTGCAAAGTCGCAAAGTGGTTAAACTCTGCGCTCAAGTTGTACTTTTTTTGTTGCCCTGCGATGGCTTTGTTCTTGGTTTTATGCAAGGGGTAGGCGACTAGAAGCTGCCCACCCTCCTTGACCTCGCACACCTTGCTGTCTAAAATTTTTAGCAAGGTTACGGGCGTGCTGTTTGCACCCACAACACGGCTCATCCCAACTTTTCGTACTAAGTATTCCATTTACTCTCCCATAAAATTGCGTTTGAA
The DNA here is from genome assembly GCF_019703305.1 of Helicobacter sp. NHP19-003. Lineage (NCBI taxonomy): Bacteria > Pseudomonadati > Campylobacterota > Epsilonproteobacteria > Campylobacterales > Helicobacteraceae > Helicobacter > Helicobacter gastrocanis. The sequence goes on along the minus strand of NZ_AP024814.1, from coordinate 90,981 downwards.
GCGTTATTTCGACTCCATTGAAGTCACTTCTACATCCACTTCGGGGGCTAAATCAAGTTTCATGAGGCTATCCACGGTTTCTGGGGTGGCGGCCATGATGTCAATGAGGCGGCTGTGTACACGGATTTCAAATTGCTCTCTCGAGTCTTTGTTGATGTGCGGAGAGCGCAACACGGTGTAACGCCTGTTGTGTGTGGGTAGAGGGATTGGTCCCCTGATCTCTGAGCCAGAGCGTTTCACCGCTTCCACAATCGCCACCACCGAACGATCCAAAACCCTATGGTCGTAGGCTTTGAGCTTGAGTCGTATTTTTTCCATTAAAATCCTTAGCAAATTTAAAAGCCCCGATTATAGGCTAAAAAATACCCCAAGTCAAGGCTAAACCCCCCATTTAGCGCAACCTGCACTTTTAATTTTATCCTTTTTATAAGGATAAATTGCCTAAAATACCACTATGGATTTGGGGCTGTTGAACAACATTTTAGAAAACTCTTTAACACAGAGCAAAAATTTAAAACCAAGGAACATGCAGGCCACCCCCTCCACGCTTTTATATGGGGGCGCAAAGGCGGGCAAAAGCTCTATCGCCATTTTAAACGCCGCTGCTTACAAACGCCCGGTGTTCGTGGATTGCACCGATGAACGCTTGCATTTAGCCGAACTCTTTAAAGTCCTGCCGGCATTTTGCCAAGATAAAAGCGTGGATTTACTCATTTTAAAGCACCCTCCAAAAGACTTCCCCCTTTTAAATCTGCCCACCTTCATCACCCAAAGCACGCCTAAAAACGCCCCTAAAGGTTTTAAGACCCAACCCATTTTGCCCTTGAGTTTTGCCGAGTTTATCCGCTTTCATAAAAAAGAGCCCAGCACGCTCTTAGCCCGCTTTTTAAAAGAAGGCAATTTACCCGAACTGCTCTTTTGCCCCGCAAGTGAGATCGCGCTTAAAAAACAAGCCCTCTACGCCCTCACCTTTAAAGACAAAGCCCCGCTTTTTAAAGCCCTGCTGCCCTATCAAACCAGAAGTCTTAGCACCCACCACCTCTACACCCAGCTTAAAAAAACCCTCAAAATTTCCAAAGACAGCCTTTACGCCTTCATTGCCTTTTTGCAAGAGAGCCAAACCCTTTTGAGTCTGCCAAGCCCCAACCGCCCTAAACTCTACTTTTACGCCTTCTCTTTGCCTTACGCCTTTAGCCACACCCACCCCCTGCCCCCCGTGTTTGAAAACATGCTCGCTTTGGAATTGATCCACAACTTTGGCATGTCTAAAATCTCTTGCCACTTTAACGCCTTTTTGGTCGATCACAGACATTTATGCATCCCCAGCCCTTTTCCCACCCTAGAGCAACTCAACCACACTTTGCCTCTACTCTTAAAAGGTGTGGCAACAAATATTGGAGTGTGGATTGTTACCATCAACACCGCCTTAAAGGGCACTTGTGGCAAGCACGCTTGGCAAGCCCACGGTTTTGGCGACTTTTGCCTGCAAGTGCTCCCCACCCTTTAGCTCCATCTCATGCATTTTAGGTTAAACTCGCCCTTTATGCAAAGGACTTGAATGCGCCCACGCGTTGTTACAAAGCAAATTTTTATCAGCTCCACTCCCATAGGGGGCAATGCGCCCATCAGCACACAGAGCATGGCTTACAGCCAAACCTGCGATATACCCGCCACAAAGGCGCAAATCGATCGCTTGAAACTCGCCGGGGCGGACTTTGTCCGGGTGGCGGTGCGTCATAAAAAGGACGCAAACGCCCTCAAAGAGCTTAAAAAAGTCGCCAGCTTGCCCTTAATCGCCGACATACATTTCCACCACCATTTAGCCCTAATCGCCGCTGAAAGCGTGGATGCGATCCGCATCAATCCGGGCAATATCGGCTCTGTGGAGAACATCAAAGCAGTTGCCAAAGCCTGCAATGCCCGCAATTTGCCGATCCGTATAGGGGTCAATGGGGGGAGTTTAGAAAAGCAATTTGAGCTCAAATACGGCGCAACGCCTGAGGGGATGGTGCAATCTGCCCTTTACAACATTAAACTTTTAGAAGATGTGGGCTTTAGCAATATCAAAATCTCTTTGAAAGCCAGTGATGTGGAGCGCACGATCACCGCCTACGAGCAATTACGCCCTTTAACGCCCTACCCCTTCCACTTAGGCGTTACAGAAGCCGGGAGCTTGTTCCACGCAAGCATTAAAAGTGCGATGGCTTTGGGGCATTTATTAAGGGAGGGGATCGGCGACACCATGCGCGTGTCGATCACAGGCGCGCTTGAAGAAGAGATTAAAGTCGCTAAGGCGATTTTGCGCTACAGCGGGCGGCAAAAAGAGGGGATCACTTTTATCTCCTGCCCCACCTGCGGGCGCATTGAGTCTAATTTAGTCGCTTTAATGGCACAAGTGGAGCAAAAGCTCGCCCACATTAAAATCCCCCTAGATGTGAGTGTGATGGGCTGTGTCGTGAATGCCTTAGGTGAGGCTAAGCACGCTGACATCGCCATCGCCTTTGGCAAGAAAAGCGGCCTTATCATCAAAAAAGGGCAAGTGATCCACAAACTTCCCGAAGACCAACTTCTAGAAACCTTTGTGAAAGAAGTGCAAGAATTAGCCACACAACACCAAAACGAGGACACACATGCAAAACTTTAAACGCTTTGTTGATGACTTCCAAAATTCCCCAGACTACAAAAAACCCCTAGCCTTTGGGATCGCCAAAATCCAGCACGGGCAACACACGGGCAAGCCCTTAAGTGCGGCTTATCCCGTGCTCAATTGGGGTGAGGCACTCGGGGCTTATGCAGTTTTCATGCACGCTTTCAAGCACGCCACGCCCTTAAACTCAAGTGCCAGCGAGGCCATCTATGGAGTCGATGCCCGCTTTATCCAGCACGGCCTAGAGCTTTTCAAGCCCTTTTTAGCCGAGAGTTTAGGCGCACACAAGCACCCCAATGTCCAAGTGCTTTTAGAATTGCAACGCGCACAATTATACAGCCAAAGCCCCAAACAAGAACAGCTTTACAACTACCATTTTGTGGTGCTTTATGAGGACAAGCCCTGCCAAAGCCTAGAGAGTGCCTATATGAAACTCTTAGCCCTATCGTTAGGCAAAGCCCCATTAAGAAGTTTAAACTTAGAGGGCATTTTTGGGCTACTGCCTAATGTCGCGTGGAGTGGCAATAGTGCTTACGAGCTAGAATATTTGCGCACGCAAGAAATTGCGCTCAAAGTACATGGGGCATATCCTTGCATTGATTTTATAGACAAATTCCCCCGTTACCTCATGCAAGTTTTGCCTGCGGTGGATAATATCCGCTTGCTAGACAGCGCGAAAGCGCGCTTTGGGGCATATTTAGGCAAGGGCGGCTACACGCAAATGCCCGGGGCCAGCTACATCAATTTTAATGCGGGCGTTGAGGGGGCTTGTATGAATGAGGGGCGGATCAGCTCTTCTGTGGTGGTGGGCGAGGGCACGGACATAGGCGGCGGGGCGAGCGTTTTAGGCGTGCTTAGTGGGGGCAATAAAGAGCCTATCAGCATAGGCAAGAACTGCCTACTTGGGGCTAATAGCGTGCTTGGCATTAGTCTTGGCGATGGCTGTATCTTAGATGCCGGGATTGGGGTTTTAGCCGGGACGATCTTTGAAATTGCGCCCAAAGATTTAGAAAAATTGCAAGAGTTAAACCCCGCCTTTAAAGCCAAAGAGGGCGGGTTTTATAAGGGGGCCGAGCTGTCGGGCTTGCATGGCTTGCACTTTCGGCAAAATAGCCAAAATGGCAAAATGTGCGCGATGGCGAGCAAGCGGCACATTCCGCTGAATACGAATTTACACCACTAGGGGGTTTTATGCGCTTTGGATTGTTTTTTGTGCTTTTTCTCATGGGCTTTTTAGGGGCGGCCCAAAATCCAAATGCCCCACAAAACCAAAACATGCCTGTCCAACAAGGGGCGCAAACGGCGCAACAAGGCGCACAGCAAGGACCTGCCCAGCCACCTACTCGTTTTGCCCCCACCACCCCGGGCGCACAGCCCCGCCAGCAACCGCCCATGAGCGACCACCTAAACCCCCCACTTTAGCTCAAGATGCTTTGAGTGCAGGCATTGCGGCGGTGAAAGCAGCGGATTATAAAACCGCCTTTAGGCTCTTTGTCAAATCTTGCGATCAGGGCAACCCCGCCGGCTGCTTTGCGGTGGGGACCATGTACGCCAATGGCGTGGGGATACAAACAGACCAGCAAAAAGCGACTCGCTATTATGAAATGGGCTGTAGTGGGGGGGATGCGAGCGCGTGTGCGGATTTAGCCCAAACCTACGACTATAAACAAAACCCCACCCCCGATGACAAAGAAAAAGCCGCCCAACTCTACGCAGTGGCTTGCACGGGGGGCAGTGTGTTGGCGTGCAACAATTTAGCGTGGATGTATGCCAATGGCGTGGGTGTGCCTAAGAATTATTACAAAGCCCTCGATTACTACAAATACGCTTGCGAAAATGGGAGCGATTTGGGCTGTTATAACTTAGGGCTGATGAGCAATGTCAAGAATATCTATGGCATTGACAAGGCGAAGTTAAACGATGCCGACTTGAACTATCTTGCCTGCAATGCCGGGGACATTCAAGGCTGTGCGAATTTGGGGTGGATTTACACCAAGGGCGTTGGGGGCGTGCCTAAGAATAATTTTTACGCGGCTAAATACTTCCAAAGGGCTTGTGAGGGGGGCAATCTCTCCAGCTGTAATAATTTGGGCGTGCTTTATCAAAAGGGGCTAGGCGTGCCCCAAAACGACCAGAGGGCTTTAGATTTGTTCTCGTATGTGTGTAGCTATGGTTTGCAGTCCGGGTGCGACAATTACGGGATTTTCAAAGAAAAGCTTTTGCAAACAAACCCCAACTACGGGCGCTTGTTTTTGCCTTTAGACCCAAGTTTGCGTTAAAGGCATTTTAAACCTAGTGGCTCTATAATGGGGGCTTTTTAAATTAAACTTAAAGGATTTTCATGCAAGTTTTGTTGTTGAAAGATGTGAAAAATTTAGGCAAAGCCGGGGAAGTTGTGAGCGTGAAAGATGGCTATGGCAATAACTTTTTACTCGCCAAGGGCTTAGCTAAACTTGCCACCACCGATGTGATCCGCCAGTTTAAGGCCAGTGCTAAAAAACGCGCCGAACAAGAGGCACAAGACTTGGCCGATAAAGAAGCCCTAGCTAAGGCTTTAGAGCAAATCACGCTTAAAATCACCAAAAAAGTTGGGGCTAATGGCGCGCTCTTTGGCTCAATCACCAAAGAAGAAGTGATCGAGGCTCTGCAGGCAAGCCACCCCATTGAGCTAGACAAAAAAACCCTAGAGCTCAAAACCCCCATTAAAAGCACAGGGCTTTATGAGATTGAGGTGAAACTCGGGTATGGCGTGCATGGTGTGTTGAAAGTGGATGTTGTGGCTGAGTAGACAAGATGTTTCACGCCACCACGATTTTAGGCTATAAAACGCATTTTGAGGGCAAGGATTACGCCATCATCGGCGGGGACGGACAGGTGAGCTTCAATAATTGCGTCTTGAAGGGCAACGCCACGAAAATCCGCACCCTGCACCACGGGCAAATCTTAAGCGGATTTGCGGGCAGCACGGCCGATGCCTTCAGTTTATTTGACATGTTCGAGCGCATTTTGGAGGGCAAAAAGGGGGATTTATTTAAGAGTGTCGTGGATTTTAGCAAAGAGTGGCGCAAGGACAAGTTTTTGCGCCGGCTCGAGGCGATGATGATCGTGCTCAACAAGCAATCCATTTTTATTTTGAGCGGGACGGGCGATGTGGTCGAGCCGGAAGATGGCAAGATTGCGGCCATTGGCAGTGGGGGCAATTACGCCTTGAGCGCCGCACGGGCTTTAGATAAATTCGCCAACCTTGAGCCTAAAACTTTAGTGGAAGAGTCGCTCAAAATCGCGGGCAATCTTTGCATTTACACGAACCAAAACATTAAAATCTTGGAGCTTTGATGGACGACCCACAGAAGTTAAACTTAACCCCACAAGAGATTGTGGAGTATTTAGACGGCTACATTATCCAGCAACAAGATGCAAAAAAGATGATCGCCATTGCTCTGCGTAACCGCTGGCGGCGTTTGCAACTGCCTAAAGAGTTGCAAGAAGAGGTTACGCCTAAGAATATTTTAATGATCGGCTCTACGGGCGTGGGTAAGACAGAGATCGCAAGGCGTATGGCTAAGATGATGGGATTGCCCTTTGTCAAGGTGGAGGCGAGCAAATACACCGAAGTGGGCTTTGTGGGGCGCGATGTGGAGTCGATGGTGCGCGACTTGGTCGCCGCGAGCGTGCATTTGATCGAAACTGAAGAGAAGCAGAAAAACCAAAGCAAGATCGAGGACTTGGTGATCGAGCGGATCGCTAAAAAACTCTTGCCCCCTTTGCCTAGCAGTGTGAGTGACACCAAGAAAGAGGAATACGCCCTAAACTTTGAAAAGACCAAAGAAAAGGTGCGCGGCACTGCCCTAGACAACCAAAAGATCGAAATTGAGCTAGACAAGCGTGCTTTAGAGGGAGATTTTAATGTCCCCCCTGAGATCATAAAAGTCCAAGAGAGTTTGACTAAAATTTTAAGCAAGGGCACAGAGAAAGTTACTAAAGAGATGACGATCAAAGAGGCCAAAGATGCCCTGCGCCACGATGTGTCCCAAGCCATTTTAGACATGGAGAAAGTACAACGAGAGGGGCTAGAGAGGGCTAGACAGTGTGGGGTGATCTTCATTGATGAGATCGATAAAATTGCGGTGAGCACCAAAGAGGGCTCAAGACAGGACCCAAGTAAAGAGGGCGTACAAAGGGATTTACTCCCCATTGTAGAGGGTAGTACCATACAGACAAAATACGGGGCAATTAGCACAGACCATATTTTATTCATCGCTGCCGGGGCATTCCATTTAAGCAAGCCTAGCGACTTGATCCCCGAGTTGCAAGGACGCTTCCCCTTAAGGGTGGAGCTTGAGAGTTTGAGCGAAGAGATCATGCATGAGATTTTAACCCGCACCAAAAGCTCGATCATTAAGCAATACCAAGCCTTGCTCAAGGTTGAGGGTGTGGATCTAGTCTTTGAACCCGAAGCACTAAGAGAGTTAGCCCGCCTTTCGTATTTGGCAAATCAAAAGACAGAGGACATCGGGGCACGCCGGCTACACACCACGCTAGAAAAGGTCCTAGAGGACATTAGTTTCAACGCCGCGCGTTATAGCGGGCAGCAGGTCGTGGTGTCTAAAGAACAAGTGAGCGAGAAACTCAAAGGCCTTGTGGAGGATGTGGATTTAGCCCGTTTCATCTTATGAGCAAAGCCGGGTTTATCGCGCTCATTGGCCGGCCAAACGCGGGCAAAAGCACTTTGATCAACGCTTTGCTAGGGGCGCATTTAGCCCTCACTTCGCACAAGGCCAACGCCACCCGTAAAATCTTAAAAGCCATCATCCCCTACACAGACAAAGAAAGCACAGAGTGCCAAATGGTGTTTTTAGACACCCCGGGGTTGTGCCAACAAGAAAAGCTTTTAAATAAAATGATGGTGGCACAAAGCCACCACGCCTTTGAAAGTTGTGATTTGGCGGTGTTTGTGGCGGGAGTACATGACCATTTAAAAGCCTATGAGGGCTTTTTAAAATGGAGTGGTGGCAAGCCACACCTGATCGCCTTAAATAAAACCGACACTGCAACCAACGCCCAAATCTTAGCCAAGCTCAAAGACTACGCCCCCTACAGCCCACACTTTCAAGCCCTAATCCCCATCAGCGCGCAAAAGGGACATCATTTAAATGCCCTGCTCGATGGAGTGGCTAAGCTCTTGCCAAATGCGCCCTTTTACTACGACCCGGACATGCTCGGCGACATCCAAATGCGTGAGATTTATGCCGAGATCATCAGAGAGCAGATTTTTCAATTCTTAAGCGATGAAATCCCCTATGAGAGTGCGGTTTTGGTGCAAAGCGTGCAGGAGCAAGAGCACCTAGAGAAAATCCACGCCCAGATCATTGTCGCCAAAGAGAGCCAACAAAAAATGGTGATCGGCAAGGGCGGGGCGGTGGTAAAAAAGATCGGACAGGAGGCACGCCGTAAAATTGAGGGCTTTATCCAAAAAAAGGTCTTTTTGCGCTTGGAGGTGGTGGTGCAGAAAAACTGGACTTCTGCACAAAATCAGCTCAAAAAAATGGGCTATGTGGTAGAATAGGGACTTCTTATTGTCATTTTTTGATTAGGGGTTAGTTATGTTGAAACAAAAGGCGTTTTTGCACTCTGTTTTTTTGGCGATGGCGTTGGCAGTTACGGCGCAAGCGGACACTTTAATGGGCTTTGTCAAAGCCTATCACGAAAAAGGCATCGAGTCCATTGAAAAGCTCTTGCAATCTTATTTAAGCCAAAGGGAATTTTGGGAGGATTTATTAGAAACCAAGGACACGACCTATGGTTACTATGAGGATTTAAATTATTTATTTTTGATCAACAAGGCCAACCCTAAATTAGAGCTCTACCAAATGGGCGGGGAGAAAATCACTAAGGTGGACTCTACAAAAGCCCTTGTGGGCTCTAAAATCGGGGTGAAAGTGAGTGAGGGGGACAAGGCCACACCCATAGGGGTGTACCAAATTGTGAAGAAAATCGCCTCTCCGAGCACCTACTATGGCCCGCTCGCTCTTGTTACCAACTACCCCAACCCCCTAGATGTGGTCTTAAAACGCACGGGGCATGGGATATGGATCCATGGCATGCCCTTAGATGGCAAACGGGGCAACAACACCAAGGGTTGCATCGCCATCGACAACATGGCTTTACAAAATTACGACAAAATCGTGCGGGGCAAAAAGTCTATTTTGATCGTTTATGAAAACAACCTGCCCCAAGCGAGCAAGGCAGAGCTAGCCACTCTTTTGGGCAGTCTTTACGCATGGCGCTCAGCTTGGGCGAGAAATAACTTGGTGTCCTATTTAGAGTTTTACGCCCCCGATTTCAGGCATGTAAGTGGCATGGACATTAAAAAGTTTGAGAAGTTTAAGACAAAAATCTTTGCCAAAAATGAGGATAAAGTCATCCGCTTTTCGGGTGTGAACATCACCCCTTATCCCACCAACAGCGGGGATAAACTTTTCCGCATTGCTTTTAACCAAGACTATGAAGCCTATAAACACAAAAAGCTCACTTACAGCTCACACGGACTCAAAGAGCTCTATGTGCGCTTGAAGGGGCAAAAAATGCAAATTGTGGTGGAAAAATAACCCCTTGCTGGAATTTGTCTATGTCAAAGACCCCAAGCACCCTTTAGTCGCTCCCCACGAGCACATCGTGGTGCAAGACACTCCCGCGCCAGCTGATTGTGTGGTGAGTAATGTAGCCTTAAAGGGGGCTAAGAGGGTTGCGCCCGAAATCAATTTTCTCATCGCAAACAGCACCCAAAGCCCCCTAGAGTTAGCCGCAAGCCTCTCACTCATTTACGAAGCGCATGGTTTGCAATTTGACTTCGCCCCTACGCAACAGGAGGCGACACAATCTGTTTTAGAAGTCTTCACCTACAATTCCACCATTTGCCAATACCATCAGCGGCGGGTGGAATGTTGTGGCAAATGCACGGAAGTCTGCCCCACGCTTGCCATCACCAAACTAGACCCCGAGATTGCCAAATCTAAGGGGCTAGAGTGCATAGACAACCGCCATTTAGAAATCAACCAACAAGATTGCATCGATTGTGGCAGGTGCATTGCCGTGTGCCCAAGTGGGAGCTTGCACTACAACGCCTTGAGTCTAGAGTGCATGCAAGCCATTGCTAAACTCTATCAAGGCTACATCCCTCTACTCTTAGACAAAAACACAGACCTGCCCACCATCCCCCTTAAAAAAGAGGTGTTGCCCTTAAGCCTCAATGCCAACATCTTAGAGCAAACCTATTTACTCACACTCTTGCAAGAGAGTGGGGCGCAAGTGGTGCTTTACGCCAAAGAGTTGGGCGTAGGCACACTAGAGAGCATTACCCTACTCAATGGCATTTATGAAAAAATCTATCAGAAAAAGGCGGTGTTGTGCGCCTTTAGCCCCGATGAACTCAAAACCTGCCTAGAGCACGCTCAAATTCTAGAGCACACCCGCTTTAGCCCCCCCACAACGCCCACACACACCAAGCGCGATCTCTTTGCTAAACGCCTCGCGCATATGGTGGGCGAGGGCGGTTTTGGACAAGTGCCTTGTGGGGATTTTATCCGCTATGGGCACATTAAAATCTTTGAGAGTTGCACCCTTTGTTTGGCGTGCGTGGGGGCGTGCAACACGAACGCTTTAAGCATCGATGGCAACGACTACCGCCTGCTCTTTAACCCGTCCTTATGCACCACTTGCGGGTATTGTGTGCCGACCTGCCCTGAAAAGTGCCTAGAATTAGAAAGGGATGGCATCCACTTACACCCTAGCTACTTCACGCCACAGGTCATGGCGCAAGACAACCTTTTTGCCTGCCGTATGTGTGGCAAGGCGATGGGGACCACTAAAAGCGTGTTAAAAATCGCCAAGTTCATGGAAGCGCGTTTTCAAGGCGATACACGCCGAATCGCTAGTTTGTATGTGTGTGCCGATTGCAAGGTGAAGGTCATGCTTGAGGACATCGTGGACATTTCTGCCATTTTGCGCTAAGGCTACTTGTGTTTGCCCAGCTTTTAGATGCCTTCATTGAGTCTAGCCACTTGCCCCCACCCCCACCCACTAAAAAGCCTCTCACCATCGGGGTTGCTTTTTGGACTAGTAAAAATGCTTTGGAAAACCTAGCACATTTTCAAGCGTGGCTCTTTTACGGCATTTTGGCCACACAACACGACACCACTCTATCCACCAACCCTAAAGACCCTTGCGCTGTGGTCTTTGGCAGTTCTCTTAGATTGGCTGGCATGTTAAATTCCCCCATTTTGGACTCCCCCAAAAGCGTATAGGCTACACAGGCGAGAACGAACGCATCGATTTTAATGTCTACGATTTTGGCATGGGTTTTGACGACTTAGAATTTGGCGATCGCTATTTGCGCCTACCCCTTTATTACCAAGCCCTGCATTGGTTTTCTCAATTAACCACCAACCCCACCTTCAACACCACGCACCCCCAAATAGACAGCCTTGCTAGAGAGCAGAGCGACCCCCTTAAACGAGGATTTGCCAGCTTTGTCGCCTCTAACCCCAACGCCCCTGCAAGAAACGCTTTTTACAAAGAGCTCAACGCTTATAAGCCGGGGGGGGGGGTGTTTAACACGATTGGGTCTTTGGTGCAAAACAAGCACGAGTTCATCAGTGGGTATAAGTTTAATCTGTGTTTTGAAAACTCTTTAGGTTTGGGTTACACCACAGAAAAAATAGTCGATGCCTACTTTGCCCACACCATCCCGATTTATTGGGGCAACCCCAAAGTGGCTAAGGATTTCAACCCCAAAAGCTTTGTCAATGTCCACGATTTTAAAGACTTTAAAGAAGCTCTGGATTTTATCCGCTATTTAGACACCCATGACAACGCCTATTTAGACATGCTCTATGCCCACCCTTTAAACACTTATAATGGCAAGCCTAGATTTCACCAAGATTTGAGCTTTGCCAAGATTTTAGAGTTTTTGCAAAACGCTATAGAGTGCCCACAACTTTATCACGAGCAAAATAACTTGATGAATCCCATTTACGCTTTAAGAGAGGGGGACTCTATTCATGCATATTCGGGTCGCCAACACCTCGCCATGGCTTTAAAAAAGCTTTTGGGCAAAACCAAAAGGGCGTTTAAACGCCCCCCAAATAAACATTAAATCCACACGCAACAACACCGCTAAAGGCTTTTGCTGGTAGCCAATTCTTGCAACATCGTATAGACAAAATCTGCGCTGATCTGGGCACTTTGGTGTAAGAAAGCGTCAAAGTCTGTGGGGGCGGTGCCATCGGCTGTGTCGCTCACACTTCTTAGCACACAAAAGGGGATGTTAAAATCGCGGCACACAAAGCCCAAACTTGCCCCCTCCATCTCCACGACACTTGCCCCGAAGTGCTGCACGAAGGATTGTTTGCGCACGGGGTCGCTCACGAATTGGTCGCAAGTGGCGATGATGCCCTCTTTTAAAGGGAGGTTGAGTTTTTGCGCCACGCTTTTGGCAAGGGCGTTTAACTTTGGGTCGCTTTCTACAAACACGCTGCTTTCAGGGATAAAGCCTAAAGGGTGGTTAAAGGGGGTGAGGTCAATGTCGGCTTGGCATAATTTCGTGGCTAAAAGCAGGTCGTTGATGGCTAAATTGGGCGCAAGGCCACCAGCCACGCCGCTAAAGAGGATGGCTTGGACTTTGTGGTGCAAAATCAAAGTGCTGGCGGTGGTGGCGGCATGCACCTTGCCTATTTTGCTGTAGGCAAGGACAATGTTTAAGTTTTGTAGTTTTAGGTGGTGGTAGGTGTTGTTGCCGATGTGCTCGCTGGTGTGGTGGGAGAATTTTGCTAAAAGGGGGGCGATCTCTTCAGCCATCGCGCCCATGACCCCGATTGTGGTTAAATTCAGCATTTTTATGTCCTTTGTTTAGAATTTGTTTATTTTAACACATTAAGCTAGGCTTTAGTTGTTTTGGATTAACATTAACTTTTGTGCTTATGGACAGGTGGGTGAGTTGGCTGAAACCACATCCCTGCTAAGGATGCGTAGCTGCAAGGTTACCGAGGGTTCGAATCCCTCCCTGTCCGCCACCTTACCCTTTCTTGAGTCCGTTTCTTCCTTTCTTATTCGTGGTGGCTACTTGGTTTGCGCTTTTTAAGTGCGCTTAGTGGGTGTTGAGAATCTGTGCTCTTGTTCCGTTTAAGTCTGCTCCAGTGCACTAGAGAACCATCAGTGCAAACCAAACCCCAAAATTTGCAAGACACCCTAATGCACCCAAGCGGTGGAGGGCACGGGCCGCCCCAAATAGAGCGCTGGGAGTTTAGAGGGTTGTGGGGAAAGTGCCAAACTCTTTTAGAAACACTGAATGCCCATGAATGGGGGTATCTTTTTGTCTGGAAAATTTGGGAGCTCAAACCTTGAGCTTATGCTTAAAAAATGGGGGATTGTACCCCAAGCTGTGCTAAAATGGGTCCTTAATCCAAATAAAAATAAGGACAATGATGGCTGGCATTCGGGTTTTTTTGTGCGATTGCGATGGTACTTTGACGGATGGGGGGATGTATTGTTTAGAAAGTGGGCAACAATTCAAAAAGTTCAGCGTGGCCGATGGAATCGGTTTTGAGCTCTTAAAAGAGGCGGGGATCAAAACGGGCATTTTAACGGGCGAGGTTACGCCCATAGTCGAGCACCGCGCCAAGAGGCTTAAAATCGACTACTTGTATCAAGGGTGCAGACCTCAAGGCAAACTAGAAGCTGTGAAAGAGATCTGCACCAAAGAGCACATCGGTTTAGAAAATGTGGCTTATGTGGGCGATGACCTCAACGACTTGCCCGTGCTAGAGTGTGTGGGCTTTAAGGGCTGCGTGGCCAATGCCCACGCCCACTTGAAGGCTTTACCCGGCATTGCTGTGTCGCCTAAAAATGGGGGCGAGGGGGGCGTGCGCGCGCTCATTGATCTGTGGCTGGGCAACCCTAGAGAGCTAAAGAGTTAGGCATGCGCCAAACCTTAAAGGAAAGTCTAAAATCTTTGGCCATGTTTTTGTCTAACAACCCCCTAGCCAAGAGCTATTATAAGGGGCAGGGGGTGATTTTCATGTTGCACGACATTTTGCAAGACACCCCCAAAACCCCAGACCCCTACCGCAACCCAAGCGTGCCCTTTTTAGATCGCTTTTTAACCCACCTTAAACAAGTGGGCTATGCCTTTGTGGATTTAGACGAGATTTGCGCTTTATTAGAACAAAACAAGCCCTTTAAAAACATCGCGCATTTCACCTTAGACGATGGCTTTGCCTCCACTTACACCAATGCCATGCCCGTTTTTAAAGCCCACAACGCCCCCTTCACGGTCTACATCACCGCCGATTACATAAACAAGCCAGGCATGCTAAACCTAGATCAAGCCAAAGCCCTAGCTAAAGAACCTCTATGCACGATCGGTGGGCACACAAAGACCCATCCAAGGCTTGCTAAATTAAGAGAGAGAGAGAGAGAGTGCTAGAGGAAATCAAAACGGGCAATGCACTTTTAAAGGAACTCTTAGGCGTTGAGGTCAAGCACTTTGCCTACCCCTTTGGGCGCGTGGGGGACGCTGGTCTAAGAGAAGTTGAAGCCATTAAAGCATTGGGCTTAAGGAGTGCCGTTACAACAAGACGGGGCACGCTCTTTAATGCCCATAAGGATTCTTTGGCTTGCTTGCCCCGCATCATGCTCACCCAAAACATGCCCTTGCATGGCATTTGGCGCATCCGTGAGCACAGGGTGGCGAGGCTGTGAAGGTCTTACACATCAACGCCACGCTCACGGGGGGGGCGGCTAGGGCAGCTCTGCGTTTACACAGCGCACTTTTAAAAGAAGGGGTAGAAAGCTATATATGGGTGCAAGATAGGCGGGGGGTGGGATTAGAGCCACATATTTTAAGCCCTGAGAGCGGGCTAGCCAAAGCGTGGGCGTTCGTGCGCCCCTACTTAGACAAAGCCCCGATTTTGCTTTATCCCAAGCGCAAAAAAGGGGTGTTTAATCTGGGCTACTTGCCCTTTAGTCTGCCCTTAAGCACCATTAAAGAGCTCAAGCCCGACATCGTGCATTTGCACTGGATCGGGCGGGGGGCCCTGGCTTTAAGGGATTTGGCGAAAATCAAAGCCCCCCTTGTGTGGAGTTTGCACGACATGTGGGCTTTTACGGGAGGCGATCACAACTACCCCGATAAGAGCGAGCACACCTATAAGCACTCTTGTATTTTAAATAGCCCCTTTGAGCGCGATTTGGCCACTTGGGGTTTTAAGATGAAACAACGCGCGTATGCCAAAACCCCTAATCTTAATATTGTGGGGGTGAGTTCGTGGATTTGCCATTTATCCAAACAAAGCGCACTGTTGAAAGACAAGCCCCATCACAACATCCCCAACCCCATAGACACAGACAGCTACCAACCCCTAGACAAAGTCTCTTGTCGGCAATTACTGGGCTTAAACACTTCTAAAAAGCTTGTGGGCTTTGGGGCCCTTGACACCAACGACCCCATCAAGGGTTACGACCTGCTCTTGCAAGCCCTGCGCCCCTGCACCCTAGACATGGAGTTGGTCGTGGTGGGGAGGACTAAATCCTCGCATTTGCCCTTTAAAACCCACCATTTAGGTGCACTGCACGACACGGCAAGCCTCGTGGCGTTTTACAACGCCCTAGATGCGCTCATTGTGCCCAGCCGCCAAGAAAACTTGAGCAATATGGCCCTAGAAAGCCTCTCTTGCGGCACGCCTGTGTTGGCGTTTAAAGTGGGGGGTTTTGCGGATTTAATCCAACATCGAGAAAACGGCTACATCGCCCCATCTTTTGACACCACCAACTTGAGGGAAGGGTTAGAGTGGGTGTTAGAAAATAACGCAGATTTAAGTGCAAAGGCGCGGGCGTTCGTGCTCGAGCATTTTAGCGAGCACAAGGTGGCAGAGCAGATGATCGCGCTGTATGAGAGTTTGAAGGGGGGGGCGTGCTAGATTATCTCATTGTAACCCCCCTGCCCGTTTTTTACAAGGTCAATCTTTACAATGCCCTAGCCACACACTTAAAAATTTTCGTGGTGTTTTTGGCTAAGGACACTAAGGAGGTGCGCGCCAAAGATTTTAACGCCCTAGAGAATGCCAAGTTTGGCCATGAAGTGCTCTTTTGCGGGGCGTTGCAAGAGCGCCACACTCTTGCCAATGCGCTCAAACTCTTGAAAATCTTAAAACAACACCCCTATCGATGCTTATTGCTAGGGGGGTGGGATTGTGTGGAGTTTTGGGCGGGGTGGACGCTAAGCCCTAAGTCTAAAAATGCCCTAGTGGTGGAGTCTAGCATTATAGAGAGCCAAACAAGGGGCCTAAAGGCGCTCTTAAAAAGGTTGTTTTTAAAGCGGATTTTTAAAGCCTTTGTGTGTGGGGATTTGCACGCCAAACTTGTAGAGGCTCTGGGCTTTAAGGGGGTGGTGAAAACCATGCACGGGGTGGGGATCATCAACCCCCCTAAGCGACAACGAGAGCCCCGCCCCTACGCCAAGAAGTTCATTTGCATCGCCCGCTTAACGGCGGTGAAAAATTTAGAGTTTTTATTAGAAGTTTTTAAAGAATTGCCCCATTTGAGTTTAAGCCTTGTGGGCACGGGGGAGCTAGAATCTCGGTTAAAACAAATGGCTAGTGCCAATGTGTCTTTTTTAGGGGCGGTGCCCAACACGCAGTTGAACGCCCTTTTATGTGCCCACGATGCACTGATCTTGCCAAGTACAGCAGAAACTTGGGGCTTGGTGGTGGAGGAGGCTTTGGCGGTGGGTTTGGTCGTCTTGGTGAGTAGGGCGTGTGGGGCGCAAGTACTTGTAGAAAATGGGGTGAATGGCTTTGTGTTTGAGTCCACAGATCAAGGGGCTTTAAAGGGGCTTTTAGAGGGCATGGAAAGCACTTACCCCACACTTTCAAAGGGGGCTTTGGGCTGGGATTTAAAAGCCAAAGACAACGCCCAAGTGGGGGCGTATTTGTGATGTTGCTAATCCTAATTTAGGAGGTTACCATGAGGCCCCTATGAAATGATTAATGGTAGAGTTTTGGAGTTTAGGTCTATGTTTTGAATATTAGGAGAAACCATGCCTTTTATGGAACAAACAAAATTGATTGTGTTTGTGGATTGGGAGTGTTTGCGTGGGGATTTTGAGTATTTGCAAAAGTTTTGCCCCGATTTTAAACCCCCCCGTTTCAACTACAACAATATGTACCAGCTCATGGCGTTTTTTAAAGCCTTTGTCCGTCCCGATGAGGTGCTTTATCGCATGTATATTTATGTGTCCGAGCCCTTTGTGGAGGCGGCCGCAAGAGCTAGAGATGAGCTGAAGGCGCAAATCGAAGCCTATAAGCACGATTACCCTAAAGACTACGAGAGCAAGATACGCAGGTCCAACAATGTGCAAGAGTTTAACCGCAATTTGACACTATTTACGGACATGCCCAAAGAAGTGCGGGTGGGCAGGGCAAAAATCCTCTTTGAGTATGTACCTCGCATTGAAGAGGTGGATAAAATTAAAATAGAGAGCGTGCGTAAGCAAATGTTTGTGCGCCAAAAACAGGTGGATTTGCTCTTAGGGCTGGACATGGCGCATTTGGTGGATAATTTTTACCAAACCAACCAACACGGGCACATTTTGCTCTTTAGTCGTGATAGCGATTTTGTGCCCGCCCTAGAGTTTGCCAGAGGCCAGCATGTCTTTAAGGCCTTCATTGGGCGCATGGAGAAGTTTCCCCCCTTCCCCGATGAGCTAAAAGGGGCATGCGATGGGGTGCGGACACTAAGCGTGGCGCAAGTTTTAGAAACCATCCCCCAACCCAAAGCCAAAGCCCACAAGCCCTACACCCCCCTAAATAACCCCTTTGAGAGTCTAAAGGGGGGGGATTATTAATATCTCCCTCATCACCCCCGTTTTAAACGGGGCAAAAACGATAGAAAAGAGCGTTGAGTCTGTCGCCATGCAAAGCACGCCCCCAATGGAGCATTTAATCATAGACGGGGGGAGCACGGACAACACCCTAGAGCTTTTAAAAGCCTACCCCCATTTGCAAGTCTCTAGCGGTCCAGACAAGGGGCTTTACGATGCGATGAACAAGGGCATCGCCTTGTCTAAGGGCGAGATCGTAGGGATACTCAATAGCGATGATTGTTACGCAGATTCTAGCGTGCTGGCGCAAGTGCGCGAGGCGTTTCAAGCGCACCCACAAGCGGACATGGTGTATGCGGATTTGGTGTATGTCAAAGGCTCTAAGATCGTGCGCCACTATGTGAGCGGGCATTTCAGCAAAAAGGGGTTTTTTTACGGCAAAGTCCCGGCACACCCGACCCTTTTTGTGCGTAGGGAAATTTATACCCGCTTTGGGGGCTATAAAATAGATTATAAAATCGCCGCCGATTATGAGTTCTTGCTAAGGACTTTGGTTGTGGCGGGCTTAAGGGCGGTGTATGTGCCTTGCGTGTGGGTGCAAATGGGCGTGGGGGGGGTGAGCACGCAGGGGCTAAAGAGTCTGTGGCAAGCCAACAAGGAAAACTTAAGGGCATGCAGGGAAAATGGAATTAAAGCCAACATGGCCACCATGCTTTTGAGGTATCCGTATAAAATTTGGGGGGTGTTAAAAAGCCGTTTAGGGATTTAAAAACACCTTTGAAAGCCGCTGCCCTCTCACTTTTTGCTGGTCTAAAAGGTGCTTGTGGTGCGCATCGTTCTTTTTCATCTTTCAGGACTTTGTAGGCGTTGGCGAGGTTTGCTGAAATCCCCCTGTTTTGACAAGCGTGTCCTGATGGTAGTTATGCGGACTTAAAACTAGATGCTACTATTTTCAACTTCTGCAAGACAAAAATGTGGTCCAAGTCTTCTTTTTAAGCAAATTCTACCCCCACTTGGTTTTTAATTTTTGAACTTAAACAATGAAAAGGGGTATTTGATGATTAGATGGCTGGTCGTGTTATTGCAAAATTACTTTCCTTCTCCCTTTATCTTTGCGATTTTATTGACGGCTATTGCAATAGTAGGGGCCGTTGTAACTACAGGTTTAGGGGTGGCATCTATTTTAGGCAAGTGGGGGGAGAGTTTATTTTTATTGCTCAAATTCTCCATGCAGATGCTCTTATTGCTAGCCACTGGCATTGCGCTTGCCCAATCCAATGGGGTGAAACAATTTTTTAACACCCTAGCCTCTAGGGTTAAGACCCCAAAAATGGCAGTTTGGACCATCACCTTTATATCCCTCATTTGTTGTTGGCTTAGTTGGGGTTTTGGGTTAGTGGTAGGGGCGGTTTTATCCAAAGTCTTGGCGCGTCAAGTTAAGGGAGTGGATTACCCCTTACTTGTGGCTAGTGCCTATTCGGGATTTTTGATTTGGCATGGCGGACTATCTGGGAGCATTCCACTAAAAATCGCCACTAATGATGGGGACTTAGGTAAGCTAAGTGGCGGGGTGATCACCACCCCCATTCCTCTAAGCCACACCCTCTTTACGCCCCTTAATTTAAGCATGGTGGGTTTATTGCTCGCGGGGTTGCCTCTGATCAATATGCTTTTGCATCCTAAAAATCCAACCACCATTGATTCTAGTGTGTTGAAAGAAGATCCGTCGCCCACATCCTCTTTAGATTGCTTTGCTAACCGCCTAGATAACAGCCAAATCTTGGGCTCTTTCTTAGGCTTTTTGGGGATAATTTATCTTGCCATTACTTTTATTTACAAAGGGTTCACCCTCAATCTAAATACCTTGATTTTAATATTTTTATTTCTGGGATTGTTGGCCCACAGAAGTCCGCAAAAATATTTTAAGACTATGGAACAGGACCTTAAAAGCACTACAGGCATTGTTTTGCTCTTTCCTCTCTATGCGGGAATTATTGGGGTAATGGGTCTTAAGAATGCAGATGGGATTAGTTTTGCAACCACGCTGGCTAATTTGTTTTCCCACATTGCCTCTAAAGACAATTTTGCCCTCTTGAGCTATTTGAGTGCAGGGGTACTTAACATTTTTATTCCCAGTGGAGGCGGACAGTTTGCTGTGCAAGGCCCGGTTTTAATCCCCAGTGGGGTGGCCTTGGGGGTTAATCCGGCTGTTACAAGCATGGCCATTGCGTGGGGAGATGCCTGGACGAATATGATCCAGCCTTTTTTTGCCTTGCCCTTGCTTGGAATTGTAGGCCTAGATGCGCGCAGTATCATTGGTTATTTGTTGGTAGGATTTGCGTATGCGGGGGCGGTGAGCATGGGTTGTCTATACTTTTTAGCATAGAACGCATGGGCTGGATTCAAGTTTGTTTGTGCAAGAATCGCGCAACTTTTTAGGTAGGCTTGCACGCACTGGGCTGTGTTCTTGTTGCCCATCTTGGGCACAAGATGTACTCTTCTTTGGCATGTGTTTTGGCTCTGTTGGCTGGGGTGTCCTCTACCCCTAAGTGTAAAAAGATTCTACACTCCCACCGGACATCAGCACGAACCCACAATCGGCCCTGCACCCAAAGCCCTATATTGAAACATTTCTATCGTGGCTAGCTGTATTCGATCGATGATTTCACCACCAAGGTCCATACATCATGGGCATGCCCCCCATCATAGGATACATGCCCATAGGATACATGCCCATAGGATACATGCCCATAGGATAGCCATAGGGGGACATGCCCATGAAAGATGGGTACATCATCGGGTTGTAGGGGATGTAGCCCGCACCTGTGGGGGGCAGGGCAGACAGGGCAAACTTTCCACCATGCGCAAGTTTGACTCCCGCTAAAAAGATGTCGTGGAAAGCACCATAATGCACGGGCTTAGACTCTTTGGCAATGTCGCCATTTTTATTGCCCACACATTCATTTTTCATCTCGCCACATTCGTTTAAGGTGTCTATGTCGGGGAGTTTGGCATCCACATCTTTAGGTACGCCCACCCAACAGCCTCCAAAAAAGGCAACCATGCTTAGGCACTGAAAGGTCTTGACGGCAGTCATTATTTAGAATTGGTCTTCGTCTTGTTGGTCTTGGTTAAATCCTTCACCCCCACATCCACCACATCCATAAAATCCGAGCGAAACTCCAGCTTTTTATTGCTAAACACGGGTCTGAAGTTGTTTTTCACCAACGGGGCGGCATTGGCTTGGGGGGCGTGGCACTGGGTGCAGTTAAAGCGGGCATCGCTCACGCTGTTGTTGGGCGTGGGGCGGTTGTGCCTAAAGTCGTATAAGTGTGAAGCGGGCACGGGAGTCGCGCCCACCGTGGGGGCGACATCGGGCATGTGGCAACCTAGACACTGGTTATTGTCCTTGGTGATGGGGAGCAGTCCTGTGGTGTCGTGCGGGATCATGGGCGGGGCGTTCTCATAGGCGCGCTCAAAGCGTTGGCTCTCGCCGGGAGGGTTTTTATGGAAGCTGTAATCTTGCAACTCTAGCGCGTGTTCATTCTCTAGAGGGGCTTTTCTCAGCCCGATTTGCGTGTCGCTAAGCAGAGCCTCCTTGGTTTCCTCTTTGGGTTTGTGGTTAGTGTGTTCTAAAGCGTAAAGCCCACCAACGAGAGCCACCGCCACTAACAAGGCGCGTATTTTCATGAAGCATCCTTAAATTTCTTGAGATTATACCATACATAAGGTAACCTTAGGAGTGGTAATAAAAATGCATTTGCCCCACCTGCTTGGTTTGCAAAGCCCCCACCTCTTGCAACTCTTGCAGTTGGCCTGCGCCCAAATAACAACGCGCCTCTTCCACGCTCAAAGGGCGGCATCTCAATAACTCCAAAAACGCTTCTTTACTGCTGGGGATTTGGGCTTGCTCCAACACCCGTTGTGGCAAACTGAGGGGCAAACCTTGAAAATGGGCAGTCAATTCCTGCAACTTGGCAAGCTCTAGGGGCTTGGCTCTGTGTGCGGGGGGACGATCGATTGTGCTTAGGTCTATGCGTCCTAAATGGGGCACTTGCCTTAAAAAATCCGCTAGGTCCTTGATGTGCGCGGGGTTGTCATTCACCCCCGCCACCAAGAGCACCTCCGCCACCAAAAAGCCTTGATACTTCGGAGCGAAGTCCAAAATCCCCTTTAAAATCTGCCCTATAGACAAGCCCTTATGCGGGCGATCCACACGGCTAAAAACCTTTGGCCAAATGGCATCTAAAGAAAACTTCACAATGTCATAGTGCATCAACGCCTCTTGTACCTCTAGAATGCCTAGCCTTGAGCCATTGCTTAAAATCAAGGTCTGCACCCCTTGAGGGATCAAGCCCTGCATACCCACAATCAGCTCTTTTAAATGCGGGTATAAAGTCGGCTCGCCATTGGCGGTGGTGGTGCAAACGCTTAAGGGGGTGTTGAGATTGTCTAGGGCGGCTTTTAGGGCGTTTAAAATGAAAGTAGGGGGCATGGTGTCTTGCATGCGCTCTAGAGGTTTTTTGGCGGCAAGTTCGCAATACAAACAATCAAAATTGCACTGCTTGGTTTGCCCCGATACATCAATGCCTAAGGACCACCCAAAGCGGCGGGACTTGAGTGGGCCAAAGATGGGATTAAACAACTTGCGCCACTTCTTCGCTGAACTTGCACTTTAAACAAGTGTTGACACTGGGCTTTTTCTTGTAGGCTTTATGGACCATGAGATACCCACACTCAGGGCAGGGCTTGTCAACAGGCGGGTAGCTGGTTAAAAAGCGGCAAGTGGGGTAGTTGTTGCAGCCATAAAACCCCCCCTTCTTACCCCTTTTTTGCACAATCTGCCCCCCACATTCGGGGCATTTAACGAGCGTGTCCTCTTGTTTGGGGGTTTCTTGGCGGATATTCTTGCATTTAGGATAAGCACTACACGCTAAAAACTGCCCAAAGCGCCCCCTTTTAAACACCATGGGTGCGCCGCATTTCTCACAAGGGGAGTGTTCTCCTGTGCTTTCTTGGGGGACTTGGATGAACTTGCACTTTGGGTACGCACTGCACGCCACAAACGCCCCAAAGCGACTCTTGCGTTCCACAAGCTGGGCCCCGCATTGTGGGCAAAACTGCCCTGTCGGCACGCTCACCTTTTGGGAGACAATTTGTTCCTTGCCCTCTTGGATTTGGTGCATGAAGGGGGTGTAAAACTCCAACAGCATTTGTTGCCACGAAGTTTTGGAGCTGGCGATCGCGTCTAATTTGTCCTCTAGACTAGCACTAAAAGCTGCGTCTACGATGTTGGTGAAGTACTTTTCTAAAATACCCACCACCACAAAGGCGCTCTCTGTGGGGGCGAGTTGCTTTTTCTCGAGCACAACATAGTCGCGGTTGATGAGAAGGGCGATGGTGGGGGCATAGGTGCTGGGCCTGCCGATGCCTAAACTCTCTAGGGTTTTGATTAAGGATGCCTCCGAGTAACGGGGGGGGGCCTCGGTGCTGCATTCTTTGGCGTTGATGTGGCTTAAAGCTAACGGCTGTTGCACCTGCAGGGGGGGCAAGAGTTTGTCCTCGCTTTTTTCTTGCAACGCCTTTAAATAGCCCTCAAAGACCAATTTACGCCCGCTGGCTTTAAAAGTTGCGTCTGCACAGCCCACACACACACTTTGCTGCTCAAAGAGCGCATCCGCCATTTGCGAAGCTAAAAAGCGTTGGTAAATCAAAGTGTAGAGCTTATGCTCTTCGGGCTTTAAGTAGTCCTTAGCCACTTGGGGGGTGAAATTCAAATTCGTGGGGCGGATCGCCTCGTGCGCCTCTTGGGCAGCCTTGTTTTTGGAAGTGTAGACCTTGGAGGTTTTGGGCAGATACTTGTCCCCATAAGTGGCTTTGATGTAGTTTTTGGCCGCATCTTTGGCTTCTTTGGCGATGTTTAGGCTGTCTGTGCGCATGTAGGTGATGACCCCACTCACCCCCTCGGGGGTCGCCACGCCCTCGTAGAGTTTTTGGGCGATTCCCATCGTTTTAGAGGGCCCATAGCCTAGATTTGTAGAGGCACTTTGTTGCAAGGTGGAGGTCATGAAGGGAGGTGGACTTGGAGAAGTCTTGTTTTTCTGTACCACTTCTTGCACGCGGTAGCTCTGCTCTTTAAGGAAGGCGCATATGTTTAGGGCTTCTTCTTTATCTCTAAGGCTTTGGTTTTTCACCTTCGCGCCCTTGTAGGTGTCTAGGCTGGCGTGGATGCCTTCAAAATCACCCTCAATGTTGTAGTAAGTGATGGGCTCAAACGCCCTAATTTCGCGCTCCCGATCCACCACAATTTTAAGTGCTGCACTTTGTACCCGCCCTGCGCTCATGCCCCTTGAGATTTTATGCGCCAAGAGAGAACTTAAACTAAAACCCACGATGCGATCCAAAAGCCGCCTTGCTAATTGGGCGTTGATTTTATAGATGTCTAGGGTTTTGGGGTTCTCTAGGGCGTGCAAAATAGCGGATTTGGTGATCTCGTGAAACACGATGCGCGGGAGGGTGAAAACGGGGTTATCGGTAGGGTGGTCAGTTTGGCTCTCTAGCTCGGCGATCTCTTGGGTGGCACTGGATTTTTTTGTTTTGTTGTTCTGTTCTTTGATCAAGTAGGCGATGTGATAACCGATCGCCTCGCCCTCTCTGTCCTCATCGGTGGCGATGTAAATTTGCGCCGCACTTTTGGCGAGGCTTAAAATTTGGGCGACAATGTCTTCGTGGTCTTTACACACGGCGTACTTGGGGTAGAATTTGTCCTCTTGGATGCTGATCCCCATGGCGTATTTACTTAAATCCCGCACATGCCCTTTGGACGCGATGACTTGGTAGCTGGAGTCCAGAAAGTTAGCGATGGTCTTGGCTTTGGTGGGGGATTCTACAACGATGAGCTTTTTTTGCATGCAAAACTCTTTATGTGGAATTTCTAACTATCCCTAGCATTATAGAACATGTTTAAGGGATTTATTGCTTAAAATCCGCACTCTCAAAAGTGGAACAACCCTTGCTTAGTTGTGGGCATAACAATTAGCAAAGGATGCAAAGATGAGTTTTCGGATCAACACTAATGTCGCGGCTTTAAACGCGCACACCATCGGGGTGCGTAACAACAGAGATTTGGCGAGCTCTTTAGAGAAGTTGAGCTCTGGGTTACGCATCAACAAAGCAGCGGATGACGCTTCAGGGATGGCGATTGCCGATAGTTTGCGCAGCCAAAGCGCAAGTTTGGGACAAGCCATCAAAAATGCAAACGATGCGATCGGGATCGTCCAAACTGCCGACAAGGCGATGGACGAGCAGATCAAAATCCTAGACACGGTGAAAACCAAGGCCGTACAAGCCGCACAAGATGGCCAAACTACAGAAACAAGAAAAGCATTGCAAAGCGACATTTTGCGACTCTTAGAAGAGCTAGACAACATCGCCAACACGACCAGCTTTAACGGGCAACAACTCTTGGCAGGCAGTTTCTCCAACAAAGAGTTCCAAATCGGGGCGTATTCCAACACCACGATCAAAGCCTCCATTGGTCCCACAGGCTCGGATAAAATCGGACATGTGCGCTTTGAAACCTCAGGGATGGATCGCGATGGCATGGAGGTGAGCGCGGGGGCGCACAACCTGCAAGAAGTTACCCTGAACTTTAAACAGGCCAATGGTGTGAATGACTTTAA
Organism: Helicobacter sp. NHP19-003; assembly: GCF_019703305.1. Classification (NCBI taxonomy): domain Bacteria; kingdom Pseudomonadati; phylum Campylobacterota; class Epsilonproteobacteria; order Campylobacterales; family Helicobacteraceae; genus Helicobacter; species Helicobacter gastrocanis. The sequence continues at coordinate 65,777 of NZ_AP024814.1, read as the reverse complement.
ATTAGAATCGGTTAAGATTTCAACAAGTGCAGGCACGGGACTTGGGGCATTGGTTGAGGTGATCAACAAGAACTCCAACACTCTAGGCGTGCGCGCCACGGCCACAGTGATAGGTACAGGGGGGGTGGCAGTACAATCGGGCACAGTGAGAGGACTCACCATCAATGGAGTGCTCATCGGCAATATTAATGATGTAAAGAGAAACGACCGCGATGGGCGACTCATCAACGCCATAAACTCTGTAAGGGAGCGCACGGGTGTAGAAGCCTACATCGACATTTCAGGGCGCATTAATTTAAAATCCACAGATGGGCGCGCCATTTCTGTACATGCCCTCAGCGCTTCCGGCCATGTTTTTGGGGGAGGGAATTTTGTAGGCATTTCAGGCAATGCGCACGCCATCGTGGGACGCTTGACCTTGATCAAACAAGACGCTAGGGACATTGCCATCAGTGGGATCAACTACAGCCACATCGGACTACACTCTGCGCAGGGGATTGCCGAGTACACCGTGAATTTGCGCGCCATTCGGGGGGTCTTTGATGCCAATGTGGCGAGTGCCAGCGGGGGCAACGCCAATGCCGCCCAAGCCAAGTTAAACTTTAAGGGCATCGGGGCGGGTGTAACGAGCTTGCGTGGGGCGATGGTGGTGATGGACATGGCCGAGAGCGCACGCACACAATTAGATAAGATCCGCTCGGATTTAGGTTCGGTGCAAATGGAGCTGGTGACCACCATCAACAACATCTCTGTTACACAGGTTAATGTGAAGGCTGCCGAATCGCAAATTAGAGATGTGGACTTTGCCGAAGAGAGTGCGAGCTTCTCCAAATACAACATCTTGGCACAATCGGGCAGTTTTGCGATGGCCCAGGCCAATGCAGTGCAACAAAATGTCCTACGACTCTTGCAATAGTGGGCATGCCATCGCTATATGAGCGCAACCTAGAGGTTCTTAAGCTAAAAGACCCCCTTTTAGCCGCACGCCTTTTAAGGGTGCAGGGCAATCACAAGTATGAAGTCTTCATGCAACAAGATGACTTCAACATCATAGACACCGACACCAACACCCCGATTTTCGCCCACAAACCCCTAGAGGAAAACCTACAAAAATTTAAAGACCTAAGCCCTTATGCTTACACTCCCTATTTGTATTTTTACGGGGCGGGTAATGGTGTGTTGTTTCGACTCTTGCTCGCTTACGAACAAATCAAACGCATCGTCATCATTGAGCCCGAGATTGAAATTTTATTCATCATCTTCAATCTCTTAGACTTTGCCGAAGAGATCAAAACCGACCGCTTGATCTTTCTCTTGCAAAGTGCGTGTTCTTACCAAATGCTCGCGTCTTTACTCAACATGGATAAAAAGGCGTGTTTGTATGCTAAGGTCTTTGAGCTGCACATCACCTACCCCTACTACGAGCGCTATTTAGAGGACATCCAGCGCATTCATTTGGACTTCACCAAAGCCCTAGAAAACGCCGCCATCGGCGTGGGTAATGACGCAAGGGATGCGATCATCGGCATCAAGCACCATGTGCAAAATTTGCCTTTCGTGCTAAAAAGCCCGACCTTGCTAAACTTGCTAAGCAGTCTAAAACAGCGCAATGCCACACACAACACGGCGATCATTATTTCCACAGGGCCTAGTTTAAACAAACAACTTCCCCTACTTAAAGAAATCGCCCCCTACGCCACACTTTTTTGCATAGATGCGTCTTTTCCCATTTTAGCTAAAGAAGGCATCAAGCCCGATTTGGTCTTTTCCTTAGAGAGGGTGGAGGCGACTGCTAAGTTTTACACCGACACCCCCAAGGAGGCGCAGGAAGGGGTGATTTTTGCCATCACTTCCATTGTGCACCCCAAATTACACCAAGCCATCACCAAAGGCACAAAGCAATTTAGCCTACGCCCCTTTGGCTACACAAGTTTGTTTGGCTTGCACGAGTATGGCTATTTAGGCATTGGCATGAGCGCGGCAAACATGGCTTACGAGCTTGTGGTGCATGCCCGTTTTGAGCGTTGCATTTTCATCGGGCAGGATTTGAGCTTTGGGGCAAATGGACACAGCCACGCCGATGGGGCTTTGTATGGGGCTGAAGAGATTTCCCCTAAAGAAACAGGGGCTAAGGTCTTCACACCCGCTTATGGGGGGCGGGGGGTCGTGGAAACCACAAGGATATGGAAGCTCTTTTTAGATTTCTTTGAAAAGGACATTTACCACACCCCCTACAAGCTGGAGGTCATCAATGCCACAGAAGGGGGGGCGCGCATACAGGGCACGCTGGAATTGCCCTTTAAAGAGGCGATCGAGCGGGTGCGCTCTGATTGCAAACTTGTGGTTAAAACCCCCCTAAAACTCACCCCCCCAAGCCCCGAAGTCAGCGCAAAGAACTTAAAAGAGGCGCACGAAATGTGCCTAGATGTGCTGGACTACTCCAAGCGGTGCAAAGAACGCATTGAAGAGCTGTTTTTAGAAGTCGCCCCCTTCTTAGAGCATGTGGAAAAGTTGAACGCTAAAGGGGAATTAGAGAGTTTGGATTTAGAGAAATTGGAGGACTTGAGTCAAAAAATCAACGACATTAAAAGCTTGTTTGACGAACCTGAATTTAATTATTGCTTCAACGATGCGATCCAATCCTATATTTTTCACCAAGAATTAGACATTGCCAAAATCGTGGTGAAGCCCACACCCACAAAAGAAGAATTGCAAGCCAAACAGCTAGATTGGATTTACGCCCACAAATACTGGCTCTTCTCTTTGGCTGGGGGGATTGACTGCGTGATGGAGGTGATTAAGCAGGCTTTGCAAACATGGCCGCCAAGTCGTTAAACAGCCCGAGTCCCAAGAGTGCGCCCAAAAAGGCAAAGCCTAGCGCATTGAGTAGGCGTATTTGGGATTCTTTAAAGGTGTAGCGGCTAAGCTTCTCCACCCACAGCAATACAAGCTGTCCGCCATCAAGCAGGGGGATGGGTAGTAGGTTTAATATCCCTAGATTGATAGAGATAAAACCCACGCTAAGTAACCACATTTCTAGCCCGCTTTGTTTGGCTAAAAAGCCCACAATCCCCACCACCGAGCTGACATTAGACAGGGGAACAATGCCCTCCACAAGCTTTAAAAGTCCCTGATAAGTAAGGGCAATTAAATGGGCGCATTGTGCAAGGGCGTGCTCTAGGGCTTGCAGGGGGGTGTAGTGAAAATAAAAAGTCTTGTCCTGTGGTTTAATGCCGAGCACTTTGATAGAAGTGGGTTGGTTGAACACATCTTTAGTGGGTATTTTTTTAAGCTTCAGGGGGAGGCTTAGGGTTTTATCCCCCCTTTGTAGCCTCAGCACCACAGACAAGCCCTTAGAGTTTTTCACCGCTTTTTGCAAGTCTTCAAAGCTGTTTATGGGTGTGTGGTTAAGGGCTAGAATGCGATCGCCCACCTGAAGCGCATTTGTGGCGGGCATGTTGGGTAGAACTTGCCCCACGATGGGCTCTAGCCGTTCTTGAGGCAAGAGGGCTAAAAAGACGCATAAAATGAGCGCAAGCAAAAAATTAAAGAGCGGACCACCTAGCAAGACCAAACTCTTTTGCCAAATGGGCTTAGAGAGATACCCCCTATCGCCTTCTTGTTGTAGGCTCACATACCCTCCAAGCGGGATTAAAGAAAAAGCGTATTCAGTGCCGCCATAGGTTTTTTTAAAGAGTTTTGTTCCAAAGCCAAGGCTAAAGACTTCTACCCTAATCTTGCAAGCCTTTGCCACACTAAAATGCCCGAGTTCGTGAAACAGCACCACAAAGCCCAAAGCCACAAGGGCTTCAAATATCCCCATTTTGTACCATTTTATAATACTTTTGGGTGTAATCTAGTCCCGAGTAAAGGGTCGCAAACACCGCCACCGCCATTAAGTAATCCCCCACAACCACCCTGCCCAAGTGGATGTTTAAGAACAACACGATGATGGCGCATATTTGTAAAAAGGTCTTGTACTTGCCCCACTGGCTCACGGGAATGCTCTGCCCATGGCTTGACACCGACACCCTAAGCCCCGCGATGAAAAACTCTCTGCCTAAAATCACAAACACCACCCACGCATTGACCCGCCCGAGTGCCAAAAGCCCTAAAAAAGCCGCGAGGATTAAAATTTTATCGGCAAGGGGATCAAAGATTTCGCCAAAGAGAGTTTTAAATTGGTAGTTACGGGCAATGTAGCCGTCCAAAAAGTCCGTGCAACCGGCGAAAGCGAACAAACACGCGCTGGCATAATTTAGCCCTGTGGGTGAGATTTTAAACCACTGGCTGGCGTGCAAAATCAAAAAAAGCAAGCACACTGAGAGCAAAATGCGCAAAATCGTTAAGGTGTTGGGGATTTGTTTAGCCCATTTCATGGGGTGTTGATTTGTTTGAGCCTAAAAAATCCCGTAAAGATCATGCCCCACCCCACGAGCATCCCCACCAAAAACAAAAAACTAAAGAGCAATAAAGCCCCCCGGCTGATTCCCACAATAAACAGCAAAAGGGTTAGGCAAAAGCCCAAGAGTAAAATCCCTTGTCTAAAAAATTTCTCTTCAGTAACACGGCTCAATTCATAAAAAAGTTTATAAGAGTAGTAGGCGTAAAGGAAAAATGTTACGATTTTAAAGTTGAAAAGCTGGACTACGCTGGCCTTTGGCATGGCCAATAAGAGAAACAAAGAGAGCAGGGCATCGGCAATGTAGGGGAAGGCAACACAACGGAAAATCAAAAGATTGCGTCCCACTTTGGCGAGTTTGTAGTAGCCAAAAATTTGGCAAACAAACATGGCAAGCCACAAGAGAAAATAAAGCCCCACCGCACTGGGGTTTAGAGCTTTAAAATCGGGGATCGCGCTCTTTTGCAAGAGAACAACCGCCCCAAAGGCGGTCAGTCCCAAGAGCAAGACTAAGAGAGCGTGGGCGGACAAAATGGCTTTTCTTGCCACCTGTAATTCAGCATTTTCGTGGAGATAAATGGTCATTAGATTTCATTTAAAAGTGGTGCCCCCATCTACAACGATGGTTTGCCCGGTCAGCCACGCGCTCTGTTCGGGGTCGCATAAGAAATACACCGCCCCGGCTAGGTCTGTGGGATCGCCCATGCGTTTTAGGGGGGATTGCTCTTCCACCTTGGCTTTGATCTCGGCGTAGTCGGGGAAGGCTTTGAGCGCGTCTGTGTCGATGGGCCCGCCACTCACGGCATTGACTCTAATGCCAAATTCGCCCAAATCCACGGCGGCGTATTTCACCATCGTTTCTACGGCGTTTTTGGAGTTGCCATGCCCGGCGTAATTGGGCATATAGACCAAATTGCCCGTAGAGCTCAAAGACACGATCGAACCCCCGCCAACTAACTTCATCCGTTTGGCTGCCTCTTGGGCCCCCACGACAAAGGCCAACACGGTGGCGGTGTAGATATTGTTAAGCCCTTTGGGTTTTAAACGCATGAAGGGGGCAAAGCCACCCACCACAGAACGCCCATAAATGATCGCATTAGATACGAAACAATCCACCCTCTCAAAGTCTGTGTCGATTTGTTTGAACAACTCAATGTATTGTTCGGGTTCTAAAATGTCTAGGCGGTAGTATTTGGCTTTCACGCGGCAGTTTGCCTCAAGGTCTGCGGCGATTTTGGCGGCTTCTTCTTCGTTTTTGTTGTAGGTGAACGCCACATTGACCCCGTTTTGGGCGAATCGGTATAAAATCGCTTTGCCTATGCCCCTGGTCGCTCCGCTGATGACTAAAGTCTTGCCCTGCATACTCATTTCAATACCTCATAATTTTCTAAGATCGTTTCTAAAAAGTGCATGTTCTCTTGGCTTGGCGGCACTAAAGGCAAGCGATAAACTAAGTGTTCTAGCAAGCCCGCCATGTGCATGCAAGCTTTAATGGGAATGGGGTTGCTCTCGCAAAAAAGCGCGCCATTGATGGCGTACAGCTCGTCATGGATTTTCTGCCCGCCGGCTAGATCGCCTTGTAAATTTGCCTTCACAAGAGCAGAGATTTTATCAGGCAAGAGATTGCCCGTAACCGAGATCACCCCCACACCGCCACTTGCCATGATGATGTGGTTTAACTTATCCTCTCCGCTGTAAATCTGCATCTTGGGGGCAAAGTGGGCAAAATCCACTAACCTTTGGGCTTGCCCTGACGCTTCTTTAATGCCGACAACATTAGGCACTTCGTTAAAGAGTTTCACGGCGGTTTCTATGGCGATTTGGGTGCCTGTGCGGGCGGGAACATCGTATAAGATCAAGGGGATGTCTACAGAGTGCGCGATCGCCTTGTAATGTGCGAACAAGCCCTGTTGTGTGGGGCGGTTGTAATAAGGGCTCACGCATAAAATCCCATCGGCCCCTGCTTTTTGGGCGAACTTAGCCAACATGATCGACTCGCTCGTGGCGTTGCTACCCACTCCGGCCAAGACTTTCACGCCTTTGGGCTTACAGATTTGTGTGGCGATTTCAATGCAACGCATGTGCTCCTCGTGGCTCAAGGTTGCTGACTCGCCCGTGGTGCCTGTGGGCACACAAGCATCCATGCCTAACCTGATTTGCCTTTCTATGAGGGAAGCAAAAGTCGCCTCATCGACCTTTAAATCCGGCTTAAAAGGGGTGATTAGAGCACTTAAGGCGTGCATGTTAGGGCTTTAGCGTTACAACGCTGTAAGCTTCATCTCTAAAGTACTCATTTGCCACCCGTACGAGGTCTTTGACCTCTAGGGCTTCAAATTCCTCTTCATAGCGGGCAATGTCCTCGATCTTGCCCTGAGTCAAGTACTCGGCAAACATCTCGGCGACATCGGAGGAATCTTCCAAGCCTGCAATGAAATCCACGCGGTTGTTGATTTTCACCTTGTCTAATTGCTGTTGCGTGATCCCGCCATGCTTGATGTTGTCTAGGATCGCCAAAATCTCCTTTTTGATTTGGGCGGCTTCGACATTTTGGTTCGCTCCTGTAATGAATAAAAACACGCTCGCATCTTTGAGCTCCATATTTTGGGCGAAGACTTGGGAGGCTAGGCGTTTTTGATCCACCAAAGTTTTACGCAACAAACTGCTATCCCCTTCGGCCAAAAGCTTGGCTAGGGCATTCAGGGCAACTTGGTCCTTATGGGCAAAGGGGGGGACTTTCCAGCCGATCGCCAGCCACTCTAAGGACAGGTCTTTTTTGTGAATCACGGTTTCTCTCAAGCCATTTTGGATAGGCTCTTGCATGTAAACCTCGGGGATGGGGGTTTGGCTCTTGTTGGGGATACTTGCAAAGTGTTTTTTAGCTTGCTCGAAGACTTTTTTAGGGTCTAAATCCCCCACCACCAATAAAATGGCGTTCTTGGGTTGGTAGTAGGTGTCGTGAAACTCTCGAATGTCTTGGATTGTCCAATGCTGTATGTCTTGCATAAAGCCGATGGGAGTCCAGTGGTAGGGGTGGTAGACAAAGGCGGTGTTGAAAAAGCGGAAGTAGAGATAGCCTAGTGGGGAGTTATCAGTGCGCCACAATCTCTCTTCGGCCACGACCTGTCTTTCGGGCAAAAACTCGTCCTCTTTGAGCTGTAAAGAGCCTAGCATTTCGGCAAACAACTCCAAAGACTTGTCTAAATTGGCGTTGCTCGCTTTAATAAAATAACGGGTGTTGTCAAAGCTCGTGGAGGCGTTGCTGACCCCACCAAAGCCCTTAACGATGGTGTCAAATTCCCCATCTTTGAGGTGTTTGGTGCTTTTAAAGCTCATGTGTTCGAGCATATGGGCGATCCCACTCTTGCCCATGCGCTCGTTTCTTGAGCCAACTTTGTAGAGCAAATCCACCTCAATCACCCCGCTTTTATTCGCCAAAGGCACGGCAACCACTTGCAACCCATTGTCAAGAGTGATGCTCTCGTAGTGGGGCAAGTAGGTACGCATACTCAGTTTTTCTGTCGCTTGCGCTGCTTGCATGAAACCACCTAGTATTAAAATTAAAACAAAAAAACGACCCAAGCCCTTCATCTTTTTTGTCCAATCCCAACAGCCTCATGGATTGAGCTCAACCCATCTTGTTGGAGCAATTTTACTATATCTTGGTTTATTTGTCTACAAATTGTTGGGCCTTGGTAGATAAAAGCTGTGAAAATCTGCAAGAAACTAGCCCCCATTTTAATCCGCTCATAGGCTTCTTTAGCATCGCTAATCCCCCCCACGGCCACCAAAACAGCCCGCCCAAAAAACGCCCTAGCGATCTCTTCAAACACTACCCTAGCCTTTGCCTCTAACACCCGACCACTCAGCCCCCCACTTTGGCGCGCCCCAGGCAGCAGTGAATAGTCAATCGTGGTGTTGGTGGCAATGATCCCCTTTGCCCCCGCCTTTATCGCCCTTTCACACACTGCTAAAAGCCCATCGCTTGGCATGTCTGGGGCGACTTTTAAAAACAAGGGCTTATGGGTGCGCTCTCTTGCCATAGAAAAGAGTTCATCCACAAAGCTTTCGTTTTGTAAATCTCTCAAATTCGGGGTGTTGGGCGAGGAGAGATTGAAGACATAGTAATCCCCCACGCCTAAACTCGCCTTTAATGCTTTTTCATAATCGCTTAGGGTGTTTTCTAGGGGGGTGTCCTTGTTCTTGCCTAAATTCACCCCGATAAGACAAGGCAGGGGGGGCAAATTCTCCAGCCTTTGCGCCGCCTTTGCCACCCCTTTGTTGTTAAAACCCATGCTGTTTTGTAGACTCTGCTGTGGGATATAGCGGAAAACCCTAGGTTTGGGGTTGCCCAGCTGAGCTTTTGGCGTGAGTGTGCCCACCTCTATTGCGCCAAAACCCAAGCGGCTAAGACCCGCCACCATGGTGGCGTTTTTATCAAAGCCGGCGGCAAGCCCGATGGGATTAGGCAGATTTAAGCCTAAAATCTTTTGCGCCAAAGCGGGGTTTGGCATTTGAGGACTGCGGGGCAACTTGCCCCAAATTTTTAAGCCAAACCCCACGAGGGCGTGCACCCTCTCAGCCTCTAGGGCAAACAACCACCTAGGTGTCATCGGCAGCGCTCACAATCTTTTCATACAGAAGTTGGGCATTTAAAGGAGTCTTTTTGGGGGCCAGACGGATGTAATCGCCCCCCGCTTGCAAGGCATAAGTTTGGGCGTTGTCTTTGAGTTGCAAATGCAGGATATGTAACATTTTGCGTTGGATTGCCTTAGATGTGGCAGGGACCAAGAGTTCCACCCGTTTTTCTAAATTGCGGGGCATCATGTCTGCGCTTGAGAAATACAGCTTGTGCGTGTCGTGGGCGAAGTAATAAATACGGGCGTGTTCTAAATATTTGCCCACAATGGAAAACACCCGAATGTTCTCGCTAAAGCCCTTCATTTGTGGACGCAAACAACAAATCCCTCGCACTAACAAATCAATCTTCACTCCCACTCGCGAAGCTTTGTACAAACAATCAATGATGTCCTTATCCACGAGCGCATTGACCTTAAAAATGATCCGCCCCTTGCGCTTAAAGACCATTTCGTGGGCGATGAGGGCTAGGATTTTGCTTTTAATTTGTTTGGGGGCCATATAAAGCGTGCTTAAATGTGTCTGCGCGCTCACGCCTGTGCCTAGAGAGTGGAAGAGCTTTAAGGTGTCGTGCGCGATTTTGGGGTTGGCACTCAGCAGGCTCAAGTCGGTGTAAACCTTGGCTGAAAGCGTGTTGTAATTGCCTGTACTGATGTGGACATATTCTTTTAGGCTATCGCCCACCTTACGCACCACCAACGCCACCTTTGCATGCACCTTCAAATTAGACACCCCATAGATCACATGCGCTCCGGCATTTTCTAGGGCCCGTGCCCAATGCAAGTTGTTTTCCTCATCAAAGCGGGCTTTAAGTTCTACAAGCACGCTCACCTGCTTATAGGGTGCAGCCTCTGTGAGGGCTTTGACAATGGGCGACTCTTTACCCACTCTGTATAAGGTCATGCGGATGGAAACGACATCCTTGTCTTCGGCGGCGTTTTGGATGAAGTGCACAATGGGATCGAAGCTCTCATAAGGGTGGAAGAGCAAAATGTCTTGCTGATCGAGCAGATCGAAGAATGCCCGACTCTCCAAGAAGCCAATACCGCTTAAGGGGGGCAAAATCTTAGGCACGAACACGGGGGCTTTTAAATGGGCATAATCCTTTAGCCCCACCAACTCCCACAAACGCCCCAAGTCCAACAAAATGCGGCTGGGGTACAAGGTAACGCCGGGCATTTGTGCGCTTAGAATTTGGCGCAAATGCACACTCCCCCCGCCCACCTCCAAACGCACCGCTTCCCCCCGATCCCGTGTGCGTAAGCCCTCGCTGATGCGATCGACCAAATCATGCCCCTCGTCTTCGATGATTTCCATGTCGGCATTGCAGGTGATTCTAAAGACCATGCTCTCCAAGATGGTGTAACTCTCAAACAACAAGGGAGCGCATTTTTGCACGATTTCCTCCACCGCCACAAACACGCCCGTGTCGATTTCCACAAAGCGCTTGAGCAAAGAGGGGATTTTCACTGCCCCATAGACGATCTCCCCGTCCTTGCGCTCCAACTCAAAGACCAAACCAAAGCTCAAGTTGCGTACAAAGGGGAAGGGGCGGTTTAGGTCCAGCAAGGTTGGCACCACGATGGGGTAAAGGTGTTTGTGGAAGTGGTCTTGTAGCTTGGGGTGGTGTTTGATGGGCAGGCTTGCCACGCTTTTTAAGCTTAGGCCATGCTTACTTAAAGACTCTTTCAAGCCCAAAAACTGCTTTTGCACGATTTTTTGCTCAGTAGCAGCATAAGCGTGGATGCGCTCTAGCTGTTCTCTTGGGCTCAAGCCATCTAGGTTTGTGGTTGTCATGTTGTTGTCGGCCAGGTGCTTTAGGCCTGCCACCCTAATCATGTAAAACTCGTCTAAATTCGTCCCATAAATGGCTAAGAATTTTAACCGCTCCAAAAGGGGCAAGCCTTCATCGCAAGCTTGGTCTAAAACCCTTGTGTTGAAGCGCAGCCATGAAAGTTCTCGGTTAAAATACACTTGTCATCTCCACACCTAAAGGGCGCATGTTAGCCAAAAGAATTAAACCTTTTGCATGGCGGTGTTGCAAAGTGCGTCGTGCCAAAGCCGCATGTTAGGGCGCATTAAGGGCAAGAGCAGACCTATCAGCGTGCTTGCCACCAACAGCCACACAAAAAAGCGCAACAATGCCCGAAAAAAGCCCACCTTGTCGCGGCTCTTGGCACACACCAACTTTAGCCCAACATAGCGTAGCCCCGGGGTCTGTCCACCCACGCACAAAAACACGCTAGAGAGCAAGCCAAAGCCCGCCACACACGCAAACACCGCCATTTGATTTTGTCTAAAGGCCTGCGCTGAGCCTAAAATGACATAAGTAACAACATACAAAAGCGGGGTGTAGAGCATGAACAAATCCGTGATGAAGGCTTTGATGCGCTCGAACCCGTGCAGGGCTTTAAAGTTTTGTGCGAGCACGCCCTTTAATTGCCCCGACTGCCCGGTTTGATAGCCTGACTGTGCTGACACAACGGGCAATTTTCAGGCGGGTACATGTCAAAATTAAAATCCGCTAGGGTAAAAAAAGGCAGGGCAGGCAATTTACACGCTTCTTTGTGTGTAGGCTTTAAGCCCCTTTGGCATATACCCCGATTGGCAAGGCTGGCAAAGCCCACGACTTTTGCCCCTAAGCCTTCCACACACGCCCCCGCCTCCATCGCCGACCCGCCTGTCGTGATGATGTCCTCGCAGACCAAGACCTTTTCGCCCTCTTGCACGCTAAAGCCCCGTCTCAACACCATTTCCCCTTGCACCCTCTCGGTGAAGATAAAGCGCACACCAAGAGCCCGGGCTAACTCATAGCCGGCTAAAATCCCCCCCAAAGCCGGCGAGCAAATCGTGTCGATCTCTAGCTTGGATTGTTGGATTTCTACCGCTAGTGCCTCGGCTAACTCAGAAGCGATTTTAGGGTCTTCTAGAACCTTTGCCGATTGCAAGTAAAAATTAGAGTGGTTGCCACTAGAGAGCAGAAAATGCCCCTCTAAGAGCGCCCCGCAATCGGTGTAGATTTTGCGAATATCCATGTTAGACCTTTAGGACTTCCTCTTCTTTGGCTTTGGTGTGTTCGTCAATTTTCTTGATGAAGTCATCGGTGTACTTTTGCACCTCAGCCAACGCTCTTTTGTTTTCATCCTCGCTGATCGCCTTGTCTTTCTCTAGCTTTTTGATTTGGTTGTTCGCCTCTTGGCGGACATTACGGATAGCGACCTTCGCCTTTTCACCCATCGCCTTTGCGTCTTTGGCGATTTCTTTGCGCTGCTCCATGGTCATTGGGGGGAAGAAGAGTTTGACATTTTCACCATCATTGCTGGGATTGACCCCGATATTTGCCTCTTGCAACGCCCTTTCAATGTCTTTTAAAAGCCCCCTCTCCCACGGGGTGATGGTGATGGTAGAAGCGTCTGTGGCGATCACAGAAGCGACTTGGTTTAAAGGCGTGGGGGTGTTGTAATACTCCACACGCACATGATCGACTAAGCTGATAGAAACCCGCCCGCTGCGTAAAGTCGTGAAATCCTTACTCAAGGCTTGCAAACTCTTTTGCATTTGCTCTTTGGTGTGCTTGTAAATGTCTTCTAACATGTTAGTCCTTTTTGTCTTTGTTGGTTTCTTTGGTTTCTGTGCCTTGTTTGGGTGCAACTTTAAGTGTGCCTTTATGCTCGGGCAAGGGGATTAAATTGTGCTTTTCTTTCTTGTAGGGCACAGCTAGGGGGTGGTTGTCGGTTTTAGGCAAGAGTAAGGGGTTACTCAAGGGATTGTTTTGCGTGGGGTTTTTAGGCACTAAGGGTACAAGGGGGGCAGCTTTAGGGGCGTTGTCAACCAGGCTAATGTTGTACTCTTTATTGTAAAAGTAGCCTAGGGTGATGGTGTTGCTTAAAAATAAAAAGCCTAAAACCATCGTGGCTTTTGCCATGAAACTTGCCGGGCCCTTTGCCCCAAAGAGCGACTCGTTGCTCCCGCTGTACGCCCCAAGCCCGATGCTTGAACTTTTTTGCAACAACACCACAATGACAATCAACACGGCCAGCACAATCTGTAAGACCAAGAACAGACTACTCAACACACGCTCCAAAGTGCAAGGATTAAATGGCGATTTTAGCAAAATTTTATTAAAATTAGGACTTTTAGCAAAGGGGGCTAGAGGTGCGCCACTCTTTTAGCAAGAGAGCCAAGACTTACGCAGAGTTTTCAAGTGTGCAAAAACGCATCGTTGAACGCCTGCTCGCCCCTTTGGCGTGCGGGTGTTATGGGCGGGTGCTTGATTTGGGCTGTGGGAGCGGCACCGTGCTCAAAGCCTTGCCCGCTTTGGGGGTGGAAGTGGACACATTTGTGGGGCTAGACATTTCAGCCCAAATGCTCTCCTTACACCCCACAGCTAGCCCAAGTGCTAAGAGTGTGCGCCTAGAGTGCGTAGACTTTGAAAACACAGAGTTTGTGCCCAGCGACCTAGCCATCAGCGCATCGTCCCTGCAGTGGGCGCAGAATTTGGCGCAGGTGTGTGGGCATTTGGCGCAGAGTTGCAAACGGGTGGCTCTAGCCATCCACACGAGCGCAAGCCTGCACGAGCTGCACACCTTTTTAAACACGCATTCGCCCTTAAGGGAAGCTAAAGAAGTGTGTGGCATTTTAGAGCAAAGTTTTAAGGGGTTTAAACAAACCATGTGGGTGGAAACATTTAAACAAGAATTTAACGATAGAGAGAGTTTTTTACAACAACTTAAAAGGGGCGGACTACTCGGGGGCGGAGCTTTACCTTTTGGCAAGGCGAAATCTTTAAAATTTAATGTCCCCTACCATAGCCTAAGCTATGAAGCCATTTTCTTCATCGGGGAGCTTGCATGAGTAAAGCTAGGGTATTTTCGGGCATCCAGCCCACCGGGGGCGTGCATTTAGGCAACTACTTAGGGGCGATCAAGCAATGGGTGCAGGCACAAGACAGCTATGAAAATATCTTTTGTATTGTCAATGCCCATGCCATCACCATCCCCAAAGACCCCAAAGAATTGCGCGCCCAAAGCCTAGAAATGGCGACCCTTTTATTAGCTTGTGGGATCGACCCTGCAAAGTCTAGCCTCTTTATCCAAAGCCAAATAGATGAGCATGGGGCGTTAGCGTGGCTGTTAAATTGCGTGGCGGGCATGGGCGAGCTTAATCGCATGACCCAATTTAAAGACAAGGGCGCAAAACAAGATCAGGTGAGCGCAGGGCTGTTTGCCTACCCGGTTTTAATGGCAGCCGACATTTTGCTTTACCAAACCAACGCCGTGCCCGTGGGCGAAGACCAAAAGCAACATTTAGAGCTTGCTCGAAACCTAGCCCAACGCTTTAATCGAGATTTTGGGGCGTGCTTTGTCGTGCCCGAGCCCTTGATCGCCCCAAGTGGGGCTAGGGTGATGGGCTTAGACGACCCCACCATTAAAATGAGCAAATCGCACAAAGCCCCCTTGCACGCCTTGTTTTTGCTAGACACCCCCGACTTGATTGCTAAGAAAATCAAAAAAGCCACCACCGACTCGCTAGGCGTGGTTGCCTTTGACCCCACAAGGGCAGGGCTACTTAATTTGCTTTGCATTTATGAGAATTTAAGCGGCCTGAGCCGTGAAGCCATAGAAAATGAGTTTCAAGGTAAGGGCTATGGGCATTTTAAAAACGCCTTGATTGAGCTATTAGTTGCCACCCTAGCCCCCATACAAGAGAATCACCAACGCCTGCAGGCTAGCCCTGACTATGTTACAAAGGTGCTAAATGAGGGGTGTGCTCGAGTACGCCCCCTAGCACAGGCGACCTACACAAAAGCCAAAGAGCTGATGGGTTTGGTGTGAAATTTTTAGCGTGGGCTGTGTGTGGGGCGTGGCTAGGTGCTGCCCCTTTCATCGCTTTGGGCGAGCCGGCCAAATACCAACAAAACTTCACACATTTTAATTATGCCAACCCCAACGCCCCTAAAGGGGGGCTTTTAAAAAACTACGCTTTAGGCACCTTTGATAGCCTAAACCCCTTTTTACTCAAGGGCACGAAGGCAAGCGGTTTGGAGCTTGTCTATGACACGCTTTTAGCCCAAAGCCTAGACGAACCTTATGCCGAATACGCCCTAATCGCCAATGACATAGAAGTGGCTAAGGACAATGCCTATGTCATTTTTGGGATCGACAAAAGGGCGAGATTTAGCGATGGCGTGCCGATTTTAGCCAGCGATGTGAAGTTCAGCTTTGACATTCTCATGCAAAAGGGCAGCCCCGTTTTCAAGCAATATTACAGCGACATTCAAGAAGCCATCGTGCTAGACAAATGGCATGTGAAATTTACCTTTAAAAACACCCACAACCGCGAATTGCCCTTAATCTTAGGGCAATTACAAGTTTTGCCTAAGCACTTCTTTGGCACCCACGATTTTAACAACCCCCTTTTGATGCCCGTGTCTAGCGGACCCTACACCATTAAATCCTTTGCCATCGGCAAGCAAATCACTTATGAACGCAATAAAAACTATTGGGCGCAAGATTTGCCCGTGCAAAAGGGGCAATATAATTTTGACTTGGTGCGTTTTGACTATTACAAGGACGACTCGGTCGCCTTGCAAGCGTTTTTGAGTGGGGCTTACGATTGGCGGTTTGAAAGCACGGCGAAAGTGTGGGCAAGGGGCTATGTGGGTAAGGGGATTTCTAGTGGGCGTATCCATAAGGTTTTATTAAAACACGCCTTGCCTGCAGGGATGCAGGGCTTTTTTATGAACACCAGAAGAGAGATTTTTAAAGACATTCGGGTGAGAGAAGCCCTCTTTTACGCCTTTGACTTTGAGTGGGCAAATAAAAATCTCTTCTTCTCACAATACAAACGCACCACCAGCTATTTTAGCAACTCTATCTTTGCCTCTAGTGGCTTGCCCACAGGGCAAGAATTGCAAGACTTAGAGAAGTTTAAACCCGAGCTAGAAAAGTACAACCCCCGCATTTTCACCACACCCTACCTTGTGCCACGCACAAACGGAGCAGTGAAACTCGGGCAAAATCGGCGGGAGAATTTAAAACACGCCCAAGCCCTCTTAAGGCAAGCCGGCTATATCGTGAAAGATAACCAGCTGATCAACGCCAAGAGCAAAAAGCCCTTTATTTTCACCATGCTTTTAAATAACCAAGCCTTTGAAAGATTAGCCCTAGCCTATGCCAAAAATTTAAAAGTTTTGGGGATCACCATGCAAATCCAAAGGGTGGATTTGAGCCAGTATATGGGGCGGATCAAAAAGTTTGACTACGACATGGTGGTCGGCAGTGTCGGGCAATCCTTATTCCCGGGTAATGAGCAACGCTATTTTTGGGGAAGTGGCAGCGCCACACAGCCGGGTAGCCAAAACTACGCCGGCATTGCCAACCGGGCCATTGACGGCTTAATTAACATGGTGATTAAAGCCAAAGACCGCCCAAGCCAAATATCTGCTGTGCGAGCGTTGGATAGGGTGCTCTTGTGGGGTTTTTATGTCATCCCCCACTTCCATGCCCCCTTTTGGCGCATCGCCTATTGGGACAAGATCGCCATGCTCAAAAACCCCCCCTATGGCTTTTCGCCTTATTTGTGGTGGGATAAAAATTTAGAGAGAAAGCCCTAATGCTCTTTTACACCCTAAAACGGCTCTTGCTCTTGATCCCCACTTTATTTGGAATCATCACCTTAAACTTTTTCATCATCCAAAGTGCGCCCGGCGGGCCTGTGGAGCAAATGATGGCAAAGCTCACAAACGCCACCAACCAAGAGAGCAAGAGCTTGAGCCTCAAAGAAAACCAGCTGAGCGAAAGCCGTTACAAGGGGGCACAGGGCATGGACAGCGCGCTTTACAAAGAACTCACGAAACTCTATGGCTTTGACAAACCCCTTTGGCAACGCTATGTGATCATGTTAAAAAAATACCTGTGTTTTGACTTTGGGCAGAGTTTTTACCGCCAAATCGGGGTGCTCGATTTGATTAAAGAGAAGTTGCCCGTGTCGATCTCTTTGGGCTTTTTCAGCACACTACTCATTTATCTCATCTCTATCCCTTTGGGGATTTTAAAAGCAAGACACAACAATTCGGGCTTTGACATTGCCAGCAGTGTGGCGGTGGTGGTGGCAAATGCGATCCCCTCATTCATCTTTGCCCTTTTATTGATTGTGCTCTTTGCCTCGGGCACTTATTGGCACATTTTCCCCCTAAAGGGCTTGGTCAGCGACAATTTTGACACCCTAAGCACCTTTGGCAAAATCAAGGACTATTTATGGCACATTGCCCTGCCCGTGCTGTGTATGAGCATCGGGGGCTTTGCCAGCCTCACCTTGCTTGTCAAAAACTCGTTTTTGGACGAAATGGGCAAGTTGTATTTAACCACCGCTCGGGCAAAGGGGGCTAGCGAAAATCGCATTTTTTACGGGCATGTCTTTAGAAACGCCATGCTCTTGGTTATTGCCGGGTTTCCCAGCGCCTTTTTGGGGGTGTTTTTCAGTGGGAGTTTGTTGATTGAGATCATTTTTAGTTTAGACGGGCTAGGACTACTGAGCTTTGATAGCTTGATCAACAGAGATTACCCCGTGGTTTTTGGCTCGCTCTACATTTTCACACTGTTAGGCTTGCTCGTCAATCTCATCAGCGACTTGACCTATGCCCTTGTGGATCCCCGTATTGACTTTGAAAGGCGTTGATGGTGAGGACTTACCAACAAAGCGGCGTGGATTTAGACAAGGCAAAAGCACTGATACAAGCCATCACCCCCCTAGCCAGCCAAACATACGATCAAAGCGTTTTACAGGGCGTGGGGGGGTTTTTTGGGGCTTATGCCATGCCTAGTGGCTACAAAGAACCCGTTTTGATCTCTTGCACCGATGGCATAGGCACAAAATTAAAACTTGCTAAAGAAACCCACCAGCTGTTTAACTTAGGGTTAGACTTGGTGGCGATGAATCTCAACGATTTAATCTGTGCCTTTGCCAAGCCTCTGTTTTTCTTAGATTACTTTGCCACGAGCCAGCTAGAGCCACGCCAAACTCTAGCCTTGATTGAAGGCATGGCATTTGGGTGTAAAGAGTCGGGCTGTGCGCTCATCGGCGGAGAGAGTGCCCAAATGCCCGGGGTGTATGCCCCGAGTGAGTTTGATTTGGCGGGCTTTTGCGTGGGCGTGGCAGAGAAAAGCGACTTAAGCAAAAAGGACAAAATCCAAGCAGGGGATATTTTAGTGGGCTTTAAAAGCAGTGGGCTGCATAGCAATGGCTTTTCTTTGGTGAGAGAAATTTTAAAGAGCCAGCCACACAACGCCCCGAGTTTGGACACGCTTTTAACCCCTACAAGGCTTTACACGCCTTTACTTGCCCTGAAGGATAAAATCCACACCCTAGCACACATCACGGGGGGCGGGCTCAAGGGCAATTTAGAGCGCATTTTACCCCCAAATGTCAGCGCACACATTGAGTTAAAAGCCTTGCCCCGTTTGAGCGTGTTTAGATGGCTCTTAGGGCATTTAGACTTTGCGGAGTGTTTAAGGGTGTTTAACATGGGCGTGGGGATGGTGGCGATCGCCCCTTGTGAAAATTTAAAGGCATTAGAAAAAGCGGGGGGCTTCTATCTTGGCACACTCACAAGTGGGGCGCAAGAAATTACATTTGTGGAGTGAATATGGCGTTGAAATTTTTTAAATTATACGGCTATGGTTTGGGTGTAGTGGTTTTGTGTTTAGGCGTGTATGTGGGGGTGTTTATCGCTCAGGTTAAGCATAAGGGCGCAGAGCAAGCGCAGATAAAAACCCCCAGAGCGCAAGAAAAAATCACAGAACGAGCACAAGTCCCCAAAGGGGCAACCCCCACAACAAACACAGAAACCAAAGAGACAACAGAGACTAAAGCTCCCAAAGAAACAAAAGAGCCCACAAAGGTACAAGAACAAGCCACCACACAAGAAGCGCAAAAAGAAGCTAAAGCCATAGAAACCAAACAGACTCAAGAAGCCACCGCCAAAGATGCGCAAAAGCCCACCACTAAAGAACAAAGCACGGAAGCCAAAGAGGGCGCAAAAGAACCCCCCTACACCATCTACCATGTGGGTGTGAGTGCCGTCAATGTACGCGCAAAACCTAGCACCCACGCCCCTGTGGTGGTAAAAATCCTACGAGGGCAAGAGGTGCGTGTCTTAGAGGTCAAAGAGGGTTGGGGCCGGGTTGATAAGGGTTGGGTGTATTTGCAACTCTTAAAAAAGGATCAGTGATGCGTCATTACGCCGTCTTTGGCAACCCCATCGCCCACTCCAAATCCCCCCTGCTCCACAACGCCGTGTTTGTGCGCTATGAAAAAGAATTGGGTTTTAGGGGCAACTACCACCCCATACTCTTAGAAAACCCCCAAGATTTAAAGAGCCGTTTTTTAGAGCTGGGCTTATTTGGGGCAAACATCACCACGCCTTTTAAAGAAGTGGCGTTTCATTTGAGCGACAAAGTGGAGGGGCTCGCTCAAGAAGTCCAAGCGGTGAACACTTGGGTGTTAAGAGAGGGGCAGGTGGTGGGTTACAACACCGACATAGAGGGCTTTTTAGCCCCCTTAAAGGGGCTTCATGTTTCTAGGGCTTTGATCTTAGGGGCGGGGGGCAGTGCGCGGGCTGTGGTGTGCGCCTTAAAATCAAGGGGCGTTGCGGTGAGCGTGTGTAACAGAAGTGCAAAAAAACTCGCCTATTTTCAAGCCCAAAATATCCCTAGCTTTTTAAGCCAAGACTGCCCCCTAGACGCTTACGATTTAATCATCAACACCACCACCGCAGGGCTCAAAGACAACAACCTACCCTGTGAAGAGAGTTTATTAAAAGCCCTTTTTAAACAAGCTAAACACGCTTACGATCTCATTTACCACAACACCCCCTTTTTAAGCCTAGCTAGAGAGTGCCATTTAAAGACCTTTGATGGCAAGGCGATGCTTGTCGCCCAGGCGGTGCTGAGTTTCGCCCAATTTGTCCCCCATTTAAACAGCCCCCTAGTGCTAGCAACCATGCAAGAAGTGCTGCATTGAGCCATTTAAGCCCCCTTGAAAAAATCAATCTAGGCAGTTTCTACACTCCACCCTTTTTAGTGCACAAAGCGTTTGCCATGCTGACTGCCCATTTGCAGCCTAAGGGGTATTGCCTATTAGATAGTGCTTGTGGGGCGGGGGCATTTCTCACACAAGAGGGCTTTAAAAGAGTGATCGGAGTGGATAGGGATTTGACCGCCCTAAAGCAAGCCAAAATCAACGCCCCCAGTGCCCATTTAATCCACACAAATGCCCTAAGAGGTTGCAGCCGCCAGATTCTAGGGCTTGCCAAGAGCGATAAGCTCGCCATTGTGGGCAACCCCCCCTACAACGACACCACTTCACAAGTGCGCCAATCTCTAAAAACAGCCCCCATAGACACCGATCCCCTTTTAAAGGCAAGGGATTTAGGGCTTAGTTTTCTACGCTCTTACGACCTGCTCAAAGCGGATTTTGTCTGTGTCTTGCACCCTTTATCTTATCTCATCAAAAAGACAAATTTCCAAGCCCTAAAGGGGTTTAGACAAAACTACCGCCTAAAAGACGCTTGTATCCTTAGCTCTAAAATCTTTTGCCCTAAATCGCTCGCCCCCTTTCCCATCATCTTAGCCCTTTATGCCAGGGACAAACAGGGCATGGATTTTAGCTTTATCGCCAATTTTAGCTTTAACACTCTAGAGGGCAAGAGTTTTAGGCTCAAAGACCTAGAGCCCATCACCCCCCACATCGACAAATACCCCAACGCCAAAAAAGTCCAAGAAGCACAGGTGTTTTTCTACCCTTTAAGAGACATCAACGCTTTGGCGCGCTCTAAGACCTTTATGCCCACCCAAAAGGCACACAGCGTTTTAGTGAGCCCCCAAAAATACAGCCTTTATTGCTACATTGACATTTTTAAAACCCAAATCCCCCACATCCCCTACTACCTACGCAACTGCGACATTTTCTTTAACTTTGAAAGTTTTAAAGCCTTAGAAAACGACTTCATTGAGGCAAGCCAAAATAAGCAGGTAAGCCCTAAAATCAAGAAATATTTTAGAGATTTGCTAGGGGAGCATTATGTGGCAAATTAACCAAAGAAGGGAGTTTTATGGAGTTTCAACCTTTAAATGTGGGGCAACTTTTAAGCACAGATAAACGGCGTTTAGCTCTCTTAAATGCGGTTTTAGAGGATTTGGAGAGTGAGGCGGAGTTTAAAAGTGTTTTGGCATACATTGCGCAGTCTAAGGGGATAGACTTGCCCGAATTAGAAGGGGCAGATTTTGATTTTTTAAGTGCGGTGAGGCGGCTGGGTTACCGGTTACAAGCCAAATTACTAGAGCCTTTAGACTAAACTAACCTAGCAATTTGAGGCAAACATGTACCAAAAAGACCTAGAAAACTACTTAAAAACCCGTGTGCCTAGGGCGGTGTTGCTCTATGGTGAGTGGGAGTTTTACATTGAGTATTATGGAAGAAAAATAGCCCAACTCTACCCACAGGCACAAGTCAATCGGGCGTATTTTGGCGAGTTTCAATTAAACGAGTGTTTGGAGTGGCTAGGGCAATCTAGTTTATTTGCTAAGGGCAACTTAGTGTGGCTCAAAATTGATAAAAAACTGAGTGCCAAAGACACCCAAAAACTCTTAGATTCTCTAGCCAAGAATCCCCAAAGCGCCCTAATCATTGAGTTTTATCGGGGGGCAAAGAGCCAAAGCGAATACGCCCAAGACTTTCGGCAATTTGGCGCAAATTTTAAACATGCCGGACTCAAAGATTTGGTGCTAGAAGTGCGTTTTTTCACCCCTCCCTATGGCACACTCTTAGAGCTGGCGCAAGAGAAAATCCACGAGTTGCAATTAACAATCAAGCAAGAAGCCCTAAACTTGCTCTTAGAGGGGCATAATTTTGATTTGCGCTTGGTGTATCGGGATTTAGAAAAATTAGCCTTAGTAGGACAAAGTGTAGGCTTGCAAGAGGTGCGGGATTTGGTGCAAGGCATGGGGGCTGTGGAGGTGGGTGGATTTTTAAACGCCTTGTTTGCCAAAAAGGGGGTGTTGGAGCTGTGGGGGCGGCTGCAAAATGAGGGGGGATGAGGGCGAGTGGCTTAGGGCATTGTGGCGGTATTTTTATCAACTCTTTGGCTTTTATGCTTACAGCCAAAAGGGGCAGCCCCAAGCCAAAGAGATTTTAGGCTACACCCCTCCGCCCGCCATTGTCAAAGAACTCAAAGAACGCTGTTTTCAAGTCGCCGATTACGCCACGCTCTTTAGTTTATTGCAAGGTTGGCACAGCGCAAATTTGCAAGGGCAAAGAGAAAGAAGCTGGCATTTTTTAATCAAAATACAAGATTGTATCCGCTAGAATACTAGGCTTAACCTTGCTCTTTTCACGCGGTAAAAGGGCGCAAACCAAAAGGAGAGTTTTTGAAGCATTATGAGACAATGTTTATCCTTAAACCCACTTTAGTGGAAGAGGAATTAAAAAGCAAAATCGCTTTCTACCAGGAGGTGATCACCGGGCAGGGGGGCGTGATCGCGAACACGCTGGATATGGGTGCACGCCATTTGGCTTATGAGATTCAAAAGCATAAAAGGGGCTACTACTTTGTCATTTACTTCCAAGCCGAGCCTAAGGCCGTCTTGGAGCTTGAAAGACTGTATCGTATCAATGAGGACATCTTGCGCTTCATCATTTTGAAATACGAAAACAAAAAAGAGCAAAAAGCATGGCACACTTTAGTCGATCGGGCAAGCAAGAAAATCCTGCACGCTGTGCCTGAAAAGCCCCACAAAGAGACCCCCAAAGAAGCCCCCACAGAAGGCCAAGGTGTATAACAAGATCACTCTTGTCGGGCATTTCACAAAAGATGTAGAAGTACGCCACTTGTCCAGTGGGCTTGTGGTGGGCAAGGGGGGGATTGCCACAAACCATGTTTTCAAAAAGCAAGATGGGAGCAAGGGGGAGGAAACTTGCTTTGTGGACATCGATTTATTCGGGCGCACGGCAGAGATCGCCCAACAATACTTACACAAGGGGTCTAAGGTACTCATTGAGGGGCGTTTGAAGTTTGAGAGTTGGACGGACAATGCGGGCAACAAACGCAGCAGGCATGTGGTGGTGGTGGAAAATTTAGTGATGTTGGAGAGCAAGCCCCAAAACAACCAAGTCCCACAGGGCCACCAAAGCCAAGCCCATAAGCGGGAAGAGAAAATCCCCGAGATCAATGTTGATGACGACATGCCCTTTTAAACTACACTAAAGGAAGTAAATGGAAAGAAAGAAATACTCGAAGCGCTACTGCAAATACACGGAAGCCAAGATTGAGTTCATCGATTACAAGGATCTGGAGTTGTTGAAACACTCCTTGTCGGAGCGCTATAAAATCATGCCCCGCCGCTTGACAGGCAATAGTAAAAAGTGGCAAGAGAGAGTCGAAGTGGCGATCAAAAGGGCACGCCACATGGCGTTGATCCCCTATGTGGTGGATCGCAAAAAAGTGGTGGATAACCCTTTTAGATTGTCTTAATTTTAAAACAAGGAGAAAAACATGGTTTCTAAAAAGTTAGTGTTTCTAGGTTTAGCCACAGCTTTAGCTCTAGCCGGGTGCGACAAAGCTAAGGAAGATCACGGTTCTAAAAAAGAGGAGAGCCACAAAGAAGCCCCCAAACCGGAGGCAGAAAAACCAGTGAAAAAACCCGAGGAACAAAAAGAGGAGGGCAAACCTACAAGCTTGGCCAACCAAGCTGAGGAAAGCCACGCCGCCGCTAAAGCCATCCCCCTGACAGATGAAGATGTCGCTTTAGTGGCTAAAAGTGCTGTGGAAGAGATGTTAAAAGACCCCAAGGTGCAAAAAATCAAGGGGCAACAAACCCTGATGCTTGAACCTGCGAACAGCACAAAAGAGCAAATAGACATGAAAAAACTTACACAGGCCGAAGAGGCGGTGCTGAAAGATCAGAAGAAATTCATTGTGGTTGAACCCCACGCTAAGACTGCCAAACACCCTCACCTAGTTTTAGGTACGAAATTGGTGCAAAACACCACCAAAGAGGGTGTGGAAAACATGCTAGTGTTGCGTTTGGTGAATGGTAAAAGTGGGCAAGAATTGTGGAAAGCTGAAATGCCCATTTTGCACGCTGAACCCCACGCCAAAGCAGGCCGTTAGGTTTTAGTTGTCGTTTTTGTGCTAGGATAGGGCTTTATTTTTAAAACAAGGAGCTGGCATGCGTGCTAAAAAGTGGTTGTTACTAGGGAGCGTTGTGGGGGCTTTGATCATCGTGGGGTGCGGTGAGCCCAAATCAGGGGTCAGCAAAGAGAATAAAGAATACCGCAAAGAAACCAAGGGTGCGCCCAAGTGGGTCGTGGGCGATCTCAACGAGATTAAAATGCACAACAAAGAGTACACCAGCGTTTTCTTGGGTCGGGGAGAGTACGACATTGTGAGCGGGGATGTGTCTTTTGCGACCGATCAAGCCGCCGCCGCCGCTAAAGCAAATTTAGCGTCTAACCTCAAAACCGAACTCACCAAAGAGGTGCAAAGCCACAAGGCGAGCGATGGGAACAGCATGAACAACACAAGCAGTGTGGATGTGGGTGAGAAAGTCGATAAAGTGCTGAATGCCACAAAACTTTTAGCGCGCTGGGTGGGTAAGGACAAGGTTTGGGTTCTTTATGGGCTCGATCAAGGCGTTGTTTCTAAAGTACGCCAAGAATTGGGCTTACAATAAGTGCTTAAGTGAAACAGTTTTGGTTAGGGAGTTTTTTGTTGCCTTTCTTGGGCTGTGCGGCCAACCCCGCTTGGGTACAAAACTGCCCTACTGAAGCCTACATTAAGGGCGGCAAGCTCTTGGCCTGTGCCGGTGCGCCCATTGCGAGCGGCGACATAGATTACGCCGTGAATTTAGCAAGTACAAAAGCTAAGGACAAAATGGCGGCTTGGGTTTTGGCGAAAAACCCTAAGGCCAGCGGACAGGTAGAGTTGGTGGGTACACGCCTAGAATCTAAGTGGGTGGGGGCTTCTAGGGTCTATGTCTTGTTTAGTGTGGATGTGGCGCAGGCGCAGGCCACAAAGACACCAAACACAGCGACACCCAAAGAGTCCACTCCAAAACCCACAGAGCCGAAGACCCAAGAGCCTAAAACCCCGGCTCAGGCAATAGAGCCCAAAAAAAAGGTAGAAACTAAAGATCAAGGGGCTAAAGAGGGTGCGCCAAAGGCGGTAGAATCCGAGCCAAAGGCAACAGTGCGCCCATCGAAGACAGAAGCACCCAAACCAACAGCACCCACACACAAGGCGAGCGCGCCAAAGACAGACATGTCCAAAGAACAAACAAGTCCAAAATAAGAAACTTTAAGCAAATTTAAGCAAACAAGCAGAACAGAAAGGGGAGAATTTAAACGATGGAGTTCAGTAGAAAAGTTGTGGTTTTTTGCGTGGCAGGGGCCTTGGCTTTAGCGGTTGCGGGCTGCGGCAACGATGTAACCTACGCCTCCCAAAAAGATTTAAACGACAAGAAATACGCCACTGTGGGGCTGGATTACCAAGATGTGGAGGATGCCGCCAAAACTGCTGTGGCTTCTATGTTGCAAAGCTCTGATTTCCAGCAATTACAAGGCAAAAAGGTGATCCAAGTTGCAGATGTCATCAACGACACCATGCAACACTTTGACACCGAACAACTCACCCAAATGGTGTTGCAAACCCTCAAAGACAAGGTACAGGACAAGTTCTATGTAACAAGGGTTGCGGGTAGCCAAAGCAATCAGGACAAAACGATCGAGCAGTCTAGAAAATTGCGCGACAATGCAGAGTTTAATCAAGAAACCACGCAGGAAAAAGGCACGCTAAGAGCCCCAGATTTGAGCCTAAGTGGTAAGGTGATCCAGCGCAATGCCCGCGTGAGCTCAAGCAAACAGCGCATCGACTACATCTTTATTTTGCGCCTTGTCAGCATTAAAAGCGGGTTAGAATTGTGGAGTAGAGAGTTTCCCATCACCAAATTAGGGAGCAATAAAGCCGTTTCATGGTAGGGGGCAACATGCGCCAAAGGTTTTTAATTTCTTTGCTGGCTGGGGCTTTTAGTTTGGGAGTTGTGGGTTGTAATAGCACCCCCACACCTACAGCCAAACACGCCTGGCCCACAAGCGATGCCATTGTGGCCACGACCAAGAGTGCTCTAGGCGCGATGCTCAAAAGCCCACAAATCCAACAATTACAAGGGGCGGTCTTTGGAGTCGTGGATGTGATGAACGGAACTAAAAAACGCCTAAACACCGAGCAGCTCACCCAAATGGTGCTCAAAACCTTGCAAGAGATGGGGAAAGACCGCTTCTTTGCCAAAAGGGCGGTTGTGGAAGGCGATAGCGAGGATAACACCATCAAGCAGACCGAGCAGATGCGTAACACCCAAACCACCCCCAAACCCCCCAGCCTTTTCTTAAATGTTTCGGTGGTGCAGCGTCAAGACAACCAGCACGCCACCTATGTTTTGGAGATAGAGGTGGTGAAAATCGCCACGGGGCTACAGGTGTGGAGTGGGGAGTTTCCCATCAGCCATTAGCTCTAAATCTTTTTAATGGGTGGGGTTTAACCTTGATTGCACCCACTCTCGCCCAACACACCCACAAACTACAAAGCACCCCTTGCCCAATGCATTTTGGAACAACCCTAATCCAACGCCCAATCCATAGGGATGTTCTGGGCTTGTAAAAACTCTTGTGCCTGTTTAAAAACCCCACTGCCTAAAAAAGTAGGGGGGCGGGCTTGGGCTAGAGGGCTTGGGTGCGGGGCGCACAACATGAAATGCTTGGGGTTGTGTGTCAAGACTTTCCTCTTTTCTTGCGCCACTTTGCCTAAAAAGATAAAAAGCAAAGGACGCTCCAGCTGTGAGAGTGCGCTTAAAACCCCGTCTGTAAAACTCTCCCAGCCTAAATGGGCATGTCCCTTAGGTTGCCCCCTAGGCACGCTTAAAATAGAATTTAAAAGCAACACCCCTTGACTTGCCCATGCCCTCAAATCGCCATGCCTACTTAGGGGCGTGTTTAGGCTAGCGTGCAATTCTTTATAAATGTTTTGCAAACTTGGGGGTAGAGGTGCCATGCGTGGTACGCTAAAGCTTAGCCCACAAGCAAAGGGCTTTTCTTGGTGCTCGTGTTTAAAAGTACCCGGGTAGGGGTCTTGCCCTAGTAAAATCGTGTGGAGTTTCTCAAAGGGTGTTTCTTCAAAAGCCCTAAAAATTTGGCGCATGGGGGGAAAGATTTGCGTGTTTTGCGCTTGGGCTTGCCTTAGGCTTGCTGTGTAGTTGTGCTCAAGGGTGCTAAAAGTGGGGGTTTGACTCAAGGGCTCTAAGAGCCCAAACCAAGCAGTGTTTTGCAAGCGGGTTAAGATGTAGTGCAGCATTAGACTTCAAACTTAGAAAACTCTTGGTTGAGTTGCTCGTTGTTGGCAAGTATTTCTTGAATATTTTTTTCTAGGCTGAGTCGCTGGGTCTTGATCTTAGAAAACATGTCTACTAAGTTTTGTGTGGCCCCTGCCATTTCTTTGATTTGTTGTCCGATTTGCTGGTTGCTGGTGATCGCCTGTGTGGCGGTTTGGTTAGAGATGGACAAGCTGTCTTGCACGGTCTTAATGTGGGGGAGCAGACCGGAGGTTTGCTGGGACAAATCCTCAGATTCAACTGCCATTTGCTGGATTCTAGAGCCCATGTGCTCGATGCTTTGGGTCACCATATTCACCATGCTTGCAATCTCTGCTAAAGATTTTTGTGTTTTCTCGGCAAGTTTACGCACCTCTGTCGCCACAACGGCAAAGCCCCTGCCATGCTCGCCCGCTCTAGCCGCCTCAATGGCGGCGTTTAGGGCCAATAAGTTTGTTTGTTCTGCGATGTCCCTAATCAGACCCAGCACCCTTTTGATGTCGGCAGCGCTGTTGGTCAAGTCCTTGGCCTCTAGAGCGATCGCGCTCTGGCTTTGGGCGGAGTTGAGGGAGAGTTGTACATGCTGGTTGATGTTTTGGCTAAAAGTGAGCATGGAGTCGTCAGCCTGCTTGATTTTGTCTGTGGCTAGCTGCAAGAGTTGCATGGCTTGGCTGGCACTCTCATCCACATTTTGGCTCAAATCTCGCATGGTTTGGATGATGGTGTCCTCGTGGGTTTCTGTGGATTTAAGGGTTTGTGTGGTGTCTTGGATGGCGTGGTTTGTGGAGATGTTGGACATCAAAATGCTGCGCGAGTTTTTGACAATGCCCTGCAACTTTTCGATGAACAAATTGAAGAAATGCGCTGTGCTCCCCACCTCATCCAGCTTACTGCTCTCTAGGCGCTGGGTTAAATCCGCTTGTTTGGATTGCGTCAGCATGCTTGCCATTTTCTTTAAACGCCCCAAGGGCCCAAACAAATCGCTTTCAAAGCGCCACAACACCACAACCCCGATGAATGCACACAGCCCCAAGATGTAGCCCAAAGTTTTTAGGGTGTGTATGAAAATTTGCCCATAAATATTACTCAAATCAAATTGTACATTTAAAATGGCGAGTACATCCCCTATTTTTGAGTTGGTGTGGCAACTTAAACAGAGTTGTTCGGCCACAAAAGGTTGGCGCAATAAAATCAGGTGCTTATTGTCTTTTCTAATGAAATGGATAATAGGGGTCGTATTTTTACGCTCGAACATGCGGCGCATTTCAGGGTTTGTGGTAAAGCCCATGTTTAATCCAAAAAGATCGATCACTTCCTGAGAGGGGACAAAGTTGACATGCGCGCCTTGAATCCCTTGGCTGTCTTTCACGACTTTTCTTAATTGGTTGGGATCACCCGTGAGCGCCGCTTCTTTAACCATGTTGATGAGTGCTTGGTTGATGACTTGGATCAAAGCCAAGCTTTGGGTGGTGGTGAGCCTTTCATACCCCGTACGCAAAAAGAAATACACCGCACTAATCACAAGCAAGGATGCAACGAGAATATAAGCGGTCATCTTAGCCTTAATGCTCTTTAACACCTATATGCCCTTTTATCTGTTATATTGGCTATTATTATAACAAATATTGGTTTTTAAGGTGCATAAATGAAAATCTTAGTCCGTTTACCTAATTGGCTTGGCGATGGTGTGATGGCCACCCCTTTTTTGCAAATCCTGCAAGCCCATTTTCAAGAGATCAATGCGGAGTTTATCTTAGTCGGACCACCCAAGGTCTGTGCCCTGTTTGGACACACCCCTAATTGTACACTGGTGTTGGACAACACCAAAAAGGCCTTTTGGCGCGCCCTCGCCACTTACAAGCTGGCTAAACGCATCGGTCCTTGCGACATTGCGATCACGCTCAACAACCACTTTTATGCCGCCCTGTTGATCTATTGGACCAACACGCCTAAGCGCATCGGCTATGAACGCACGGGGCGCACTTTTTTGCTCACCCACCCCCTAAAGCCCATCAATGCCCACCAAGTGGAGAGTTATTGCCACCTGTTAAGCCCCCTTGTGCCTAAAACCCCCTACCCCCTCTACTCATCCACGCCAACCCCCTAGAGCTGGGGGGGTCTAAGAACATAGGTGTGAGCCCGGGGGCGGCCTTTGGGAGTGCCAAGCGCTGGAAGCCCGCTTATTTTAGAGAGCTGATCGCCAACTTGTTGGAAAGGGGCTATGGGGTGTATGTGTTGGGGGCTAAAGATGATTTGGGCGTGGTGCAGGAAGTGTTAGAACCGCTGCCACCCCATCCACTTTTACACAATCTGTGCGGCAAAACAAGCATCTCCGAGCTCATCGACACGATCGCCGCCCTAGACCTCTTTATCTGCAATGACAGCGGGCCGATGCACATCGCCGCCGCCTTGAATGTCCCCATCATCGCCCTTTTTGGCCCCACAGACCCTAGAGAAACGGGGCCGTGGCAATATAAGAAAGCGACCCTGCTCTCTAAGGCCATGCCCTGCTCACCCTGCAAACAGCGCACCTGCCCGCTCAAACACGACAACCACGCCTGCATGACGCGGCTATTGCCCTCAAGCGTGCTCAAGGTTGTGGACGAAGTTCTATCTTAGCGCGGGCCTGTAAATGGCTTAACAAGGCTTGCAAGATGTCCTCATCGTCCTTGCTTTGGGCTTTCAACAAGACATCTTGATCGCCCCCCATGAATAGCGTGATGTTTTGCCCATATTGTGAGATTTTATGGATTTTTAGGCGGTTAGCTAAAATCTTGATCCGGATGATTTGTAAAAATTGTGCGCTCATCACATCTAGTGCACCAAAGCGATCTTTCATCTCGGCTTGAATCTCTTGCACACTGGCTAAATCCTTGCAAAAGCCCAAACGCCGATACAGCTCTAAACGCAGGCTGTCGCTGGCGATGAGCTTGGGGCTTAAAAACCCACTCACACTGAGTTTCAAATCCACGCCCACATCCTGAGTGCGCCCACAAATCGCCTCTTCTAGCATTTTTGTGTAAAGCCCATAGCCAATGCTCTTGATATGCCCACTTTGGTGCGCCCCTAAGAAATTGCCCCCGCCCCGAATCTGCAAATCGTGCATGGCGATGCTCGCCCCACTGCCTAAGTAAGAGTTTTTCTCTAGGGCAACGAGCCTTTTCTTTGCCTCATCGCTCAAACTCTTGACATTTTGCACGAGAAAATAACAAAAGCCCTCCAAATGCCCGCGCCCCACACGCCCCCTGAGTTGGTGCAAATCGGCGAGCCCGAAGTTGTCGGCGTTGTCAATGATGATGGTGTTGGCGTTGGGTAGGTGTATGCCCGATTCCACGATCGAAGTGCATAAAAGCACTTCGTAATCCCCCCTAGCAAAGTCTAGCAAGGCTTGTTCGGCTCGCAGGGCGGGGACCTTAGAGTGCAGGATTTGCACCCGTAAGTGGGGCAGTAGTTTCAAGAGAGCGGCCTGCACCTTGGGCATGCTCTCAATGTGGTTGTGGATGTAAAATACCTGTCCTTTGCGCCGCAACTCCCTCAAGATCGCTTCTTTTAAAAGCGCGTCTGTTTTCTCTTTGACAAAGGTGCGGCTAGGCTGCCTGATGCTAGGCGGGGTGTTTAGGGTGCTGACCCCTTTGAGCTTGGATAAGGCCATGCTGAGTGTGCGGGGGATGGGCGTGGCAGACATGCTAAGGCAGTGCACGCCTTCGCTCAAAGACTTGATCGCCTCTTTTTGCTTGACCCCAAATTTATGTTCCTCATCCACGACAACAAGCCCGAGTTCTTTAAAACCAGCCTCTAAGAGGGCGTGTGTCCCCACAACCACATCAACCCCCCCTTTTTTTAAGCCCTCTAAAACAGCCTTTTGATCCTTGCTGAAGCGGTCCAACTTTGCCACTTTTAGCCCAAAGGGTTCTAAGCGCGCTTTTAAAGTGGAAAAGTGTTGGGCGCATAAAAGCGTGGTGGGCACAAAGAGCGCGCTTTGCTTGCCGCTTAAGAAAATCGCATAAATAGCGTGCATGGCGACCTCTGTCTTGCCAAAGCCCACATCCCCATTCAAGAGCCGATCCATCACTTGCCCGCTGGCAAAATCCTGTAAAATGGCGGCGATGCTTTGCTCTTGATCGGGGGTGAGCGCAAACCCACAGGCTTTTTTAAAGGCCTGCATTTGATGGGGGTCGATGTGCGCCCAATCGTTTTTGAGCGCATTGCGCTTGGCGGCCAAAGCGATGATTTGAGAAGACATGTCTAAAATTTTTGCTTGCACCTTGTCTTTGACCTTAGCAAAGCTGCCCTTGCCGAGTTTGTCTAACAAGGGCATGTCTTGGTTGGCGATGTAGCGCTCGATGAGGTGCAAATTTTCCACAGGCAAGAGCAGGCGATCGGCGTTTTGGTATTCTAGGGCGATGAAGTCGCGCACGCTGCCGAGCACGCTTTGTTGCACAAGCCCCTTAAACAGCCCAATGCCGTAGTTTTCATGCACCACAAAGTCCCCAGGGACAAGCTCGTTTAACATGAGCTTAGAGTGGTTGTAGTTGGTGGGGGGCTCATAGCTGTGCATGGATAAAAAAATCTGTGTGGGCGTAGAAAAGTGCAACACACAGGTAGAGAGCGCACTTTCAAAGGGGGAGCTCAGCTGGGGCAGAAAATCCACATTTTTGGCAATGAGCGTGATCTTTTTGGCGGCGTTGAGTTCTAAAAAGTCTTGCAAGTTTACCGGTTTTTGGATGTCTTGGCAGTGCGGCGGAGTGGCCAAAAGGGGTAGACTTAAAGCGCGCTCTAAGGCGGGGCTAGGCTCTAGGCTGTGCCACTCTTTGGCTTGATCCTTGGCCCCTGCACTTAAAATGGTGTCATACTGCGTTAAAAAATCACGCCCCAAATCCTCCAACACCCAAAAGCCTAGAGACGGCAAATCGGGCATGAACACAGGGGCGTTTAACTTCTCTATCCGTTGTTGCAAAAGGGCGTGTGTGGGCGCATCTAGACTAAAAAGGGCGGGGGTGATCTCGATCTGCTCGATTAAAAGCGGGTCGCTCAGTTGCGTGTGGGGGTCAAAGGTGCGGATGTCCTCGCAATCTTGACCTAAAAAGCTTAGGCGATGGGGCTTTGCTTGTCCGGGGATGAAAATATCCACAATGTCGCCTCGAAAGCTCGCCTCCCCGGGCAGTTCGATCAAATCCACAAAGTCGTAACCAAAGAGCCTTAGTTTTTCTTGCAAGTCTTGTAAACGATAGCTCTCTAGGCAAGTGATGGCAAAGCGTTGTAAAAGCTTGGGGCAGGGCAGGGGGTTTAAGAGCGCGCTCAAAGGGGCTAAAAGCTTGGTGTTGGGATCACTCTCTAGCGCAGCGTAAAAACGCCCTAGAGTGCTCAAAAGCTCTTTGATCTCGCCGCTAAAGGCGCGCATGTCATCAAGGTAGTGGGCACGCAGTTCAGGCAACATAAAAACGGGGGTGTGGGGACTAAAAAAACGCCACACTTGCAAAGCCTCTAAGGCCTCTTGTCTGTCTTTGGTGGCTAAAATCGTGGGTTTAAAGCCGCCCAAAGCGGTATAAAGGCTAGCTTGAATCATGAAGGCTTGGCGGTTTTGTTCTCTTCTAGGTTTTGGATCACATCTTTTCTAGGATGGCTCTCCCCGGTTAAAATCCCCTTGCGCTCAATGATGAGCTCGGAGCTTACGATCTTGCCATCCACATAGCCTAAGGGCATGATCTCGATCACATCCGCCTCGGCGTTGCCGTTAAACTTACCACTCACCACCAAGCGGTTGGCAAAAATGTCGCCCATCATCACGCCATTTTTACCGATCACCACAGTGTTTTTAGAGTGGATCGTGCCCTCAAACTCGCCATCAATGTGTAAATGGCAGTCGATGTTTAATTCGCCTTTGAACTTGGTGCCTTGGGCGATGATGGTGGCTGATCCATTAGCAGGTTGTTTATGATCGTTAGCAAAGATTGCCATGCAATGTTCCTTTCCTTTGTGAAGATAAAGTCAAAATCTTTCATGTTCCACTTAATGAAATACATGGGGTTGATGGGCTTGGTTAAAAAACGCACCTCATAGTGTAGGTGCGGGCCCGTGCTCATGCCAGAGCTCCCGCTGTAGGCGATGAGTTGGCCTTTTTTGACAAATTCCCCATTCTTCACCACGATTTTTTTTAAGTGGGCGTAGTAGGTCTTAAAGCCAAAGGGGTGGTAGAGCTTGATGAGTCGTCCATACCCCCCGTTCCACCCCCGTCCCGCAAAGCCCACCACCCCATTGGCGGTGGCGTAAACGGGGGTGTTGATGGGGGTGCTTAAATCCACGCCTGTGTGGTTTGCCATGCGGTGCAAAATGGGGTGGTAGCGTTTGGCAAAGGTACTAGACACCCTTGTAAAACTCTCTAAAGGGTTATCGTTGGGGATGAAGCGCATGATGAAAGTCTTTTGTGCCCCCGTGATGCTAGCGACATCTAAGCGCTGGGTTAGGGAGGTGTCGTCCTCTTGGCTGTTATCTACACCCACGAAGTCTTCTAAATCATTGATTCGATCTCCGGCGAGCATGATTTCCTCTAAATAGCCTTGTAATTGTTGGTTTAATTGGGCGTGGACCTTGACGCTCTTTTGGTATTCGCTATTTAGTTTTTTGGTTTGGGTTTTTGTGGCGTGGATTTCGTGTTCGAGCGTGTAAAGGGCGATGGCCAGAAAGAGCAACACCCCTAACACCAACAAGAGCAGATAATAGGCTAGTTGTTTATAGACAACAGGGATATTTAGAGTTTTACTCCCATCGTTGTAAGTAAAGATTAAAATCAGCCGTTTATTGAGCCACACTGAATTTCCCTAAACTTTGGGCTTGGGCTTTTTTATAGCCCTGCACCTGCACCATGTCCTCAATGCTGTAAAAGAGGTTTTGCCAATCCACCTGTTCGTCTTTAAAGACCATATTAAAATTTTTCAAATTCCAATCCATGAACAAGGGCATGTCCACAATCCGCCCCAAAAAGCGGATTTCATAGTGCAGGCTCGCGCTGCTATAGCCCAAGAGTTCGCCCTTTTGCACAAAGGCGTGGGGTTTGATGGCAATGGAGCTTAGGCGGGCGTAAATGGAGGTGAAGCCAAAGGCGTTTTCTAGACGGATCAATTTGCCATAGTCTTGGAAATTGTGCTGCAAGAGCAAATCCACGATCCCGCTGGCGGTGGCGTAAACGGGGGTGTTGGCGGCCACACTGAAGTTGTAGGCGTTGTAGGGGCCCAGCGACTTTTTATGGAGGGTGTTGGCCTTCAGGCGTGCGCTGTAGCTTTTGACCGGCTCGCCATTGGGGATGAGGGAAAGGGCGAGGGTCTTATTGGCTTGAGAGAGGGCGTTTAAGTCCACTTCATACGACTTGTCTACTTTGGTTTTTTCCACTTTTAAAATGCTCTCTAGGTCCTTGATTTTATGTGTAACTAGGGCGATTTCTTGGGTTTTTTGGGTGATTTCTTGTTGCATGTTGCTGTTCTTATGGTAAAGACTTTGGTAATTGGCTTGGATGATGTTTTTATCCAAAGTGAGCCCACTGATGCGGTGCACTAAATAGACCAACACCAAGCCCCCCACGATGAGCACAGCAAGCACTATAGCCCCCGCCACTAAAGCGTGCCTTTTGGCGTTTTTAGGCACACGCCACTGCCTTGAGCCGTTTTCATCGATGATGGTGAGCATGAACTTATCTGCCAAAGCCCCTCCCTTGTAAAAAAGTACGCACCACACTAAAAGAGCCTGCCACCAAATAAGATTTACGCGGATCTAGCTCCCCTTGAAAAACCCCATAAGGCAGGTTTAGCTGCTCTAAAATCCCTTGTAATTTCTCTTGGGGCATGGTTTGGTTATCTTGCACGGGCAAGACCCACACATGCCGCACGCAGGGCTTTAAACTTTTTAAAACCCCCAATGCGTCTTTTCTTGCATAGCTGTTGTAAATCAAATCCACTTGCCGCCCCCTTAAGGCGTTGGCTAGGGCTTTTGCCCCCCCCACATTGTGCGCCACATCGAGCAAGACATGAGGGGTAAGGGCTTCAAAACGCCCCCTTAAATTTAAGCGTTTCAGGGCTTTGGGCGCAAGATTTAGGGCGTGCAGGGCACTTAAAGCGGTTTGTAAATTTTGCACCAAAAAGGGCGGATAACCCCACTTTTGCCCCTCTTTTAGAGCTTGTGGGCTTAAATCCTCAACAAAAAGTAGATTGTGCCCAGCCAACAGCTCTTTAGCCAGCTCTTGCACTTGTGGCTCTTGTTTGGCAAAAATGATCGGGGTATTGGGCTCTAAGCCTAGCCCTGCTCTTAATTTAGTCGTGGCGATTTCTAATAAATTTGCGCCCAGCCGGTCGGTGTGGTCTATGCTCATGGGCGTGAACACAAGGGCAATGCGGTTGTTTAAACTTGTGGTGCTGTCAAACTCCCCGCCCAGCCCCGCCTCGGCGACCATATAATCGCAATCTTTAGCCAACACCACTGCCAAAAGTGTGGCGTATTCAAAGTAGCTTAAGTTCGGGTCTAGGGGCAGGCTTTGTAAATGGGCGTGGGCTTGCTCTAGTGGTGCTTGAGCGATATTTTGCCCATTGGTGTAAAAACGCTCATTAAAGTCTAGCAAATGCGGAGAGCTAAAGTGCAAGACTTTAAAGCCACTCGCCTCCAAGCTTTGGGTGAGAAAGCGTCCCGTGCTGCCCTTGCCATTTGTGCCGATGATTTGGATTTTAGGCGTGGTGTCTTTGAAATACCGGCAAAAATCGCGATACGCTTTTTCAAAGCGTTTGGGCTCAAAGGGGGCAAGTTCAAAGGGTTTTGTGGCAAGAAAATCCCCCAACTTCATTTATTCACCTTGCCCTCATAGGCGATTTGGGACACAAATTGCGTGAGGGTCTGATCCAAAGCCTGCCCGATGGCATACAGGCGGTTGTTGTAGGTGATTAAGGGGTCTTGCAAGGACACGGCGTAGTTGTAATAGCCATTGTCCTCAAAGGTCTTGGTCGTGCCCATTTTGTTGTCGTAAGTATAAGTAACATACACAGTTACCCTATAAAAGGTGGTGAAGCCTTCTTGGTTTTGGCTGATGGAGGTGTCGATGACCCTTTTCATTTCAATGGTGATGATGGAGTCGGCTTGTTTCTCTGTGGTGAGGGTGTTTTGGAAGCGTTGTACGATGAAGCGATTGAGCAAGTCTTTAAACTCCACAGAGTTTTTAGGGTTGGGTAAATTCACCACCAAGCGCACGAACACCCCCTTACCCAGCACTTTATCTGCAAAGTTGGCGATGGGCTGATACCCACAGCCACCAAGCAATAAAACTAAAACCCACGCCCGCCACATTGTTTAAGTAACGACAAAATTCACAAGCTTGGCCGGCACGACCACTTCCTTAAGCACCTTTTGCCCCTCAAGCCATTTTGCCACTTCTTGGCGAGCGGTTTCCAGCAAAATTGCTCGATCTATGTCTTTGGGCACGCTGACAAGCCCCCTTTTTTTACCATTGACGGTGATGGCGATGTTGATGCTCTCTTGCTCTAGGGCTTTTACATCCACTTTTAGGGGTTTGAAGTTGCTTAAATTAAAGAGTCTTTGTGAGATTTCAAAACACACATGGGGGATGATGGGCTCTAGGGTGTGGGTTAAAATGTAATAGCCCTCTGTCCAGACCTCTTGATTTGTGCTTTTTTCTAGGGCGTTTAGGGCCTCCATACACGCAGCGATTAGGGTGTTGAAGGGATAATTAGGGATGGCTTCTTTAAAAATATCGTGGCATTTTTGCAGGGCCAAATGCACCTTTTGGCGGGCTTGTTTGTCCTCTGCGCTTAAGCTGCTAGGCTCAATTTGGGGCACATTTTCACAAGGCTTGGCTAAAAAGGACTTTTCGTAAAAACGGCGTAAAAAGCGCGCGGCCCCCTCTAGGGCTTGGTCATTCCAATCCAATTCTTTGTGCGGGGGGGCAACAAAGTGGATGTACAGCCTTGCAATGTCCGCCCCGTGTTTTTCTAAAATTTCTCTGGGTGTTACGACATTGCCCTTAGACTTGCTCATTTTTGCCCCGTCTTTAAGTACCATGCCCTGTGTGATGAGCGTTGAAAACGGCTCGTCTAATTTGACATAGCCCAAGTCCCTAAGCGCCCTTGTAAAAAACCTCGCGTAGAGCAGGTGCAAAATGGCGTGTTCGATCCCCCCAATATACGAATCCACACCCATCCAATAGGCGAGCTCTTGGGACTCAAAAGCTTGTTTATCCCAAAGTTCTTTGGGTGTGGTGTAGCGCAAGAAATACCAGCTAGACTGAAAAAAGGTGTCCATGGTGTCGGTTTCTCTTTGTGCTTTGCCTCCACATTGCGGGCAAGTGCAGTCTTTGAAAGTAGGGTGCTTGTCTAAGGGGTTGCCCTCGCCATCGATCGCAACATCTTCGGGCAATAAAATGGGCAAGTTCTCTAGTTTTTCACACACCAGCCCACAGCTAGGACAATGCACCATAGGAATCAACGCCCCCCAATAGCGCTGTCTTGAAATGCCCCAATCTTGCAAGCGGTAGTTAATGACCCTTTGCCCTAGTTTTTGTTCCTCAAAGAGCGCACTTAGTTGTTCTTTGGCCTCGGTGGTGCTTAAGCCATTGTATGCATGGCTGTTTTGTAAAATCCCCTCATCGTTGTAAGGTACTTCCTGCCCTACAATCAAGGGCACAATGGGGATATTCAAGAGTTTAGCAAACTCGTGATCTCTAGGGTCGCAACCGGGCACACCCATTAAAGCCCCACTGCCATAATTTTCTAGTACAAAATTAGCCACAAACACGGGGATGAGCTCTTTTGTGAGCGGGTGGATGGCGTTTAGGGGCAAGCTGACCCCCCGTTTTTCCAACGCCCTAGTGCGCATGTTTGTGTTTTGGATGGCTTTAATCTCTTCTGCTGCTTTGGAGGTCAAAACCCCTTTGTCTAACAAGGTTTGTACGAAGGGGTGCCCGGGGGCTAGGGCGATGAAGGTTACGCCATAAATGGTGTCGATACGGGTGGTGAAAACTTCCAGCCCTTGAGAGTGTCCTAACAACTCTTGGCTTTTTTCATCAAGGTTAAAACTAAAGGCCATCCCGCTAGATTTACCCATCCAATTTTCTTGCATGCGCAAGACTTGGTTAGGCCAGTGCCCCTCTAAAGTTTTTAAGCCCTCTATCAGTTCCTCTACATAGGCGGTGATTTTTAAGTAGTATTGGGGCATTTCTTTTTGCTCCACCAAACAATCGCAACGCCAACACCGCCCATCGATCACCTGTTCGTTGGCTAAAATGGTCTTGTCGTTGGGGCACCAGTTGAGCCACGCCTTTTTTTGGTACACCAAACCTTTTTCATACATCTCAATGAAAAATTGCTGTTCGATTTTGGTGTAATCGGGCGCACAAGTGGCAAACTCCCGCTCTTGACAAAAAGAAAAACCCAAAGCCTTAAACTCTTGGCGCATTTTGGCCATGTTTTCATAAGTCCATTTTTTAGGATGCACCCCGTGCTTGATGGCGGCGTTTTCTGCGGGCATGCCAAAAGCGTCAAAGCCCATCGGGTGGAGCACATTCAAGCCCATTTGGCGGGCATAACGGGCCAAAGCGTCTCCAATGGCGTAGTTACGCACATGCCCCATGTGCACCTCTCCGCTAGGATAGGGCAACATGCTTAAAATGTATTTCTTGGGCTTGCTAAAATCGTTGCTCGGTTCAAAGGCGCGGGTGTTGGCCCAAATCTTTTGCCATTTTTCTTCAATTTCTTTAGGGTTATAAGTTTGCATCAGTATTCCACATCTGTATTTTTAATGCTGTCGATCACCAAAAGCACCAAACAAAAAACATTGCTGATCAATGCCCCGATCATCAAGGTGTAGGCAAAGATCAAATTATTGAGGATTTGCAAAAAGACAAAGGCGGGCATGAGGTGCAAGAGGGCGACCAAAGAGCCCCCCATCAACTCGGAGGCAAATTGCTTTTGTACCCCAATCTTAAGCGTGGTCACGATGAGGTTTAGAGCCATTGCCACAAAGAG
Organism: Helicobacter sp. NHP19-003; assembly: GCF_019703305.1. Taxonomy (NCBI): domain Bacteria; kingdom Pseudomonadati; phylum Campylobacterota; class Epsilonproteobacteria; order Campylobacterales; family Helicobacteraceae; genus Helicobacter; species Helicobacter gastrocanis. Next base: position 26,307 of record NZ_AP024814.1, on the reverse strand, counting down.
AATCACCACATTCGGCTCGTACAAAAACCCCGCAATGGAGGTGGTACTCACCAAACTAAAGATTGTGAAAACAACCCGACCCCAGTCCATAGCTCTCCTTTGTGCCTAAACCCGCCCGTGTTCGTATTGGCGGCGCAAGCGTTCTTTTTCTTGTTTCTTTTTTGCTTTTTTTAGTTCGTTTTCGTGGTAGCGTTCTAAATCAAAGCCTAGCAAAATCGCCACTCTGGGGGCGATGAAAATCGAGCTGTAAGTCCCCACGATCGTACCAATGAGCATGGGCAGGGAAAAGCCCACCAAGATTTTAGACCCAAAGACATACAACACCAAGAGCACAAAAAACACGGTCAAAGAGGTGAATAAAGTCCTTGTGAGCGTGCTAGAGACCGCTTCATTGATGACAAAATTTAAGTCGTTCGTGCGCTTGGTGAGCATGCCCTCTCTGATGCGATCAAAGATGATGATGGTGTCGTTGATCGAGTAGCCGATCAAGGTTAAAATGGCGGCGATGACTTCCAGGTTTAAATCAATATTGAAGACAATCACACTGGTGGCGGTAATCAAGCTATCGTGCAAAAGGGCCACCACGCTAGCCAGCGCAAAACGCCACTCATAGCGCACCCCCACATACAACATCATGGCAAGGATGGCCAAGACTAAAGAGAGCACGCCCTTTTGTTTGAGCTCATCGCCCACTTTGGGCCCCACGCTGTCTAGCTTGCGGATCTCAAACTTGCCCAAGGGCTTTAAAATGTGGGTGATCTCGGTGCTCAAGTCCTTATGCACCTTGCCCACGGGGATTTTGATCACCACTTCCTTGTCCGAGCCAAAGGCACTCACCTGCACGCCGCTAAATTGTGCTTCAGCAAAGGCTTGACGGATTTTGGCGATGGGGGCTTTTTGGGTGAAGCGCACTTGAGCCACGCTCCCGCCCGCAAAATCCACGCCCAAATTAAAGCCCTTAAACAAGATCAGTCCCAGACAAGCGATCACTAAAAGCGTGGAGGCTGCAAGCCCCCACTTGGAGTACTCCATAAAATTGATGATTTTGACTTTCTTAAACAGCTCCACTACGCCCCCTTTGAGAAACTTGCTTAGACATGCCAAACCACAACGCCAAATTTTTGTTGCGCGAGATTTTGGGCAAAATGGCTTGGTAAAAACCTTGCGTGCCGACAATGGCCGTGAGGATCGAGGCCAAAATGCCAATGCTCGTGGTGAGCGCAAAGCCCTTGATCGAGCCCGTGCCATAGGCATAAAGCAAGAACGAGGCGATGAGAGAGGTCAGGTTGGAGTCAAAGATTGCCCTTGAGGCGTTGGCATAGCCCGAGTGCAGGGCTTGTGCAACACTCTCATTGCGCCTTAAGCCTTCGCGCACCCGTTCATTGATGATGATGTTTGCATCCACCGCCATCCCCACGGTCAGCACAATGCCCGCCATGCCCGGCAAGGTCAAGGTCGCCCCAAAGATCGCCATCACGGCGATGATTAAAAATAAATTGACGATGAGGGCCACGCTGGCGATCACGCCTGCCAAAGCATAGTAGGCGATCATAAAAACCATGACCAAAATGAAGCCCCCGATCAAAGCCACGATCGAGGTTTTAATGCTATCAGCCCCAAGACTAGGCCCGATGATGCGCTTTTCTAGGACTACAAGGGGCGCGCTCAACACCCCGCTTCTTAGCGCAATGGCTAAGTCGCTGGCTTGCGCGACTGTGAAATCTCCGCTGATCTGCCCGCTACCACCCCCGATACGCTCCCTGATGTAGGGGGCGGAGTAGACTTTATGATCCAAGACCACCGCCATGCGCTTGCCGACATTTTCGCCCGAAAAGTCGCCAAAAATCTTCGCCCCTTGCGCATTTAAAGAGAAACTCACCACAGGGCGGTTGTCTTTATCATAGACCACCTGCGCATCTGTCAGCATTTCCCCATCTAAAATGGGGATCGCCTTTAAAAGCAAATGCCCATAAGCCTGCCCACCCCTACCCGCATAGGGCAAGACCACATCGCCCAGCCTTTTGATCTCTTCATCGGTGAGGTTGTCTAAATATTCGTTCTTTTCTTCATCCACCGCCATCATTTGCAAGTGGGCGGATTTGGTGATCAAGTCCTTTGCCCGCTGTTCTTCTTCAATGCTGTCGATCCCGGGCAGTTGCACCAACACCGCATCTTTGCCTTGTTGGAGTACAGTTGGCTCGGCTAGGCCGAATTGATCGAGGCGGTTTTTAATGGTGCTGATGACCTGCACCACGGTTTGCTGTTTGTAAGCCTGTGCTTTTCTAAAGGAGAGGCGCAGGGTGTAGTTGTTGCCCGTGGTGAAAATCTCCACCCCATCCTTGCGCAAGTCCTCTAAAATCTTATCCACGCCCTTTTCATCGTCCTTGTCTAGGAGAGTGAAAGACACGCCTTGCAAAGACGAGTGCAAATCTTGGACTAGGATGTTTTGTTGCTTAAAGGCGTAATCGAGTGAGGAGGCGATGGAGGCATACTTGGTTTTTAAAGCCTCTTGCACCCCCACACCCAAAAGCAAACTAAGCCCTCCCCTTAAATCTAGCCCCAAAGTGATCTTAGGGCCTTTGGTTTGTAAAAAACTGGGCAGTGCAAAGCCCACGCCAAAGATCAAAGCACAAATAAAGGCTAAGAGCCGTGCGTTAAAAACCCGTTGCACGGGTTAGTTTCCTTCTGTTTGGACTTGGTCTTCAAGCTTGTAGGCGACATGGTTTTTAGAAAGCTTGGCTTCTGTGCTGTCGTTCAGCTTGACTTTAAAAAAGTTGTTTTCAGGCTTGATGACCTCGCAAATCAACCCGCCCTGTGTTACGATTTTATCACCCTTTTGCAACCCCTCCACCATTTCTTTATGTTTCTTGGCTTGCACCCTTTGGGGACGGATGATGAGAAAATAGAAGATCAAAAACAGCACCAAAAGGGGCAATAGAGAGGTTAAGATGTCCTTAGTTTGATTCATGCACTTCCTTCTGTGGGTAAAGGTAACATTATAACGATTTTTCCTAATTTTTGGCTTTTTTGAGTGTCCCTAGTGCCAATAAATACAAAGTACCGACAATGCCCGAAGTGATCGAGCCTAGCAAAATGGCGATTTTAGACACCTCCATCGCATCCACGCTGTTGAAGGCGATGTTGGAGATGAACATGGACATGGTAAAGCCGATGCCCGCCAACATGCCCGCCCCTAAAATCTGCCCCCAACTGACCCCCTCGGGGCGTTTGGCGATACGCAGTTTCTCGCTTAGAAAAGTGATGCCTAAAATCCCGATGGGTTTACCAATCACCAGCCCCAAGACCACGCCCCATAAAATCTCGTCCACATGGAAATTTAAATCCTTGCCAATTTGCACCCCGGCATTGGCAAAGGCAAAGATGGGCATGATGAAGTAAGCCCCATAGGGTTGCAAGATGTGCTCTAGTCGTTCTAGGGGGCTTTGCAGCGACTTAGTCGCGCTTTGTAGGCTATAAAGCGCATCTCTTTGGTCTTGCTCCAGGGGTTTTGTGGCGGGGTTTTTAAAGCAACCTTTAAAATGCTCTAGGGCTGTTGAAAAGGATTGCAAGAGCTTGGAGGGCTGAGAAACCTTAATGGGGATGGTGAATGCTAGGGCCACGGCGGCGATGGTGGCGTGAATCCCGCTGTTGTGCGTGGTGAACCACAGCCCCACGCCTAGGATCAAGTAAGACAGTAGGTTTTTCACCCCCAAGCGGTTTAAGAGCAACAAGACCAATAAAATCAATGCCGATCCCGCCAGCCAAATCAATTTTAAATTTGTGGTGTAAAAAATGGCGATCACCACAATCGCACCTAAGTCATCGGCGACCGCTAGGGTTACCAAAAAGACTTTAAGGGCTGGGGGGACTCTTTTTCCCAAAAGCAAAATCACCCCTAGGGCAAAGGCAATGTCGGTCGCCATAGGGATGCCAAAGCCATGCGCACTGTTTGTGCCGGCATTGAGAGTGTAGTAAATGATCCCGGGAGCCAACATCCCCCCCAAAGCGGCGATCACGGGGAAGGCGGCTTTTTGCAAACCACACAACTCCCCATACATCACCTCCCGCTTGATCTCCAAGCCCACAACGAGGAAGAAAAACGCCATCAATACATCATTGATCCAATGATGGATAGAGAAGCCAAAAAATTTTGTGCCAAAGATGATCCCCACTTTGGTGTGCCACAGCTCAAAGTAGTAATGGGACATAAAGGAGTTGGCGTAAATCATCGCCCACACGGCACTCACAAATAAGAAAATCCCCCCAAAGGATTCGCTTTTGACAAAATCTACAAAAATGTTCCTCTTCATATCAGACATGGCTACCCTTGTCGTTGCAACTCCACATGCGTTTTGAGCACATACACCAAGAAAGCGTGGGTGTTTTGCTGCGGATAAAGGGCTTGCACCTTTTGTAAATACCCCTCAACTTGTCTTTGGTGTGCCTGAATATCCCCCTGGCCGCTTTTATAATCTAGGATGGTTAGGCCCTCTTTGTCAAAAACGACCATGTCCATGCGTAAAAAATCTTGATGGCACTTGAAGCCCATTTCAGCCACAATTTGCCCCTTGAGCAAGGCTTTAAAGTCCTTGTCCTGTTCCAAGAGTTCTAGGCGTTTTAACAGGGCTTGAGCAGAGATGTTTTCAAAGCTGTAATTGTGGTTTAAATACTCTCTAACGCTGTGTAAATCCACGCCATAACCATAAAACAACTCTAAAGCTTTGTGCAACCCCAGCCCAAAGAGCCGAGCCGGGCGGTTGCCCTCCAGATCTTTTTTCGATTCTTGGGTTTTGTCTTTTTGTTCTCCAAAGGATTTTTGGCTGTTTAAAAGTGCAGTGCCTGTAGGTTTGGGCGTGTTGACAGGCTCTTTGGGCGCGCTCTTAGGTAATTGCCCCCTTACACACTCCAAAAGCCCCAGAGGCCCAAAGGCACTTTCTTTGTCCTTTTGTAAAATCATTAAACTTTGTTGTGCACGGGTGCACGCCACATACAAAACATTGATGTCTTCTTCTCTGTGGGCTTCATCGCTCGCTTCTAAGGCTTGGTTGTAGATGGGGTCTACATGTTTTCTGTGGCTCTGTTTGTAAAAAATACGCTGGTTGTACTCTAAAAATTGTTGTGTATCGTTCGCCGCCCTTTGACTCAAGCGGTCCATCAAAATGACATTTCCAAACTCCATACCCTTAGACTTGTGGACGGTCATGATCTTTAGCCCCACCACCTCACTTTGGGCGATTTGGATATTTTTCTGCTCCAAATCCTCTAAAAACTCTTTGGGGTCGTTAAACTCCAAAGAGTGTTCTAAGAAGTGGCACGCGCTGGGGCTAAACAGCTCCAAAGTTTGCATGAGATTTAAGATGTGGGTGCTTAAATTAGGGTTTAGGGGAGGGAGTTTAGGGGAGATGTTTAAAGGCGAGCCGCACAACTTCGCCACATTGGCTAGGTGGTAGCTTTGTTGCTCGGGTGGACAAATGGCGTGGAGCAAAGCGTGGCGCAAGGCTTTGACTTCTTTTTGCGCCAAAAGGCTTAAATCGGTCGCGCTCACAATCTCCACGCCCTTTAAGTGGGGGGTTAAAAATTCTTTTAAGTCGTTCACATCGTCATTTTTAAAGCACAGAATCGCAATCTCCTGCGCCACCACCCCGCTGTTTAACAGCTCTTTTATGGCGTTTAAAACCCCCGTTAACATCGCTTCCGTTTTTGCCCCGTTTTCTAAACCCGTTATTTGGACACTTTGCACCCGTACATAGCCCTTTGTGGCTAAGTCTGTGCGTTTTTCGGGGAGTTTTTGGGGGGTGTAGCCCGCAATCTTGGGCGCAAAAGCGGCGTTCACAAAGTCTAGCACCACACCCGTGCTGCGGTGATTATGCTCTAAAGACTGGCTGGGTATCTCGCTACAAACCCTTTCAAAAAGCGCACTTTTGCTCCCCCTAAAACCATAAATGCTCTGTTTAGAGTCGCCCACAAAAAACACACTGCGATCCCCCCATTTTTGTCCTTTGCCCGCCTTGATCTCATCTACCAAGGGCTTTAAAATGCCAAATTGCAAGGGGTTGGTGTCTTGAAACTCGTCTATCAAAATGTGCATGATTTGGCTGTCTAAGCGGAAATAAAAGAAGTCCCGATCGATTAGGTTTTCTCGTAAAAGTTGGTTGACCTTGAGCGTGATGGCGGCAAAACTCAATTTGCTCGGGTTGTGGCTGTGTTTTCTGTAAAGCCCTAAAAAATAAGCAAATTCATTTAAAACCGCCGCTTCACGCAAGCAAAAATAATCCACAAGCAAGGTTTTGATCTTAGGGTTGGTGCCCAAATCCTTTTGCGCACCCTTGTTTTTTAACGCCACTAAAATCTCTCCAAAGTCTTTAACGGGCTCTTTTCTCCATTTAAATTTTGAAATGCCATACTCATTAAAAATTTCTTGCTCTAGTTGTTTAAAGTTGACATTTGGGGCACTGGGGGGGGTAAAGTCCACGCCGCCATCGTGCAATTCTAAAAAGCCTTTAAGTGCATGGGCAACACTGGAGCGCCCCGGTGTGAGCAATAATAGACAAAGGCGTTTAAATCTATTGAGGTCTTGGGATTTTAGGCGGCTTAAAAAAGCGTTGAGTTGCTCTTCTAGGGAAGACTCGCCCACTTCAAAAGCCGACACCACACCCACGAAGTAACTGAATTTTCTCAAGACTTGTTGAAAAAAAGCATCGATCGTGATAATAGGGGGGTCTTCTTGTAAAAAGTCGGCGTAGATTTTGGGGGCACTGGCTAAGCGAGCTAGGGATAAATTGTAATCCCTTTGCAAGACCTCTAGGATTTCTTGGGTTTTGGGTTCGGGGGTGTAGGTGGGATCTTTCTGGTAGACAAGGCTGGCGGTCTTTAAAAGGGCTAGGGTCTTGTGGATGCGCTCGCGCATTTCAGCGGCGGCCTTTTTGGTGAAGGTCAAGGTTAGAATATTTGCCGGCTGTGCCCCCTCAAAGAGCAAGGCGGCGTAGCGCAAAGTGAGCGCAAAGGTCTTGCCACTGCCCGCAGATGCCCTTAAAGCCAGCCAAGTGTGTGTGTGTGCTGATTGCGTTTCCATAACCGGGCATTGTAGCAAAAAATAAACCTTTTTAAAAGCCTTAGTATGTCCATGCTATAATAGGGTCTTTTTGAGACTAACGCAAGGGGATAGTGTGCGCTATATTCGGTTTTACAAAGAATTGAACAATAAAGATGTGCCTTTAGTGGGGGGCAAGAACGCCAGCATTGGGGAGATGTTTCAGGAGTTGGTGCCCAATGGGATTAAAGTGCCTAATGGCTTTGCAATCACCAGCGAAGCGTATTGGTATCTCCTGGAGCAGGGGGGGATTAAAGAGCAAATCATCAGCTTGTTGGAGGGTGTGGACGCTACAGAGTTAGATGTGCTTAAAATGCGCTCTAAACAAATCCGAGAGCTCATCTTTGGCACGCCCTTTCCTGCTGACTTGCGCGATGAGATTTTACGGGCCTATAAAATACTCAGTGATGAATATGGTATGCGGGAGGCGGATGTGGCGGTGCGCTCTTCAGCCACTGCTGAGGACTTGCCCGATGCCTCCTTTGCGGGGCAACAAGACACCTATCTAAATGTCAAGGGTAAAACTGAGCTCATCCACTACATTAAAGCTTGTTTGGCTTCGCTCTTTACAGACAGGGCGATCAGTTATCGGGCTTCTAGGGATTTTGACCACCTTAAAGTCGCCTTGAGCGTGGGGGTGCAGAAAATGGTGAGGGCGGACAAGGGCAGTGCGGGGGTGATGTTCTCCATTGACACTGAAACGGGTTTTAAGGATGCGGTTTTCATCACTTCCAGCTGGGGCTTGGGGGAGAGTGTGGTTGGGGGGCTAGTCAACCCCGATGAGTTTTATATCTTCAAACCCACACTCAAAGCGGGCAAACAGCCCATCATCAAACGCCAGCTAGGCGATAAGACTCAAAAAATCGTGTACGCCAGCCGGGGCAGTGAAAGCCCCACTAAAAGCATCCCCACCACCCCTAAAGAGCAAAACAGCTTTTCTTTGAGCGATGCCGATTTGCTCAGCCTTGCCCGCTATGCTATGCTCATTGAGGAGCACTACAGCCAAGAGGCCGGACAATACCGCCCGATGGATATTGAGTGGGCAAAAGATGGGGACAGCGGGGAGATTTTCATCGTGCAGGCGCGCCCTGAAACCGTGCAAAGCCAAAGCTTGAAGCAAAGCGCACGGATGTATGAAAAATACTATTTTAAAAGCACAGAGGGGCGAGAGGTCTTGCTCACGGGACGGGCGATCGGCAGCAAAATCGGCGTGGGGAAAGTGCGTGTCATCAACAGCCTAGATCACATGAATATTTTTAAAGAGGGCGAGATTTTAGTTACAGACAACACCGACCCCGACTGGGAGCCCATCATGAAAAAGGCGAGCGCGGTTGTAACAAATAGAGGCGGGCGCACCTGCCACGCTGCCATTGTAGCACGAGAAATCGGCGTGCCCACGATTGTGGGGGCTCTAGGGGCGACCGAACTCCTCTACACCGGCATGGAGATCACCATTTCTTGCGCTGAAGGCGAGGTGGGCTATATTTACGCGGGCGCACACCCCTTTGAGACCGAGCGCATCGCTTTAGACAATTTACAAGAACCCAAGACCAAAATCTACCTCAATATTGGCAACCCTGAAAAGGCGTTTAAGTTTTCGCAACTGCCTAATCACGGCGTGGGGCTGGCGCGCATGGAGCTCATCATGCTCAATCAAATTAAGGTGCACCCCTTGGCTCTAGTGGACATGCAACACAACAAACCCATAGAAAACCAGGACCGGGTGGAGGCGCTCATCGCCGGCTATGAAAGCCCTAAAGATTTTTTTGTTAAGAAAATCGCCGAGGGGATGGGCATGATCTCTGCGGCCTTTTACCCTAAACCAGTGATTGTACGCACCAGCGATTTTAAATCTAATGAATATGCAAGGATGCTTGGTGGGAGTGTGTACGAGCCACATGAAGAAAACCCCATGCTAGGCTATCGGGGGGCGAGCCGTTACTACTCGGAACTGTATAAAGAGGCGTTTAATTGGGAGTGTGAGGCGTTGTCCATGGTGCGCGAGCAAATGGGCTTGAACAACATGAAAATCATGATCCCCTTTTTACGCACCATTGAGGAGGGTAAAAAGGTTTTGGAGATTTTGCGTAAAAACGGGCTAGAGTCGGGTAAAAACGGGCTAGAGTTGTATGTCATGTGTGAGTTGCCCATCAATGTGATCTTGGCCGATGATTTTTTGAGCTTGTTTGATGGCTTTTCCATTGGCTCAAACGATCTCACCCAGCTCACTTTGGGCGTGGACAGAGATGGGCAGTTGGTCAGCCATGTCTTTGATGAGCGCAACCCGGCGATGTTGGAGATGTTTAGGCGCGCCATTGCAGCGTGCAAAAGGCATGGCAAGTATTGCGGGATTTGCGGGCAAGCTCCTAGCGACTATATAGAGGTTGCCGAGTTTTTGGTGAAAGAGGGCATCAACTCCCTATCTCTCAATCCCGACTCGGTGATCGCCACTTGGAGCAAGATCGCACAATTAGAAAATCAATCATAGGGGCAATGCCCCTAGGGTGCGGGGTTTTAAAGTGGAGGCCTACACTAGAGCTGACCGTTCTTACAGACCTACAAAATCCTATAAAACTTTGTAAAATTCTACAAAGCTAGAATTTCTGCTAGCTCAAAGGGTTTTAGGTCAGCTTAAGGGCTAAATCTAGGGGAATTGAGAGCAACGCTCTCAATATTTTTTCACGAGTTAATCTTGCCCCCCTCCCTTTTTTAAACGCTGCGCTTAGAAGTTATAAACATAGTTGGCATAAATCGCCACTGTGCGCCTAAAGGTGATGGTGGTTTTACCACCACCATTTGCTAGGGTATCTTTTTCTGTGTAGTAGGGATCGTTAATGGTGGGGATGCGCACGCCCACTTCAAAGCCCTGATGTGCGCTGAAATTGGTTCTAAAGCCGATGTTGATGATGAATTGCACAAAAGTGGGGCTAAAGTTTGTTTTACCATACACTTTATCCACTTTTGCCAAGTCTGAATATTCGGTATTCATGGTGCTACAAAAATTATAGATCGCATCAACGCCCGCGCCATAAAACAAGTTAGCGGCTTTGCCTGTGATGACATTTCCTGATATGAATTGCGAAGGGACAGCGCTGATGTCTGTAACATAACTCCCACCTTGTCCGCTAAAAAAGCCATAGTAGCGCAAACCAAAGCGTTTTTTCTTGCCAAATAATTGCTTATAACCCACCTGAATATCTGCGCCATAAAGATTGCCTGTAGTTTTGCCCGGTTGGCTGAAGCCTTCATTAGTATAAGTATAACCATCCTGAGTTTGGGTTATTGTAGGTTGGCTGTAGTTGTTTTCACCGGTTACATTAGAGTACTGAAACCCCCCCTCTACAAATGCCCCATTCTTTTCGGCACTCAAAGGCGCAAAAGGACAAAGGGCTAAAGAACCTAAAAGGGCTAGAAATTTACTCTTACTTGCCCTGCCGTTGCTGATTGCTGATTGCTGATTGCTGATTGCTGATTGCTGATTGCTGATTGCTTTTTCCGTTGTACCACAGATTCCTTTATTGATGTGAAATGCGAGGCCGATGGTAGCAAAAAAATCAAAAATTTATCAAGTCTAAATCCAAGTTTAAAAGGCGTGCAATGTCCTAATGCTTTGGCTAGAAAAACATCAAGAGATGGTTTCTTTGTCGTGGATTCTCTTGTAGAGATTAGAGGCGAGGGGAAGGTTCAAGGCAGGGGATAAGCTGAAAACCCTTCAACATGCAACTCCCTAAGAAGTGTGGGTGTAAATCCTTGGCAGACGGCGGGTGAGCATGGTGATCGCCTCGTAATTGATGATGCCTAAAATCTTAGAAACATCACCCGCTCCCATTGCCCCACTTTGTGGGTCGCCAAGCAAGATGACTTCATCGCCCTCCTGTGCCTCAATTTTACCCACATCAATAAAACATTGATCCATGCACACCCCCCCGATGATGGGGACTTTCTGCCCGTGCAAGAGCCCCCACGCCTTATTGCCCAAAACTTTAGAAATTCCATCCCCATAGCCTAAGGGCAAAACCCCCACTCTTGTAGGTTCTAAACAATAATACCCCTCCCCATAGCCCACCAACTGCCCTGCCTCAATGGTCTTTAAACTCACAATCTGGGCTTTGAGCGTGATGGCGTGCTGCAACTCAAAACCCTTTTTATTGAGCGCATCCTGCGTGTAGATTGAGGGGTGTAAGCCATAGAGTGCGAGCCCCGCGCGGGCTAAGTCTAGCCCATAATTATCCATAGATAGAGCCGCTGCGCTGTTTGCCATGTGGCGGTATTTAAACTCTAATCCTAAATTTTTCAGTTTAGCTAAAAAGTCCAAAAAGCGTATGGCTTGTTCTAGAGCATAGTTTTTAAACATGGCATCGGCATTGCTGTGGTGGGTGAAAATCCCCTCCACTTCCAGCCCCTTGAGCTTGGCAATTTTCACCACCTCATAGGCGTTTTCTTTAGTGGGTAAAAAGCCTAGGCGGCTCATGCCCGTATCTACCTTAACATGCACCTTGAGCTTTTGCTTTAAAGACAGGGCCACTTGTGAAAAATGCTCGGCCTGTTTGAGCGAAAAAATGGTTTGGGTGATCTTTTGTTCCACTAAAGTCTTTGCCATGTGATCGGGGGTGTAGCCTAGAATCAAAATGGGAATGTCTTTAAACTCCGTGCGCAATTCTAAAGCTTCATCTAGGGTCGCCACGCCTAGATAGATCGCGCCCTGTTTGACAAACACCCGGCTAGCCCCGAGCACCCCCGCCCCATAGGCGTTCGCTTTCACCACTGCCATCAAAGGCATTTGGCACACTTTTCTAATGACTGAAAAATTGTGCGCCAGAGCAGCGGCGTTGACCTCTACGAAACTAGCGCGTGGGGGTAGGCTTTCTTGCATGTTGGACTTCTTCTTCTTGTGGATTAAAGTAAGATTTAGTTTCTGCCACAACAACTTTATAGAGCAATAAAAGGGCGATGAGGTTGGGGATCGCCATTAAAGCATTGGCGATATCGGAGAAGTTCCACACAAAGTCCAACTTGGTAACAGAGCCCACAAAAACCCCGATCAAATATAAAATGCGGTAGTAGAAAATATAATCCCCACCAAAGGTGAACTCAACGCTGCGCTCCCCATAGTAAGCCCAACCCACTATGGTAGAGTAGGCAAAGAAGATCGTGGAGGCGAACACAATCCAGCCCCCATTAGGGTAAAAGTAGCGCACACTCTCATAAGTGAGCAGGCTTGCATCGTGGAAGGTTTCATGCACGGGCGACATCAACACCAAAAGGGCGGTGGAGGTGCACACCACTAGGGTGATGATGAGGGGTTGGAGCATGGTGATGAGGGCTTGCTTGACAGGGTGCGCGCTCTTAGAGGCGGCGGCCACGATGGCCGCAGAGCCCATACCCGCTTCGTTAGAAAAGAGCCCCTTAGACACCCCGTTTTGCACGATCGTCAAAAGTGCCACGCCCCCCGCTGTACCACTGATCGCCTCTTTGGGGCCAAAGGCACTATTTACAATGAGTTTAAAGGCATTGTAAGTCGCGCTGGGGTGCATTGCCACAATGTAAACTGTGGTGAGCACATACAAAAGTACCATAAAGGGGGCGAAGTAGTCGCTAAATTTACTAATGGATTGGATACCGCCCATTAAAATGATCCCCGTGATGCCTGAGATGATGAGTCCTGAAAGCCATGCAGGCATGGAGGCGTGGTGCAAGAGAATCGAGGACATGGCGTTGGCTTGGGTCATGCTGCCGATGCCAAAAGAGGCGATCAAGGTGAAAATGGCAAAGAAAAAGGCGAGCTTTGGCATGTGCAAGCCATTTTTAATGTAATACATCGGGCCACCTTTGTAGCCAAACTGCCCGATTTCTCTGTATTTTAAAGACAGCACCCCTTCGGCGTACTTGGTCGCCATGCCCACAATGCCCGTCACCCACATCCAAAAAATACTCCCAGGCCCCCCAGATACGATCGCCACAGAAACGCCGACAATGTTGCCGATGCCCACAGTCGCCCCGATGGAGAGCATTAAACTAGAGAATTGGGAGATATCGCCCTTAGAGTGTTTGTCGCGGGTGCAAAGCACCTTGAAGGCATAGAGAGTTTTAGAAAATTGTAAACCCTTGAGCACCACGGTGTAGAATAAACCCGTGCCCACAAGCAAGATGAGCAGGGGCAAGCCCCAAACCCATTCTTTGATGAGGTCTAAAAGAGAGTTTAAATAACCCATGGCTTTCCTTTAAATTGCGCATGTTAATCCCTGAAAAAGGCGGAGAAAAGCATGATGTCTGCGCTTTTCTCGTTTGCGCCCTCTGTGGTTAAATTAGCGATGACACGGCCGATGGCAGGGCCAAAGGTGATTCCCAGCCAACCCAGCCCTGTGGCGTGGATCAAGTTTTTGTATTTTTGGTCATAACCCAAGTAGGGGATGTCATTAGGCGTTAGGGGTCTAAACCCACTCCACTCTACAGGGTTTCTCATCACAAAGGGTTTTGTGAAGGTGGTGAAGTTCTTCTTCATGTTGGCGATCTGCGCGGGTGTGATGCTGGGATCAAGGGTGTTTAGCTCGAGCTTAGAAGTGATGCGCACAGTGTTTCTTCTAGGGGTCATCGCCAAGAAAATGTCGGCAAAGAGCGCAGAGGTTTTGGGTTTGAGCTCCTCCTCCATTTCAAAAGTGATGCTATAGCCCTTTGCGCCCATCATCAAAAAGTCGTTACCGGTTTTTTTAACGAGTTGGGGGTTGGCACCGGTGGATAAGATGATGGCATCGGCTTGGAAGCGGTTGGCGGTGGTGATGATGCCATTGATTTTGTTCCCGCTGAACTCAAAGTCCAACACTTCCTCATTGTAGTAGAACTCCACACCTGCGTTTTTGAGGTAGGTTTGCAAATGCTCCATCACTTCCCGTGCATCCACATGGGCATTTTCGGTCAAAAGCACACTACCGGCGATGGTTTCCTCTTTGGCCACGGGCATGTGCTCTAGGGTCTTTTTTGCATCAAAGATTTCGTAGGTCTTAGGGTCGTAGTGGTCTTGGCACAATTTAACTTTTTTGTCAAAGTTTTCTTGCAAGGTGTAGATCATCAACAATCCATCTTCCTTATACCAAAAGTCCATGCCATCGGCGAGCATTTCGTGGTAAACATCGATGCTTAGCCACCCATAGCGTTCAAAAAGCGCCATCGTGCGGGCGGTGGATTTGGCGTTTGCACTTCTTATGAATTTACACAGCCATTTGTAAAGCTGGGCGTTTAAGCCCCAGTGGACACTCAAAGGGGCTTGGCCCTTTAACATGAGATTTAGCGTATCGCTCACCACACCCGGGCAAGAGAGCGGAGATTTTTTAAAGGCGGATATCAATCCGGCATTGCCAAAGGAAGTCCCATTGCTCCCATCCCCCTTTTCAATCACCGTAACCTTACGGCCCAACTTGTGCAAGGAATAGGCACAACTAAGGCCGACTATGCCCCCACCGATGACAACGGCATCTTTTTGCATAGACCCCTCCTATTTTTTTTGGGCGATGGCTTCGATTTCCACCAAGCCATCTTTGGGGAGTTTAGCGACTTGGAAGGTGGCGCGCGCGGGGTAGGGCTCTTTAAAATAGCTCCCATAAATTTCATTGACCACCGCAAAATCCTCCAAACTTTTTAATAAAATTGTGGTTTTGACAATGTGGTGCATGCCAAGCCCAGCGGCGTGCAAAATGGCTTTAATGTTCTCCATTGATTGCGTGGCTTGCGCTTTAATATCTGCGCCGGCAAATTCACCTGTCGCAGGGTTGATGCCCAACTGCCCGGACACAAACACAAGATGCTCGGTGGCAACCGCTTGAGAGTAAGGACCAATGGCCCTAGGAGCCTTTTCAGAATGCACAGCGTTCATAGCAATCCTTTTTTAAAAATAAAAAGAAAGCGGATTATACCCCATGCAAGCTGTATTTGAGCTGATAATGGGCTATTTGATCTGCACATGCACGGGTTTAGCCACATCTTTACTCACTTTTTCTAGCTCTTCATCGGCTTTTTCTTGGCTCTCAAAGGGACCGATCAAATAGCGTTTTTGTCCCTTAAAGTCTTGCACTCTGTGCGGATAAGGCTTGATCGCCTCTAGGAATTTCTCATTGGGGGTTTTACTAAACACGCCCACTTGTAAGTAAAAACCTTTGGGTAAGCCGACTTGAGCGGGGCGTTTGGCTGGGTGCGTGGCGCTCTTATGCTCATTGTGCGCTGTGTACTCGGGTTTATGCTCTGGTTTATGTGCGGGGTGGACGGGCTTGTGCTCTGCCCTGTGCGTGGGGTGTTCTGGTTTTTCGCGATGCGCCACTTTATGGGCTTCTTGGTTGTGGTGGACGGGCTTGTGCTCTGCCCTGTGCACCTCTGTGTGGGCTTGTGCGCTTTTTTCTTGAACTTCGTGGTGCGCTTTGGGGGCTTCGTGGTGCTCTGTTTTATGCTCTGCCTTATACGCTTGTTCCTTGATGGGGGCGGGGGGCAGGGGGGCGTGTGGATGGAGGCAGGCTTGTCTAGTGGACTTGCAGGCAGGGCGTTTAACTTATTGTCTGTGTTGCTCGTGTTGTCTACAGCGGGTTGGTTTTGCTTGCTTTGGATGTCCTTAACGATCTTGTCAAAGCGGTCTTCCTCGGGCTTTTTCACCGTGGGTTCTAAAGTCAAGCTTTCAAAGTCGTGGGCATTGCCGACTTTTTGCATGTTTTTCTCAGGGGGCACAGACGCACTTTTGGCCGGCTCCCTTGTGCTCTTGTAAAACACCACAACCACCACCACCAAAATGATCAAAGCGATGGCCACGACCAACAGTACCTTTTTAAACCCTGAGCTCTTTTGCTCCTCCTCTATGGCTGCATCCACCTGTCTTTTAAGACTTGGGTCAAGTTCGCCAAATTCGTTTTTATTGTCCATTGTGATCCTTTCTTTACATATGGCGTGCCCAGCTTGCGCCCCGTTCTTTGGCGTAAACTTCATAAGGCAAAATTAGAATATTGAAGTAGGGCGGTAAATCGCTGTTGGGGAAGGTACGCCACTCATTGGGCAAGCCCTGCGCCAACTTCATGGATAAGGTGCGGGCTAATCGGTAACCCTCGCTAAGCTCGGTGTGCCCCTTGTGGATGTAGAGGTGCAAATGCCCGGGAGTCTTGCTCTCGTAGGCAGTGAAGTTCATAAACCCTTCCTCTCTTAGCAAGAGTTGCGCCTTGTGGTAAAAGCGTTCGGGGTTGCGCCCATTGTAGTCAAACACAATGTTTTCTACTTTATTGTTGGGGAGCAACAAGGCGTGGGCAATTGTCAATTCCCTTTTCCAGTGTTTTTGGATCAGCGCAGAAGTGAGAGTGTCTTCTACCTTTTCAAACTTATCGTAATAACAACGCCCCATGTGGGTTACCCTCTGCCCTAAGCCCGGTTTTAGGGCGTAGTAAAAACCCGTTTGCATTTTGATTAACTTTAAATCCATTTCGACCATGCTGTTCCTTAAAAAATGGGCTGTGTGTAGGTTGGGTGCCCTTGACTAAACGCCTCAATTTCTTTGTAAACGCCGCTCTGATCGCCCTTGATGTTGTTTAAAACCTGGGCGATCTTGACGGCGATGAAGGCAAAATCTTTAGAGTCTAGCCCGCGGCTGGTGAGGGCCGCTGCGCCTAGTCTAATCCCGCTAGTGATGAGGGGGCTGCGCATGTCGCCGGGCACCGTGTTTTTATTCACAATGATCCCCGCCCTGCCTAAAGCCTCCTCTGCCTCTTTGCCGCTAAAGTCCTCAAAACGCATCACCAACAAGTGGTTATCGCTCCCCCCGCTCACCAAATGAAAGCCCTGCTCTAACAAGCCCTGCACCAAAACCTGCGTGTGTGTCTTCACCGCCTTGGCATAGTTGCGCCATTCGGGTTTAAGGTTTTCTAAAAACCCCGCCGCCTTGCCCGCAATGACATGCATTAAGGGGCCACCCTGGGTGCCCGGGAATAGGGCTTTGTTGACTTTAGTGGCGATCTCTTCATCATTGGTGAAAACCAGCCCGCCCCTAGGCCCTCTTAAAGTCTTGTGTGTGGTACTGCTGATGACATGGCAATGGGGCAAGGGGTGGGGGTGCTCGCCGGCCACCACGAGCCCGGCGATGTGGGCGATGTCGCCCATTAAATACGCCCCCACAGAGTCGGCGATCTGCCTAAAGCGTTTAAAATCAATCTCTCTAGGGTAAGCCGAATACCCACAAACGATGATCTTAGGGCGCACAATTTGGGCGATTTCATGCACCTCCTCATAGTCGATCCACCCTTTGGCGTTGACTCCATAGTGAAAACCCTGGAAGTGTTGCCCTGTCATGCTCACTTTTGAAGCGTGGGTTAGATGCCCCCCACTGCTAAGCTCCATGCTTAAAATTTTGTCATGAGGCTTCAATAGGGCGTGGTAGATCGCCATATTCGCTTGGCTACCCGAGTGGGGTTGCACATTAACAAAGGCGCAATTAAAAAGCTTTTTCGCCCTCTCGATGGCGAGGCTCTCGATTTTGTCCACCACCTCACAGCCCCCATAGTAGCGTTTAGATGGATAGCCCTCCGCGTATTTATTGGTTAAAACGCTGCCCATCGCCTCCATCACGCTCTCAAAGGTGTAGTTTTCGCTGGCAATCATCTCTAGGTGGGTGTTTTGGCGCACCCACTCATCCTTAACCAGCCCGAACAGCTCGGGGTCGTTTTGTTCTAAAAAATAATTAGGCATGGTTGTCCTTGTTCTCGGGCTTCATCGCCGGGAATAAAATCACATCTTTGATCGTTTTAGAATTTGTAAGGAGCATCACCAAGCGATCGATGCCGATCCCCTCGCCGGCTGTAGGGGGCATGCCATGCCCTAAAGCCCACACATAATCGGTGTCCATGAATTGCGCCTCTTCATCCCCACTCTCTTTGGCTTTCACTTGTTCCTCAAAACGCCCGTATTGGTCAATGGGGTCGTTGAGCTCACTAAAGCCATTGGCGATCTCTTTGCCTGCAATGAAAAGCTCGAATCGGTCGGCGATCTCGGGGTTAGAGTCGTTACGCCGCGCCAGCGGACTGATTTCAATGGGGTATTCTGTGATGAAGGTTGGATTGATGAGTTTATGCTCCACGCACAAATCAAAAGCTTCGGCCAAAAGTTTGCCATAAGTGAGTAAGCCCTCTAAACGCACACCCTCTTTTTCTAGGTGGTTTTGGAGTTTCTTGGGGTCGTTGATGGTGTCTTTGTCTAGCCCACCCACTTGCACTAAAGCCTCTTTAAAGCCCAGCACCCGCACGGCGTTAAAATCAATTTGGTGTTCTTGGTAGGCGATCGTGCTGGGCAAGTTTAAGGCGTGCAGCAGCGTGCTAAAGAGCTCTTTGGTGAGTGTGATCAAATCCTCATAAGTCTTATACGCCCAATAAAATTCTAACATTGTGAACTCGGGGTTGTGGGAGTGGTCCATCCCCTCGTTTCTAAAATTGCGGTTGATCTCAAACACCGCCTCAAACCCACCCACCACAAGGCGTTTTAAATACAATTCGGGGGCGATACGCAAGTAACGCTCTACTTCTAGGGCGTTGTGGTAGGTGATGAAAGGGCGGGCATTTGCCCCCCCGGCGATGGGGTGCATCATCGGGGTTTCCACCTCTAAAAAGCCCTTGTCTTCAAAGAAACGGCGGATGGTGGCGACAATTTTACTGCGGGTTTTAAACACCTCTTTGACTTCGGGGTTGGCGATTAAATCCACATAGCGTTGACGGTAGCGCAGCTCTATATCGCTTAAGCCGTGAAACTTCTCGGGCAGGGGCACGATGGCTTTGGTTAAAATCTTATAGGCGGTGGCGTGTAGGCTGAGTTCGCCGGTTTTGGTCACAAAGGGGTAGCCGATCACATTGACAATGTCGCCCACCTCCACGCATTTTTTAAAGTCCTCAAAGCCCTCTTTACCTAGGTCGTTTTGGGACAAATACACCTGCACTTGTGCGCTTTGATCCTCAATTTTGAGGAAACACGCCTTGCCCATGAGGCGGATAAAGCGCACCCGCCCCACTAGGGCGTTTGTGCTTGTAGGGTCTTTAGGCTCATCTTTTGTGTGTAAATCGCTAAACTTCTCTAAAAAATGGGCGTTGTCTAGGGTGCGCTGGACTTGGTTGTCATAAGGGTTTTTATGCGCTTGGCGTAAGCCGTCTGCTTTCTGCAAGCGTTGTTGGATATAGGGGGTGTCAAACATGGATTTCGCTTTTAGTGGGTTGGTTCAAGATTTTTTTGCGTTTTTTCTAAAGTCTGCGCGCCCTCTTTTTTGGCGTTTTGGGCTTTTTGTTGGATCATCTCGCCAAACTCTTGGACTTCCTTAATTTGCAAAATGTGCGAAGCCACGCCGTGCATGTAGGGATAGACTTGGCTGTGGGTGTGTAGGTAGTTGTCTATGGTTTTCATGAAGGCTAGGCGGGAGATGGCATAGACCAAGAAAGATAAAATCAAAAATATCTTAGTGCACGCAAAGACAAAACCCAAGATTTTATCCAACACGCCCAAATTGCTAAGGGTGATCGCCTTACTCACCACAATCCCCACCACCAAAAAGGCGATCCACACCCCCGCCAACACCACCACAAAGCCGACCAAATCGTTCATAGAAGGGTCTTTAAAGGCATAAACATGGTTGGCAAATCTCGCCCCCACAGCACTAGCCCATCTAGAAGCCAAAAACACCCCCGTAACAATGCCCAACAACCCGGCCACTTCATCAACAAAGCCGTTGTAAAACCCCCGAATCCCGATCACGACCACAAACACTAATAAAGCGATGTCAACATAAGAGCCCATCAGCACCATCTTTTAAAAAATCAATAAACGCCCTAAACGCAATCTTTAAGATAAGGTATTTTACAATGCAAAACTTAAAATATAATTGCCTTAAGGTTTTCGTTTGTTTTTTTTAAGTCTGAAACACCCTCTTTTTTCGCCCCTAAAATTGCCTATTTTTTGGGCTGTGTTGTTTTTAGCCCCCTTGTATGTGGGTGTGGCTTTAAGCGGTGCGCCCAAAACCTTAGCAGTGTTAGAGAGCATTTTAGCCCCCTTAAGCTTATGGGCATGTTTGCGCCTAAGGGTCGAACAACGCTTTGTATTCGGGCTGTTCGTGGGCTTTGGCATGTTTTACTGGACCGCTCTAAGTTTTCGTTACAATGCCTACCCCTTTTTAATGCCCCTCATCGCCCTATTAGTGGCGTGCTGTTATGGGGGGTTCTTTTATCTCTTGCTCTTTAAACAATCTGTGCTCTTTAGAGTGCCTGCTCTGTGGCTGTCTAGTGCCATACACCCCTTTGGTTTTGATTGGTTTATCCCCGATGCCTTCTTTGCCTACTCTTTCTTTAAAGTGGATAAACTCAGCTTTTTCTTGATCCTTTGTGCGCTTGCACTCTTGGCAGATAGGCGTTTGAGTCCCCTTTACGCCCGCATTGTAGCGGGGGTGCTCTTTGTGTGCGCTCTACAAATACCCAAAAGCTCTGTGCCCCTAGAGGGCATTGAGCCCATCAGCACCCAAATCAACCAAAGCGACAAGTGGAGCAGTGCTGAGTTGAAGTCAAACATTGATGCAAACTTTGCCCTCATCCATCAAGCGGTTAAAAAGCACCAAAAAATTGTGATCTTGCCCGAAACTGCCTTCCCCATCGCCTTAAATAAAAGCCTTTTAATCCCCCCCTTATTGCAATTAAGCGAGCAAATCACCATCATCACGGGTGCGCTCTATGAAGAGGGCAAGACCATCTACAACTCCACCTACATTTTTGACAAGGGGCAATACCACTACGCCCATAAAGTCATCTTAGCCCCCTTTGGCGAGAGCATGCCCTTTCCAGACTTTTTAGCCAACGCCCTAGATCGCTTTTTCTTTGGAGCTGAGGTGTTTAAGCTCGGGCACGCCACCCACTTTAGCGACTTTAAGACCACCGCCTTGCCCTTACGCCCTCTTGTGTGCTATGAGGGCACTTCTGCCAAAGCCTATAAAAACAGCCCCCCGTATTTAGTGGTGGTCAGCAACAACGCATGGTTTGTGCCCAGCATCGAGCCTTTTTTGCAACGCATGCTCTTAAAGTACTACGCAAGGCGTTTCAACAAAACCATTGTCCACAGCGCCAATAAATCCCCCGCCTATATCCTAAGCCCCACCCTCTTTGGTGACCAAATTTTTAAGTGAGAACCCATGCTAGAAGCCACTAACCTCAGCCATAAATTTGAAAATTGGCTGTATCAAGACTTAAATTTGCACGCCAAAGCCGGTGAGTCTATCGCCTTACTAGGCGTGAGTGGGAGCGGCAAATCCAGCCTCTTAAACAACCTCTCCACCATGTTAAAGCCTTTGCAAGGGCAAGTGCGTTTATTGCAACACAGCGACATTTACGCCCTGCCCAACAAAACCCTTTTAGCCCTAAGACGGCACGACATCGGGATCATTTTCCAAGCACACTATCTCTTTAGAGGCTTTAATGCCCTAGAAAATTTACAAGTGGCGTCCATCCTTACAAACCAGCCCATAGACCCCGCCCTATTAGAGACTCTAGGCATCGCCCACACTTTAAAGCAACAAATAGGCGAGTTGAGTGGCGGGCAACAACAACGCTTATCTATCGCGAGAGTCTTGACCAAGAAACCTAAGATCATCTTTGCCGATGAACCTACGGGCAACCTCGATAGCACCACTGCCCTAGCCGTGATGGCGGTGTTGCAAGCCTACATTTGCGGGCAACAAGGGGTGTTGATCCTAGCCACTCACGATCAAAGAATCGCTCAAGATTGTACCCGCACCTACCTCCTAGAAAACCAAACTTTACGCTTGCTCTAGAGATTGATTTTTAACCATTTTTGTGTTAGAATCTCAAAATTTTCCCTCTTGGAGAGTCGGATGAAACAACCCTGCGTGTGGCGACTTACCCCCCCCTGTCTTTAGCTCTCTCCAATCGCATCCGCTGTAACCAAACGAAAACAATGACCGGAGGTGTCCTGTGTTGATTCTTAAAAAGTTAGCCCTCTGTTTGGGTCTTTTGACCCTATTGCATGCCGAAGAGGGGGTGGGTGTGCTGGTGCAAAAGGGCATGGAGCTTGAAAGATTTGGCTACAACAAAGATGCTTTAGTGCTCTACACAAGAGCGCAACAAGGTGGCGATTTGCTCGCCACTGCTTTTGTCGGCAAAATGTATTTGGGTGGTTGGGGTGTGAAAAGGGACTCATGTCGGGCGGTGGGCTACTTTGAGTTGGTCATCAACCACGCCCACAGCAATAAGGAGCTGGCCATGCTCGTGGCTAAAGTGGGGCTAGCGAGTGCTTACGCTGAGGGGGCTTGTGTGTCCGCCGACTCCGAAAAAGCCTTAAATCTTATCAAAGATGTGTTGTTGGCCAATGGGGCGGATTACACAAGAGAAGGGTCTTTAAGGGTAGAAAACCTACGGGCGGGCGATTTCTCCGCCACCCCCTTGCGTAGAGAATACATCGGGCTGGCCTTTTATTTGCTAGGCAATGGGATGAATCCCCAAGCCCTATCCTCCCAAATGGTGGACATCGACACCCTCAAAAAAGCCGCCGAGTTTGGCAATGAAAACGCTAAGCGTGAGTTGCAAATAGCGGGGATGGCCCATCAAGACCAAAGCAAGCAGAGCAAAAACGACCACCCCGCCACTGAGCTTGCCAACTAAATGTCTAAATTTTTCACATCCTTAGCGTGGGCTTGGATGTAGGCACGGCGGGGTTCGACCTCATCGCCCATCAGCAAGTTGAACGCTGCATCCGCGCTCTCTTCATCCGCCAAGGACACTCTTAGCAAATTGCGGTTATCCGCAAACATCGTGGTCTCCCAAAGTTGTTCGGGATTCATCTCTCCTAACCCCTTGTAGCGTTGGATATACGCCCCCTGCTTGGCCCGCCCCTCGATGTCGGCCAAGTAATCCAAACAATCCATGCCAAGCACGCTCAAATCAAACTCTTGTATCCTGCGTGCCAAATCTTGCGCCTCTTTAAACAGCGGATCGTTAAACAAATCTTCATCCACAGACAATTCAGCTAACCCTAGCTTTGTCCGCACAAAGAAATGCACCCCATCAGCCATCACCTCTTGGCTAAGCACTTGGCAAGAAATGCCCTCTAAAAAGGCGTGCAGGTCTTTGGCCAGCACCTCAAAGGGCGGTCGTTCGGGCAACTCCACCAAATAACGCAACACCTCAAAGAGCAAGGGGCGTTTTTCTAGTTCTTTGAGCACAAAGCGGTAGGTGCTCAAGGTTTTCAGCAAGGCCAATAAATCCACCCGCCCGATGCCCTCAATAGAGGTGCTGTCGATCCCATGCTCGATCAAGAAGTGGTTTAATTCTCTCTCATCTTTGAGGTATTTTTCAATTTTCTTTTTCTTAAAGCGGTAAAGGGGGGGTTGGGCGATGTAGACATGCCCGTTGGCGATCAAGGGCTTTAAGTAGCGGTAGAAAAAGGTCATCAGCAAGGTTTGGATGTGGCTGCCGTCCACATCGGCATCGGTCATGATGATGATTTTGTGGTAGCGGAGTTTCTCTAGGTTAAACTCATCGCCCACCCCGCACCCAAAGGCGGTGATCATGTTTTTGATCTCTTCGGATTTTAAAATCTTGCTTAAATGCGACTTCTCCACATTTAAAATCTTACCCCTAAGGGGCAAGATGGCTTGGTAGGTGCGATCCCTGCCCTGTTTGGCTGAGCCGCCGGCACTATCGCCCTCCACTAGGTAAATTTCGCACTCTTTGGGGTCCTTGCTTTGGCAATCGGCTAGCTTGCCCGGTAAAGTCCCCACGTTCAAATTGTCTTTTTTGCGGGTGAGTTCCTTTGCCTTTTTGGCTGCCTCCCTGCCCCTAGCCGCCAAGAGTGCCTTTTGCATGATCGCCTTAGCCACGCTGGGGTTTTCCTCAAAGAATTTTGCCATTTTTTCATAGACCAGCTTAGCCACTATGGGGCGCACAAATGAGCTGCCTAATTTGGCTTTAGTCTGCCCCTCAAATTGTGGCTCTAAAATCTTTGCCGACACCACCGCCACGAGCCCCTCTTTAATGTCCTCTTGGATCACCCCCGCTTCTTTTTCTCTTGCGCTGGCGTTTTCTTGGATATAGTTTAAAATAGCACGGCTAAGCCCCATGCGAAAACCCGCTTCGTGCGTGCCCCCCTCGGGTGTGCGGATGTTGTTGACAAAGCTAAACATTTGCTCGCTGTAGCCCTCATTGTAGGCTAGGGCGATCTCCACCTCCATGTCCTCGCCCTCGCCGCTGAAGGTGATGACATTAGAGATCAAAGGGGCTTTGTTGGTGTCTAAGATGAATTGCTTTAGCCCGTCCTCGTAATGGTAGACCTCCTTTAGGTTGCCCGGTTGGTCGTGGAAGGTGATGGTAACGCTGTGATTCAAATACGCCATTTCTTGGAAGCGTTTTTTCAGCACCTTAGCGTCAAATTCCACGACCTCCATGATGCTCTCATCGGGGAAAAACTCAATGGTGGTCCCCCTCTCTTTGGTGTTGCCCACCTCTGCAAGCGGAGCTACGGGCACACCCTTTTCAAACTCTTGGATGTAAATTTTGCCCTCTCTTTTAATGGTCATCAAGAGCTTTTTAGACAAGGCGTTCACCACACTCACCCCCACGCCATGCAATCCGCCAGAAACCTTGTAGGTTTCTTTGTCAAACTTGCCCCCAGCGTGCAG
This sequence comes from Helicobacter sp. NHP19-003, assembly GCF_019703305.1. NCBI lineage: Bacteria > Pseudomonadati > Campylobacterota > Epsilonproteobacteria > Campylobacterales > Helicobacteraceae > Helicobacter > Helicobacter gastrocanis. The sequence goes on along the minus strand of NZ_AP024814.1, from coordinate 1,549 downwards.
CACCGTGAGCGCGACCGTGGCGGCGGGGATGCCCTCTGTGGAGTGGATGTCTACAGGGATGCCCCGCCCATTGTCCTGCACAATGCACGAGCCATACTGCGTTAGGGTGATTTTAATTTGTGTGCAAAAGCCTGCCATGCTCTCATCGATGGAGTTATCCACGACCTCATAGACCATGTGGTGTAAGCCATTGATGTTGGTGTCCCCAATATACATCCCCGGGCGTTTACGCACCCCCTCCAAACCCTTCAGTACTTTGATCTTGTCGCCCATGTAAGACTGCATCGTTACCCTTTTTCCATGATTTTAATGTATAAAGTGTCTTTGAGGATTATACTACAAACTAGATTAAACGGGCTTGGGGCTGTTGATCTTGGCTTGCATTTCCTCCACCAACAATTTGGTGTGGTTTTCTTTAGCCATGCTCTGGGCGATGGTTTTGCTCGCCTTGCTCACGCCGCTATGATCCTTCAAACCCAGAAATTGCGCGAGGGCATTTGTGGAGGTGTCTGTGAGCGTGCGGGCTAGGTAGATGATGAGCTTTCTAGCTAGGGCGACTTGGCGGTTTCGTGAGTTGTTGCGGATGTCTGTGGGTTTAAGGTTTAAAGTGTGCGCCACCACCCCTAAGATGTCCTCTAGGCCCACTTCTTGCAAGCACTCTTTGGTGGTGTCTTTTAAAATTTCCTGCGCCATGCGTAGGCTGATTTCTTCTCCGCTTAAAGTGGCGGTGGCGTTCAGCCGCAAGAGCGCACCCTCAAGCTGGCGGATGTTCTCGTGGATGTGGCTGGCTAAATACTCCACGATCTCTCGATCCATGCAAATGTGATTCAGCTGGCATTTTTGCGTGAGGATGGCGATCTTGGTCTCCAGCATGGGGGCTTGGATGCTGGCGATCATGCCCATCTCAAAACGCGAGAGCAAGCGATCGGCCAACCCCTTGATGTTCTTAGGGGGCTTGTCTGAGCTCATCACAATCTGCTTGCCCTGGGCGTGTAAGGTGTTGAAGGTGTGGAAAAACTCCTCTTGCACCATCTCTTTACCGCCAAAAAACTGCACATCGTCGATCAATAAATAGTCGCAAGAGCGGTATTTCTCTTGGAATTTGTCCATGCTGTGGTTGCCGAGTCGAAACACATAGTCGTTTAAAAACTGCTCGGCCGTAACATAAAGTACACTTTGCAAGCGATCGCAAGCGGTGTTGCCGATGGCGTTTAAAATGTGGGTCTTGCCAAGCCCCACGCCCCCAAAGAAGAGCACGGGGTTATACACCCCACTTCTTTGCGCCACTTGGGAGGCGACTTTGATCGCCATGTGGTTGCACGCCCCCACCACGAGCGTGTCAAAGGTGAAAGCGGGGTTTAGGGTGGGGTTTTTATGGGCTTTGATGAGGGGCTTTGGGGGGCTTTGGGCTGTGCTTGTGGGGGTAGGATTTGCACTTTGATCGCACACCCTTGCTTTGCGCTCAAAATCTGCTCCAAAAGCGCGCCGTAGCGGGTTTTGATGTAATTACACAACCAAATGTTGGGGGCGCAAAACACCGCCAAATCCG